>JBAVVD010000013.1:0-2341 GCA_049697115.1 Candidatus Aminicenantales bacterium
AACCCGAACTTAACCATGTTTGTAAATGATCGGATGCACGAACTGCGGCTCGGCTATTGCCGGGCGTCCAATGCAGCAATGGACAGACAATGATGAACAGAATTCTGCTTGCCGAAGATGACGAGGATATGCGCCGCTTTTTGGTCAAGGCGCTCGAAAAGGCAGGCTATTCCGTAAGCCACTTTGACAACGGCGCATCGGCCTATGAGCGCCTGCGGGAAGAACCATTTTCGCTGCTTTTGACCGATATTGTCATGCCCGAGATGGACGGCATCGAACTCGCACGCCGCGCCACTGAAATTGATCCTGATTTGAAGGTCATGTTCATCACCGGCTTCGCTGCTGTGGCGCTCAATCCGGATTCGAATGCGCCAAAGGATGCCAAGATCCTGTCCAAGCCCTTCCATTTGCGCGATCTCGTCAACGAGGTCGAAAAGATGCTGAAGGCTGCCTGAGCGGCAATCTCGATTTGAACATCAAGACGGTTGACGCATCACTGCCTTTATGGTGTATGCGCCGCACGAATGGGCGTATAGCTCAGCGGGAGAGCACTACATTGACATTGTAGGGGTCACAGGTTCAATCCCTGTTACGCCCACCATTCGTTCCCAAGGTTTTGAAGTTCGAAATCAGACACAGTAGACGTCCCCGGACTACATGGGAAGCATTCGCCCGGATTTGATTTCATCGCGCGCTGATGCGTTTAAAAAACTGAGACGTCCTGCATCAAGACCTGTCTTGGTTTGCTCATTCCAAATCTCTGATTGAAACTCTGCGAACCAAACACCGAACCGTTTCATCTCTTCTTTTGACAAAGCGGCAACTGACTTTTCGACTTGCTCAAGCTTGGACATTTTGCGATCACTCAATACTAACAACCAACGCTGAACGTGAGCATCACCAATTCTATTGACCCTGTCAACTGAGGGTCCGTCGCACGGCATCAGCCCAGAGCTTGAGCTTGGCATTCCGCGTTTTCGAATCCATCGCCGGTTCAAACCGCTTTTCCGCTTTCCACGACTTGGCAAATGCCGCCTGCATGGGCCAGACACCGGCTTTCGATCCGGCAAGCCAGGCAGCGCCAAGGGCTGTGGTTTCCAACACAATCGGCCGGTCGACAGGTGCATCCAGAATGTCGGCAAGGCGCTGCATGGTCCAATCGGATGCAGTCATCCCGCCATCGACACGCAGCACGGTTTTGGAGGTGCCGCCCTTCCAGTCCTTGCGCATCGCCGAAATCAGATCATGTGTCTGATAGGCAACCGCTTCAAGCGTTGCCTTGGCGATTTCCGCCGGACCCGAATTGCGCGTCAGGCCATAGACCGCGCCACGCGCTTCTGCGTCCCACCATGGTGCGCCAAGCCCGACAAATGCCGGCACCACAATGACATCCTGTGTAGGGTCGGCACTTTCGGCAAGCTTGCCAGTCTCGGACGCTGATTTGATGATTTTCAACCCATCGCGCAGCCACTGCACACCGGCACCGGCAATAAAGATCGAGCCTTCAAGGGCATAGGTCGTTTTACCGCCGAGCCGATAGGCGACCGTTGTCAATAGCCGGTTCTTCGAGCGCACCATGTCTGCGCCGGTATTCAAGAGTGCAAAACAACCGGTGCCGTAAGTTGACTTCATCATCCCCGGCTCGAAACAGGCTTGCCCGATGGTCGCTGCCTGCTGATCGCCCGCCACACCAAGGATCGGGATTGGCGCGCCGAACAGTTTGGCATCCGTGATGCCAAAGTCATCAGCGCAATCCTTCACCTGCGGCAGCATCGCAGCCGGGACATTCAGAATTTTGAGAAGCTCGCTGTCCCATTCATTCCTGGCAATATTGTACATCAGAGTGCGCGAGGCATTGGTGGCATCAGTGGCGTGCACTTTGCCGCCCGTCAGCCGCCAGATGAGAAAACTGTCGATGGTGCCGAACAGCAATTCGCCCTTGGCCGCGCGTTTGCGTGCACCAGGCACTTTGTCCAGCAACCAAGCCAGCTTGGTGCCGGAAAAGTAAGGATCGAGAAGTAGCCCGGTCTTTTTGGTGAAAAGCGCTTCTTTGCCTGCCTTTTTCAGCTTCTGGCAAAAGGCGGACGTGCGCCGGTCTTGCCAGACAATGGCGTTGTGGACAGGCTTGCCAGTCGCCTTGTCCCAAACCACGACCGTTTCACGCTGGTTGGTGATGCCGATGGCAGCAATGTCTTTGGCTTGGCACTCTGATTTCTTCAAGGCTGTCTTCACCGCATAAAGCACGGTTTGCCAAATTTCTTCCGGATCATGCTCGACCCAGCCGGACTGGGGGTAATGCTGGACAAATTCCTTCTGGCCGGTGCCCGCAGGTCGCATCGTC
>JBAVVD010000014.1:0-18890 GCA_049697115.1 Candidatus Aminicenantales bacterium
GTTTGAATTTGTACACTCCGCCGAAGGAAAGCCGGCAGGCATCGACGATACTGGCATGAACCATCCTGTCCGTGACCACCACATCGCCCTTGCCGACAAGGGTGGAGATGATTCCCTGGTTGGTCTGAAAACCGGTGCTGAAGGTGAGGGCCGCCTCTTTTTTCATAAACCTGGCCAGCCTCTCCTCGAGCTCGACATGGATGTCCAGAGTGCCGTTGAGAAATCGGGAACCGCAGGTCGCCGCGCCGTACTTGTCCACGGCCTCCTGGGCCGCCTTCTTCACCCGTGGATCGTCGAGCAGGCCGAGATAATTGTTCGAACCGACCATGACCATCTCCCGACCTTTCACTTTGATCTTATTGGCTTTCACTTCCTGAATGGGCGTGAAATAGGGATACATGTCAATGGCCATGGCTTCTTCCGCCCGGGTGAAGCTGTAGCATTTATCAAAAAGACCCATTTCTTCCTCCTTTTTTATTTTTTTTATTCTCCGCGCTTTTAATGAATTGACCTTCCCATGACAATTTCATAAAATTCTAAGTCGAACATGAAGGCTCTGGTGACCGGCGGTACTGGGTTTATCGGTAGTCATCTTGTTGAGTATCTTCTCGCTAAAAACATTGAAGTCTATGCTCTGGTCCGTAACTTAAAAAACGTCAAATTCCTGAAAGGCCTGAATATCCATTTTCTCCACGGAGACCTGTTCTCCATTCCGCCTCTGCCGTCCGACCTTCAATATGTCTTTCATCTCGCCGGATTGACAAAAGCATTGAAATTGGTCGACTATTATACTGTAAATCATCTTGGGACGGCAAGTCTTTTTAAGAGCCTGCGCCAGCAGAGGATATTTCCCAAAGTGATCTATCTCTCCAGCCTTGCGGCCGCCGGGCCTTCACTGGGGACGCGGGGCCGCAAAGAAAGCGATCCTCCCCGGCCTGTCACTCCATACGGCAAAAGCAAGCTCAAAGGGGAAGAAGAGACCCTGCGGCAGAAGAATGAATTTCCTCTGGTGATCCTGAGAGTGGGCGCGGTGATCGGCCCCAGAGACAGGGATTTTCTTGTTTACCTCAAGTTTGCCAAACGCGGCATTCTGACGTCGTTCGGATTCAAGCAGAGATATCTCAGTATTTGCTTTGTCAAAGACCTGGTCCGCGCTCTGTATCAGACGGCGGTTACGGAGACGGACAATGGAGATATTTTTAACATCGGCGATCCCACGCCCTACACGTATGAAGACATCGGCCTGACAGCCGGAAAGATCCTTGGCAAAAAGCTCCGGCATGTGCGTATTCCTCTACAGATGACTTTTTTATGGGCGGCCGCTTCGGATGCGTACAGCTTTCTTACAAAAAGACCGAGCATCGTCAACACATACAAATATATAGAAATGACCCAGCCTGGATGGGTAACGGACGTGAGTAAGGCTCGAGAAAAGCTCTCCTTTGAAACGCGCTATTCTCTGGAAGAAGCGCTGAAAGAAATCATCCGCTGGTACATCGAGAAGGGCTGGCTTTAAAACTTTTATTTTTTCTTTATGGAGAGGCGTGTCGAATACGTCGCTGAAAACTTCACCGAACTTTTGAAACACCAGCTCCCTTCATTGGAGCAGGCAAAATATTTAATTTTTCCCTCCAGCACATGAATCCCGCGCCTGGCTTTGAGGTTCACGGTAAAAGGAATTTCAATCGAATCTGTGAAATTGAGGAATTCCCTCCCGTCCTTCTCCAATACTTCGATATCCAGATCAGAGGCCGTGTAGAAACTTTTAGAAAATACCAGCTCCTCACTGGGAGCGAATTCAATGATGAAGGCCGGTTGAGGGCTGATGAATATCCCGTCTTTCAACTTGACCTTGAGAACAACCTTTCCTTCCTCTCCCCTGGACAACCTCAGAGGCCTGATCCGGCTTTCAACCTTTAAAAGCTCTTCCCCCTGGGACTGAAGAAAAAACGGCCCATTGAGAACGGCCGTGACTCCAAGGAGAAAAGCCATCCTCTTCAGAAATCCTGATCTCACGTGTCTCCTTTCTCTGGAGTTTATCGTCTTCCACTTCTTAGGTCAAGCCGCAGAGAATTCCCAAAATTTCCGTTAGAAATTAAATTACTGTCCCGCACGTCCTCATTCCTCCACGTTTTTCCTCTGGATTCGGGATGACGAAATGAGAAGTCCGTATGAACGACGAGCGGGCTGGCTTTTTTAAGAAAATTCCTTTATTTTTTATCCTGTCTTCATTATAATGGGTCATCATTATCGGGATAGAATCCATGAGAAGAAGAGCCGTTATTGCCGGAACCGGACATTTCGTCCCTCCTGAAGTTGTTACGAATTTTGACCTCGAAAAAATCATGAACACATCGGACGAATGGATCCGCCAGAGATCCGGTATCGCCGAGAGGCATTATGTCCAACCGGGTGTCGGAAGTTCTGACCTGGCCTACGAAGCGGCACTCCGGGCCATCGAAAACGCCGGAATCGACAAATCGGAAATCGATTTCATCATCGCCGCCACACTCTCTCCGGACCATTATTTCCCTGGAATCGGCGTCATCGTCCAGATGAAACTTGGCCTTGAAGGCATCGGAGCTCTGGACGTACGCAACCAGTGCAGCGGATTTATTTATGCCCTCTCGGTCGCCGACCAATACATCCGGACAGGGACCTACAAAAAGATTCTGGTCGTGGCGGCGGAAGTCCAATCCACAAACCTGGATTATTCGGATGAAGGCAGAGACATTGCCGTTCTCTTTGGAGACGGAGGAGCGGCCGTTATCGTAGAGCCCAACGACAAAGATGACGGACGCGGCATCCTCTCCATGCACCTTTTTTCAGACGGACGGTTCTTCTCCGATTTGTGGATGGAAAATCCAAGCCCCAAAAAGAAACCAACCTTCTCTGCGGAGTTGTTCGAAAATAGGAAATTCTTCCCGCGAATGGACGGGAAACGGGTCTTTATGAATGCATCCGTCCGGATGCCGGAAGCGGTCATGGCCGGCCTCCAGCACAACGGCCTGACCATCGAAGACATCAGCTACCTGATTCCCCACCAGGCCAACGATCGGATTTCCCAGATGGTGGCTCACAAACTGAATATTCCTCTCGAAAAAGTCATCCGCAATATCGACCGCTTCGGCAACACGACTGCAGCGTCTATTCCCATTGCCCTGGACGAGGCCGTCAGAGAAGGGAAAATAAAGGAAGGAGACATCATCGTCTTGACTGCCTTCGGTTCGGGATATACCTGGGCTTCGGCCGTCATCCGATGGTAGATAACGGGTTTTCCTTTCCTTGGTATCCGAGAAGGAGAGTGCCAGGAGTATTCGTTTGAATGCAAACTGAATCTCCGGAATGCAGGACATTCAAAGACGAATGATTTCCTAGAGGAGGATTTCATGAAGAAAAAGCTTATTTCCTTTGTTCTCGGCACCTTTGTTTTTCTGTTTATTGGAATTGTCTTTCCGCAGGCAAACAAAGAGGAGGCCAAATTTGCCAAAATCCTGGAAACTTACTTCGATGAAATGTGGAAGTTCTATCCGAGCGCAGGCACGCTGGCCGGCTACTACAAGTACAACGATAAGCTGGAAGACCTGGAAGCCGGAAATATCGAAAAGCGCCTGGAAGCTCTGGACAACTTCAATAAGGAATTAATGATTAAAGTCAATCGCAGCGGCCTCAGCCCTGAATCTCAGAGAGACTTCGAGTTGATACGGGATACAATCGAGCTGGAAACACTCAAACATGAAAACATCATTCCCTGGGATTACAATCCCATTTTTTATAACGACATCATCCTGAATTCCATCCAGAGTCTTCTCACCAAAAATTTCGCTCCGCTGGATGCCCGGGTGAAGAGCGCCACAGAAAGAGCCAAGAAACTTCCGGACCTTTTGAAGCAGGCCAGAACCAATCTGAAGACGCCTCCCCAGATTTTCACCGAGACGGCCATCCAGCAGTTTGAGGCGATCCTCAACTTCTACAGGAATGAAGTCCCGGGGCTGGTGGAGAACGCCTCGGCGGACGGGAAATCCAAATTTCAGGCGGAAATGGCGAAAGTCCTCGCCGCGCTGGAAGAGTACAAGAGATTCCTTCAGAATGAACTGCGCGCCAAATCCACGGGTAACTTCAGGCTCGGGCCGGAAGTGCACACACGTTTATTGCAGTTGAAAGGCCAGAGCAATCTTCTTCTCGATGAACTCAATAGCCGGGCGGATGCCGACTACAACAACCTCCGACGGGAAATGGTCCTGGTCTGCATGCCCTTCTACAGAATCATGTATCCCAACATCAACATGGAAGCGCTGTCCACGCAGTATAAAGAAGAAGATCTCCGGAATATCTTTATCAAAGGGGTTCTGGATAAGATCAAGGGAGATCACGTCGCCCGGGGGGAATACATCAACCGGATCAGAACGTCTGCGGATGAGATTAAGAATTTCATCGCTAAAAATAATCTTCTGGAAATGCCGGCGGCCAACCTCGCCATCGAGCCCATGCCGGCCGGACTTCGTGGACCCACTTTATACCACCATTTAACGCCCCCTCTCTATGAGGCGGACGGCTCCTATATCTGCCAGATTCCACCCATTCCGGATGAGTGGACCAATGAACAGGCGGAATCCTTCCTTGAAGAGAACAACAATTTTTATCTCTATTTCTGGACCATCAAGCGGGTTTATCCGGGGCCGTTCTTCCCGCTCTACTTCACACGAAAAAATTCTTCGCTGGTGCAGAAATTGTATCCCAACCAGCCTCTGATCAAGGGCTGGCCTCTGTGTCTGGAAGAAATGTTCATCAACGCGGGTTTCGGCAACTACGACCTCCGGCTGCGCCTGAACCAGCTCAAACTCATGCTGAAGGCCGTCATCGATTTTAAGCTCGAACTGAACATCCACCAGGGGACAATGACCAAAGAGCAGGCCGTCGCCTATATGACCCGGGGGGGATTCCAGACTCCGGCCGAAGCCGATAGGAAGTGGAATGCAATCTGTCTCAATCCCGGAGAAGCGGCTTACGCATACATCGGCTTTCAGGAAATCCTGGACCTGGAAAAAGAATACAGGAAGCTCAAGGGCGATGCCTTCGATCAGAAGGAATTCCTCCAGAAGCTCCTCAGATTCGGAGCCCTGACCTTCCGCTTTTTGAAGACCAGCGTATTGCAGTAAAACGCAATCCGGATTTTATTCATTCCTCGTTCAAAGAGGACGTGTCCGGATGCCTTTTCTCTGCGAGGCCTGAAGACACAGCCGGAAATGGAGGAGGAGCAGACGCTTAAGATGACCGGCCTTGAAAAGCGGGAAAAGGATTCCCCAGACGAAAAACCTGGACTCGTTGATTCCCATGCCCACCTGGACATGGAGGATTTCGATGCCGATCGTGAAGAGACTATCCGCCGGGCCTTTGACGCCGGGATCCGATCCATCCTCTGTCCCGCGGATTTGACCAGTCCGCAAAGTCTCCAGACCACCCTTGAACTCAGCGCCCGGAATCCAAATATCCGTGCGGCCGCCGGCATCCATCCCCATCAGGCCAAATTCTTCAAACCGGAAACTCTGCTTCAGGCAAGAGAGCTTGTTTCCTCAAAAAAAATCTCGGCCCTGGGTGAAATCGGCCTTGACTATCACTACGACTTCTCTCCTCCCGAGGCCCAGAGAAATGCTTTCCGCGCTCAGCTCAACCTCGCTCAAGAGCTGTCTCTTCCGGTAATCATCCACAGCCGCAAGGCCGGTCCAGAAGTTGCGGCAGCGGTCAAAGGAGAAGGCCTCACCCGAGGAGGGATCCTCCACTGCTTCACCGAGGACTGGAATCTGGCCAGGGCCATGCTTGACTGCGGCTTTTTCATCTCTTTTTCCGGAATCCTAACCTACCCCGGCGCTCAATCGTTAAGGGATATCGCCCGGAAAATTCCTCTGGAAAGACTTCTTGTCGAAACCGACTCCCCTTATCTTGTCCCCTCGCCTTTCCGGGGAACCCAAAAAAGAAATGAGCCCGCTTTTGTCGTCGCCACAGCCAAGGTGCTGGCCGATCTGAAAAAAATCGCCTTTGAGGAGCTCGCCGGCGTCACCTCGCACAATTTCTATTCTCTCTTTTCCAAATAGGACCCGATTTTATGTTTTAATGAAAAAATTGGAGGAACTTCTATTCTTCGTTTTTAAATGTTTGAAAAAATAGATTTTCAATGCTAAGATAGGCCCGCCATGCCGGAAGAACGCTATCCCGAAGCCGGACTCCTCCGCCAGGACTCCCTTCTCACAGACCTGTATAAAAACGTCCAGAAAGACCTGGGTGATGTGGAGGGAGAGCTCCGGCAAATCGGAAAATCCTCCAACGCCCTCATCAATGAAATCAACTCCTATCTGTTTCAGAAACCCGGCAAAAGGATACGCCCTGCCCTGCTGATTCTCTGTTCCAAGCTTTGCGACTATCAGGGAAAGGCCCACATTTTCTGGTCGGCCGTCATCGAGCTCATTCACACGGCAAGCCTCATCCATGACGACATCGTGGACAATTCCAACCTGAGAAGAGGGAAAGACACCGTCCATTCCAGATGGGGCCCGAATATTACCGTCCTTTTAGGCGATTATCTCTACATCAAATCCATAGCCATTTCGCTGGAAACCAAAAATAATCCCGTGATCGATCTCCTCTCCGAGATTTCCACCCGAATGATCGAAGGGGAACTGATCGAGTATTCAATGAGCGGAAATCTGGACATCGCCGAAAGCCAGTACTTCGACATCCTTGAGAAGAAAACAGCCTCACTCTTCGCCGCGTCCTGCCAGATCGGCGGCCTGCTCGGAAACGCCTCCGCTGAAGACGTGCGTGTTCTTCACGACTTCGGAGCCAACCTTGGGATGTCATTCCAGATTATCGATGACCTTCTGGATTTTTCAGGTGACGAAGAAACCCTGGGAAAACCCGTGCTGTCGGACTTGAACGAAGGCCGCATCACTCTCCCCCTCATCTACACGTTCAGACACGGCGGGAAGATCGCTCAAAAACATTTGCCCGCCCTTCTTAAGGACCGCCGGACCCATCCCGCCTCCCAGGAAGAAATCCTCAAGATCGTGAAGTCAAACGGAGCGCTGGATTACACCTTTCAAAAGGCCGTTGAATTCACCCGAAAATCCAAAGACGTCATCAGTCTATTCCCGAAATCTGCCTATCAGGAATCTCTCCTTCTCATGGCTGACTTTATTCTGAACCGAAAAAAATAACGTGCTTGAGATTGAAGTCAAAGTCAGAGTCGAGGATCTGACTCCTCTGAGAGAAAAGCTGCTGGGCCTGGGAGCACGCTTGGAGAAAGAGCGTTTTTTTGAAGAAAACACTCTCTATGACTTCCGCTCTCAAGACCTGTTCCACAAGCATCAGGCTCTCCGGCTCCGGAAAATCGGGAAAAAAGCCTACCTGACCTTCAAAGGAACCCCCCAAAAATCCAGAAGATTCAAGATCCGAAAAGAGTGCGAGACCGAGGTCAAAAACGAAAAACAATTAAAACAAATTCTGAAAGCCCTCGGGCTTAGGCCCACCTTCCATTATAAAAAATTCCGGACCATCTTCAGAAAAGGACGTCTGAAACTCTGCCTGGATGAGATTTCCATAGGGAATTTTATCGAGTTCGAAGGTGAGCGGCAGAAAATTGCCGCCCTTGCCGGGCAGCTCGGTTTTTCTAAAAGCCAGTGGATAAAGCTCGATTATATCCAGCTTCTCCGGAAAGAGAAGGCCTAGTCGTCTTCCTTCTCTTCATCGCCTTCGTCCTCCTCGGACTCCTCATCCTCTTCAATCTCCTTTTCTCCCTCATCGGGTTTGCGATCTTCGTGGGCATCCTCTTCGGCGTCTTCGGTCTCTCCGGAATCGGCGATTTCATCGCTCAGGTCATCTCCTGAAAAGACGCGCTCATCGGATTCAGCCACATCTTCTTTTTTGGATTTCAGGATTTCATAGGGAATCAATCCCTCCTGGATCTCGATTTGAGCCAGGCGGATGGGATTCTTGGATTTGGCCCTCAGTTTGGGCTTGGCTCCTCTGAGAAGCTGTTTGGCTCTTTTAGAGGCGAGAATAACAAACCGGAATTTACTGTCGATCTTGCCAAAAGTCTCCAACGACTGTTATCTCCTTGTTTTCGGACGGTGAATGAAGGGCATAAGATACCAGAATCGCACAGAAAATTCAATAGATTATTTGCGGAAGAGCTGCGGAATAGCTTCAGAACAGGGGCAGAGCGGGGGCAGAGCAGGAGCAAAACAGGGACCAACGATTCTATTGAGTTTTTCTGAAGATTTCTCTACGATGGAAATAACACGCCATAAAGGAGGAGGATTTTCAATGAAAATGCTCAGTTATTTAGCCCTCATTCTTTCCGGAATTTGCCTTGTCCTGGCCGTTCTCTCCAATAAGTTTTTCGATCACCGGATTATCATCCACTGGGCCAATTATCGCGAAGGCGTTTCGATCTTTTTACTGGCGGCGATTCTCTTCGCCCTCTACCATCTGATCGGATTAAAGAGCAAATAGGACAGAGTCTCCTTTTCGCTTCTCCCTTTTCGCGGTCCGGAGTCTGGATTTAGGCAAGGCTCTAAACCAGGATAGAAAGGCTGAAGGCTCTAAGTGATGTTTATTTTTTCTTTTTTAAGAGATTAATTCCAAAAAAGGCCAGCAGTCCGATGATAATCCCGATGAGGCCGAAGAGTTTTACTTTTTTCATTTTTTTCCACCTAGCACCCGCCTAATGAATGGTTCTTATTGCCCATTCTCAGGATATAATAATCTATCAAAAAAATTTTCCCTGTCAATATCATTTATATTTTTCGTAAAAAAGCTTATTTCCACACAAAACCCTGCAATTGGATATGAAGGGTATTTTCATAAGAATGACGTGGAATTGAAATCTCAGAACGTTTGATTATCGTCTTTTATCTGGCCAGTGCTTTCAAGGTTATTTAAATCTTTTCAAATACTCGCACCACTGACAATCAGGAGAGTGAGCTGGCGGATGCGGGGATTCGAGCAATCTTAAAACATCTTCAATAAACTTAAGGTATTCTTCATTTTTCTTTTCTACTTCAATCAGATGAATATCTGAATCAAAAGAAAGAGACCGAAGATCCTTCTGGCTTACCGACGTTGGATGAAAATACAACAATCCCATCTTGGAAATCGGAGCCAAAAGCAAGGAACCAGGTGTTGGATTCTCAAGGGCATAGGCGTAGGAATGGAGCTGGCGGCCATAGAATTTTGAATACTCACTATCAGGATTGGAGGTTTTATAATCAATTACCCCATATGTCCCGTCATCAAATTCGAGAACAACATCAAACCGCCCTTTAATATAGCAAGTGTCTCTATGGTTCTCGAAAACAAATTTTTTTGATTCAATAAATCTCTCTCCATATTTAACGACTCCAGGCGGGAGTCCTGGGTGAAGTTCTTCTGTTCGCTTGCCGTCATAATATTCTTTTAAAAGCCCGGCGATCTTAGTGAATATGGAAGGGATGGGAATCGAAGGCTGCGCAATACCATGCTTGGCTTTCAGATAAAAACATCTCTTGCAGCCATCATATAAAAATGTTAAATCAGATGGGCTTAATTTGTAGTTCATTTAACTCCCTCTTATCTAAAAAACTGATTCACTTCGCCAATTTTTATGAGGCGGCCAAGCACCCCGCATTTTATCTATAGGAGCCTTCAGCCAAGCCACGTCTTTCTCTCATAAATAAGATTCCGATTTTTGCTCCACTGGCCTGTCATTTTATTTGACTCAAAACTCTAGCATAAACCTCATCAAAATTGTCTCGTGACAAATAATATACTTTCCCCTCATTTTTATATCTTTGTACGAATCTTTTTGATAGGGTAGCTATTACCATCTTATTAGAATTGAGCACCATATCCATGATTTTCTTAAACTTTTCGGAATAAAACTCCATCATCCCAATCTCGTCTATGACAACATATTCTGAGTCTTTGTAGCTCTTTAGGAATTTGTCCATAATTATATCGATACCTTCAATATTAACCCTGTACTTTGAAACTCCGGGCCCGCGCTCAATATTCGTAGAAGCTAAAATCTCTTCCTTTCCTGAGGCTAAATCGATTATTTTGAACCCCTGTCTTTCCCTATCACTTCTTATCTCAGGCGTTATAATACCAGAGACCTTTTTATCTGAAATTTTATCTAAGACTTTTTGTATCAATGTGGATTTGCCACATCCTGGATTGCCGGTAATAAAAATATTCATTATTAATCCAATTTGTCAGCCCAAGAAATATACTTTTTAGTTTAACAAATCTTTTTGAATAATTGCGAAATAAGAATTTTTCCCTTTCCCCCTTATCTATCCCCATGAGCCAATCATCCGCCTAGCTTTTTGCGGCGTCATATCAATTCGGGAGGCTGGGAGTCCCGGCGCACAGGCGAAAATTGACCACAGGAAAGGAAGGTCTCAGCGGCGAGATCGTAACGGCGCGGACCGACCTCGGGACGTTCGGGAAAGTCTTCGTTCACGGCGAGCTGTGACAGGCCGAAGCCAACCGCTTTATCCCGAACGACACCAAGTTGAAAGTGACGCGGGTTACTGGCCTGACTCTCAAGTTGACAAGTGCCGATGAAAAGATTATTAGATAGACATCAACGCTCCGTTAAGGCGTTTGTTTTAAGGAGGCCAATATGATTACGTATCCGATAATCATTATCGGCTGTTTCATTCTTTATCTGCTGAATTCGATAAAGATCCTGAGGGAGTACGAGCGCGGCGTCATTTTCCGCCTCGGCCGCGTCCTACCCCAGCCCAAAGGGCCCGGCATCATCTTAGTCTTCGCCCCGATCGACCGAATTGTGAAAATCAGCCTGCGGCTCATCACGATGGACATCCCGCCCCAGGATATCATCACGAAGGACAACGTCACGGTGAAGGTCAACGCCGTTCTCTACTTCAGGGTCATAGAACCGCTCAAGTCCGTGATTGACGTGCAGGATTATCTCTACGCCACCTCCCAGCTGGCTCAGACGACCCTGCGAAGCGTCCTCGGCCAGGTTCCGCTCGACGACCTCCTCTCGGAGCGGGAGAAACTGAACGCCCGCCTCCAGGCAATCATCGAGCAGCACACTGACCCCTGGGGCATCAAGGTCCAGCTCGTAGAGATGAAACAGGTGGACCTGCCGGAGAACATGCAACGAGCCATCGCCAAGCAGGCCGAGGCCGAGCGCGAGCGAAGGGCCAAAGTCATCCATGCCGACGGCGAATTCCAGGCCGCCGATAAACTCCTCCAGGCCGCAAATATCATTTCCACAAATCCGCAGGCTCTTCAGCTCCGGTTCCTGGGCACGTTGGCCGAGATCGCCACCGAAAAAAATTCGACGATCATCTTTCCTCTCCCCCTGGAGATCTTAAAAGCTTTTTCCTACCAAAAGGAGGAGAATAAATAAGATCCACGGCGAGAATAAGGAATTTCGGTCGGCAAAAAACCAGGACAAATTCTAACATATCACCTGGACCGATATTAGGGGGGCAGGTCACCAATTTAAGCAGGAAACCTTGATTTTACTTTGATGATATACGTTATGATCACATCGGTCCCTGCATTCAATCGTTATATTTGAATCCTTCAAGCACGTCCAGTTCTGTGGATTAACGAAATTAAATCCAATCATTATTGTCAAGAAACATCGAAAAATCCCCCCTTTTCCCTCCTGCCTCCCCATTTGCCCTTTATGTTGATCATATTAAAGAAGCGCGAGATGATGGTTTAGGAATTCATGAGAAGAAAAACTCATTTTGCAGGCTGAAGCTGTTAGGCTAGGCTTGTTTTAAAAGAATTACATAATTCAAAGAAGATTGAGATTATGCCGTATCAAGGAGTGAGGATTAAGAGGATATCATAAAACTATGCGCCGATTCGGCTCGTAATTCTATCCGCCGCTGTTATTTTTCCCCCCTTACCTCCTCCCCGACTTGCCCGGGATGCTCTGAAGCCTTCTTTTTATCTATAATCAGCCGACGGCGCCATCATTCCCCTGCGTTCTTTCCCACCGTTTTCCCCCTTTCCCCTCGACGCCTTGCCTAGGATGTTGATCGCGGCCAAGAAGCGCAAGAAATGGACGAATTTTAAGGTTCTGAAGACCTTGTTCTCTGCCGCACCCACTCGCCCCACTCCTCCAAACGCTTGGCATAACAGGAGGGACAGAACCCCCGGATCTTGCAGGAAAACATCAGGAGATGCTCGGCCCGGCAGCGCGGGCACCGGATCCGGGCGAATCCGCAGCATGGATTACCGCAATCTAGATATTTTTCGACCGCCTCTTTGATTATGGGTCGGAAGGAGCCGTACTCCTTTTCGTATCGGCTCTCATAATCCTGAAGGAACCTGCCGAAATAGTGCAAAAGCACCGGGTAGAGAACGGTGCGCTCCGGATGTCGAGGACGGCAAACTCCTGCCACAGCAGGAACTTTTCATCAAGAAACAGGCCAGATCGCGCAAAGCAGACTCTCTTCGCCTATCCACCTGGAGGTAGCCGAGCAAGAGAGTGCCTATTTGGATTCTGGCTACTGTCATCCTGATTCTAAGGCCCGTGGATATTGAGAAGAGAGGTTGTACCGAAAAAGACGCCGGACAGAAAAGAGCCTTTCATCGTTCTTGAATTTTTTGAGCCAGGTGAGCGTTTCGAAGGCCTTAATATTGGCTTGACAAAATGACTGAATATGCCCATAAATATTGTGAGAACATCCTCCTTCCAAGTCAAATGACGGACGCCTTGTATGGCCTAATAAATTAATAATAAAAGGAGAGACGAGTCATGGGGAAAAGAGGTTTGATTGCCATGGTGATTATGGTCGTCGTGTTGTCAATTCTCACGATGGCCGGGTGCGCAACCAAGAAACATCTGCTGACAATCGAAGATCAAAAAACACAACTGGACCAGGCCAACAGCAGAATCATCGAGCTCCAGGGAAGTATTGATGATCTCAACAAGAATCTGAGAGAGACCAAAGGCGTCCTCGAGAACACACAAGCCGAAAAAAAACAGCTTTCAAGCAGAGTCAGTTCACTCAACAGCCAGGTATTGACGCTGGAATCCCAGAAGGTGGAGCTTGAAAAATCGGTCGCCGCCGGCAAGGAATTCAACGAACAGAGCAAAAAGAGAGAGCGCAACCTGAACAGCCAGGTCAACGCGCTGAATAAAGAGATGACTGAGAAAGGCGAACTGATCGCCTCCAAGGACAGCGAAATCTCCTCTTTCCAGATTGCCCAGGCTAAGCTCAAGGAATCAGTGGCGAGTCAGAACCAGCAAATCTCCACCCTGAACGACGAAAAAAACGCCCTCTCAGCCCAGATACAAAAAACCGTTTCCGGAAAGAATCGACTGATCATTATCCTGGCTGTTCTCCTGGGTATTGCAGGCATCGTGGCGGTTCTCGAATATACCAAACTCAAGAAAAGGATATAATCCAGCTAAATTCTACTGGATAAAAATACGAGAGTTTCCTTTTCGGCATGATCTTTTTTTATTCCACGGGCCACGCGCTCGGGGCTGGGGGAATAGTAGTCCTCACCCTTAGCCAATGGCACCGTGATGTCCTGCCCGGTGATGCGCAGGATGGGCGTCCCCAGCTGGAATAGGAGGACGCCAATCTTGCCTGGGTTTCTGTGATGGTAATGGCAATTGTGATTATGCTGGTATTTACGGCCGGAGCATCATTCAGATAGAAAGACCCTAAATAGGTGCCGTGCCGTTCCGGACAGAAATAGACGTCCGCGTCCATGGAACCGGCATACCAACTGAAGAGATCCCCCGCGTAGGTCATGATCGCGACATGGACGTCGTGCATGTAATCTTTTTTGTTCAATTGATCCGGTAGATTCGGCCAGGACAGCATTCCCCGTGCCTCATATTTCCACAGCATCGATTATTGTCTTCGTATTCCCGTTCTTCCTCGTAGTAGCTTCTTTCCCTTCCCCTCTCCGACTTGCCCTGGGTGTCCTGAAATTATATCCAGAAATAGATACTCAGCCGATGTCACCACTTTCCCTCGACGACTTGCCCTTGCTTTCTTGAGCTAGAAGATGGCTGTGGTGATCACCGGGTCCCTGAAGATTTCGTTCCACTGCCTGAAGCTGTGGTTGACGGTCGAGGTCTTGGCCGAATATTTTTCGTGATTCTCTTTTTTATAAGGGAAGATGTTTAGGGGATTCCTGGCACCTTCAACCCGGCCTGCCTCTTCCTGCCATCTTCAATCTCGGCAAGGCCGGGATTTGCGTCTCTAGAGGTTAAAAAAACCTAAACTATAGCTTAGGAAAGCTCATGAGTTGTCCAAATCTATTTGACGTCAAGCATTTATTCTGGCAATTGCAGCTCTTGTTATTCTTTTAACTTCATTGGTCTTCATAAAGGTTCAGCCAGGTCGAAAACCCAGTCTTGAAGGCATTGAAGACGTTCGAGCGGCGCAAGCCTACGATCGGATCAATAAGTGGCCGCAGTTTCGAGCATTGAGGCGGCTGATCGTGCGGGAACTACGCCAGCATCGGCCAACGGGAATCCTGGCTGACATTATTAAAGGCGGGTTCGCATGGATGTTCGTATGGGGGAGGAAGGAGCTATCCAATTCCGAATAAATTGAACAACTGTCAACATTATTTATTTTGCGGCTAAATGGCTCAATCCCCCCGATATTTTGAGTTAAAGGACCGAATCCTCTCTGATCTGGCATTGCCATACAAAACACATCCGATTTTCAAACTTTCTCATAAAATATATATGGAGGCCAATATTTAAATACTTTTTGGTAAAATATTCTCGAGTCAATATTAGTCAATTACCTGATTTTCCGAGAAAGCAGATTCTTGGCGAGCTTGAAGAATGAAAAAGATGCATCCTCTTCTTGATGAAGAAAAGCAAAAAATAGCCCGGCTCTACGAAAGGGAGAAGCGCCTACTCGGCTTTGGGGGATTATTGCTTTCCCTCATTATCCTTCTTATCTTTTATTATTCGGGATTGAGCCGCCGGCTGGCGTATGATTTTATACCCAATTCAATCGTTTTGACTTTTCTCGCCTATGTTGCTGTTCTTTATTTCCTATTCTCCCTCCTTCAGTTCCCTCTCAGCCTTTATGCCAGCTATTTCCATGAACATAAATGGAATTTCTCAAACCAGACCTTCAAGGCCTGGCTCTGGGATCAGGCTAAATCTTTTCTGGTGGGGCTAGTCATTCTAAATCTGATCCTCGGACTTCTTCTATGGATCCTAGCCTTCTACCCTCTTATTTGGTGGCTGGTGGCAGGAATCGGCATGGCGATAGTGAGCGTCATCTTTTCGATCATATTTCCCGTGGTCATCCTCCCAATCTTCAATAAGTACACACCAATCGAGGATAAAGAGCTGACCGAAGCGCTTCGCAAGATTTTGGCCAGGGGAGGCCTGAAGAGTAGCGGCTTTTTCAAAGAAGATATGAGCCGGCAGACAAAAAAGGAAAACGCTTTTTTGGCGGGGTTAGGAAAGACGAGGCGTGTCGTCCTGGGTGATAATCTCATGAATCACATGAAGATCCCGGAAATCGAATCCATCATTGCCCACGAGGTTGGCCACTACAAATTCCAGCATATCTGGAAACATATCTGCCTTGGGACCCTCCAGCAGACCATCGTCTTTTATCTTCTAAATATCGCGATGAGGTCATTTTTCTCGGATTTTCAGTCGTCCACGCGGGAAAACCTGACTCTTATCCCCATCCTTGCCATACTGATGGGCACTATTTCGAGTTTTCTGTTTGGGCCGCTGGGGAATGCGATTTCCCGGTATTTCGAAAGACAAGCTGACACTTATGCCCTGGAAAGCATTTTCGATAAGAAGGCTTTCCTGACAGCCATGGCCGGACTGGCTAATCGCAACCTTTCGAACGCATATCCATCTAAATGGATAAAATGGCTTTATTATTCTCATCCGCCAATTGGGGAACGTCTGGAAACAGCTGAAAAAAGGCAAGCCTGAGCAGAAAAATAGATATGATCTATCGCATCCTATTACTTTTTCCACTGTTGCTGTTAATAAACCTGTCGAAAACCCGATAAAACAATCTCTCAATCGATTGATCTGTTTGAAATTCCAGCTCTTTGCACAATTTTTTGGCAAATTCTTTGGATAAGAATCAACGGCTGATTGCCGGAGAAACGATTTCTATTCCATTTGACTAATTTTTTATCAAAGCTTATCTTATCATCAAACAAACGAAGGGGCATTCAAAGGTGCATCACATCCTTATGTTACCTATCCCCTAAATCAAATAAAGGAGGATCAGATGAAACGAAGAACATTCGTACAGAGCGCAGTGGCGGCTTTGCCCGCGTTCGCCGTGCTTGGCATCCCTTCTATCAGCTCCGGCCAAGAGCTGCAACCTATCACGCTTCCGAAACCCGAGAAGGACGGCGGCAAGTCCGTGCTGGCATCCCTGCAAGATAGAAAGACCATCCGCAACATCAGTCCGGATCCGCTTCCACCGCAGATGCTCTCTAATCTTCTCTGGGCTGCATTCGGAGTGAACCGGCCGGAAGGGCTGAGGGGAAAGCTGGGAAGAACAGCCGCTTCGGCCAGTAACTCGCAGGAAATTGACCTTTACGTCGCCCTGCCACAAGGAGTCTACCTCTATGAGGCGGTTCCTCACCGTCTGACTCCTGTTGTCTCCGGGGACTTCCGGGCGCGGTCGGGGAGGGGCGCCGCGGGCACGGCTCCGGTAAATATCTTCTACGTCGTGGATTTCGCGCGATACATCGTGGAGGGGCAGCCGGATCGATCCATCGGGGATCCGGAGGTCCAGAAGTCTTATTATTATGTCTCGACGGGTCTCATCGCCTCGAACGTCTACTTATTCGCCGCCTCGCAAGGTTTAGCGGCTTGGTTCCACAATTGCGATAAGGTGAACACGGTCAAGGAGTTTAAATTGCGGCCCGAACAGCGCGTGCTGTTCGCCCAGACAGTGGGTTACCCGGTGAAGGCGTAGCCGGGGGCGCGGGATTGGCGGCAAATGGCTCTCGTTCTTGGAGCCCGCGTGTAAGATCGGCGGCCGCCCTCACGCGTCTTCACCGAGGTTGCCCAGAAGGCGGCCGAGGAGAGCGCTGAGTATTTTAGATGATAAAGTGGGTATTGTCGGGAGACAGGGAGGGCGGATATGCCTCCCATTTTTCGTACCACTTTGAGGACTACTCTTCGCTATAACCATAAAAATAAAGCTTTGTGAATCGATCCGTTGTTTACCTCATCAATTTTTCCAAACGAGTTTGACAACGAGAACAGAACGATGAGCTTTTTCTATCCGTGTCCAACAGGCTGTTGGAAAAATGCATAACGCACTCAGCGTCAGTACAATGTTCTAATCCGAACACATGCCCGTTACGGTTTTGCTTTTTGCTGTAATGGGGGGATATTCACCCAAAGCTGATATGTTAAAAGTGCTTATAGATGCAGGCGCAGATGTAAACGTAAAGTATGAAGGAAGCATGACTCTTTTGCATGTTGCTGCCCTATATGGGGGGGATAAATCTGTAACTGAACTATTGATTGCTAAGGGAGCAAATGTGAACACAAAAACGCTTTGGGATGAAACTCCGCTTGACTTAGCGATGTCGAAGGAACATAAGGAATTGGTGGATTTGCTCCGCAAGCATGGAGGGCATTCTGGGAAAAAAAAGGGGAATTTTAAGGTGATTTAAACAACACTAGAGTTTACAGGCGTCAGATACCCCACGAAATTCTTTGCCCAAATTCTTTCTTCTTCCTGCCCCATGCTTCTCACTCTCCTCCAACTTGCTCTGGGTATCCTGATTTCACTTCCAAAAATCGATAATCAGCCGCCCGCGCCGCGGTGAATTTCCGCTCTGGGCGATGAATCTCCCCTCTTAACCATGCTTGCAAGATACTTCCGGGCGCGCGGCGATGTCAATCGCCCAATAAGCTGCAGCGGAAGATCATGTTGGGGCAAAAAACCTTCTCGCACCGGCTAAAAGACGATAAGCTATCGCTTCCAGTGAAAATGAGCCAAAAAGTATAAGGCAGATATTGAGACCACGAAGATAGCAAAAGCACGCCAATACAGAGAAAGCGAAGCGATGAGGGAGCAGTTAAGAAGAAAAAACGAGGGATCGAAAGAAAAGAGCAACATTGAATCGAAATATCCAAATAGTATCTAGAAACATTCTAGATGTAGCCCCGGTCGATCCTCCTAAAATGCGATGGCTTTTTGGCGAAAATCCTGATATACATACCCTGGGTAATTATCTGCCGACAGAGAAAAGAAAGCTCTGCATAATCTTTGATTTGGCGGAGAAAAATAACTGAATTGGAGAGGAGGAAGAAATGGGATTAAAGCGGAAGCAGATGCTAATGCGGCAAAAGGCATATTTCGAACAAAAACTGAAAGATCGGCTGTCTTTCCTGTCTGGGAAGGGGATCGTATCTCCCAAGGCCGATAAAGATACTCTCGTTAGAAAATTGAAGGCAAATATTAAAGCCGTGAATAGCAGGCTGAGGCTGATTGCCGACAACGAAAAGAGAACGGAAGAGATGGCGAAGATAAAGGCGGAAAGGGCGGCAGCCCCTCCGAAAGCACAGGAAGGCGGCAAGAGCCAAAAAACGACGGAATCCCCCGAAGAAGGCAAGGCAACGATGAAAAAGGAAATAGAAGAAACGACGGAAAAACCGGCAGTCGAAGTGAAGGTAGATAAGTAATCAAAAAAACGGCATATACTGAGACAATTTCCAGGTCTATTTAGATATTGGCCTAAAAACCAGATGTTTTTCAAGGCCGCCAAGCAACGCTTGCTCCCCCCCTCCTCCTTGCCCTGGGTGTCCTAAAACTTCATCTTATATTCAATATTCAGCCGCCTTTTCCCCTCCCCCTCTCCTCCTTGCC
>JBAVVD010000015.1:0-34013 GCA_049697115.1 Candidatus Aminicenantales bacterium
CACAAACCAGGCGGCAATGTAATCCGATCCCAGATGTTCCTGAAGCCAGGAGTATCCTCCGCCAGGTCCGGAGGAAAATATTTCGTTCCCCAGGCTCCGGAGGGCGAATAATTCCGCCGCCCGATTGGAAAGCTCACGGATGGTATAGTAGATTTTGACTTTAAAGCCCCGACTGTGCGCTCCGTCGATATAATCCTTCATCTCTTTCGGACGCAGGAAAGGATAATTGATGTACGGATTGATATCATTGGCATGATGGACGTTGATCGTGTTGGCTCCAGTGCGGGCCACCTCATCCAGAGACTTGAAGGCATGGAAGAACCGGGCGGTCCAATGGGTCCTGGTATCAATGGTTTTAAAAGGAGTGAGAAGCAGGTTGAAGTAAAAACAAAGTTCTTCTCCCGGCCGAATCACGCGCGGGCCGCTGTAGGCAGTGAGGAGAACCGTGCGGCTGTCCACTTCCTTAACCGTGCACCCTCCCCTGCCTTCGTTATACCAGGAGGGAGGCATATTGAGGGGCTTGGAAAGGTAGAAATTGGTGTTTAAAGGCCGGGAATAGTTATCAGCCCGCCAGGAACACTGCAAACCGGCATTCACATCGCCGATCCAGAGAGCATCCTGATTCTTCTTCTGGTCCCATACCCACTTGAATTCCGAAGGACGGAGGCCTCCTTTTAATCCCAATCCCATCATGTATCTAGCGACATCTTTCAAAAAAGGAATCTCCAGCCGGATGTCCCGGACATCCAGTGCTTTTGAAGCACTCAGCCGGACTCTGAATTCGATGGATCCATCAAACTCCATCCTGGCCTGGCAATCCAAATTCAGAGGCCCTGCCTGACTCTGTATCTCCCAGGTTACTGCTCCAGGCGCGTTCTTTGTAAATCTCAGCCTCTGAGTTTTCCAGACCAGGAGATTTTGCGCCACATCTTCAACAACCAGACGGATTGGGCCGGACAAGAGGTCCCTTCCTTCCTGAATGAGATGGGTGACTTCAGGCGCAAAGAAGCTCTGGATGCGGACCGGAAGACCGGATTGTCCGATGGTCACGGACCTTCCCAAGCAGCGGATTTCGTTGTCCCTGACAACCAGCGAAGCGAAGGGAGTGACAACTTCGTCATCAAAAGCTATCCTGGAGTTCAGCCAACGGAGGCGCGAATGTCTCCAGGTTTCGCTGTCTCCGGCATCTTCCAATATTTCATCGCTGACATTCAACTGGAATTTAATCCGCTTCCATTTTCCGTCCTTAGGGACAATGTTTATTTCCCCTTCATAAAGGCCAGGCGGACAATCTAATGGAACCTGGACGCCGCACCAGAGGGGATAGACTTTTCCCTGTTCCACTGGACAGACCTTTCTGATTTCCTCACCATTCCAGTTGACGCCGCCGAGGTTGAAACATGTAAAAGACGAGGCCGGGATGGACAGTTGGGCCTCTGCGTGTTTCATGGCCGCAAAGCGGACATCGATGTCCTTTATGGCCTCCCTGCAGGCATAGACACCTACCTGGAAGGCGTAAAACTCACCGCGGGCCGCCGCGCCGCTGAAAACATCCTGAGGCCCTGACTGGATCCATTTATATGGAAGGTCATCTGTCATCCGGATGGGATATTTTCTGTCCTCCGGAAAAAGGAGAAACGATTCCTGTGGATAGCGGGAAAGAACTTCCTTGACTTCCTCCTCAGTGGCGATGACTTCCATCGGGTAGCAACTGCTGAATTCGTCGACCGACTGGAATTCCAGGACTCTGGCCCGCGGGAAAAGACCGCTATTTTCTTTCAATCGCCTGCCCGGAATCAGGCGGTTACGTTCAAGCCAGGCCACATCAGCCGTCTGTTCGGGCTCAAGGTATTGGACTGAAGGATAATTGGTTCTCCCGGCTAGTTTATACGGGAGATAATAAACATAATACTCACCGGGGCCGGAAACCGGTTCAAATACAACATCTCCATATGCCCTGGTCACTTCCTGAGGGCAAACATTTTTTACCGGCGTTCCGGTTCTGGCATCAACGACAATGATCTGTTTTTTATCCGGGTGAAAATCCCTTCTCCGCCAGGGGATGTGAGCCCAGACCGCCTCTGTTTTTTCGGAGACCTGGAGAACGGCACGGTAGTTTCCCAGCACATCCACATTCCAGCCACCGGTGCCATACGGAACTTCCTCTGAAAAAGCAAAAATGGATGAAAATAATAAAGCCAGAAGAAAGGAGGTTGAGCACACATACATCTTAATTCTATTCAAATCAGGAATCATTTTTGTCTTCTCTTTTCTATTCTCTGCAGACAATCTCATTGATCGACCAGTGCCGGGCCTCATGAGAGCGGGTCAAAGAGATCCTCAGGCAGCGGATGCTGCAGGGCTCGAAAGAAACGTCCACCACATACTTTGAAAAATCCTCGATCATGGAACGGCTGATCGCCGGGAAAAAATGGGCCTTCTCAGCAAGGCGGACCCAGGAAACGCCGTCCGCTGAGCCTTCCACAACAAAGCTCCTCGGATAATCGAGGGGATGATTATTCAGGAAGAGCTCAATTTTTCTCAGCCGATGCATTGAGCCGAGGTCCAGCCAAAAGAAATCTCCCTGCTGCTGCGGATAGCCTGTCGTCCAGCCGGTATTCAGGTCGCCGTCAAAGGCCAGCCCGGCCTTGTCCGGATTCTTGCTGCTTGTCGCTTTCCATCTTGTCCTGTCCCGGATAGCGCTCAGGATTTCTTCCTCTGTTTTCTCTATTTTTGCCTGGGGAAGCCGGCGGTAGAGAAAATCTCCCTGGATTTGCTCGATCAGTTCGATCTGGTCTTCAAATTCCCTGAGCCGCCGGACTATTTTCCTTCCCCTCTCGGCGCCCGCTCCTTGTGTATGAACTAAAATATGCGTCACTTCCAGGTCCTGCAAGAGCTGGAACGTCCGGAAAGAAGGGAATGCTTCCATGGCCTCGCGGACAATCCGGTAGCCGGGAGGCGAATAGCCGGAGTATCCGTTGACGATTTTCTTCCTGTGGTGCATGGAATAATAGACTGAAATAGCTTCCTTATATTCGTCCCGGTCATGCCGGGGCATAGGCAGTTTGAGCACGGCCGGCTCCTCAGGAAGATCTCTGATTTTAGAATAAATGGCCGGAATCTGAGCCCCCACATTCACCTTTGCCAGCGGAAGAGGAAAGGAGGCATAATCCAGCACAACAAGTCCTCCAAGAACGGCCGCAATCAGAATTCTGGCCTTCATGGATTTCCACTTCCCAAGAAAGAGCCTAGCTCCACTGCCGGCCAGGATCGAAAGGCCGAACATCATGACCACGACATAACGGCTGGGAACCCTCAGGCCCTGGAAGCCAGGGACCCATTTGTAGAACCATCCGTAAGGTCCGGCAATGATCTCCTTTCCAAGAAGCCGGATGACCGGCCCGAGAGACAGCAGCCAGGCCAGAATGACCGCAAACAGATAAAATCTCCCGGAAAGGCCGGCGGATTGAACACATTTGCGCAGACGGAATCTCAGTCTCCGATCGAGAATGACCCTCAAACAAAGGGAGACAAGGAAAATGAGAACGGGATTTTCCAATTGATGAACAGAGAGGGTGATGCCTCTGAGGGCGGCCTTGAAGCCCCCGCTGATATCCACAAACAGCAGAAAAGCCAGCTAGAGGACGTTCGCCGCATCCCACCAGACAAAGATCTTTTTTTTCTTTTTCACATCAACAGACCCGGCCTCTGTCTCTGTATTTTTCCATTTCCGCATCCACAAAAAAAGCGTCAGAAAAACCGGAATGATTCCCGGATAAAGCTGCCATTCCTGAGCCCCGAAACGGCCCATGAGCCAGCCCCAGGTAAGGTTCCATGGCGGGACCGCAAGAAAATGCTGGAGCTCTGCCGAGAAATGTTTCACCTCCCAGAGGGGCCTGAACAAAAGCATCTTCCGGTGGACCCTGATGAAGGGATAAACATAAGGCAAGAGAGCGGCCGAACACAGGAAAAACAATAGGCCCATTTTCGCCCAGAAGTCCGCCCGGCGAAAGAACCCCTTCTTCAGGGCAAAATAGAGAATAAACAGTCCGGCAAAGAGCGCAAGGTATTGACCGTAATACGCACAACTGTACACCTGAAGCACAAAGAAAAATCCGATACCGGACAGATTCCCCCAGGAAGGATTCTCGAAAAACCGATGGAGGAAAAGGAAACAAAAGGGCATCCAGACGAAATAGAGAAGCTCAAGGTGGCTGATATGGGCAAAGCGGTAAGGAATAAAAGCGAAGATCAACGCGGATAGAAAGGCCGCCGGTCGTGAGGCACTGAGCCGTCGCACCAGAAAGTACATCCCTGCAGCGCATAGAAAAAAAGAAAGGAGAAAAAGAACGTTGTAGGCGAGGATGGGATTGCCGCTGAGCAGAGAGACCGGGGCGCCTAAAAGAGAAAGGGCCAGGAGGCCGTCGGCGTAGAAATACGTTCCCGTATGAGGAAAAAAAATGTTCGTATTCCAGAAATTTTTAAGCCCCGCGCTGAATTGATGGATGTTCCAGTCCATAATCCAGATATTGTAGAGGGGATCGGAGAGATCGGAAGGGACATGGTCCGCCGCGTGAAAAACCAGGGGATAAGTCATGGCCAAAGCGAGAATGACAAAAACGGCCAGGGCCAGAAAGTCCGTCATTCGAGTTTTCAAACCGGATGAAAGCCCGTATCCGTTCCTGCCGGTCATTCCAATCCCACCTGTTGTCGAATCCTCTCGATTTCATTGGGGCGCAAAAGCCGGCACTTTCCCACAGGAAGGCCCTGAAGTTTCAAGCCTGCGAAGCCGACTCTTTTCAGGCTCAGGACAGCATGCCCGAGCGCCTCACACATTTTCCGGATTTCCCTCTTCCGGCCTTCATGGATTTCAACCTGAAGCAGGCTTCTCCGGGGGCCGTGGGCACGCAGGGACACTTTTGCCGGCGCTGTCTTTTTTCCCTCAAGAAAAATGCCTTTTTCGAGAGCAGAAAACGTATGGGCCTGTGCCTCTCCTTCCACTTCGACCAAATAGACTTTTTTCACCCTATAGCGGGGATGGGTCAAACGGAAGGCCAGCTCTCCGTCATTTGTCAAAAGCAGGAGCCCTTCGCTATCCAGATCCAGACGGCCCACCGGAAAAATGCCGGCCTTAAACGACGGAACCAAATCTCGGATAGTGGGCCTCCCAAAGGGGTCCTTGAGCGTGACCAGAAAACCCGGAGGCTTGTTCAGCATCAGATATATAAAAGTCTTCTCTTTCTGGATGGTCTTTCCGTCCACAAGCACCCGGTCTTTTTCCTCATCAACTTTAAGACCCAGCTCCTGGACAACCTCCCCGTTGACGCTGACCCTCCCCTCGGCAATCAGCCGGTCGGCTTCCCGCCTGGATGCGACTCCCTGCCGGGAAAGAAATTTGTTCAACCGGATTTTCATCTAAAAATAAATATTCAGGCCTCCACAGAGCGTAAAATCACCCAATCCGAGATGGATGCTCGTGATGTTCACGGCCACATGATGATATTTCCCCTCCACAAGAAGACAAAGCTTCTTCCCCAGCTTCAGCTCCACGCCGGCGCCGAAGTTGTAGCCCCCTTCGTTGTCCTTGTCAATATTCTGAATGTCAGCCGTGTAGTAGCCGTAACCGGCCGTAATATAAGGAGAAAGAATGAGCAGGGAAAAAATATATCTGAAATTCACGCCGATGTAGCTGTAATCGTTTTCCAGGCCGTCCCAGTCGAACAGGATAAAGTCCTCCATCTCAATGTTGTGCACGGCCTTAAAATAATTCAATTCAACGGCGAACATCAAAACTTTGATTCCGCCGCGCAGCCCGTAAATAAAAGTCGTGTTGGTATCGAATTGAACACTCCCAAAGCTCGGCGTTTGGGCGGAATATCCGCCCTGGACTCCGAAATAGAGCGACACCTGAGAAAAGGCCTGTGTGGAAAAGAACAATAAAAACATAATGGCCACGGCAGGAATGGCAATTTTTTTCATGGTGTTCTCCTTGCTAATAGTTTTTTATTCCCTCGTCCTCTTTTATCCGTATCGGGGTTTGGCCAGAACTTCCATGACCCTGAGGTCGAAGAACGTCTGAGCATTGGCGGGCCTGAGGAGAAGAGCCGTGTCTGCGCCCTCGCCCGTCCCCCCGATCGAAATGCAGGGTTCGCGAGTCGAAATCCAACCCGCATCGGCAGCCATCAGGGCGATCTCGACCGCCACCTTTGTCCCTTCCCCAAAGATGCGGAGAGTGTAGGCGACGATCTCCTCGAGCTCATACGTGGCCAGCTTCTTGCGCACGGCTCGTCCCACACCACCAAAGGCATGCTGGCATGTGAGAATCCTGGCCCCGGAGGTCTCCATTGCTTTCCGGTATCGACTCTCGAGCTCCTGATGATCCGCACGGACAAAGCCTGTGGAGTGGGTGACGACAACCAGATTCCGGCTGTGAAAAAGGCGTGCGGCCAGGGCGCCGGTCTTTCCTGAGGTCGTGGCCACGACGATACTGTTGACGCCCAGGTCGTTCGCTCTTTGAGCGGACCATCCCAGTGTCCGGCGCGTGTTCTGTCCGCCCGGCTGTTTAAAATACAGACAGGGCACGTGCCCTCCGGACGTATTCGATGTCTTCTTGGCCGGCATGAGACTCCTCCTTTTCCATTCTATGGGTGAATCGGTCATTTGGTTCCCATTGTGTTTACTTCCTTTAACCTTGTCAAGCCAAAACCGGCTCTATGACAAAAAGAGTGTTGACAAGGTTGGTTTAAGATATGAGGAAGGAGGGGACGTGTCGCGACAGGACCCCTCCTTCTTCAGAACAACACATCTCAAGAAAATTGCCCCACTTTTTGTCATAGAGCCACCAAAACCTTTCCTTCTCATTTCCGTATAAAATGATGTAAAATAGGCCTCACAATGGCGAGAGTCAATATCGGTGAATCCGTATCCATGGCCATGGCCTCTCTCTGGTCCCATAAGCTGCGGACTTTCCTGACGCTCCTGGGCATCATTATCGGTGTGTTAACCATTATTGCCGTGGTCTCGGTCATCCAGGGCCTGAACAATTACGTCTACACAAAAATGTCCTTTTACGGAGCCAACGATTTTTCCATCTCCAAGTACTCGATGATCGGCACCTCCCTGAAAGATTTCAAAGAGCAGATGAAGCGGAAAAACCTGACCATGGACGAGATGACCTTCCTCCGCAGCCGCTGTCAATCCTGTAACCTTATCGGCGCCACCTCCTCATCCAGCGCCACCGTCAAATACGGAAGCCAGCAGATCAAGAATGTGGAAGTGTATGGAGCCACACACCTGGACCACATGATCGGCTCGGTCCTGGAACTCGAACGGGGCCGCCAGTTCCAGAAAGAGGACGAAGACCATTCCCGTTATTATTGCATTATCGGCGGGGATGTCGCCGAGAAGCTCTTTCCCTATATAGATCCGTTGGGCAAATGGATCAAGGTCGGAAGGCATAACCTGCTCATTGTGGGTGTTGCCAAGAAAAAAGGAAAAATCCTCGGCTACAGCCAGGATAATTTCGTCCGTCTGCCCATCACCACGTTTCTCAAAATTCATGGATCGAGACGCAGCCTCACCATCAATATCCACACATCCTCCCAGGAACAGATGGCCCAAGCTCAGGAAGAAGTCCGAACCCTTCTGCGCATGAAGCGCAAAGTCCTCTTTGGGAAACCGGATGATTTCTCCTTCCGGACCTCTGAAACTTTTATTCAGTTCTATAAAACAGCCACTTCGGGAATCTATTTCGCCATGATCGGCATCTCTTCGATTGCCCTCCTGGTCGGAGGGATTGTGGTCATGAACATCATGCTCGTCTCGGTCACAGAGCGGACCAAGGAGATCGGAATCCGCATGGCGGTGGGCGCCCGGCGCAGAGACATCCTTATTCAGTTTTTGATCGAATCCTCGACCGTCTCGGCCACCGGGGGACTCATCGGGATTGTTCTGGGAATTCTCCTGGCCAAGATCGTCTCGGCGGCCACGTCTCTCCCCTCCACGGTGGAGCCTGTCTCCATAATCCTCGGCATCCTGATGTCCTCTTCGATCGGGCTCTTTTTCGGCATCTACCCGGCCAACAAAGCGGCCAAGCTCGATCCGATCGAGTCCCTGAGGGCGGAACAATGAGATACGGAATGCTCAGAGAGATCGTCAGTATGGCCATGGATTCCCTCCGCAGCCATAAGCTTCGGTCTTTTTTGACGCTCCTGGGAATCATGATCGGCGTCATGACGGTCATCGGCATGGTTTCCATCATCCAGGGTTTGAACCGCTCATTTCTGCGGGAACTCGAATCCGCCGGCTCGGACCTGATTCTGATCCAGAAATTTGACCCTGTCCGGATGGGTGAGCCGACGGAAGAGGAGCGGAAGAGGAAGGACCTCACCTATGAGGACGCCATGGCCCTGGAAAAAGAATGTCCGCTGGTCAAGGCTGTGGCTGTCGACCTCGTGGCCAATGTCTTCGAAAGCATTGAAATTAAATACCAGAATAAAAAGTCCGACAGCTCCTTCGTTCTCGGAATCAACGAGAAATTTCCCGTGGTCTATTCCATTTATCTACCCAAAGAAGGTCGGTTTTTAACGGAATCTGAGATCGCCCACTCCAGCCGTGTCTGCCTCCTCGGATTTGAAACAGCGGAAATCCTCTTCCCCCACACGAGCGCCATCGGCAAAGCAATTCGGATTGGACCTGAAAAATTCACCGTCGTCGGAGTGCTGAACAAACGGGGGCAGATTTTCGGCCAGAGCCGGGACAATTTCGTCGGCATCCCTATCTCAGCGCTCTTGAAATATTTTCCCTATGATCCTTCCTCCATCGAGATCGGGATCATTCCCAAAAAACACGGCACCATCCAGGAGACAATGGAGCAGGTCAACAACGTCCTCCGGAAAAGAAGGAAAGTCGGATTTGGAAAGCCCAATGACTTTGCCATTTACACCCAGGACACCATTCTCGATTTGTACAACCAGATTACGGGCGCAGCCTACATGGTCATGATTGTCATTTCCTCCATAGGGCTTCTGGTGGGCGGAATCGGCGTCATGAACATCATGCTCGTCTCGGCCAAGGAGAGGACCCGGGAGATTGGCATCCGGAAAGCTCTCGGCGCCCGCTCCACCGACATCATGAAGCAGTTCCTGATTGAAGCCATGTTCCTGACGGGAACCGGCGGGATTCTGGGCACCCTGGTCGGATTTGGGATCGCCTTTCTGGTCCGGGCGGTCACTCCCCTGCCGACCTCCGTAACCTCCTGGTCCGTGATCCTGGGACTGTTCGTTTCGGTCTCGGTCGGGCTGTTCTTCGGCATCTTTCCCGCACAGAAGGCTGCCAAGGTCGACCCGATCATCTCATTGCGCTACGAATAAAAAAGGGAAAGATTTAAAACCATTCCTTTTTTTTATTTATCCAACGATAAATTCTTGATATATTCATAGGCTTTGGCGATGGCGGATTTGAGGTCGGCGGCGGGATCGCCGGCCAGCTCGACGAGCGACGGACTTCCGCCCCCTTTGCCGCTGATCAGTGGGCCGGCGACCGGAATGAGTTTCCGCATGTCCAGATGGCAACTTTCCGAACAGGCCAGGACGAGATGCGCTCTCTCCTCCGTCTTGAGCCCGAACAGAACCACGTGGTCGCCTTTCTTGATGACGCTTAAAGCCAGCGAACGCACGCCTTGGACCGTTCGCCCCTCCAAAATATCCTTGATGACTCGGCCTTCCGCCTTCCGGATATAATCCAGAGCTTCATACGCGGCCAGTTTTTCTTCCAGCTTTCTTGCGGCCGTCTTAAAATTCTTCAACTCCTCCTTGAGTTTCTCGACAGAGGACAGGACGCTCTTTTCGCTCACCGTGAGCCGGGTCGAAAGCTGCCGGACGATTTGATTTTTCAAGGCATAGTCCGCACAGGCCCTCCCGCCGCAGAGGAACTCGAACCGGAGGTTGTCTCTGATTTTTTCCCATTTGGCAATTTTGATGAGACCGACCTCGCCCGTCCTCCGGCAGTGCGTCCCACCGCAGGCGGAATGGTCAAATCCGTCCACCTCGACCACCCGGATCAGCCCCTCTTTTTTCGGCGGCCGCCGCAAAGGAACTTCATGAATTTTCTCCTGAGGGATAAAATAAGTTTTGATTTCGCGGTCCTCGAAAACGATTTCATCGGCCCGCTGTTCCACCTTCTCGATCGCCTCTTCCGAAATTTTGGAGAGGCCAATTTCAAGCGTGGAATATTCCTTCCCGAGATGGAAAGAACAGGTCTCGCCGTCCAGAACCTCGATAAAGCTCTGGGAAAGGATGTGCTGGCCCGAATGCTGCTGCATGTGGTCGAAGCGCGTCGGCCAGTCGATTTTGCCGGTGACCCTGTCTGCGGATATTTCTTCTTTAAGAACATGGATGATTTTTTCTCCGGCCGCGCCGCCTTCGACAACCGCGACGACTTCACTGCCGTTGATCGTCCCTCGGTCCGCAGGCTGGCCCCCAGACTCCGGATAAAAACAGGTTCGGTCGAGGACAACCGCCGGCTGATTTTCGTGCACGTATTTTTCTATGAGGGCCGCTTCGAACTTCGTCTGATAGGCGTTTTCAAAATAAATTTTCTGTGTTCCTGTTTTGCCTGAATCCTGTTTTTTGTCTTCCATTTTTGACCGCTCAAAATAATATTTTATTTGTTAATAATTTACCTCATTTCTGCAGTTTTAAAAACCCCTTTTCTTGAATAAAACTTATTCGTCTTCTCAACTGTGTCCGTGAATCTCTTTCTCAAGCCCGCTTTCCAAAACCCCGGAAATTATTACGGACGCAATAAGTAAAGTTACAATCTTTGATCGGCGCTGAGGCCTCCCTCAAGCCCTCGTAGCGGAGGAGGGCCCCATCGGCTTATCCGATGGGGGGAACCGACGGGACTGGTTCCCCGGGGTTCGGGGGCTGAGGGAGGCCCCAGCGCCGTATATATTCTGTCACGTCATTTATTGCGTTCGTATTAGAATTGAAGTGATTCCTGCAGAATTTCGGAAATACGTGCGGTGTCCCCGTATTCAAGCGTGTTTAAAGAATGCGAAAGAAGAGGAGCACCAGAAACGCGGCGGCAAAAATCACGCTCACCGGCCAGAAGAGGATTTTGTACACATCCCGCATCTCGGCTTTGAAATAATCCGCCGTTAAAACCAGACAGAAATGGGCGGGAGACAGAAGAATCCCCACGAATCCGCTGACATAGGCAAACATCAGAAGAACCATGTCCGGATTCCCTTTGCCGATAATGGGCAGGAGCAGAGGGAAAGCGATGGCCACAAAAGCCTGGTTCACACCGGTGAGGAGTCCGACAAAAAAGGGCGCGGCAAATAGAAGGAAATAGGCAGAAAGCCCGTGAGGGGGGAAGACGTGGACTACGGAATCCAGAGCCCCGGAGACTTCAAGGATTCGCTTGAAAACCATCAGAGCGGCCGTCAGCAGAACAATCTTCAGGGAAATGCTCTTGAGAATGACTGTAATCCTCTCTTTGACGTTCATCCGGGCAAAAGCCTGGGTCAGGAAGCTGGCAATCCCGAGAGAGAGTAACATGCTGAGCCTGAAAACAAAAATAAGAATGATTGTCAGGAAAATGGGCCAGAGGCTGAAAAAGACATCGACAAAATCCTGCCACCGTCCCTTGTTGTTGTTCTCCCTCGGGAGGTAAGGGACATGCCTGAAAAGAACGACAAGCCCGGCCGCAGCGGCGAGGACAGTGAAGGGAAACTGATGAAAGCAGATTTTTTTAACAGGAACCTGAAGGATGGCCGCAGCCAGGATGAGGTTGACATACATGGGCCAACTGTATTCCCAGATATGGCGGAACCAGTAGTTGAAAAAGGTTTTCCAGGCCGGGGTCAGTTTCCAGCGGCGCCCCGCCTCCTCCACGATCGGCGCGCCCATCATCGCGCCGGCCATCATCGGAAGAAGCCCGATAAAAGCCGAGGGGATGGCCAGAATGAGACGCGGGTCCCGGACGATGTTCTTCAGGCCGTCAACCATCCTGCGAAAATTGCCGCGCACCTGGAGAAAATACATCAGATAGAGGACGAGGATGATGATCCCGACAAGGTTGAGCGTTTCCCCGGAAACAAGGGCGCTGAGAACATTTTTCCCAAAAGCTTTGACAGGCAGCCCGAACAGCACAGCCGTCAGACAGGTATCCAGAAAAAGGACAAGTCCCAGGTCCCATTTCTTCTTGATTAGGTAAAGAAGAACGATGATGATGAGCGCAATTTTCAGTATGACCGCCATAAATGGAGACACAGTGCTAATTTCCTTATGTGAACAAATAAATAAGATACATTCCTTCTGTCCATTCGCATCGGAGATCCATGCGAGTGGTCTGATTCATTTTGAAATCAATCGGGAAGCGTTCCCGATTTAATTTAATGTCCATTTGAAGGCTCCTGTTCCCGGCCGACAAGGTCAAGAATTCTGGGTGTAATTTTAAAGTGTCTCTTGGCCACCTTGTCCAGAACATCTGCGCCGCGGAGGCGGACGAGCTTCAAACCGGCTTCCTCGGTTAGATGGGAGGCCCCTTTGGGAAGGTCCACGCCAATATCTTGCGAAAGAAAATAGAGGCGTTTTAAAAACTCCGCTCTGGCCAGAATCGAGGCCGCCGCCACAGCCAAGTCCTCCTCGGCCTTGGGCCTCTGAATGAGCTCAATGTTCCGACCCTTTTTCATTAAGGCGTTGACGACATAAAGCCGGTCACCGAACTGGTCGGTGATGGCTTTGGTGACGTGAACCTCCTCCAGAATATTCTCAATGGCCCTGGCGTGTCCCCACGCCAGCAGACGGTTGAGGTTCCGAAGCTTTTCGTAAAGAGCGTTGTATCTTTCCGGCCCGATCGTCACGATGGAATGTTTATAGCCGTTCTTTATTATCTCCGCCAATTCCCGGACCCGGTTGTCCGAAAATTTCTTGCAGTCCTTGACGCCCAGCTCCTTGAGGACAGGTTGCTGCTCATCCGGCAGGAATACGCCGGCCACGACCAGCGGGCCGAAGTAGTCGCCCTTTCCGGACTCGTCGGTCCCGATATGCCCTTTTTCCGGCGGAAACAGAACGGACTGCTGCATCAGCGGAGCAAATTGCGCGCCTTGGCTTCCTTGATGAGATCCGGCCTGAACTTGGGATGAGCGATATTAATGAGGGCCAATGTCCGCTCATGCAGGTTCTTGCCGTGGAGGTTGGCCACACCGTATTCGGTGACGACATAGTGGATATCCCCTCTGGTCGTCACCACACCTGCCCCTTTCTTAAGAAAAGGAACAATTCTGGACATTTCTCCTTCTTTGGCCGTTGAGGGAAGGGCGATGATTGGCTTTCCGTTCCTGGAATGGGCTGCTCCGCGGATGAAATCCACCTGGCCGCCGAAGCCGGAGTAGATAAACGTGCCAATGGAGTCAGAGCAAACCTGGCCTGTAATGTCCACCTCAATCGCCGAGTTGATAGCCACCATATTGTCATTGCGGGCGACATTGAAAGGATGGTTCGTATAATCCGTAGGGTGAGCCTCAAAAATGGGATTATTGTCCGCGAAATCATAGAGCTTTAAGGTTCCGAGGATAAAGGTCAGGATGATCTTCCCCGGATGGAATGTTTTCCGGGCGCCGGTGATGATTCCGGCTTCGATGGCTTCCATCACACCATCTGAAACCATCTCCGTATGGATTCCCAAATCCCGCCGGCCTTTCAACGATGCCAGCACGGCATCAGGGATCCCACCGATTCCCAGCTGCAGGGTGCATCCATCCTCGATCAGATCGGCGATAAATTTCCCGATTTTCTGCTCCACTTCAGTGGCCGGACTATTTTCAAGTTGAGGAAGGTCCTCCGAGATTTCGACCACCTTATGCACCCGAGAGACATGGATAAAAGAGTCGCCGAGCACCCGCGGCATCTTGTCATTCACCTGGGCGATGACGATCTTGGCTTTTTCCGCCGCCGCTTTAGAAGCCAGCACCTCCACCCCGAAACTCATGAATCCGTGTTCGTCCGGCGGGGAAAGATGAAGCATTGCCACATCCAGTGGAAGAAGCCCCGAATAGAAAAGCCCGGGAATTTGATGCAGGAAAATGGGGACATAGTCCGCCCGCCCTTCATTAATGGCTTTTCTGTCCGCAGGCCCGACAAACAATGAATTGTGGCGGAAGTGTCCTTCCATTTCCGGCCTGGAGAGAGGATCTTCTCCCATCAAGAGCACATGGGTCAATTCGACTCCCTCGAGCTCTTCTTTCCGTTCCGCGAGAGATTTCATCAAAACATACGGCGTCGCCGCATTCCCGCTGATATAGACTCTATCGCGGCTGTCAATCGCGCGGACCGCTTCTTCCGCAGTCACAAGCTTCTTTTTGTAATCATCCACCCAGCTCATCTCAATCCTCCCTATTGGTATAAACTCTAAACAACAAACATGACTCGCTCCCCTGGCAGGAAATATATGCTTTAAATAATGAATTTATTATAGCAGTCTGTTCACTGTTTATGTATTATTTCTTTCCTCTTTTTAAATATTGATCCATTTCATAGGCGGCGGTCCGTCCGTCTCCCATGGCCAGAATCACAGTGGCGCCTCCTCGAATAATATCACCTCCGGCATATACACCTTCGAGGTTTGTAGCCATAGTGTTCCAGTCCACTTCGACATTCCCCCACTTTCCCATCTTCAGACCGGGAGTGGTTTGAGGGATCAAGGGATTTGGACTCTGGCCGATAGCCACTACGACCAGATCGACTTCCGTGATGAATTCGGATCCCTGAATCGGGACCGGCCGACGCCTCCCGGATGAATCGGGCTCTCCGAGCTCCATGCGAAGGCACTCCATGGCCTTCACGCGGCCTTTTTCATCCCCGATATATCGGATCGGCGTTGTTAGAAAATGAAACTCGATTCCTTCCTCCTCGGCATGTTTGACTTCTTCAACCCGCGCAGGCATCTCCACCCGTGAGCGGCGGTAGATGATGGCGGCCAGTTCGGCTCCAAGCCTCTTGGCTATCCGCACAGAGTCTATGGCCACATTTCCTCCGCCGATTACCGCGGCTCTTCTCGCATTGCACACGGGCGTGTCGTATTCAGGAAAGTCATAAGCCCGCATGAGATTCACCCGCGTCAGGTATTCATTGGCCGAATATACACCGACCAGGTTTTCGCCGGGGATCTTCATGAAATTCGGAAGTCCGGCTCCTGAGCCGATAAAAAAGGCTTCATAACCCTCTTTTTTCAAATCTTCTATGGTGGCGGTCTTTCCGACAACAAAACTTGTTTTGATCTCCACTCCGAGCTTTTTCAGGTATTCCACTTCGGATTTGAGGATGGCTTTGGGGAGGCGGAACTCGGGAATGCCGTAAACCAGGACTCCTCCCGAAATATGAAGGGCTTCAAAGATGGTCACCTGATGTCCTTTTTTGGCCAGTCCGCCGGCTACGGTCAGGCCAGCCGGACCGGCGCCGATAATCGCCGCTTTCCGGCCCGTGGAAGGGGGAAGCGGCGGGATGTAAACCTCTCCTTCGAATCTCTCGTAATCGGAAACGAACCGTTCCAGATTGCCGATCGCCACGGGAACTCCGGATGCCTTTTTCATCGTGCAGACAACCTCGCACTGAGTTTCCTGGGGACAGACGCGGCCGCAAATGGCGGGCAGAGAGTTCGTCTCTTTGATCTTTCTGACACTGGCGATGAAATCGCCCTTCTCGACGAACTTGACAAAGCTGGGGATATCGATGGACACAGGACAGCCGGTCACACATTGAGGATTGGCGCAGTCCAGGCAGCGCTGGGCTTCGAGCCGCGCTTGTTCCTTGATGAGTCCGAGGTTGACTTCCCTGAAATCCTTGTTTCTTTCTTCCGCTTCGCGCTCAGGCATTTTCTGGCGGGGAATCTTCATCCGCTCTTTAACAGGGATGGCTTTGCGCAGTTCCTTCCTCCATTCTTTGTCGAACTCCGCCTTAAGCCTTGCCTTGAGCTCAGGCGCCAATTCTTTCTTTTCTTCACTCATCATCGATACTCTTTAAAACGGGGACATAATACTCATTTCCCGAATTCATCAAATCCACGAACACAAACCGAATAATGGTCATGGCAGGTTGTTTTTCTCCCAGTAGCAGAGGGATTGAATCTCATCGTCGAAATAGGATTTTCGCCGCATGAACAACTCCTCCCAGTCCACCTCATGCCCGTCAAAGTCAGGGCCGTCGACACAGCCGAACTTTGTCTGGCCCCCGACTGTCACCCGGCAGGACCCGCACATTCCTGTTCCATCCACCATGATCGGATTCAAGCTGACGATTGTTTTTATACCGAGGGGCTTTGTCACCTGCGAACAGGCATACATGAGATACGTGCAGCCGATGACGTGAACACGGTCGATATTCCCCTCGCTGCGAATGACAGATTCAATTTCTCGAGGAATATATTCTTTCGAGTCGGACATATGATCGCGGGCCGAAAGATAGAACCTGTCACTCACCTGTTTGAGTTTATCCTCCCAGTAAAGGAGGTAATTGGCTTTGACATCGAGGACCGTGATCACCCTGTTTCCGGCTTTCTTCAATGCCCGGGCGATGGGATAAATGGCGCCAATGCCGTAACATCCACCGGCCACAAGCACAGTCCCAAATTTTTCGACTTCAGTGGGCTTCCCCAGGGGGCCGACCAGAATAGACACTTCATCCCCGGCTTTGAGCAATGAGAGTTTGTGCGTGGATGTGCCGACCAGAAGAAAAACCGAAGTCACAGAACCCCGCTTCTCATCCCAGTCAGCGATGTTCAGAGGAATTCTCTCTCCCTTCTCATCAGGCATAATAATAACAAACTGGCCTGGCTGAGCTTTTCGAGCCACCTCGGGCGCATGGAATTCGATCAAATGAAGGTTGGGAACCAGGCGGCGACGTTCCAATATTTTAATCATTGTCTCCTCGAATATTGGGACACCGGTATTCCCATCATTTTTATCACTCCGCTGTTTTTCTCCCTATCTTCACTGCGATTATGCCCGAAGAAAGAAATTCAGGACTGCGGCCGTAAAAAAAAGCCGTCTCCAGAATTCCGGCCGGCACTCTCTCTGTGAATTTCGCCTCCCCTTCCAACTTTCCGGAGGCCGCTTCCACCGTGACCTCTTCTCCATCTTGAAGACCGAGCCTCTGCGCATCCGCGGGATTGATTTTTATCCAACGGGCGTTCCGGATTGTTTTCAGGCTTTTGATATCTCTGCCAAGGACAAGACTCCGATAGATATCCGATCCCTTCCCAGCGACCAGAAGAAACGGAAATTCCGGTGACGCATGGACCGGAGGATGCGTGAAATCACAGGGAACGAACATGTGACTCTCTTTCTTTTCCTCGTGGAGAAACATATCCTTTTCTTTTTTGAAATTATTGGACGTGATGCCGTTGAACGCAGGGATAAACTTCCCTATCTCCTCCATGATGTCCCCGGCGCTTTTAAAGGAAAATCCGCTCAAGCCCATCTTTTGAGCCACCTGAGATACAATCCACCAGTCGGGCCGGGCTTCTCCCCGGGGCTCGACGGCTTTCTCCAGCTTCTGCACTTTTCCTTCCAGGTTGATAAAAAAGCCGTCTGTCTCGGTAAAAGTTGCGGCCGGCAGGAGGACATCTGCGAATTCCGCATATTCACTGAGGAAGCAGTCCTGGATGACGACAAACTCCGGCCGCGCATCCTTGAGCCCTGAAAAAGGCCCGGCCGCATAGAGCGCTTTGAGTCCGCCGCCGCGTGCGGTCCTGGCCATTTCGCTTAAGCTCTTGCCATGAGTCCCGAACGAACGGATAATCTCGAAAGCGCCTCTGACATTATTTTCAAGTCCCAGCGGAATGACCTGAGCCTGGATGAGTCCGGCCAGGTTCCAGAGCGCGCTCAGATTCCGGCTCCCCCAGGCGACCTCACTGAACAGCGGATCAAAAAGAATAACCGCCGGCTTATTTTTCGCCAGCCGCAGGGCAAATTTTCTCAGCTCCTCCTCCGGAATTCCGCAGACTCCAAGTGAATCAGAAATCTTTAGATCCTCAAGCGTCTTCCTGTATTCTTCAAATCCTTCCTCATGAGAAAATGTCCTGGCTTCTTCACTCTCCAGCAGAATTTTCGACAGAAATCCGAGAAGAGGACTTTCGCTTCCCGGTTGGATCTGAAGCCACTGAGAGACACACCGACCGTAGGAAGGTTCAATGGGGCCGGCGGCCAAAAGTTTCGCTCCATTCCTGACGGCTTTTAAAACCTCAAGCCAGACGATCGGATGAGCAGCCGGAAGATCCCCTCCCATAGTGAATAGAACCCTGGCATTGCGAATATCTTCGATCCTCCAATTCAATCCGGGAACAACTCCCCTTTCATGGAGGAAATTCCAGAGGCCGGCCAGAGGCGAAAATTCCGCGGAGATCGAGAAATTCTCCGTTTTTAAGCCTTCTCTGGCGAATTTATGAAAAATGTAGCTGTCTTCGCAAGTCCCCTCTGCGGCCGCCACAATCCCGATTTCCTTCCCTTCATACCCGGACATTTTCCGGGCGACTAAGTTCAAGGCCTCTTCCCAGCTCACTTCCTCAAGTCCACGGGATTTCCTGACCAGAGGCCTGAGAATTCGTTTCGGATGATGGACGATATCTCTGACGAGAAATCGGCCTTTGACACAGGCTTGCCCCCGGTTGACCGCTCCTCCTTCCGCAGGGAGAGCGCATAAAATTTTTCCGTCTTTAATGTTCAGTTCAAGCTCACAGCCCAGGCTGCATAAAGCGCACACGCTCCCGGACTTTTTATCCGGAATGCCGTCATACCGCACTGCCCTTTCCACCAGGGCCCCGGTCGGACAGACATCCACACAAGCTCCACAGAACTGGCAGCCGGTCTCTCTGAGCGTCCGGTCAAAAACCGTCCCCACTACGGCTTTGTTCCCCCGGAAAATAAAGGCGAGCGCCGAAGCCCCCCTCACTTCATGACAGATGCGGACACATCTTCCGCAGAGGATGCACAAATTGTAATCGCGGTTAAAGAAGGGGTCGTTTTTCTTGACTTCAAAATCTCGATAGAGAGCTGGAAAGTTCACTTTTTCAATCTTTAATGCCTGGACCACATCCTGGAGCCCACAGCGGCCGTTGTTCGAACAGAGAATACAACCGGTCACTTCCCCGACCTTGCGAATCGTCGCTTTATGTTCGCTGCAATTCTCTTTTTCACTGCAGATCAGACAGGCGCTGGGATGTTCGGAGAGAACGAGCTCCAGAACATGTGTCCTCAGTTTGAGGAGCTCGGGTGACTCCGTCACAATCTCCTGCCCATCTTCCACAAGAGTGCTGCAGGCCGGGACATAGCCGCGCCGTCCTTTCACCTCGACCAGGCAGAGGCGGCATCCGGAAAAAGGAACAAGACGCGGATGGTCGCAGAGAGAGGGAATATAGATACCATTTTCCCTGGCCACTTCCAGAATTGTCTTTTTCTCACCGCATTCAATCGGACGGCTGTCAATCGTGACTTTCATTTTATCCTGTTCACGGTTTTCCCGCTGTTGATAATTTTTTCTTTTTTCTTGCCGGTATATTTCGACACCGCCTGGACTTTAGGCGGACAGATATCCCGACAAGCTCCACACTTGATACAGAGCGCCTGGTCGATGATGTGAATTTTCTTCCGTTCTCCGCGGATGGCCGAAACCGGGCAATTCTTCAGGCAGAGGAGACAGCCGACACACTTTTCGGGTTCGATGAAATAAGCAATCAGGTCCTTGCAGACCAGAGCCGGGCAGGCCTTCTCTTTGATATGGGCTTCATATTCGCTCCGGAAATAGCGGAGCGTTGAAAGCACAGGATTCGGCGCTGTCTGGCCCAGGCCGCAGAGAGAAGCGGTCTTGACCGTTTGAGCCAGCTCCTCAAGCTTCTGGATGTCTCCGGATTCACCTTTTCCCTGAGTGATCCGGCTGAGCATTTCGAACATCTGACGCGTCCCGACCCGGCATGGAACGCATTTGCCGCAGGACTCCTCCTGGGTGAAATTTAAGAAATACCGGGCGATATCGACCATGCATGTCTCTTCGTCCATCACGATCATTCCGCCCGATCCCATGATCGATCCCGCCTGGGATAGCGTGTCGTAGTCGATTGGCAAGTCCAGCATGCTGGCCGGAATGCAGCCGCCTGAAGGACCGCCGGTCTGGACGGCCTTGAATTTTTTCTGGTCAATTATGCCGCCCCCGATATCATAAATCACCTCTTTGAGCTTAATCCCCATCGGCACTTCCACCAATCCGGTGTTGTGGATTTTTCCCACCAGGGAGAAAATCTTAGTCCCCTTGCTTTTTTCTGTTCCGATGCCGGAGTACCAATCGGCGCCTTTATTGAAAATGAGGGGAATATTGGCCCACGTCTCGACATTATTGATATTGGTCGGCTTCCCCCACAGCCCTTCCTGGGCAGGGAAAGGCGGCCTCTGCCTCGGGAATGCGCGCCGGCCTTCAATCGAGGCCATTAAAGAGGTCTCTTCTCCGGAGACAAAAGCGCCGGCGCCCTGGACGATGTGGATGTCAAAGTGAAATTCCGAGCCGAGTATGGACTGTCCCAAAAGGCCGTACTCCCTTGCGCGCTCAATGGCCAGGGTCACGTGTTTGACCGCCAGAGGGTATTCCATCCGGACATAGATGAAGCCGTCGGAAGCGCCGATGGCATAAGCCCCGATAATCATGCCCTCAATGACGCTATGGGGATTGCCCTCCAGCAGGCTGCGATCCATGTAGGCGCCCGGGTCTCCCTCATCCGCATTGCAAATAATGTATTTCCGCGGGGAACTCACCTCGTGGCAAATCTGCCATTTTTTGCCCGTGGGGAAACCCGCGCCTCCCCGTCCTCTCAGGCCAGAGGCGCTGATTTCAGCGATCACTTCCTCGGACGTCATATCGAAAAGAGCTTTGGCCAGGGCCTGATAGCCATCAATGGCCACATAATCCTCGATTCTTGTCGGATCGATGCGGAAATTATTCTCCGTCAGCAGCCGCATCTGTTTTTTGTAAAACGGAATTTCTTTCTGGAGGTCGACCTTCCTGTTCAATTTGGCATCTGAGTAGACGAGAGAGGGAATGACCTTATTATTCAGAATCGTCTTTTCAATGATCGCCGGGATATCCTGAGCCTCCAGTTTCTTATAAAAAATGCCTTCAGGGTAGATGACAACATTGGGCTCCATTTCGCAGAAACCATGACAGCCGGTGATTTCTATTCCGACGGTCTGCTGGAGGTTTCTTTTCCTCAATTCCTGCTCAAAGGCTTCGATGACTTGAAGAGAGCCGCTGGCTTGACCGCATGTTCCCGAAGAGACGACGATCGTTTTTTGAAAAGAGGGGCGCTCCGCCAGTATTTGACTTCTCCATTCTTCCAGTTGCTGCGGATCTGTTATCTTTTTCATTTTCCGTCACTCAGATGATTTGTATTCCTCCAGAATCGAATCCACTTTTTTTAAATTCACATGGGAATAATATTTTCCGTTGACGACAACGACCGGCCCGATCGCACAGCAGCCGAGGCAGTTAACGGTTTCCAGGGTGAACTTCTTATCCGGGGTGGTCTCTCCGGCGTGAATAGCCAGTTTGCGTTCCATCTCCCCTACGATCTCTACGCCGCCTCTGACATGACAGGCCGTGCCCAGACAAACCGTGACCGTATGCCGACCTTTGGGCTCAAGGCTGAAAGCCCTGTAGAAAGTCAGGACTCCGAAAATCTCACTCTCAGAGATTCGCAGCCGCTTGGAAATTTGGGAGATCGCTCCGGGTGGAATGTACCCGAATTTGGCCCGGACCTTATGAAGGATATGAATCAGATCTTTCTGGCTGGAACCCGATTCTCTCAATATTTCTTCCATGGAATCACCTGGATCATGCGCTCCGTGTTTCTGACCTGACCGGCCTGGATACAGGGGAAATTGTCCGCTCCATCTGATAGATCAAGAGGTTATCAACTCTTTGAAGGGAAGCCCAAACCTCTCCGCAAGGTTTTTCTTGGCAATATTTCCGCGGTAGACATAAACTCCCTGCGACAGTTCTCTGTTGGCCTTTAGCGCATTCTCGATTCCGATATCGCCGATGAGATGCAAATAGCGGACGACCGTATTGGAAAGAACTTTTGTGGAAGTGCGGCTGACGGAGGACGTGAAATTCGGGACGCAGTAGTGGATGATTCCTTCCTCCACGAAGGTTGGCTGTTCGAGCGTCGTCGGGCGGCTTGTTTCAATACATCCGCCCTGGTCGATGGCCAGGTCGATAATGACAGAGCCGCTCCTCATTGTTTTGACCATTTCGCGCGTGATCATCACCGGCGCCCTTTCGCCCGGCAGGAGAACGGCGCCGATCAGAATATCCGCCACTTTGGTCATGCGGGCCATATTGTATTTGCTGGCGATCATGGTCTGAACGCGTCCACTGGTGAGCTCCTCGAGCGTGCGCAGCCTGTCCATACTGTGGCCGAGGACGATGGTGTGAGCCCCGGCGCCAAGCATCGCCCGACACGCACTCCGGGCCAGCACGCCGCTTCCGATGATGACGCACGTGGCCGGAGGAACGCTGACCACTCCGCCGATGATCATGCCGCGGCCGCCCTGGTTCGTCTGGAGATAGTGGCCGGCAATGGCCAGGCACATCTGGCCCGCCACTTCGCTCAGGCCTCCAAGGAACGGAAGGACCTCGCACTCTCCCTCGACGATTTCATAGCCAATGATGATGACATTTTTCTCGAGGAGCTCTTCGATCAGCTTTTTCTTGGAAACGGCCAGATGATGAAAACCAAACAATACCTGGTCTTTCTTGACCAGATTGCATTCTTCCTGGTTGAGAGGCGCAATATTGATGACGATGTCCGAGCGGCCGAAGACTTCTTCTTTGGTGAAGACAATCTTTGCGCCCTGGCAGGCGTATTCCTCGTTGGTGTACCCCGCTTTAAGTCCGGCGCCGGCCTGGACATAAACGACATGCCCTTTCTCGACAAGAAAGGACACACAGCTCGGGGTCAGCCCCGCTCGATTTTCTATCTTTGGACTTTCATTGATGACTCCGATATTCATAAAGACCTCCTTCTGGCCGCCGGCCTGAGGGGAATTACTCTTAGGCGAATCCCGTGTTTATAAATGCGCATTTATTGAAGCCGGCGTTCCGGCGCCTTTGAGGGTGGATGATGGGAGCACGCTCCAGCGCCCTCACAAAAGATAAATAATCATATCAAAATATTTTTTTGAGGACAATAAGAAAATTTACGTCATTAAAAACGTATTATTTAACCTTCCCATTTTTCAAAACTTCAATATCTGAAGGATGGCCGGCGATTATTTCATAATTCTTTTTATATCTTTTGATTGTTCCAATAACTCTTATTTTTTTCCCTTTATAAAATGTCGCCAATGATATTCCTTGACGTTGAAAGAAATGATAACTCTCTTTAAAAATGATGACTCTGAAATTGAATCCCTTGAAAAAGAACATGGATAGTTGAGGCGTTTGAACCACAGAGGATACCACCTCCTCAATCCGAACGATTTTATTTAAATGCTTTTTGACATCTTTCAAATGAATCGTTGGGATATCTTTCCACAGTCCGATTTTATTCTGGCGGGCATAGCGTTGGGACTCGATAAAGACGTCGACATATTTGACATTAGGAGGAATCGTCATTAAATAGGCGTAGCCCTTTTTGAGGAGCAGAGCATTAACGAATAGATTATCCACAAAACAATAGGCCAGCAGGCGATTGTATTGATCTCTCTCCTCCACATCCAACTCAAGACGCACTTTTTTCCCCGCAACGAGTGTGCGATTAAATTCTCTGGCTTCTTCCGCCAAAAAGTCAGACTTTCGAACTCGTTTTTTCCCCGAATATTGGCCCACCTCTGGAGCATCGATTCCAATATAGCGCACCCATTGGCCGTTATCTAACTGAATTGTATCTCCATCAATGACCTTTTTCACTCGAAATTCCCGATCAGAAATAGAATGGTGGCCCGCCAAAGGAATGATTAGAAAAACAAAACAAACGATGGGACTGAGTGCTTTATTGGATTTCATGTTTCATCCATACCAACGACATCATTTTTAAAGGAAGAGAACCTTTTATTAAAATGAATGAAATAATAATTTTCTATTCAAAAGACAACTTTTCCATCAAGGATGGATATTTTGACATTTATGCCCTGGATTTTTTCAGAAGAGATTTCAAAGAGATTTCCATCGAGGACGACTAAATCCGCAAGTTTACCGGATTCAATCGTGCCTTTCAGGTGTTCGGAGAATTCGGTGAAGGCGGCGTTAAGGGTGTAGCCTCGAATCGCCTCCTCGAGTGAAATCTTCTGTTCGGGAAACCAGCCGTCTGGGTTCTTGCCGTCCGTCGTCTGCCGTGTCACGGCCGCGTAAATCCCTGAAATAGGATTCAGCGGGGCAACGGTCCAGTCCGAGCCGAAGGCAAGCCTCACTCCCCTGTCCAGCAGCGACCTGAAGACATGCGTCGTTTTGCACCGGTCCCCCCCGATTTTTTTCTCCGCCCATCTCCCGTCGTCAATGGCATGAAAGGGCTGAACCGAGCCGATGATTCCGAGCCTCGCCATACGCTCCATATCCTCAGGGCGCAGATGCTGAGCATGTTCGATCCGCCACCGCCTATCCCTCGGCCCGTTCTGCTGGATCAACTTTTCGAATATATCCAGGATCATGGCATTGGCCCTGTCGCCGATGGCGTGAACCGCCACTTGCAATCCCGCCCGATCCGCCCTCATAATCCTTTTCTCCATTATCCCTTCGGGGAACATCTGGGCATGGAGGAGGCCAAACGCTTTGGGATCGTCCGTGTACGGCTCAAAGAAAAGCGCCGTGGATGAACCGAGCGAGCCGTCCACAAAGCCTTTGAGCCCGCCAATCTTGAGCCTGTTATTCCCGAACGGACTCTTGAGTTTGAGGCGGGCGAGCGTTTCCACCTCGGTGATCGGAATATAGACCGTGAGCCGGGCCGTCAGTTTCCCCAGCCTCTGCAGCTCCTGGTAGACCTCAAAGCTCGAAGCATCAGCCATATCATGGATGGATGTGACGCCGTTCTCTGCCGCATGCTTCAAGGCAGTCTCAGCGGCCCTGAGATTCTCCTGGAAGGAAGGCTCGGGGATGTGACTGTAAACTAGGTCCATGGCGGCGTCCTTGAGGATCCCTGTGGGCTCTCCTGTGACCGGGTCTTTGACGATCTCGCCTCCAGGGGGAGCGGATGTGGCTGCGGTAATTCCGGCGATTTTCAGAGCCAGGGAGTTCGCCAGAACCATGTGGCTGTCATGCCGGTTGACGCAGACAGAATTCTCTGGAGTGACAGTGTCAATCCATTCTTTACGCGGGAGCTCAGGCGGAGAGAACTGCTGGTGGTCCCAGTCGCCGTTGAGTATCCATTCGCTCTTGGAAATGGCCTTGGCCTGGGATGCGATCCGGGAAATGAATTCCTCTTTGGAGAAAACGTCGCGGAGCTTGACGGAGAGGAGCGCATGGCCGCCGGCAATAAAATGGGTGTGGCTGTCGATAAAGCCGGGGAGGACAAATGAGCCGGCAAGGTCGATGATGCGGGTGGAGAGGGAAGCAGAGGCGGCATGCTTCAGGACTTCTTTGTTCGAACCGACAGCGATAATCCGGTCGCATTTTATGGCCACGGCTTCGGCCCAGGGCTGGGCCGAATTGACGGTGTAGATTTTTCCGTTGATCAGGATGAGGTCTGCCAACCTGACGGTTTCTTCCATCTTCACTCCTTTACTGCACCCGGAATCCAGAAATCCCAGAAGAAAAATAATCATGATAGAAAATTTTATCCCATTCAATCGCTCCTCCTCCATCCATTCGATTTTCTGATTTTATGGCGAAGAAAGTGTGAAGAAAGTCATAGCTGAATCTTATCAAAATCATGGGGAATGATAAGCTTCCCGTTGAAGCTCCGCCGGATTTCCTCCTCAAGCTCGGTAAGGGAAAAAGCCACCTCGCCGAAAAAGTGGCAGGGAATGAGGCTCCGGACCCCCGCTTTATGGGCAAGGCGGCCGAGCGCAAGGGAATGCGTATGCATATTGTAGAGGATGGGATACTCCTCAAAAATGCGCGATGGAGCGCTGCAGTCATGGATGAGACAGTCGGCGCTGTGGGCGGCGTCAATAAGCACGGTATCAACGGGCGTATCACCGGAATAGACCAGGTCCAGAGTCCCGGCCGCGTCCGAATCTGGAGATTCGGCAGAGGGATGAACAGTGGGAGACAGGGATTTCAGGGCATTCCGGCAGAATCGAAAATGATACGCCAGCGAGGAAGAATGGTGGGGAACGCTGAGGGCCGTGACTTCCGCGTGGCTCTCCAGGCTAAAAGTTTGTCCGGGCGTAATTGGAACATAGCCGATCCTCATCTTGAATCTTTTCTCCTGAAGCCCGAAAAGGTCCAGGAATCGGCGGCAGAATTTGATCGTCTCTTCGGAGCCGTAGAGTCGGATCAGGCCCTCCTCGAGCATCAGGCTGTGAACCAGCGATGGCAGGCCGTAGATGTGGTCGGGGTGGATGTGCGTCACAAGGATTGTGCCTATCTCGAGCGGGCTGAATCCAAGTTTTTTGACTTTCTGGATGATGCTGCCGGGGCAGTCGATCAGGATGAGTTTTTGGCGGGAGACGTTTGAGTCCGGAACTTTCCGGCGTGCGCCACCATGAAAATTAATAATAAAAGAGGTATTGTCCCTCTCAGGTGTGGCGACCGACCCGCCCGTACCCAGGAAACAGATTTCCGCCATTTTTACAACGAGGAACTTTTTATAATAGTGGCGTGCTGGACGCCCTTGACGGCCTGGAGCGAATCGGCCAGGCGCTGGGCATCCGCCGCTTTTCCCTTGACGACGATGATTTCCAGGCAATGGCTGGGATCGAGGTGAATGTGCTGGGTGGAAATGATGATCGCATGGGAGTCATGCTGGATATCGAGAATCTTGTTGACGAGATTCCGGCTGTGATGGTTGTAGACGATCGTCACCACTCCCACAATCATTTCATTGGAGCTCCAGCGCTCATGGGCCAGCTCATTCCGGATGAGGTCGCGGATGGCTTCCGAGCGGTTGGAATAACTTTTCTGCCGGATATGCGCATCAAACTTTTCAATCAGATCCGGCGGGATGGAAATTCCGAATCGAATAAGCGGGGAACTTTGAGCGCTTTTTTTCATAGGCCGCCGTTCATTTTATGTAGCATCATTCATGGCACCTGTCAAACACAAAAATCGATCCGGTAGCATCTCCATTTCTGTGATGGGGGCGATCGTCACCCTATTCCAAATCTGAGTCATCACCGAAACGGATACTTCCAATCAATCCTTTTCTTCTAAAAAAATTCGTGTAAAATGTGTAGGTCTGACGCAATGCCGTTAATCGAGGAATGCAGAAGGACGACGCGGTGAATGAAACAAAAACAATTTGACTTGAGCGTTTCGTCGCCGGGGCGGATATGTCTGTTCGGCGAACATCAGGATTATTTCGGCCTGGGCATTATCGCCGCGGCCGTCAACCTCAGAATTACAATCCGCGGACAAAAAAGACGCGACCGAAAATTCGTTATTGACCTTCCAGATGTGGAAGGCCGGGAAGAATTCGGGATTGACACGGAAATTCCCTATGACACAAAGAGAGATTACCTCAAAAGCGGCGTCAATGTCCTGAGGCGGAGGGGAATTGATTTTTATTCGGGCTGGGACGTCATTGTCCGTGGGACAATTCCCATTAATGCCGGAAGCGCAAGCTCCTCGGCGCTGGTCGTGGCCTGGAATCAGTTCCTGCTGGAGGCTGGCCGCAATGCCCCCCCCCACTCACCCGAAGAAATTGCCGAGCTCGGATACCTTTCGGAAGTTGCGGAGTTCAAGGAGCCGGGGGGGAAGATGGATCATTTTGCATCCGCGCTCGGAGGCGTTGTCTGGATCCAGTTTGACGAGCCGATGAAACTCACCCGGCTGTCCAATCCTCTCCAGACATTCGTCCTGGCCAACTCTCTCAAAAAAAAAGATACGACCGGAATGCTGGGCTATATTAAAAGTCACGTCCTGGAAGGAGTGGCGCAGCTTCAGAAGAAATTTCGGGATTTTAACCTCAAGAGCCCCCTCACGCCTGAAGTGGAAAAAGAAATCGATCGACTTCCGGCCGATGTCCGGAGGCTTCTCAAGGGAACCCTTCTCACACGGGATCTCACCCGTCAGGGAGCCGCTCTCTTCCAGGCCGATGAGTTTAATCACGCACGGTTCGGCAAGCTGCTCTCCGCCCAGCACGAAGTCCTCAGGCACTTTCTTCAGACATCGACGCCGAAAATCGAACAGATGATTGAGGCGTCGCTCGCGGCCGGTGCGCTCGGCGCCAAAATCAACGGGTCGGGCGGCGGGGGATGCATGTTCGCCTATGCGCCTGAAAATCCGGAAAAGGTCGCCGAAGCTGTGGAAAAAATCGGCGCCAGAGTGTATATTGTCCGCGTGGATGAAGGAGTGCGGCGAGAACACTAATAGGAACGCAGAGTCTTGGGAGGAACGATGATCAATGCCACGCAAATCCGAAGAGGAATGATCATAAAAAATGAGGGCGGCCTGTACAAGGTCCTGGATGTCATTCACGTCGCACCCGGAAGATGGAAGGCGATGGTCCAGACCAAACTCCGCAGTCTCAAAGATGGGACGCAAAGTGAATACCGATTCCGTTCGGAAGACCGGGTCGAGCAGGCTTTCCTGGAGGAAGTGGAAATGGAGTTTCTCTACCAGTCCGGAGAGGATTACATCTTCATGAATTTGACGAATTACGACCAGGTCAAGCTGCCGCTGGAGGTGCTCGGCGACAGTCAAAAATACCTGGTCCCCAACATTGTGTTTTCAGTTGAATTCCACGAAGGAAAGCCGGTCGGCGCCCGGCCGCCTCTGACGGTCGATCTGAAGGTCGTGGAGACAGTGCCCTTTCTCAAGGGCGCGACTCAGACGGCCCAGAACAAGCCCGCCACCCTTGAAAACGGACTCGTTGTGACTGTCCCTCAGTTTATCAAGGAAGGGGATGTGGTCAAAATCGACACCCGCGAGGATAAATACCTCGAGCGCGTCAAAAGCAATTAGGGGATACTAAAAGATGTGGCGGAAGACGGCAGTGTTGCCGTAGCTGTCCCTGACCTGGATGGTGATCATATTATCCGCATTCGGAGCCAGCTTCGCGCTGAATTTGAAGCTCTCCTGCTTCGAATCGCAAATCCCATCCTCCGGAAACACAACGCCCCACTCGCCGGGCCGGATGAGGTATTTGACCTCCTTGACGGCTGAGAGCAGATCCTCCACCTGAAAAGTCACATCCAAAATGTTCTTCTCCCGCGCGGCTTTGAAATTCATAATCGCGGGCGCCGTGTTATCGATCACCAAAGGCCGGCTGATTTTATCTGAATGCTTCTCCAGTTCTGACGGATTTGAGGGGCCGTCCGAAGCTTCCACCTTCAAATAATAAACCCCGTCCGGAAAATTCACGGTGTCAAAAGCAAAGAGGTTTTCCTCCCATTTCTCTTCCAGGACTCTCCAGTCTCGTTCTCCTTCCTGCCGGATGCTAATGGCATACTGGAGAGTATCTTCATTCTCATCTGAAGCGTCCCATTTGACTGTCTGGAAACCTTTTCTTTCGACCTTCTTGGCCATCGCCAGCGTGGAAATCTTTTCTTCTTTCTTATCCATCCGGTTCGGATTTCTCCTCTCCAGGCCCCAGATGATCTCTTCCGGCTCGGGCGGTTTCAGATAGACCTGATTCGGGTCCAACAGCTCCAGACTCGTGATCACCGGAGCCATGTTCGTCTGCAGAAAGAAAATTGAGACTCTGTCGAGCGCAGGTGAAAACCTTCCGGATTGCGTCTTGAACAACACCTTGAATTGAAGATAGCGGGCCCTGGGGCTCAGGATCTGCTCGCCTTCCTTCTTCTGATAGAGCGGAGACCATTCGCTCCATGTCTGGTTGGGCTCGAAGGAATTGCCGCTGCGCGTCTGCAGTCGGAGAATCGATCCCACTGGAAGCTCCGCGTTCCAGCTGATCCTTCCCCAGGAGGAGACGGTCTTTGTGTCCAGAACGTAGCCCAAATACTCTCCATCAAATCTCTGTTCCGGATACATCACGCTCAACTGAGACGGATTATTGGAAACCAGATAGATTTTTGAATCAAACGGAATGAGGGCATAGACCTGTTCGGAATTCTTCTGAAGCAGAAGGGACGCTTTCTCTTCTCTGTCCAGAGCATATAGACGTCCATTATTTCCGGTCCCAAAGACCAGAGTCTTTTCTGCGGCATTCCAGAAAAGGCAGTAAATGAGCTCTTCCGGTGAGTACCAGAGCCTCCGGGCTATTCCCTCCGGACTAATCCTGTAGAGAGCTCCGGGCTCTTTTTGAGTTGTCGGCGAAAGGCCGAGCGGCCGCTCAGAAGAAGCTCTCTCCGTTCCGGCGGAGGTTTCCTGAGAAACCGACACCGCGGTGACGGAAATAGTCCCATCCACACTGCGCTCCGGCGCCAGCGAAACGACACCGTCTTTTTTGGATTTCGTGAACACGCCGCCGGCCGCCGCATAAATATTGCCCTCTTCATCCAGGGCGATATTTTTGACTTCCTCATAAGGCGACTCGAACACAATGGAAATCTTTCCGGATTTCGTCAGGCGATAAACGAGCCCGCCGCCGCCGCTCCCGGCGATAATATCGCCGTTTTTGGCCTTCTTCATACAGAGGATATGATCTTCCTCCACATTCAGAACCTGCTTCCCCTCTCCCAGGGGATTGATCTCATAAATTCCACCGCCCTCGCCCATAGCGGCAAGGAGATTCCCTTCCTCTGTGAACAGCAAATCCCAGATGTATTTTTCACTGGGATTAAAAAATTCTTCTCCTTTGCTCGGAGAAGTGATTTTATAGATCCGGCCGTTGGGCGATGTCCCGGCATAGAGATTTCCCTTTTTATCCAGGGCCAGGCAGGTGACATCCATTTCAGAGGCCTGGAAATAAAACTCAACTTTGCCTTCCTTGTCCATTTTGTAAACTTTGCCCCCATGGCCGGTTCCGAGATACGCCGTGCCGTCCGGAGCCAGAAGAAAAGACAGATAAAACTCCTCCGAAGGCCCTTCGATTTTTTCTTCCCGGGGAGAAAGGGAAAGGATCCCTTCCGAAGAAATGGAGATCCCGTTGAATTTCCCTCTCAAGAAATCCTCATAGTTCCGGATTTCCCATTTCTGGGGAACGACCGCGTGAAGCCAAAGCGCGGGCGAGCCAATAAATAAAATGAAAAAAATGGCCATACGTAGACGACCGTTTCTCATCTTTTACTCTCCTATTTCCGGATTTGAATAGGGATCACGGCGATTCCATTGAAGACATATTTCACGGGCAGTTGATACTCGCCGAGTGTGGACATGTTGAGCTCTGTGGGAGACGAAGTTGCAGCGCGGGGAGAAGTGAACATCAATTTCATCGTCGGCGGAAGGTTGGGCATCTCTTCGCCCTTCAGAAAAAGGCCCGGCTTGGGGGAGATGATTTTAAAGTAGACGCGGTTATTTTTGCGGAGGTTATTGAGAATCCGGATAAGCTGATAAAAGCTGCGGGAAACAAAACTCTGTGTTTTATACTGTCCCAACTCGAACTGATGCATAGAGGTCGCATCGGCGACGATCAGCTTGAACTCGGAGCCCGAAGGAAGGCTGGGAGTCAGAATCTCCACCTCCTCCACGAGGCTCTCCCCTCTGAATGTGCGGGAAAAAACCTTGATCTCAATCCGTTCGCCCGGCGAGACCTCATATTTATTCAGCCAGACTCGTTCCAGGTAGGAAAATCTCGCCCGTTCTGAGGCCTTGACTGTAAGGTCAATGCGGAAAATGCCCACATCCCTGAATTCGTTGTTGATCAAGAAATAGACGACGGCCGTGAGCAGATTCGAGAGGCTCTGGACCGAAGTGTTGAAATTTCCCGAATACAGGTCTTCCAGATGGACGCTCGACGCGTTCTCTAGGTACACATCGGCCTCAAATTCCAGAGAAAGGTCACCATAAGTCCTCTCTTCGCTGGAAAGGATAGAGAAGACCGTCAGGTTGACCAGAAGGGGACTTAAAATCTTATCATTGACAATATTGACCTTAAATTCCTGAAACCCTTGATCCTCCCTGCCCAGTTTCACGTTCAGAGGGATGAGCTTGGGAATTTTTCCGACCTCACCGGAAACTCCGGACGTCCGGTCCTGAGTAAATTTTCCGATCAGACCTCCCGTAGTGGCCACCTTGAAGGAATTCTGTAAACTGGGCACAATGGTCAGGACCTTTGCTCTGGCCATGGCAAAGTCCACGGCTCCCAGATTGTACATCGGATGGCCGAAGGCCAGGACGTTATTTCCGTCCACATAAGTGATTGTTCCTAAGGCCGAAAGGTCCAGGTCGCCGCTGATCAGTTGAAGCGAGACGGCGTCCCCCTCCCGGACGGTCATGTCCGGAAGGGATGTGGACTCGATGACCTGGCCCCCTCCTCCGGAAAGGACGGGAAAGAATCCCAGCCGGGAAAAAAGCGGTCTGGCTTTTTCGACCGCCGGGGAAGAAAATCCGCCGAAAACAAGGGGAATCCTCAGTGGAACACAGGCCTGGCCATTCAGGAAAAAATCCGGCTGGACGGGAAAAATATTCTTATGGATTTCGAACAGGTCTTCCAGGGAGAGAGACGGTTGAAAGGGAATCCTGGGAGAAGCCATGGTCTTAGGCCTCTCCTTTTGCGCGGAGACGGCCAGCATCTCCCCGATGGGAGTAATGCCGGCGATGGGCTCTTTAGAAAAAGTAAAACTGAAGGCAATGGCGCCGATAATCTTCCCGTCGATATAAATCGGGCTTCCACTCATTCCGGCAATAACGCCGGTCGTGTCAAAACTCTTTCCTTTGAGCCTGGCCAGGATGACATTCTTTTTGGGCTGGACATTGTAAATCACTCCCAGAATCTCCACATCGAATTCTTCAATGGTGCTGCCTTCAAAGACTGTCTTCCCTTTCCCTTTCATCCCCGGCTTGATCTGCTCGAGGGGCATGACAATCGAGGCCGCCAGAGCCGATGCCCAGCAGAGACCGGCAACGGCCAGAACAGCGAGAACGTTCAACGCCCTTTTTTTCATGAGCCGATCGCGTGAATTTATCATGGTTTTTTCAGTTTCCATATATGATTTTACTCCATTGCGTCGATCCTGAAAACGGTAATTTGGATTCATTGGGCGCCCAGGGATGGATGGAATAGAGAGCGACTCAACCTTTTATCTTATTTGATGAGCCCGATCGCCTTTCCGGCCTGATGGAAGCACCCGAGGACATAATCCAGTTCTTCATCTGTGTGAGTGGCGGAATAGCTCGTGCGGATGAGCGACTGTCCTAACGGGACCGCCGGATAAATGACGGGATTCGTAAATACTCCCGCCTCTCTAAGTGCCTTCCAGAGCATAAAGGCCTTCGTGTCGTCTTTGATAATCACCGGAATAATCGGCGTCTCCGTATCACCCGTGTTATAGCCCATGGCCTCAAAGGCGGACTTCATTTTATGGGTGATCTGCCACAGTCTCTCTCTCCGCTCGGGCTCGGTCTCAATGATATTCAGGGTAGCCAGCACGGTGGCCACTGAAGCGGGCGTAATGCTGGCGCTGAAAATCAGAGAGCGAGCAAAATGCTTGATAAAGGAGATAACCTTTTTCTCTCCGGCTACAAAGCCCCCCAGCGAGGCAAAGGATTTACTGAAGGTGCCCATGACAATATCGACATCCTCCTCGACGCCGAAGTGCTCGGCGGTGCCCCGGCCGTTCTTTCCCATCACTCCGATTCCATGGGCGTCGTCCACCATAACCTTGGTGTGATGCTTCTTGGCCAGTTTGATAATTTCGGGCAGATTGGCCAGGTCGCCTTCCATACTGAAGACACCGTCGACCACAATCAATATCCCCGCGTTTTTATTCATAGAGGAGAGGATTCTCTCCAGATCGGCCATGTAGTAGT
>JBAVVD010000016.1:0-64840 GCA_049697115.1 Candidatus Aminicenantales bacterium
GTCAAGGGATTATTTGCTATTTTCTTGGCTGCGGCGCTATCGTCTAGAGGCCCAGGACAGGTTGTTCTCAGCCATCAGACCGGGGTTCGAATCCCCGTAGCGCTGCCAGCTTATTTCCCAAATTTTCAATGTTTTAGGTCTTCCTGATTTTCAACCGCTGTACTATATTTTCAGCGTAAGACAGCTCAACTTGTTACGTATTTGCAACGCGGGGAGAGGTCTGCTTGAAAAAAAGCAGCTGACTCTTAATCCGCGGGTTGGAAGTTTGAGTCCTCCACGGATCAATTTCTTTATCCCCGATTTTTCAATCACTTGCCCTGATTTTTCTTATTAGCCTGAGTTAGCCAAACTGAGCAATTTTTAGCGATTTTGTCCACACCGTGTCCACACGGGGTATTTGAGGGATTAGTCTAGTAGAGTAGTGGACTTCGAATCCAAAGGTCGGGGGTTCAAATCCCTCCGGGCGCGCTGCCTATTCCTCTACTTTTAAGTCGATTTTAAGCCATGTCCTTTCAATCCTAGCCCCATAGTTTTAGCTTAATTCAACCGGATCTGTCACGGCGTCACACCGCCAAGGAGGGAATCGAGGGGGGAGGATGGCGCCGGGGAATGTCAAACTATACCCGATTTTTCCATTCCCTGTAGCGCTTGAGATAATCTTCGGCCGCTTTGTCGGGGGGGAGAGAAAGGCAGGCCGCAAGGCTTTTGACGTGGGATTTTAAATAGGCCTCTTCGGGAAGGTCTTTAAAGTTTTCCTCTTCGACGCTTTTGAGCAGTTCGATGCGCAGTTTCAGTTGGCCGGATATATCGGAAAGCTCGATTCCCAACTTCTCCCTGACCTCTTTAAGAAATTTCCCGCTGAAGGAGGGGCATTCCGTCTGGCCATCGGGTGATGGTATTTTGAAAGAGTAGACATCCATCGGCAGACGGGATTTTTGGAACTCGCCTTTGTTGAGAAGGAGAAGTTTTGTGTAAGCGTCCTCGATTTGATGGAGGATCTTTTTTCTCATTCGTTTCGGGAATTCCTCACCCAGGGGAGCCAGGACAATGGAGTCTGAGGAGTAGAGTTTTTCCAATCGCATATAGGCATTTTTTATTTCCTGGAGTGAGGCATTGGGGCTCAATTCCAGAATTTCAAAATATTTTTTGATATTTTCTTGGGACATTAAAATACCTGAGGAATGCCGGTTTCCTTCCCCAGAATCAGGTTTTCAGCCAGTGTCTCAATTTCTCTGGCGCAGCCGGTGGACATATAATAAAGCATGAACGGGCGCCGCTCTCGGATGGACCTCCAGACCGAGTCGTCATATTCAATGTATCCGGCATAGTGAATGGGAATGCCCAGATGTTTTGAGAGGACGCTTTTGACGGAGGATCCGATGAGGATTTCCTGGCTGTTGCGGACCATGTTGAGAATGATATAGACCTGGAAGCCGGCCAGCTCGTTCTCCAGGATATTTCCGATGTAAGAAAAGCTGTTTTTCAGGTAGTCAATCAGCTCCCTCAGGCTCTTTATTCCGTAGCTGTCTCGCCTGTCCCAGATGTGCTGGGCGATCTCTTTGAATCCGTAGTCCTTTAATGTTCTTTGCACTTTCCGGAACAGAGAGTTCTTGATGAAATGGTACATGTTTTCAATGGCAATCACCTCGGGAACCAGGACGACAATCATCTTGTCGGCGATTAAAAATGTATCGACGGTATTATTGTGACTTCCGGCGCCCAGATCAATGAGAACATGGCGGGCATTGAGCTTCATAATCTGCCGGAGGAGTTTGAGCTTCTGAGAGAATCGGATGCTATCGGTGGAGATGGAATGGATATCGCCTGTGATCAGGCTCATGTTTTCGATATCCGTATGGACGGCAAGCTCCGAGAGGGAAGATCCATTCTCGAAAAAGCCCGTTAAAGATTTTCGAGGTCTATTGAGGCCAAAGAAAGAATGGAGGTTTGCGCCGCCGATGTCCAGGTCGACAAGGATGACTTTTTTCCCCTTTTTCGCCAGGCAGGTGCCGAGGCTGCTGACCAGAAAGGTTTTTCCTGTGCCGCCCTTACCGCCTCCGATGGCCCAAATCTCTCCCTCTTTTTCCCTCGGAACTGTCATGTTATTATAATAACCTAAGTTCGATGATTTAAACAAGATGGAAATTAGGCCTTTAATTGACAGGAGGCTATTCTCGTGTTAAGTTTAACCGAGGCAGAAAAATGAAGTGTCCTTCCTGCCAGACCGAAAATCTTCCTGACAGCCGCTTCTGCCATAAATGCGCCACCCCTCTTGAGAAAGAGCCGCAGCCTCCTTTTTCCTTCACCAAGACCATGCAGACGCCTTTTGCGGAGCTTTCCAGGGGCAGTCTTTTTGCCGGCCGGTATGAAGTGATTGAAATGTTGGGCCGGGGCGGGATGGGTAAAGTTTACAAGGTTTATGACCGGAAGGTCAATGAAGCGGTCGCCCTAAAGATTCTAAAACCTGAGATTGGATTCAATGAAAAGGCCGTAGAGCGGCTGAAGAATGAGCTGAGATATGCCCGCAAGATCTCCCACAGGAATGTCTGCCGCATGTATGATCTGGGAACAGAAGAAATGACTCATTTCATCACCATGGAATATGTGGAAGGTGAAGATCTGAAAGCATTTATGTCCAGGGCGGGTCAGCTCACAATCGGAAAGGTCCTCCGCATCGTCCGGCAGGTATGCGAAGGGCTTGTGGAGGCCCATAGAATCGGCGTGGTCCATCGGGACCTGAAACCGCAGAATATCATGATCGACAAGGAAGGGAATGTTCGGATTATGGATTTCGGTCTCGCCCGCTCTCTGGAGACGGAAGGCCTCACGGGATCAGGTGTCATGCTCGGGACTCCGGAGTACATGTCCCCGGAACAGGTGGATCTGAAGGAGGTGGACCGGCGCTCGGATATCTATTCCCTGGGGATCATTCTCTATGAGATGCTGGCAGGGAAAATGCCCTTTGAAGGAGAAACACCGCTGAGCCTTGCCATGAAGCACAAGAGCGAAAAGCCGAAGGACGTCCGCGAATTGAATCCGCTGCTTCCGGCCGGGCTTTCGCGGCTGGTCATGAATTGTCTGGAAAAAGACCGTGAGAGGCGGTATCAAAGCGTCCATGAGCTGTTGGCGGATTTGGCCCGCAGTGAAAAAGAGATACCCTCAGTGGAGAGGGTCACTCCCCGGAAGGAGCCCCTTTCGACAAGAGAAATTACGGTCACTTTTCGCCTAAGGAAAATGCTCCTTCCCGCTCTTTCTGTGCTGGTTTTAATCATCGCAGGTATTTTGATACTCAGGAGCGTTATCGTGCGGAAAGAGATTTCTTCTCAGGATCAGATTTCCAGCACGGAACGGTCAGGTCCGATGGCGTCTCCGGGTGGAAAGGAAGCCGTTCCTGGTCAGCCCAGAGCGGATATTCTCGGCCGTTTGGGCAACGAAATCTCTAAATTCATGTCAAAGGACCTGGCGGATGTGAAAGACACAGAATGATTATAGAGGGGATCAAGGGTTTCCTCCCGGCCGACAGTCCGTATCGGGAAGCCTTGGATAAGGCTCATGAAAGCCTCCAGGAAAGTCAGAAACTGCGCGCGGGAGGGGATGTCAAAGGAGCGGAGAGGAGCAATCAGGAAGTCCAGACAGAGATGAAACGATTGCTGTCTCTTGTCTCGCAAAGAGAATCTGCCCAGGAGGCCAGAAGGGCGATGACGGAGGCCAAGGCACAGACGGAACAAAAGAGTTCCGGAGAGAAAAACATGCTGTATCGGCTGGCCGGCTATGAGGAAGCCAATGCGGATGAGGCCTTTGCCAGAAATGATTTTTCCGGGGCAAACGCTCTCTATCGGGTTCTCGGGCAAATCTACACCCTCTGTGGTCAGTGCGTAAAGGATGAAAATTGCGTCCAAATAATGCAGTCCTTTGTCAAGACGCTCAGAAGCGAAGTGGAAAAGATGAGCCCTGATTTCGTCGATCAATGGCTGTATGGATACGCCAAAGAGATTGAGAATCAGGCACTTTCCTTTCAAGCCAGAGAGGGATTCACCAACGCCGCCGGCGCCTATCTTCAGGCCGCTTTTCTCTATGAAAAGATTAAAGAAAACGCGGCCGACCAAAGGAAATAAAGACATTCTTAATTCCCATCCCCGGATTACAGGGGAGGAGGTGTTCTGGCCGAAATTCCCGATTTCAACGTGGTATGCAACGAAATACAAGGAGGAATGATTAACACTAAAGGAGGGAACGAATTAAATCAACTAAAAAAATAGTTGACAAACTAATTAGTTAGTTATATATTATTATTGCCATGAAAGAATTGACAAGAGCCTAAGAACAGATCATGCAAATCCTCTGGCAGCTTGAGAAAAGTTTTGTCAAGGATATTCTGGAGAATTTGCCCGAACCAAAGCCGGCCTATAACACAGTGTCCACAATTGTCCGGATTCTGGAAAAGAAGGGGTTCGTCTCTCACAAAGCCTACGGTAAAACCCATGAATATTTTCCACTCATCTCCAAGGATGCCTATAAAAAATTTTTCATCCGGTCTTTGGTCAATAACTATTTCGGAAATTCCTACCGTGAGTTGGTTTCTTTTTTTGCCCGGGATAAAAACATGACCGTCATCGAACTGGAAAGCCTCAAAAAAATTATCAGCGAAGAAATCCAAAAGCAAAAAGCCAGAGAAGATGAATAGTTTTATCCGCTACCTTCTGGAATCCGGCGTTTGCCTGATGCTTTTCTATGTCATTTACTGGGCGGTCTTAAAAAAAGAGACTTATTTTTTTCTCAACCGGTTGTACCTGGTTTTTTCAGTCCTCGCTGCGCTGGTTATTCCTCTGCTGAATTTTCCATCTCCCCTCATCTCCCGGCAACTGATGACCGATCCGGGAGTCGGAGACATTTCCTCCCTGCCTCAGACGCACGCCGTCGGTATTGTGGATATGGCCCTGTGGATTTACATTCTGGGGGCGGCGATATTGCTGATCCGCTTCTTTGTCAAGTTGATTCAGCTTTTCATGGTCGTCAAAAAATATGGGATCCAGAAGCACGATGGATTGAATATCGTCTTTGTGGAGGAGAGCTGTTCTCCTTTTTCATTTTTTAACAACATATTCCTCAACCGGTCGCAACTCTCGGAGATAAACTTCGACAGAATCATTATCCATGAGAAGGTTCATATCCATCAGTGGCATTCGATGGATATTTTGATTATAGAACTGGTCACGATTTTTCAATGGTTGAATCCTTTTGTATGGCCATACAGAAAATCTCTAAAGGAAACCCATGAGTACCTGGCGGATAATGCGGTCATTGCGCAGGGCTGCAGCACGGCCAGGTATCAGCGGCTCATATTCGAGCAGCTCGTGGGTCTGGAATTGTTTGAATTCACAAACAATTTCAAACAATCAGACATCAAAAGGAGACTAACCATGATGACTAAAATCAGGTCCAACGGCCGGGCCAGGCTCAAGGTGTTCTTGCTGGTCCCCGCCGCAGTTCTTTTGACGCTGGTCTTTGCTGAACCCCGGCTTTCCGGAGAAATATCCCGGGGAGAAAGGAGTGAGGCTGCTCTGGCTTCTCAGCCGGATTCCGGCGCGCCGGTGGGTCCGGCTCTGATCGAAGAGCAGAAAAAGGCCGAAGAGTTAAAGAAGGAAGAAATCGCGGCACAGAGCGAAGAGGAACAGAAGAAGAAGCAGATGGAGATGGAGAAAGAAATGAGGATGTTGAAAGAGAAAGAGGCGATAATCCGGGAAAAGCTGGAAACTGTTGAAAACGCCGAGGACAAGGCAAAGCTGAAAAAGTCCCTGGAAGAAGTGCTGAAGAAAGAAGCGAAAATAAAGTCTGTGCAGGCGGGATATGCCACCGGTCAAAACGCGGCGGAAGAAGGAGGGATCGCGACTCTTGCCAAAGCCAAAGAAAAACTGATGATGTTGAAGGAGAAGGAACTGAAGATAAGGACAATGCTGGAAACGGTCGAAGAGGCCGAGAAAAAAGCGGAGCTGAAAGAAAAACTCCAGATGGTGCTGCAGCAGGAGGCCGAATTGAAGAGTCTGATCGAGGAAATCGCCAGAAAGGCCGAGAAATTGGAGGAACAGAAGGAAAAGAATAAGTAATCTGAGGTCCAGGGAGCCAGGGTTCAGGGCTCTGGCTCCCTTTTTTGTGCCACGCCAGGATTCACACGCCAGGATACATAAATCCTCCGGCCATTAAAAATCCTTAAGTTTTATGTTCTTGACTTCGATCTCCGGCCGCAAATATACTTTTTTCACGATGTGCGGTATTGATTCTGTGCCTGACGGGATGGAATTTGGGCGGAACCAGATACAAATCACTCAATCAGGAGGGAAAATGCGAGCCGTTTTTTGTGTGACTTTATTCTTTGCCCTGGCGCTTGCCGTGGGCTTTTCGGAACGGACGGAAAAGCCGGTTCTTCACGGAAAACATTGGATGGCCATCACAGGAAAACCTTTAGGAGCCACAGCCGGCGCCATGGCCTTCATCAAAGGCGGAAATGCCGTGGATGCAGCCTGCGCTATGCTCGGGGCGGTCTGCACCATGTATGACACTCTGGGCTGGGGAGGGGAGACGCAGGCGCTTATCTATAATCCCCACACCAAAAAAGTGATCGGTGTCAATGCCCTGGGCGTGGCTCCGACCGGGGCGACACCTGAATTTTATAAGTCCAGAGGGATGGACTATCCTCCCCCGACCGGCCCGCTTTCGGCCGTGACTCCTGGAACCCCCGGCGGCCTGATGGTCATGCTTGCAGAGTTCGGGACCATGAGTCTTAAGGATGTCCTTGCTCCCTCCATTCAGATGGCCGAAGGCTATCCCATGGAAAAACAGTTGGCCGATAAAATCGAGAAAGAGAAAGAAACAATCAAGCCCTGGCCGTATTCAAAGAAAATGTTTCTCCCGCATCTGGGAGAAAAGAGGGAAGCTCCCTATCCGGGAGAAGTCTTTCGGCAGCCGGAGCTCCTCGACACATTAAAGAAATTAGTGGAGGCGGAACGGGACGCATTGGCTGCAGGAAAAACGCGTAAGGAAGCCATCTACGCAGCCTATGACAGATTCTATAAAGGGGACATTGCCGGCGAATTCGTCCGGGGATGTCAGGAACAGGGCGGCTTGATCACTCGGGAAGATCTGGCCCAGTGGAAGGTCTATCTCGAAGAGCCGGTGGTCGGGAACTACAAAGGAATTGATGTCTACAAGCTCACATGCTGGGTGCAGGGTCCGGTTATGCTTCAGACGCTCAACATGCTGGAAAATCTGGACTTGAAGGCCATGGGATACAACAGTGCGGAATACATCCACACCCTGTATCAGGTGATGAACCTGGCTTTTGCGGACCGGGATTTCTATTATGGCGACCCTTATTTTCCGCCTGAAGAGCCGCTCAAAGGACTGCTTTCGAAAGACTATGCACGGGAACGGATGAAGCTCCTCAATAATGAGCAGAACGCCCTTGACGTGAAGCCGGGCGATCCGTATCCCTATGAAGGAAAAAAGAATCCGTATCTTCATCTTCTGAAAAATTGGCCCAAGCCAAAAAAGAAAAAAGACACCGGCGAAGAGAGCTTCCGGGCAGGGACGACTTCCATCCAGGCTGCGGATGAGCAGGGGTGGGTGGTTTCGGTCACTCCCAGCGGAGGCTGGATTCCGGCCTGCATCGCCGGAAATACCGGAATCCCCATGAGTCAGCGCGCCCAGAGCTTTGTCCTCGATGAGGCCGAGAATCCTTTCAATGTGATCGCTCCCGGAAAAAGGCCGAGGGCGACTTTAACTCCGGGCATTGCTCTCAAAGACGGGAGGTCTTTTCTTTCTTTTGCCGTCCAGGGCGGCGACACACAGGACCAGAACCTGCTTCAGTTCTTTCTGAATGTCGTTGAATTCGGCATGAATGTCCAGGAAGCCTGCGAGGCGCCGAATTTCAACAGCTACCAGATGTTCAGCTCCTTTGACGACCACACGTCAAAACCCGGCCAGATCGATCTCAACGAAAAGGTTCCTCCGGAAGTCCGGGAACAACTGAAGGCCAGGGGATATAAACTTGAAATCAAAAAATATACTTCCGGCCCGATCAATGCCGTTTTCTTCGACTGGAGGCATAACTCTTTCTGGGGGGGCTCGAGCAACTATGGAGAAGACTACGGCATCTCCTGGTGATTCTTTGCCGGCCTGATATTGATGCCCTCAAAAGAAATTCCTTTTCCGTGTTTTTCTCCTCATAACCATTTCTGTCGAAACTCCGTATATATCAACAAAAGGAGAATCGCCGGAAATGCGAAATCCCATGTGGATTTAAATGGAAAAAAGGAGACTGTCTAAATGAGAATGAGAACCGGACGGACATTTCTGCTGTCTTTGACTACGGCTTTAATGCTTTTTTCATTTTTCCGTCCCGCTTTCGATTGTACGACTGTCATCAAGGTCAAGGGGAATACAATTCTTGCGGGCTTTAATTTGGATTATAGCAATACGGTGCCAAGGATGTGGATTATTCCGGCCTCGGAAGGCCGTTATGGCAGGTTTTGCTTCGGATTCGATGAGAACTGCAAGATTGCCGAAGGCGGCCTGAACGAGAAGGGATTGTTCATTGCGGTCAATGCCTTGAATGAAGATACGGACTGGAAGGCGGACTCCGGCCTGCCAGATTGGGAGCAATGGACGGGCTGGTTCGAGACCGGAGTTCCCGACGGCATCCTGGCTAAATGCGCCAATGTAGACGAGGCCATACAGGTGTTTAAAAATTACAATCTTTTCACCCTGAATAAGGTCAAATTCCTTATTGCCGATAAATCCCGCGATTCCATCGTGATTGAATGGAGTAAAAACGGCCTTCAGTTTGTTGAGAGAACGAAGGACTATCAGATTTCAACCAACTTTGTCGCTTCCAATTACCAGCCAGGACAATATCCATGCTACCGGTACAGGGTGGCGGAACAAATCCTGTCGTCCGGTCCCGATCAGATTTCCGTCGACATGATGCGTTCCATATTGTCGGCCACACACATGGAATTTCAGACTCCCACCGTGTATTCCAACATCTGCAATCTCAGCTCGGGCGATATCTTCATCTATTACTTCCATAATTACGAAGACGTGGTGAAGATAAACCTTTTCAAAGAACTGAAGAAAGGCGAAGCGCGATATGTGGTCGAATCCCTTTTTAAGGTAAAGCCATATATCGCGGATGTGTACATGAAGTTCGGCAAAAAGCGAGGATCGTAAGGAATCCCGGTGTCAACTGGAAATAATCGAGACTGAATCATACCCCCTTAATCAAGAAAGTGAACAGAAGGCCGGGCACTCGACTTTTTTTACCGAATTCTTGCGATTTTGTGGCTATTGACCCTGCTGTTATAACTGTGGTACTTTCATTTCAGTATGTTAGTGAGCCTAAAAACCAAATTCCTATGTTTCAAAATCAAGAATGAGGTGTGATATGAAAAAGGCCAAGTTCCTTAGCATTTTTTGCGCACTCTTTTTGGTCTCCACAGCATCCTTTTTCAGCCAGGAGGCGGCGGCCCCAACCCAGAGGACCGATATTATTCTCGGCCAGACCCTGACGCTGACTTCGAAGACGTTCAACCGGGATGTCCCGGTGCTGGTTCATGTGCCGAATGGTTATGCCGCCGGCTCTACACGTTATCCCGTCCTCTATGTCCTGAATGCTTACCCCTTCGCCTTCGCTTGCGGGACCGTGGAGCTTCTGGCGGGCATTACGGAGATCCCGGAGATGATCGTCGTTGGAGTGCCGCCCTTCGACAGAGGCTACGTTCCCACTCCGTTCGAGGAGCGCGGAGAAAGCCCAACACCCGCGGACCTGTCTATTCAATTCCTCAAGGAAGAGCTGATTCCCTTTATGGACAATAACTACCGCACCAATGCCTTCAGGATCCTGTACGGCCACTCGGTGGGCGGATTGTTCACCATGTACACGCTTTTCAACCATCCCGATCTGTTCGCGGCTTACCTGGCCGGCAGTCCCTGGTTTCAAACTCTCGACCAGTACTGGCTGAAGAACATCGAGAAGATGGCCAAGATGAGGAACCTGGATAACAAGTTCCTCCACATGACAGTCGGAAACCAGGAAATCCAGCTCACCATCGATACCTACCGGGAGCTCGAAAAGTGGATGAACGCCCAGTCCTTTGGCGGTTTCACCTGGAAGAGCGCCTGGATGGATGGCGATCATGGGTCGATGGTCGGCCGCGTGATCTACGACGGCCTTGTTTTCTTTTTCAACGGCTGGAAGCTGCCGCAGACCGCGATGATGGACGGCGACGTTGAAAAGATCGATGCCCACATCAAAACAATTAGCGCCAAGTGGGGAAAGTACGGGTTCGATGCGTCCGTCATTATCCCGGAAGGCCGGCTGAACGCCCTGGGCTATGTTTTCATCAACCGGAATGAACTCGACAAGGCCATCAGGATTTTATCTTACAATATCCGGCGTTTTCCCAAATCCTTCAACGCCCACGACAGCCTCGCGGAAGCCTATATGATCAAGGGCGACAAGGAAAACGCGATCAAATACTACAAGCTGGCCATCGAGCTGAACCCGGGCGATACCGATTATGCCAAACGCGTGCTGCAGAATTCAAAAGACAAACTGCGCGAGCTGGGAGTCGAAAAATAAGCTGGGATTCTAACTCTGGGGTAGTACAATGATTGGGTCAGGTCAGTGGATTGGCAGCATCATGTGGGAAGACGAGCGCAGCGATAATCCCCTCCCGGTGGAATATCTGCGTTGAAAAAGGCTGATTCTCAAATCTCCGCCGCCATCTGGGCTGCCGGGGATATAGGCTAATCCTTCTCCGGCCGCAGGAAAAGATTGGTGAGCTGGACGCGGTTGTTTACACTCGTTTTGCCGAAGATTCGGTAGACATGGTCTTTAACCGTCTGGAGAGAAATGAAAAGCTCCCTGGAAATTTCTTTGTTCGTCTTTCCCTTGCAGATGAGGCGGATGATTTCCTGTTCGCGCGGGGAGATGGCATACTTCTGAAAAAGAAGCGATGCGTCCGCTTCGGAAATTCGCTCCGCAGACAGATGCTCCCCTACATAGACAGGCAGAAACCACCGAAAAAAGAGGGCGGGCATCAAGTTTATGGCCAGGACGAGAAACGCTTCGATCAAAACGTTCAGGTCTTCCGGAAACCATCCCGAATAGCCGGCCAGCCAGGTTCACATAAAAATACAGGGTCATCATATTCAGCAGGATGATCAGGTTGAATCCGGAAACCAGAATAAGATGGGCCAGGACATAGGGATACCTGTATTTCCGGTACATCTGCAAGGACAACGTGATTGATGCCAGCTGGCGGCCAGAGCCAGGATAAGCAGAAAATGACTTAGATGAAGCATTTTACACGATGAATACCATCTTTCCTTTCCTTTATTATTTAGCCTCAGAAATGAGATCAAAAAGGAAAATTTAAAGTTACTGTCTCCCCCTAAACAGAATGAACTTTTTAAATGGTTTATCCGTATAATCTACTGAATTAGTAGGTGAACTGTTTGGATTGGATAAGAAGGAGTTCGACCATGAAGAAGTCAATGTTGGTTTTAGCGCTGTTCTTGATGCCGGCAGTTATGCTGACAAAGGACAAAACGGGGCAGAAGACTCCCGCCGTCCCAGCGCTTCCCCAGGAGCAAAAAATCGTTAAAGCTATCCGAACGGGGGCCCCCGTTACCATCGACGGCCGTCTGGATGAATCCATTTGGCAATCGGATGCTTATGACGGCTTCACTCAGAATGATCCAGAAGACGGCAAGCCGTCCACGGAAAACACTCGGGTCTGGGTAGCATACGACGAAAAAGCCCTGTACATTGCCGCCTTTTGCCAAGACTCGGAACCGGACAAGATAAATAAACGTCTGGGCCGACGCGACGCCATGATCGACTCCGACTGGTTCATGTTTGCTGTCGATCCCTACAACGATAAGCGGACAGGCTACATGTTCGGCGTCAATCCCGCCGGCTCCTTATTGGACAGTGCATTGTTTAATGACGTATCTGATGACGATTCCTGGGACGGCGTCTGGGAAGCCAGGACAGAAATCAACGGCCAGGGCTGGACGGTGGAGATGAAGATCCCCCTTAATCAGATCCGCTTTCCAAAAAAGGACGAATACGTTTGGGGTGTCAATTTCCGCCGAATCATCAAGCGAAAGAACGAAGTGGCCAGTTTTTCCTGGGTTCCAAAAAGTGAGCCTGCCTTCGTCTCGCGCTTTGCCCGATTGGAGGGAATCCGCGGCATCCAGCCGGGCCGCCACATTGAATTCATGCCCTACGCCGTCGGTCAGGCTCAGTTCCGGCCGGACGAGCAGGGGAATCCCTTTGAAACAGGAAAGCGTGCCTTGGGGAATGCCGGCTTCGATATCAAAATCGGCTTAAAGAGCAACCTGACCCTTGATGCCACAGTCAATCCCGATTTCGGCCAGGTCGAAGTCGACCCGGCTGTCATCAACCTCTCAGCCTACGAAACCTACTACCAGGAGAAGCGGCCGTTTTTCATCGAAGGCGCTTCCATATTCAACGGCTTCGGCCGGGGAGGCATTTATCTTAACGCTAATTTCAACTGGCCCGATCCCAATTTCTTCTACAGCCGCCGCATCGGGCGTTCTCCCCAGGGCTATGTAACCGAAGATGGGTATACCCGGATCCCTGACAGGACCACCATCCTGGGCGCTGCCAAACTCACCGGAAAGCTCGGAACATGGAATATGGGTTTCATCAGCGCCTTGACCTCGAGCGAGTTCGCCCAGATCGATCAGGGCGGAACCCGTCTCGAGCAGGAAGTGGAACCCTTCTCTTTTTATGGAGTATTCCGCACCCAGAAGGACATCAAGCAGGGCCGGAGCGGCCTCGGTCTTATGGCCACCGGTGTTATGCGCGACCTCAAGTTGGATGTGTTGGCCGGCATCCTCAACCGCAACGCTTTCAGCCTGGCTGTGGACGGCTGGCATTTCCTGGATGAAAAGCGCAATTGGGTCATGGGCGGCTGGTTGGGAGGGACTCGCGTCGAGGGATCGGTCCAGGATATTCTCAGCCTCCAGTATTCTTCCATGCATTACTTCCAGAGGCCGGACGCTACCCATGTCAAGGTCAACCCGGCGGCTACCTCACTCACCGGCTGGGGTGGACAATTCAGCCTGGCCAAGCAAAACGGAAACTCACTGCTCCTGGCTTCGCTGGGTGTCCTTTCCCCGGGTTTTAATCCCAACGACATGGGATTCCAGTTTGGCGCTTCCGACATTATTAACGTCATGCTTTTGCCCGGCTACCAGTGGACGAAACCGGGCAAGGTCTTCCGCTATTTCCTGGGGGCTTTAGGATATGGCCGCAATTGTGACTTCGGAGGCAACAAATTCTGGGAATTGGGGATATTGCTTCTTCAGGGACAGCTGCGGAATTTTTGGAATTTTGAGATGCAGTTTGCGTACAATCCCGAGTCTTACAGCAAAACCCTGACCCGGGGCGGGCCGATGGTTAAAATTCCCTATGGCTACCAGGTCGACTTTAGCCTTTCCACCGATAGCCGGAAACCCGTTGTCCTGAACGGCGGCAGTTCGGTTTACCGCCGGCCGGCAACCGGCACCGAGTGGTACGTGAACTTCTCGCTGAGATGGAAACCCGCGCCCAACATCAACCTGTCCGTCGGGCCCACTCTTGGCCATGAAAGAACCGGTATTCAGTGGGTGACTCGGGTGCATGATTCTCAAATGACCGACACGTTCGGCTCGCGCTATATCTTTGGCCGCCTTGATCAGAGGATCGTCGCCACTGAGATTCGGCTCGATTGGACGTTCACTCCCTGGATGACGCTCCAGGCTTATATTCAGCCCTTCCTGGCCGTGGGCAAATATGACCAGTTCAAGGAACTCGCCCGGCCAAAGAGTTTTGACTGGAATCTCTATGGCGAAAAAGGATCGACGATCGAATATTCCGAATCCGAAGACAAATATTCCGTCGACCCGGACGGCCTTGGTCCGACTGCATCCTTCGCTTTCGGCAATCCGGACTTCAACGTAAAATCGCTGCGGGGTACGATTGTTCTCCGCTGGGAGTACCGCCCCGGTTCACTGCTCTATCTTGTCTGGACGCAGAACCGCGCCGACTATGCTCACCCGGGTGATTTCCAGTTGAGACGCGATCTGGGCGACTTGATGACCGCACCGGGCGACAATATATTCCTGTTAAAAGTGTCTTATCGCTGGAACCTGTGAACGCACATATGATTCCTGCGGTTGGAAAATAAGAAATTCGTTTTCTGCTGCGCTGGCTGAATGCGCATTCATGCGCCAATTTGGCCTCCTCCCATCGCCATGAATGATAAAAAATAATGGGCGTGGATGGTCAACTTGAGCAAAAAATTGCGGAAGGTGGGCTAAAAAGTCTATGGGAATTATAAAAGCATCAAAAATCCAATAGACCTCTCCCCCGGTTAAAGAATGGATCATAACAAATACTGAGCCGAGGTCTCGGCGGCCATCAAGAGTTCCTGATAGACAATCCGGGGAGGCGGAGGTTTGTTGGCCAGCTTTTTCCTGGCATCCTCGACCTCGGGCCTGCCGGGGTCGGCATCTTTCCAGAGGCTGAGGAATTTCTCATATTCTTGCTTGGCTTTCTCATAGGCCTCGTACATCGCTTTCCTGTTCCCTAAAGAACTGTAAGTACTAGCAAGAAGGAGATAGGCTGTGGCAAAAGTCGGGTCAAGAGCTACGGCTTTCTCGAAAAATTGCCGGGCTTCGTCATAATACATGTTGTCATCATTCTCTCTTCCTTTGAGGAAACACTCATAAGCATCCATGGAACTCGTTGTCAGGTCAGCAATGCGAAGAGGGACGGTTTCAATGGCGCGCCGGGATAAGCCGACGCCTCGAGCGATCTCCTTGCTCAGTTCGTCAATCTGGCTCTTGAGGATGCTGTCCACACCTTTGCTCTTTGAGCTTGCGCTTTTGAGAAGATTCTTCGTCTTCACATCGAAGACCTTTGCGTCCGTGGCGAACATGTCGCCGGCTTTGATAAAGCTTCCTGTGACAATGGCCTCGATGCCGCTCCTCAGGCACAGGTCAAAGCCCAGGTCTTTATCGATAACCTGGACATTTTCCTTTCCCATCTGCTTGAGGAGGTCAGCCATGCGCTCCCAGGTGGTGACGTGAAGGTACCGGGACTGCTCGAGGTTCGTGATGAGGGGGATGAAGAGCCAGCCCATAACGCCAAGGGCGACCAGGGCGATGATGGTGAGCGTGGGGATGAAAAGCTTTTTAAGTCTAAACTTGACCGTAATTTCCCGCGAGGTCAGAGGCTCTTTTTTAATAATGACCCTCTCTGTGGTGGGAATTCCCTTCTCGATATTGCTCAACTCAGAAAGGACTCCTTCTGCTTTCTGATATCTTTTTTCTTTTTCCTTGTTCAGGCACTTGAGGATGACCAGGCTGAGGTCTGAGGGGACCTGGGCGTTGATTGTCCTTGGGTCGCGAGGGGCTTCTGTCTTCTGTTTCACGGCGATGCTGAGCGGCGTGTCTCCTTCAAACGGAACGCGGCCGGTCAGCATCTCGTACAGAATCACACCCAAAGAATAAATATCCGACTTTGGATCGGCCTCTTTTCCTTCGACCTGCTCCGGAGACATATACTCGGGAGTTCCGATCATAACTCCGGCGCCCGTGATTCCCCTGGCTTTAATCGAGCGGGCGATCCCGAAGTCCATGATCCGGGCGTTTCCCTCCTTATCGATCATGATGTTTTGAGGCTTTAGGTCCCGATGCACGACTCCCAACCGGTGCGCCTCGGCCAGGCCTTCACAGACCTGCTTGCCGATAACGACAGCTTTTCCGATAGTGAGCTGCCCGGACCTCTTAATGAAGCTCTTCAGGTCCTCGCCGGCCACATATTCCATGGTGATGTAATGGGTTCCCTCGGCTTTGCCGAGGTCATACATCCGGCAGACATTCCTGTGGCTGATGTTACGGGCATATTTCAGCTCATTCCGGAATCGCTCGATCGTCTCGTGATCTGAAGCGATCTCCGGTTTTAAAAGTTTCAGGGCGACAATCTCTCTGATGTCTTTATCAAAGACCTTGAAGACTTTGCCCATTCCGCCCTTGCCCAGCTCCTCTATGATTTCATACCTGGAGGCGAAGATACTCCCCCTCACCAGCTCTTTAACGGGGGTCTGGAGTGTCTCAGTCTGGGAATAGGGGATTCCTTCAGAAGGAATGATTTGAGTCCCGCATCGGCTGCAAAATTGTGAGTCCGAAGGATTGTCAGAATGACATTTCGGACATTTCATAAGTCCACAGCCCTTTCGAAAACTTTTGGGAAGTATAGCAATAAAGGGAAAGAGAGTCAATCGGCTTTTGGCTCTGGGACGAAAAGTGGGATAAGCGTTGCGAGGCGGGGAAGGTATCGAAGCCACAAAGGTCAAGTTGAGGTGGTTGATGATTTCGAAGATTGCAGCCAGCCGCGAGTCGTCGATCCAGGGGATCTTATGGAAATTGGGTTGCCTTTTTTGCCACCGAGATTATATTTTTTCTTTCCTTAACGATGAGATTCCTAAGGATTAATTTTCGTGCGACCATGATAAAGAAGCCGATTGGTTTTTTTTCGTTGTTACGTGCTAAAATAATACAATTATGTATATCCGGCTGGCTTTTACAGTAAAACGCAGAGCAGCCTCCGATTCCATGGAATAAAGCCATGTCTAAGCTAATCACAGCCAGGCTTCGCGGATATATGCTGAGTCTTGGCGTGGTTGCTCTGATGTCTTTTCTCGGGGAATTCGTGCAGAGATACCTCGATCCCACCAATCTGGTGATGCTGTACCTATTGGCGGTGATTATTTCCGCTAACCTTTGGGGCCGGGGCCCTTCAATTGCCACTGCGGTGGTGAGTGTTCTTGTTTTTGATTTCCTGTTTGTACCACCTCGATTCACCTTCACCGTCGCCGACACTCAATATATCCTGACATTCGTTGGCTTATTGATTGTCGGGATAGTGATCAGTGAGCTCGCTTCCAAGATGAGAGAGAGGGCGATCGAGGCCAGAAGCCGGGAAGCCCAGACGATGGCTCTTTACAATCTCAACAAGGATCTTGCGGGCGCGCTTTTCCTGGGAGAGGCGCTCCAGGTCATTCTTTCCCATATGAAAAAGATCTTGGGCTGCGACATTTCCATCCATCTCCAGGAGGGTGAGTCTGTAAGATCATGGAGCTCGCATCCTAACGGACATAAGGATGAGTCTGACAAAATGGCGATTAGACGAGTTCTTTTCGGAGACCGCGCCGGGGGAGGTAACACTGGACAATTCTCTGAATTGAATGTCTGTCACGCGCCCCTTAGGACGAGCCGCAAGATAATCGGCGTGTTATCTTATGGTTTCCCCGAGAATGCCAGAGAGCTAAACCCGGAGAAGAAAAAATTGCTGGATGCCATGTCCAACCAGGCTGCTTTGGCCATTGAGCGGATAAAACTCCTTGAGGAGAACCGCCAGATTGAGCTCTTGCATGAAAAGGAAAAGCTTCAGGCGGCCCTCCTCAGTTCCATCTCTCATGATTTAAGGACGCCCCTTGTGTCCATTACCGGAAGCTTGAGCAGCCTCCTGTACAAGAAGAAACTGAATCCATCGATCAAACAGGAGCTCCTCGATACGGCTTATGAAGAGTCCGTTCGGATGAATCGATTGGTCGGCCATTTATTGGATATGGCGCAGATAGAGGCAGGAGCTCTGGAAGTTCATATGCGGCTTTGCGATATTCGAGAGATTATTGAAGTTTCGCTGGAGGAATTAAAAGAAAAGCTCAACGCCCACCCGGTTCGCATTGAGATATCGAAAGAGGTCGGGGATGTTCTCTTGGATTTTTTTTGGATGACAAAGGTCATAACCAACGTGATTGATAATGCGGCCAAATTCTCGCCTCAGCATATGCCTATAGACCTCACGGCCAGGATCGAAAACGCGCATTTGCAAATCAGAGTGCGAGACCAGGGATGCGGAATCCCTTCCGAGGATCTGGGACGGGTTTTTACCAAATTCTTCAGGGTTGAACGCTCGCAAAACATTCAGGGAACAGGGCTTGGTTTATCCATCTGCAGAGGCATTGTCGAGCTTCATGGCGGTCGCATCTGGTTGGAGAGCATCGAGAACAGAGGAACGACCGTCATCATCGACCTTCCTCTGAGCAAGCCGGATCTCTGAGAATCATGAAAAAAAGTGTTGAAAAAGGACTGAAAGCGCTTGTCGTCGATGATGAGAAGTCGATCCGGTGCTTTTTAATCGCAGCCCTCACCACTTATGGCTATCGCGTTTTTGAGGCCGAGAATGGCGAGCGAGGAATCGCTCTCTTCTTTTCCCTTCGTCCGGATATTTTAATCCTTGACCTCGGCCTGCCGGACAAAGATGGAGTGGAAGTCATTCGGGAGATACGGAAGCAGACGTCCACGCCCATCATTATCCTGTCTGTGCGCGAAGATGAAGCCAATAAAATAAATGCTCTCGACTCCGGCGCTGACGATTATCTGACCAAGCCTTTCCACATCGGCGAGCTTCTGGCCCGGCTGCGGGCGGTTCTGCGCCGCGGCAATTCACGGGAGAAGAACGAGGTATTCAAGTGCGGAGATCTCTTCGTGGACTTTGCTAAACGCCTCGTTCAGGTTAAAGGAGTGCCTGTTCACCTGACCCCCACCGAATATGATATCCTTCGGCTGTTGGTGAGGAATGCCGGTAAGGTTGTGACACACCGTCAGATTTTGAGGGAGGTCTGGAACAAGGATGACCAATTTGAAGGGATCGATCATCTTCTGCGCGTGACCATAAGCAACTTGCGCAACAAAATAGAGCCCTGCTCCGAGCGTCCGGCATTCATCCTGACAGAATCCGGTATCGGTTACAGGCTCCGGTTGGATATCTAAAGGTTCACTTCCGCCCTGAAATATTGACGTTTTTTTGACTTGCCTCTTCAGCCTTCTATTGTAGAATAGAAAAAACAGGTTTATATCGAAATAAGGCTGCCCATCACACATGAACATCCCAAATCTTGATATTGTGTCGAGGTGTTTCTGATGCAAGAGTTGATTAGAGAAAAGCGCCCAACCTTGAAAAGAGTAGAGTTCAAATCAGTGCCGTTCTCTTTAAAAAACCTCAGCCCTATTCAGTTCCTTGTTCTCGGATATTTCTTGACCATTCTGGTGTTTACCGGTCTACTCATGCTTCCTCTCTCATCGGCCAGCCATCAGCCGCAGCCATTCATCGATGCCCTGTTTGTAGCCTGCTCCGGAATCAGCACAACCGGTCTCACGCCCGTCGATGTCGGTCGATATTATTCCGTGTTGGGACAAATTATTCTGATGATGGATTTTCAAGTCGGGGGGATCGGATATATGGCGATCGTCGTCTGGCTGGCCAAGTTTCTTAAAAGAAAGCTCTCGATCAGAAGCCATTTGATAGCCACAGAATCCCTGGCTGGAGCTCGGCCGGGCTACAACAGCCATTTTTTTAGGAATGTTATCGCGTATACGCTCTTTTTTGAGCTGACCGGGGGATTGATTCTGGCCGTTTATTGGGCCAGACAATTTCCGGCTGGAAAAGCTTTATATCTTGGATTTTTTCATTCTGTATCGGCTTTTTGCACGGCCGGGTTTTCCCTCTTTTCCGATAGTCTCGCCTCTTTCCAGAATAGCATTCTTGTCAATTCGGTGATTAATATCGTCTCCCTCTTCGGAGCTATCGGCTTTTTTGCGTTGGCCGAATTTGCCGTTCAGACTGGCGACAGGATAAAGAAGCGCCGGATGAGGAGGCTGTCCACCCATACCCGATTAGCTGTTTTGGTCACGTTCATTGTCATATCCCTCGGAGTAGTGACTATTTACTTCACGGAGTCATGGTCACCCGGGATGGGATTTTTTCAAAGAGCCATGTCCTCTTTATTTCAAGCGATCTCGGCATCCACAACTGACGGCTTCAACACGATGAATATCGCCGCGATGTCCGGGACTTCGCTTTTGCTGATTATTCTATTGATGTTTATCGGAGCTTCTCCCGGGAGCACGGGCGGTGGAATAAAAACGACGACTTTCGGTGTCCTGGTCTGGGCGACAAAATCGCAGCTTCAGGGTCAGAAAGACTGCAATTTTTTTGAAAGACGGATCACCGATGAGACTATACGGAAATCTTATTCCATCTTTATTCTTTTCATTTGCGTGATGATCATTGACCTGTTGATCATGAGCCGAACTGATAAAATCCCGTTTTTTCCTTTGCTCTTCGAAACCGGGTCGGCACTGGGTAATACGGGATTATCCATGGGAGTCACCTCCAACCTCAGCTGGGTGGGAAAGTTGCTCCTGAGTATCACGATGTTTATCGGGCGGGTCGGGCCGATAACCATCGGCCTGGCTCTGGCCGGGAGAAGAAACGGCACTCCTTTTCAGTATGCGAATGCCGAAGTTTTTATCGGATAGCGGTGTGGGAAGGAGTATCGATCATGGCTTTAAAACGCGACGAAGGGGAAATTGGTTCCCAAGACTAAATGGAGAATCTAACTCAGTCCCTGATGAAGTAGGGAACAATGGTGAAGCCGTTTTTTCGAGCTTCCCTCAAAAAATGGTTCTTGGGAATAAAAAGAGCTAAAATGGCAACGTTACGGACAAAACAAGCAGGCTCTGAATCACCTTAAAGAAGCCTCTTTATTGTCCAAACATTGGAGAGACCCTCAGATGCCGCCATCAGAGAAAGAACAGTAGTAATTAAGGGAGGACATCTGTATTAAAATTAAGGGAATCTTATATATTTCCTATTTTGCTTAAAAGGCAAAAACAGAAATTTTCAGGGGAAATCGGTGTGATCAGAGTGGCTGGGAAGCAAGGATTCGAACCTTGATTCCATGATCCAGAGTCATGTGTCCTGCCGTTGGACGACTTCCCAGACATTCCAATAATAATCAAAAAGTCCTGATTTTTCAACCGACCGGTTAAGAAATTAATTGGGATGAGATGGTTCTCCCTCATTCATTGAAATCCAGACTCAGACTCCCCAGAACCTTTTTCGCGGACGTGAAGCCGTTTTCTGGTAAAATATCAGCTCGCCATTGAAATGAATTTGAGAGGACTGCAGATGAAAGCCCTGATTCTGGATATGGACGGTCTGATGATTGACAGTGAGCGCCTGTATTTCGATGCCGAAAAGGAGATGGCCCGAAAGTATGGCAAAAAAGTCGAAGATGCAACCCTGTGGAGGATGATGGGACACAAACCCATCGAAAGCATGGCAATTTTCGTCCAGGAATTGAAGTTGCCTGTCGACGCAGAAAAGCTCCTGGCCGAGCGGAGCGAAATCATGCGTCAGAAATTCAGAGATGACCTCCATCCAATGCCCGGACTTTTCCCTCTCATCGATACGTTCTACAATAAAATGAAACTTTCCGTCGCCACCGGAGCTCAGAGAGAGTTCCTGGATATCGTCGTTGACCGCCTGGGAATCCGGGAGAAATTCAACGTCCTCCAGGCCTCCGACGAGATCCGGAACGGAAAGCCTGATCCGGAAATTTATCTCGTCACATGTGAGAAGTTGAAGCGGATTCCCAGGGATTGCATTGTTCTCGAGGATTCTGAAAATGGAGTTCTGGCCGGCTATAGAGCCGGCTGCTATGTCATCGCCGTTCCGTCAGAATATACAAAAAAACAGGATTTCCGCTCAGCGGATTTCATGGCCTTAGACCTCTTTGATGCGGCCCGTCATATTCATACCTTCCGTCCTTAATTCCTACAGAAAAGGTTTTTCCCTAAAAATTCACGCATCTTTGAGGGGTATCTGTCTCTGTTAGACTCAGCCGGATATTTTTTCGTCTTTGAAAAAGTCCCGCTGGTAATCCAGGTGGACACAGACCTTCCCGCCGAATGAGATACGATTCTTTTCTCCTAAAAGGAGGAGGCAATCAGAAGCTGGGCGATGAAGTAAGTGGAGAGGATGAATGCCTGAGCCGGTTTAAATGGCTTTTTGAATTTATTCAGGGCCAGGATAGAATCCGATATCAGAAAAAGAAATCCTCCGATTAAGGCGAACAGGGTCTCGGAATCTCTGAAATTGAAGTAACGATTTGCGGCCAGCCAGGCCATCAGGCTGATGACAATCATGTAGAGCAAAATCGGAATGCGAAACCTTCCCAGGTGTCTTTGAAGAAGAATGAAGAGGACGGCTGCGAAGATAAAAAAGGGAGCCAGGCCAATCCAGAAAAAGCTGTGGACATTCTGAGCAAAAGCCAGAGCATAAAACACATGAGCGGCGAAAAAAGAAATACTCCCCTGAGTGAATTTATCTCTCGGAAGCATCAAGAAAATATCGCCGACCAGAGAAATGATAAGCCCGAGCAAAATCAGAGCCTGATAGATGATCCCATAACCGGGCGGGCTTGTCGCGGCTTTGAAGATGATCATGCCCATGGTGAGGGGTTTGAAGACATAGAGGATTTGTCGTCTTCGAGAATACCTTCCGATGATAGTGAGGATGGCCGAAATGGCAACAGCGGCAATCAGAAGAAATTCTCTGTCCATTGCTTAGGCTTCGAACGATTTCAGCCGATGATCCTTCATGGATAAGATATTTATTGTTTTTGACAATTCAATTTATTATCAAAGAATTCGACGAAATGTCAAAAAAATCAGCGTTTCGCTTTCGTTGACAGGCCCTAATGCTAATGATAATATTGGCGGCTCATGATGAAGAAAACCTGGTTTCGCCTGAGCCTCATCTTCCTTCTGACAGCCGTCTTTCTGTTCTTTTTCTTCCGCAGCGTCGAGTGGAAAGAGGTTTTCCGCTACCTGAGTGACGTCAATCTGCCTGTCTTCATCGTCCTTTTAGTCCTGTCGCCTCTCCACCTGGCCACCCGCGCACTTCGGTGGAAATATCTCCTTATCCATGAGAAAAAGAACGTGCGATTTTTCAATTTGTTTGCCGGCAATACCGTCGGATTTACGGTGACGTTCATCTTCCCGGGAAGGCTGGGAGAGCTGGTCAAGCCCCTCTATCTGGCCCGGAAAGAAAAAATACGCTCCGGTTATGTGATCGGCACAGTTGTGGTCGAACGAATTTTTGACATGTTCACCATGTGCTTTCTTCTCGGAATTTTTCTTTTGGTCAAACCTCTGTATTCATCCTTTTTCAAGGTCACGGCAGAATTTTATTCCGACCTCTATCTCTGGGGGATTATTGGAGTTGGCGTGGCCTCGATTCTCCTCGCCGTCAGCCTTCTCTCTTATTTCTTCAGAGAAAGGGCTCTGACTTTCGTCTCTCTTCTACTCCGGCCGTTCCCGGATAAGATTTCCAAAAAAATCCTTCATCTTTTCCACGAGTTCATCGACGGATTGAAATTTTTCCACTCCGTGGGAAATTTGCTGGTCTACATCCTCCTGTCTTTCGTCGTCTGGCTGGGAATCATATTGTATTACTGGATTTTCTTTTTCGCCTATCATATCTCCACACCGTATTTTACCCTTGTCCCCTATGTTTTTCTGACCATGATCGGGGCCTCGATTCCGACTCCCGGCATGGTGGGCGGCTTCCATTATTTCAGCAAAGTTGGATTAACCTCTCTTTTCAACGTCGACCCGAACCTGGCCGTAGGTATGACCATTGTTGTCCACGCCATTCAACTGACAGTGACTTGCATTTTGGGTTATGTTATATTATGGAAAGAAGGGCTGACATTGTTTCAGCTAAAAAAATTAGGGGAGAGCATAGAACCATGAGGTGTCCATTTTGTGGTCACCTGGAAAGCAAGGTGATCGATTCGAGAGAGAGCAAAAAGGGTGTTTCCATCCGGAGACGGCGGGAATGCCTGTCCTGCGCGCGGCGATTCACTACGTACGAAAAAATCGAAGAGATTCCTTACATGGTGGTTAAAAAGGACGGGACCCGGCAGCTTTTTGACAGGCAGAAACTTCTGCGGGGAATGTTAAAGGCTTGCGAAAAAAGGCCCATTGCCGTCAGCCGGCTGGAGGAGATTGTGGAGGAAGTGGAATCCAAGCTCCAGGAGCGTCCGGACAAGGAAATGAAGGTCTCGGATATCGGCCAGTACGTTATGGAAAAGCTTAAGGAACTGGATAAAGTCGCCTATGTCCGATTTGCTTCAGTTTACAGGGAGTTCAGGGATGTCCACGAATTCAAGCAGGAGCTGGAGAATCTCCTCAAGGAAAAATAAGCACAGAAGGGCCATGATCCGTCGGATTAAGCCTGTTTCACGGGCCGTCAGGATCGAAGGGGAAGTCAACAGGATCCTCAATGCGGTCCTCTTTCGGCATCCGGAGCCTTTCCGTCTGGACGAAAGTTGGACGCCCTGCATGGATGTTTATGAAAAGGAGGATGAGATCGTTATCGAAACCGAAGTTCCGGGGATTCCTCCGAATGACATTTCAATTTATCTCTATTCAAGCCGGATCGAGATCAAAGGTATGAAGAAAGAGGATCTGTGTCCTTCCGGAATCAAATATCTGCGCCTGGAAAGAGAATACGGAAAATTCCGCCGGACGATCGCCCTTCCCTGTTCTGTGCTGCCGGAAAAAGCCAAAGCATTTCTCGAAAATGGAATATTGACCTTGACTTTGAAAAAATATAAAAAGAAAAAAGAAAAGGAGGTTATGGTCAAAATCCAGAAAACTCCGGATTGAGACGGGAGGAAAAAATGGCTGAAAAAGACCTGAAAGGCAACGACCAGTTGGAGGAGATCATCGAAGACAAAGACCAGAAGCTGAATATTCCCAATAAATTGCCCATTCTCCTTCTTCGGGATATTGTCGTCTTCCCATATATGATCGTGCCCCTTTTTGTCGGACGGGAAAAATCGAAGAATGCCATTGACCATGCCCTTTCCACCCACCGCATGATCCTCCTCCTGACACAGAGAGATATGGAGATTGAAGACCCGAAGAGAGACGAAGTCTATGACATGGGGACAGTGGCTCTCATCATGAGAATGTTGAAGCTTCCAGACGGGAGGATTCGAATTCTTGCCCAGGGCCTGGTGCGTGCCCGATTAGAAACATTCGAAGAAGAGCAGGGCTTTATGAGCGGCCAGGTTTCCGTCATCCATGAGCCCGAGAGTGCCGAGAAGACGTTGGAGAGTGAAGCCTTGGTCAGGAATGTTCGCTCAGGACTGGAGAAGGCGACTTCCATGGGGAAAAATCTTCCCCCTGAGGTGCTGATCATTGCCACCAATGTTGAGGAGCCCGGCCGGCTGGCGGATTTAACCGGCGCCAATCTTGAGCTGAAGGTCAGCGAAGCCCAGGAAATCATGGAAATCGTCGACCCGGTGCAGAGGCTGAAAAAGGTCTATGAGATGTTGACGAAGGAGCTTGAGATTCTCGATGTTCAGTCCAGAATCAGCTCAGAAGCCAAAGGAGAAATGGACAAGCTCCAGCGGCAGTATTTCCTCCGGCAGCAGATTAAGGCCATTCAGAAGGAATTGGGCGAAGGAACAGAAATCCAGGAAGAGATCAAGAGCTATCAGGTGAAGCTCAAAAAGCTCAAAGTGTCCGATGAAGTCAGGGAAGAGCTGGAAAAACAGATCAGCCGCCTGGCTCAGATGCATCCGGAATCTGCGGAGACTGCGGTCGCTCGCAATTATCTGGATTGGATGTTTGCGCTTCCCTGGAACAAGAGCACCAGGGACAATCTGGACCTCAAAAAAGCCAAGACCATTCTGGATGAGGATCACTACGGCTTGGAAAAAGTCAAGGAGCGAATCCTGGAATATCTGGCCGTCCGATCACTTTCCCAAAAGATTAAAGGTCCGATTCTCTGTTTTGTCGGCCCTCCCGGAGTGGGCAAGACCTCTCTGGGGCGCTCCATTGCACGGGCTCTGGGCAGGAAATTCATTCGCATTTCCCTGGGCGGCGTCAGGGACGAGGCGGAAATACGGGGCCACAGGCGCACGTATGTCGGCGCCCTCCCCGGAAGAATCATTCAGAGCCTGAGGCGGGCCGGCTCCGACAATCCTGTTTTTATGATGGATGAAGTGGATAAAATCGGTGCCGATTTCCGGGGCGATCCCTCTTCGGCGCTTCTTGAGGTACTCGATCCGGAACAGAACTTTTCTTTCCGAGACCATTATCTTAGCGTTCCTTTTGACCTTTCCAGGGTCATGTTTATCACCACGGCGAATCTCCTGGACCCCATTCAGCCGGCCTTCCGCGACCGGATGGAGGTCATTCAGATCCCCGGATACACCGAGGAGGAGAAGCTCCAGATCGCCCTTCAGCATCTTGTTCCCAAGCAGGTTAGGGAGAATGCCCTCAACCTCAAGCGGATTTCTTTCTCCAGTGTTTCGATTAAAAAGATGATTTCCCTCTACACCAGAGAGGCAGGAGTCAGGAACCTGGAGCGGGAGATCGCTTCCGTTTGCCGCAAAGTGGCCCGCCGTGTGGCGGAAGGGAAGAAGAGATTGAATAAAGTCACCTCTCAAAATATCGAGAACTATCTTGGGCCACCAAGAATATTCAGGGACCAGCTCCTCAAAAAAAACAGGGTGGGAGTGGCCACCGGTGTGGCCTGGACGGCAGCGGGTGGCGAGATTCTTTTTGTCGAGGCCATCAAGATGAAGGGTAAAGCGACACTGTCGCTGACAGGCTCTCTGGGCGACGTAATGAAAGAATCCGCCCAGGCCGCCCTCAGCTATGCCCGTGCCCACGCCAGAGAGCTGGGAATTGAGAGTCAAATCTTTTCCAAGAATGACTTCCATATCCATATCCCTGAGGGAGCCATTCCCAAAGATGGGCCTTCGGCAGGGATCACGATTGCCACAGCTCTGATCTCGGTCTGCACGAACCAGAAGGTCAGATGGGATGTGGCCATGACCGGAGAGATCACATTGAGAGGGAATATACTCCCCATAGGAGGAGTTAAGGAGAAAGTCCTGGCTGCACAGAGGGCTGGAGTTAAAAAGATGATTCTGCCCCTGGCCAATAAAAAGGAGTTGATTGATATTCCCAAGGTTGTGAAAAAAACGATGCATTTTATCTTTGTCGAAGAAATCAATGAGGTGTTCAACTACGCTCTTGTCAAGACCATGGCCAAACAGGCACGCCGATAAAGTGTAAGGACAGCGCCGGCTCCAAGCGTCCTCTTCTGTCCTTTCCAATCTGAGGGAACTCCGGATTCTTTTCTGGGTTGACAAATTAGGGCCAAGTTTTATAATCAAAAGAATTATCAAATATGGGATCCTGGAGAGGAGGGTCTGTGCTGAAAAAATGCATCGTTTCCACAATTGCTTTTTTCCTGGCCAATACAATCGTTTTGGCCGGCGGCTGGAATAACACGCTCATTGGCTGTCGGGCCGTAGCCATGGGTGGCGCTTTCACGGGGCTGGCCGATGACCCGAGCGCCATTTTTTATAATCCCGCCGGATTGATCTACCAGAGAGAGAAGTTTAATTTTTCCATCGATGGATTTTACATCTGGCCGACTCATGAGTACACACTTTCCACCGGCTCTAAAGCCGAGAGCAAGTACAACAATCCTGTGCCTCAGATTTTCATCTCATACAGAGCGAGTCCAAAAATAACCCTGGGTTTTGGAGTGTTTGTGCCCTATGCCGGAGGAGGGGTGGACTGGAAAAAGGAGGACCTGGGCTATCCTTTCAAATCCACCATGGGAATTGTCTCTTTCACGCCCTCGGTCGCCTACCAGATCAATGAAAAACTGTCGCTCGGATTCAACCTGAATTTTTACAGCGGCACCTTGTCCGTCCATACAGAAATGGATCCTTTTGGGCCCCTGAATCAAGAAGAAAACGGGTCTTCTGTCTCAGCTGGTTTCGGGCTGATGTTCAGGCCATCAGACAGGATTGGCATTGGACTCAGTGTCCGAGGACCGGCGAAAATCAGGCTTTCCGGAAAAACGTCTTTCAAGTATGATGTCCTGAAGATCAATCTCGATTCAGAGACGTCCTTCAGGCTTCCCTGGGATTTTGAAATCGGTGTTTCCTACAGAGTCAGTGAGCGGCTTCTGTTCTCCTCCAGCGCCCAGTACACGCTCTGGTCGGTGTTGGACAAAGTGAGCAAGACGATCAAGGAGATTCCCTATCAAGGAGACCTCAACGTGGATGAAGATATGGATTTCAAGGACATACTGATCTTCAGAGCCGGAATGGAATATCTTCTTCCCAAAAATATTTTCCTGCGTGTTGGAATCGGATTGGACCGGTATGCCACTCCGGATTCGACCCTGAACTTCAAAAATATTGATGTGGATAAGTTCACTCTACTTGGAGGGATTGGCTATAAAGCAGGAAGGATGCAGATTGACGCCGTCTATGCCTACGGCATTGGAAAAGAGAGAGAAAAAAGGAGCGAGAGCCTCGGATTCCTGCAGACGGAAAAATATAATCTGAATGTTCTAATCTTTGGGCTGGGGGTCACTTTCTCTTTTTGACCTAATTGGACAGAAACGAGCCGACAAAGACGAACTCTGTAGGCCCGGTCTGATAGACTTTGTCATTGTCTTTTTCCCAATCGACCGTGAGCATACCCATACTTGTTTTGATGTTGACCTTTCTATGGGTCAGGTTCTTCAGGATGGAGGCCACGGCAGCGGCGCAGGAGCCGCTTCCCGAAGAGAGGGTCTCGCCGACGCCCCTTTCCCAGAAGAGGACTTCAATTTCATTACGGTTTAGAACGCGGATGAATTCGATGTTCGTCCTGTTAGGGAAGAACGGATGGGACTCAATTTCACGGCCGATTTGATGCCACTCGATTCGGGCCGGGAAGCGGTCGACAAATACAGCGCAGTGGGGATTTCCAAGAGAGACAACCGTGATCGGATAGATTTTGCGGTTGATCGAGAGTGGATAATCGATGATTTTCTCATGGGCGGTTCCGTCATCGAAAGGAATGTCTTTTGAGGTGAAGTGGGGAACCCCCATTTCGATTTTGATCCAGAACAAATGGTCTTTTTTCTCGATGAGTTCGCTTTCCCGATTGCCGGCCGTCGTAGAGAAAAGGGTCCGCGACGGTCCAACCTTCTGTTGGGAATAGAGAAAAGCGGCTGCGCAGCGCAGACCGTTTCCTGAAATTTCCGCTTCCGTTCCGTCGGCATTGAAAATCCGGAAATTGACGATGCCTTTTTCTCTATCCTTAACCGAGATCAACAGCAGCCCGTCCGCTCCGACACCCGTATGGCGCTCGCAGATTTTTTGAGCAAACTCGTCGATGCGCAGAATCTCAGTGACTTCATCCTGGTCGATAATCAGGAAATCGTTGCCTAAAGAATGGAATTTGGTGAACTTCATTCAAGGGACCTTTATGGTGACGATATAATCGTCATAACCTCCCTGCCTGTCTTCTCTCCGGATCGAAAGCATTATCGGATCTCCTGATTTTGTCATTTTCAGGATGTCTTCCAGGTCTTTTTCTGAAGTGATTTTCTTCCGGTTGACCTCAAGGATGATGTCTCCGGGCTGGATTCCTTTTCTTTCGGCTTCACTGTAACGGCGGACCTCTGTGATGACCAGCCCTTCCTGGGTCCTATAACCGTATCGGCGCGCCAGCCGGGGAGTCATGGGAGCGACGGAGAAACCGATATCCCTTCCGGAAACCGCAGCTGTTTCTCTCTCTTCTTCGGACTCGAGCTCGGTGATGGTGGCCGTGAGGATCTTTTCTTTCCCGTCCCGGATGATCTTAATGTTTACCTTTGTTCCCGGCTGGATATCGGCAATCTTGAACTTCAGGTCATTGGGGTCTTCAACAAGCTGCCCATTGATTTCGATGATGACATCGTACTGCTTGAGTCCAGTTTTGTCCGCAGGCCCTCCGGATTCCACTGAATTGATGAGGGCGCCCCGGCTGCTTTTAAGATTGAGGATCTTTTTTTCGTCCTCTGAAATGGCCATAATAGTGACACCCAAATACCCCCGGATCACTCGGCCTTTCTCTTTAAGCTGAGTCACAACTTTTTTAGCCAGATGGGAAGGGATGGCAAACCCGATGCCGATGTTTCCCCCGGTCGGGGAGAGGATGTTGCTGGTGATTCCGATGACTTCACCTTTCATATTGACCAGAGGCCCGCCGCTGTTGCCGCGGTTGATGGCGGCATCGGTTTGAATGAAGTCCTGGTAATCCGGGACATTCATTCCGGTGCCCAGCTGCCTCCCCTTGGCGCTGACGATTCCCGCAGTGACTGTATGTTCCATACCCAGGGGATTACCTATGGCCAGGACCCATTCGCCGACTTTCAATTGGGAGGAATCGCCGAGTTCGACAAAACGGACGTTTTTTGCATCTACTTTAATAAGGGCCAGATCCGACTTGGGATCTGTGCCAATGACTTTTGCCGTATAGTTTTCACCCCGAGTCGAAGTCACAGTGACTTTGACAGCTTTTTCCACAAGATGGTTATTCGTGATAATATATCCGTCGCTGCTGATGTAAAATCCCGTGCCCTGAGACATGGTGCGGTATTCCTGCTCTCTTTGACTCGGCCGGCCGAAAAACCTGTCCCAGAAGTCCTCAAAAGGGCTGTCTTCAAAACCCCGGACTGTCTGTTTCTCTACCCGTTCGCTTTCGATTTTCACGACCGCCGGGCCCACATTTTCCGAAATTTTGACGAAATCCAGGTCTGGCTTGATTTGCGCTGAGGAAGCAAAAAGATTTGAACCCAAGGAAGAGGAAGGTGCATTTAAGAAACTTTGCTCGACCTTTTTATCCGGAAGATAGACAAAGACAAATCCTGCCAGAAGGACTCCACAAAAGAAACTCACAATGGCTATCCAGATAATTTTCCTCATTTTTTTCCTCCATCCATTCGCTTCTCATTACCCAGCTATGGAAATTTCCATCAAGGGTGTTGGGAGCGAACTGTTCGGATAAATCCACTCTCCGGCTCTTCTTGCGTGTTTCATTTTTTTGAAAAGCTGCTTTTTTATAATAGCAAAAAATAACACAATCCGCGAAAAAATTCAATTCCGGCGTGATCCGGCGGCCTGTTTTTCTCAATGATTAATTAAAACAGTTCTCTCATCAAAAAAGTTGCATTCATCATTCAGGAAAGTTAATATCGTATTTCTTGAGGGATTTCATGCTGAAAAAAGGAATTTTAATAGTCCTGGAAGGGATTGACGGAGCTGGAAAGTCCACCCAGGCGCGGTTTCTTCTCAGGAAGCTTCAGGCAATGGGAATGGATGTGGTTTATTTTCGGGAGCCCTCCCGGGGGAAATGGGGTCGGGAGATAAAGGCCAAGGCGATCGATCCCCGTTCGCTCGCCCCAGAAGAGGAGCTTTCTCTCTTCCAGAAAGATCGAAAGGAGAACGTGGAGAAAAATATTCGACCGGCCCTGGAGTGCAGAAAAATCGTCATTCTGGACCGATATTATTTTTCAACCATCGCCTATCAGGGATCGAAAGGGATTGACCCGGCGAGGATCAAGAGAATGAACGAACGATTTGCCCCCAAGCCGGACTTGGTTTTCATCCTGGATATCGGCGCCAGGCAGGGCCTTTCGCGCATCCAGGATCGCAAAAAAAAAGAACGGCTTTTTGAACGGGAAGATTACCTGGTCAAAGTGCGAAAAATTTTCAATGGTCTTAAAGGGAGAAAATTTATCCATTTGAACGGCCTGGAAGAAAAGAAGCAGATCAGCCGAAAAATTGCGGAAAGGGTGATTCAATATCTCCAGAACTGGATTGTCTAGGTTTTTTCTCCGGCCCTCATTTGGACCTCCTGGGTCTTGCCCCCTGAGCCCGCACCGGGGCAAGGAGATGCTTCAAAGCGAGATCGAGCCAGTTTGAGACAGTCTATCCCATCGCAGTCATTTCCGCCCAAGAATAGTTACGGAAATACGGACTGCCAGGGACAGAGATTTGGAATTTTAATTTTATTCTGCTATATTTTTTAAATCATGGGCCGCACAAAAAAAGCCGGGATAAAAATTCGTATAAAAAAAGTGGATAAACGCGTCTGGGGCAAATGGCTTTTCTTCCTGATGATCTTTTCTTCAGCCATTTTTTTGGGAGTCTGCCTGGGGACCTATATGGCCATTCGGCAGACACTGCCTTCTATATCAGAGCTGGAACACTTTACGCCGGATATTGTCACCTCTGTCTATTCCGATGACGGAAAAGTAATCAAGGAATTTTCCAGACAAAAAAGGATCCCGGTGTCCTATGATCAAATAACGGATGTATTAAAAAAAGCGATTCTGGCCACCGAGGACCCCAGGTTTTTCAGCCATAAAGGAGTTGACCTCAAAGGAATTCTGCGCGCATTTCGGGAGGACATTCGGCTTCTCACGAAAGGACGCCGTCTTCACGGGGGGAGCACAATCACCCAGCAGCTGGCCCGATTGCTTTTTCTATATCCGCAACAAACACTGCACAGGAAATTATCAGAAATTTTTCTCTCCGTCCAGATTGAACGAAAGTATTCCAAAGAGAAAATTTTGGAGATGTATTGCAATCTCTATTATTTTGGCCACGGCGTGTATGGAGTGGAAACGGCTTCAAACTTCTTTTTTGGAAAGAGCGTCTCTGAACTGAATCTCGAAGAAGCCGCTTTGATTGCAGGGATCCTTCGCTGGCCTCCCGGGTATTCTCCGTACACTTATCCGGAGAGAGCTCTCCAGCGGAGAAGCCACGTGATCAACCGCATGGTCGAAGAGGGATTTATCAGTCGAAAGGAGGGAGAAGAAGCCAAGAAAAAGCCAATCAACGTCCTTCCCCTCGGCCGGGAGGATTCTGATTTTGGGGCCTATTTTTTTGAAGAAATCAGAAAATATGTGGCCTCCAAATACGGCGACGATGCGCTCTATAAAGGAGGGCTCAAGATCTACACGACGATGAATACGGCGTTTCAAAAATATGCCGAAGACGCTCTTCTCAAACAACTCAGAGTGTTGGATAAGAAGAAAGGCTGGCGCAAGGACAAGAAGAATTTAATCGAGGAAGGCATAACAGACCTGGAACAAGTTTCCCTCAAGAGCTGGCGGAAGTCTTCTCTGGAGATCGGGGATATTCTGGAGACGGTTGTTTTATCCGTGGAAAAGCGTGAGGCCAGAGTTCGGTTCAAAGATTTAACGGGAGTCATGACAAACAGCGACATCCAGTGGACAAGGTCTCGATATCTGGACAGTCTGATCAAAAGGGGAGATGTTATTCATGTCCGGTTGAATCGCATCGCCGAAGACAAAAAGGAATGCTTTGTTTCCCTGGATCAAGAGCCGAGGGTGGAAGGCGCTTTTCTGGCTATCGACCCTTTAATCGGGCAGATTAAAGCTATGGTGGGGGGATATTCTTTCCGGCGGAGCGAGTTTAACCGGGCAACGCAGGCACTCCGGCAGGCCGGTTCATCCATCAAGCCCATCCTTTATACGGCCGCCTTGGAAAATGGATTCACGCCCGCGACGAGAATCGTGGATGAGCCGACAGGCTTTGTTGACCGATGGACGGGTACACTCTGGTCGCCGCCGAATTACGACGGCAAATATAAGGGCACGGTCACGCTGCGCAAGGGTATTGAAGAGTCCAGGAATATTGTCACAGCCAAAATTTTAGAGCATATCTCTCCCCAGACTGGAGTGGATTACTGCAAGAAATTTGGGATTACATCGACCATTTACCCGTATCTTTCTCTGTCTCTAGGGACTTTCGAAGTCAAGCTGGTGGAGATGGTCTCCGCCTTCACGAGTTTTCCGAATAAAGGGATACGTATCAATCCCTATTTCATCACCCACATTGAAGACAAGGAGGGGAATATTCTTGAGGAGTGTAAGATTGAAGCGGAAAATGTCATTTCTCCCCAAACCGCTTTTCTCATGACATGTCTCCTCCAGGGAGTGATCCAGAGGGGAACAGGAGAGTCCGCGGCGGTATTGTTAGAGGACAAGCCTCTTGCCGGAAAGACGGGAACAACGGATGATTACACGGATGCCTGGTTTATCGGTTTTTCACCCTCCCTGTGTGCAGGTGTCTGGGTGGGGTATGACAATAATGAAACTCTTGGAGACAGACAGTCAGGGGCTGTCGCGGCCCTTCCTGTCTGGTTTGATTTCTTCAAAAAGATTATTGAAGAAGAAAAGAAAAAGGCTCAGGAGGAGGAAATCGAGCCCGCAGCGGAAGAGTTTGAAGTCCCTCCCAACATTCTGTTTGTCGACATAGACCGAAAAACCGGCTTACTTGCCGCGCCGTTCTGCATCTGGCCGTTTAGAGAAGCATTTATTCCTGGCACAGAGCCTGTCAGGTACTGCACCCACAGTGACCATATGCTGATTCTGGACTATTACTCCCAGGAAAAAGCCAAAGAAGAACATTAGGAGGGTCAGGCCTGACTTTGGCCGCGTTTTATCTTGGCTATGTCGGGTTCGCAGCACTGAGCACTTCCACCGGTCAAGACTGGTCCTTCTGGGACCTTGCCTACCTTTCCCTGCAGCTGTTCACCCTGGAGTCCGGATCGGCCGCAGGGCCGAAAGGCTGGGAGCTGGCCCGGTTCCTTGCCCCGACGCTCGCCGCCTACACGGCCCTGCGTGCCCTGATGGCTGTCTTTCGGTCTCAGGTGAATTCATTCCGGCTGCGGTTGACCAATCCAGACCTTGTCCCCTGGGAAAAATTGAGCGAAGAGATCAAAGAAAAAGACAGGCACTTTATCCGGGAATTGCCACGGATATTGGGTGGGGTAGACCTACAGATTGAGCGGATACCCCAACGCTTGTATTGATTCAGTCCGAATCCCCTCGCCTCTTCTTCATACCGCTTGGCCGGAAAGGGGGAAGCAGAATCCTTGTGTTACATACAAGGGAGATTAGTTATTATCAGCCCTTCTTTTTATTAACACCTGCTGGACGGGACGAGGAACCGGAGGAAGAAGAACCGCGAGACATGGAAGGGGGCGGGGAGCTTCTCGGCGAGGAGTGGAGGCTGAATCCTCTGGAGGGGGACGCTTTTTGAGAAGACGATGAGCTTCGGGAAGAACTGCCTTCAGAAAAATATCTGAAAAATCTGTTTAAAAATGACTTGGGACGTGTGCTTTGGGATTCTCTGGACGAACTTTCCCTGCTGATCGAGGAAGACGAGGGAAATCCGAAGTTTCCTCTCCTGGAATGACTTTCGGATGCAACGTCTTCTGGACTGGAGTCAGAATCCTTCTTTTTCTTTATCTTTCTTTCTGTTGGGGGAGGAGGAGAAGAAGGGGGAGGGCTCTGGCGCACCGTCTCGTCTCTTTTTGTTTTTTCAATTCCAGACTTGGCCGTTCTTTGGGCTCCAGAAGAATCCTTTTCCTTTGTCTGTCTTTTCTCGAGACTTCGAAAGGGTTCGAATTTGGTGGGGCGTGTTTCTTTCCTGAGAATGACTTTTCGGCCTTCCAGCGGTTCAATGGAAACGTTGGGATCTTTCACTGGCTTGAAGTCAAGACTCTTCTGGGGTTCCCCCCGAAAATCAATCTTGCCCAGATTTCTGATCGACTTCTCGTCAAGGGCAACCTTGGAAATATTTTTTGCCTGAAGCTGATTTTTATGGATGACGGTGAGAGTCTTGGAGTTGTAAGGATAGACATCATAATAGGTCTGTCCATAGAAGACGTTGTTGACAATGACAACCGGATAACCCCAATAACTTAAGGGAGTCCAGGCAAAATAGTCATAGCCCCACCACCAGCTCACCCAGGCCGGCCCCCATATATTCATGGGAATCCAGTACCAGCCAAAGATCGGAGACCAATGCCACCTGCCATAATGAAACGTGCACCAGCCCCACGGTTCATAAGGCACCCAGCTCCATCCGCAGAGAGGAAACCAGGCCCAGCGGCCGTAATAATAAGGATGCCAATCTGGAGCCATCCCCTGGGGAACCCAAACATATCCGAAAGGCGAAATATAAATCCATTCGCCGTATTCGGCCAGCTCATACTCAAAATCCTCAAGCTCTCCAGTCAGGTATGTTTTTGCCAGCCGCTTGGTAATCTTGTCGTTGCGGGATTCGTTCCAGCGGTCAAAGCCGTCTTCGATTGCGGCGAAGAAAGAAGTGGGTCGAGAATTGAAATGTCCGTTGGAAACGGCCAGTCTCTGCTCGTTTTTTATCAGGAGAGATCCTTCTTCCCCAGCCGCTTCGACCAGGCCGCGGAAGACCAGTATTTCGGTTTCATTGTCTTCCCGCACGTCAATACGGTATATCCCCTCATCGAGAATATAAATCGATGCATCTGGCGTATGGAGCTCTATACTTTTTTCTTTCTCCAGGTTATTGACATTGAGATAGATATTTCCGGTCCAGACCTTCAGGCGGGTGAGTTCATATCCTTTTTTAGGAAAATTCATAAAGTCCAATTTTGTTTTCTCGTCCAGGCGGATGTAAGTATTTCTCCCAAGATAAACCTCAGCCCGTCCATCGGTTGTGCCCAGCCGGTCTCCTTCACTGATGGGCATGTTCACTGTGCCCTCTTCGTAGCCGAGGTCAGAAGCTCTCTGGATATAGATATTGCCGCTCATGTAACTCAATCGGGCAAAGGAGTAATTCGTGTATTTTGGCTCCTCCGCATTCGTCGCTAAGGTAAAACATGTCAATATGGAGGCGGCTATCAGGATCATGTGTTTTTTCATTTTTCGTCTCCTTTCCACGTTATAATATTGCAAGAACTATGCCATTTGTTCTGCCTTGATATTTGATATTTTATCATAAATTCTGTCCTCAATAGAGGACGCCTGGCCCCATGAGGGACACCCTGTATTTTCAGTTTTAATTCTTTGGTGATGATTTTTTTGCTTTCATATAAACAATTTGGGTCTTCGCACATAGACAGTCCGCGCCCCATCTTTTTATTCTTCCGACAATTGTCAAACCAATTTATTTTTCAATCGGCCAGTATTTTTTTTGTATCGCGAAAACAGGCGCCAGTTCTCTTTCGGTTTCTTCTGAAGCTTCAGCCTTGACAATGGGAGAGGCGGCTTCGCCTGAAAGTTGAAGCAGAACGGTTTTGACTCCCTCAGTCAATTCTGGAAGGGAATAGCCGCCCTCCAGAGTAAATAGAATTTGATTTCTGCACAGCTCCCCGGCCAAAGTCAGAAGTTCTGCCGTCAAGGCCGAGAAGCCTTCTCCCGTGATGTCCATTCCGCCCAAAGGATCTCCTCTGGACACGTCAAAGCCAGCTGAGACAAGAATGAATTCAGGCCTGAAAGCCGCAGCCGCCGGCCTGAGGATTTTCTGGAAAATGTACAAATAGTCCTGATTCCCTTTTCCGGCCCTGAGCGGCACATTAATGGTGTAGCCCTCTCCCTCATCTGCGCCCACTTCACCCGAGGACCCAGAGCCTGGGTAATGAGGGTATTGATGGGTGGAGAAGTAGAGAACGTCTTTACTTGTATAGAAAGAATTCTGGGTTCCGTTTCCGTGGTGGATATCCCAGTCGACAATCAGGACTCTTTTCAGGCCGCGTTTTTTCAGGAGATAGGCCGCAGCGATGGCCGCGTTGTTAAAAATACAGAATCCCTTCGCCCATGAATATTCCGCATGGTGGCCGGGCGGGCGGACCAGGGCAAAACCGTTTTGAATTTTTCCGTCCAGGATAAGGTCTGCGGCTGCAAGGAGGCCGCCTACGGCCAACAGGGCGGTTTCATAGGAGCGGGCCGACGTGGAAGTGTCCGGATCGAGATAGACGTATGGCTTTCCGGCAGTCTGTTTGATCAGGTCCATATAAGAAGCGGCGTGGATGAGTTCGACTTCTTCTTCCCGGGCCCGGCGGGGTTGGATTTCGAGATAGGGAAAGGTGATTTCCTTTTCTATCATTCTGTAAACGGCCTCAATTCTTCTCGGGCTTTCGACATGAAAGTCTCCCATATTATGGTCGAGGTACCTCCTGTCCTTGACAATTCCAGTTTTCATGAATTTTTGGTATTTAAAATTTAATTTTTTTCAGCAGCGATTTATTTTTTTGGGAAAAATTTCGCGATTTCTTCCGGCTTCTGCTTCTTGGTCAGCAGACTGACGATGATCAAGGATAGGAGCGAAACGGCCAGCGCCGGAAAAATCGTAGGAATTCCCCACGGGTCGCCTTCCGGCACTCGCTCCGGGGGCAGGACTCGGGTCATAATTAAAAAGAAAATACAGGCGAGTGTTCCGGAAGTAATAGAGGCTATACCTCCGGCCTTTGTCACTCTCTTCCAGGCTAGAGCGGCAATAAGCGCCGGCGTAATGGACACACCATAGATGGTGTAGGCGAAAAAGGCCATTTCCAGAACGGACTTTAATTGGACAGCCAGCAGAAAAGCGAGAACGCCAAGCAGCACGACGAAGAGTTTCTGGAGGGCGACCATTGTTTTCTGGTCGGCGTCTTTCTTGATGAAGCGCTGATAGATATCACGCATGATGTTGGTTGAAGGGGAGAGAAGGTAGTTCATTCCGGTCGAAATGACGACCGCACAGGCGGCGGCCAGGAGCAGGACTCCAACGGGAGCAGGGACGAGGCTCCTGGCGGCCATGAGCACGACTTTTCCTCCTTCCTTGGGAATGGAGAGGTCGATCTGGCCTTTAAACTTGCTGTAGGCAAAGACAGCAATGATTATAACGACAGTTTCAACAAAGATTGTGCCGATTGTCCAGAGGATGACGGCTTTTTTGGCATCTTTGGGAGTCCGGGCACTGTAGAATTTCTGGTACATGCCCTGCACCCCCATGAGAAGGAGCATTGTGGATAGAAAGTATCCGAGAACTTTGAGAGTGGGGTGAGCGCCGAACTGGCTGTTGACTACAGCGAAGTAGCCGGGATCGAGCTGTTGGGTGGCCTGCGGAAGTCCTCCGGCGGCCAGGTAGACGAAGGGAACTGAAAGTAGGCAGGCGAGCAGAATGATGATGCCGTTGGGCAGATCCGTGTAGGCCACGGCAACCATGCCCCCCAAGGTGGTAAAAAGGATCACAAAAACGGCGGCAATAATGATCCCGACCTGCTCAGGTATTTTTCCGTCTGTGGCGACGTTGAGGATAAAGCCTCCGGCCACGAACTGATAGGAAACGATGACTGTAAATGAGAGGATCAGGGCAATGGCTCCGAAGACCCGCGCGACAGGCCCGTACCTCTCTTCGAGGATGTCGCCGATCGTATACTGACCAAAGGTTTGTATTTTTGCGGTCAGAAAATAGATGGCAATGATTCCCACCCAGGCTCCGGCCGCCAGCCAGAGGGCAGAAAATCCGGCTTTAGACGCAAACTCCGCTCCGGCGATAAACGTTCCCGATCCGATCCATGTGCAGATGAGAGTAAAGACCATAACAGAGGTCTTCAATCGTCGGCCGGCGACCATGAAATCTTCCTGACTTTTAACGCGTTTGGCCCTTATAAAATTCAAGACCGTGAGCACCAGGAGATAGGCCAGAATAATGTACAGGTAAGCGGACATTATATCCTCCTTTCTGGAAAAGCCTCCTTGTTTCCGTCAGAATCCACCCCTTTTAAATCATGCGCGGCCATCCATTGATCCACAAGGATATTCACGGGATTCAGGAGGCATTTCTTTTCTGTTGTCTGTTCCATCATATCTCAGTTTTCTTTTTCAAGAGTCTTCTCAGCCGGAGTTTTAAATAGACGAAGCCCATGATGGCGTAGCGCTTCAAATCCCCGAGCGAACGGATGTGAGTGATGAGTTTGGGAAATTTCTTGAAAATCGATGTTCGGCCGACACTGAGGGACCAGCGGAAAATGAGCTCGCTCACCTGGCTCCACGTCAGCTTGTCCAGAAACAGCGGTACGTCTCCTTGGACCATGGGCAGGGTAATTATTTTCGAAAAATACCGGTTTGTCCAGGAGAAATTTCGGGGAAGAAGGCCGGTCTCTTTGGCCGTCTTTTCCAGCGGCGTGCCTGGATAGATGTGGAGAATGGCGATCGACCCTTCGATTGTATTCCCATATTGTTCGATGATCTGGATTGTCTCCTGGGCTTCTTTCCAGGTTTCCGTGGGGTGACTGAAAATAAAGAAGACGTTGGGGATGATGTCAAGCTCCTGGCACCACCGGACGAGATGATGGAAATCATCCACCTGGATTTTTTTGTGGACAATGGTATTCCGAACTCTTTCGGAACCGGCTTCCAGTCCAAAGGACAAGTGGAAAAGTCCGGCGCGCTTCATCTTCTCCAGCATCGCCCGGTCCGTAAGGTCAATCCTCACGTCGCACTTAAAGAAAATATCCAGCTTCCGCTCGATGATGAGGTCGCAGATGGCCTCGGCCCTTTTGGGGCTGGCGTTGAACGTGTCGTCAAAGAAGAAGATCACCCTGACGCCGTACTTTTGGATGAGAAGCTCGATCTCTCGGATGACATTCTCTGGGCTTCGCGTCCGAACGTTCCTTCCCCAGTTGATGGGCGTGGCGCAGAAGTTACAATTGAAGGGGCAGCCGCGGCTGGTCATGACATTGACGGCCGGAAGCATACCGTGGCCGGGCACTTCAAACATAAAATTGTATTTTTCGAAAGGCACAAGGTGAAAAGCGGGGTAGGGAAGGCTGTCCAGGTCGAGGATAGGGGAACGCGGAGAGTTGGACTTCACCCGGCCGTTCTCCCGGAACGAGATTCCGGCGATATGGGCAAGGGCGGAGAAGTTTCTCTTGGCTTCCCAGGCCCGACAGAGTTCGCGCATGGTGATCTCTCCTTCGCCCCTGACAACGACATCGAGCTCAGGAATATGCGCTAAACAGTCCTCAGCGGCCATGGAAGCATGGGGGCCGCCGAGTACGGTCAGGGTCTGAGGATTGGCCTGACGGGCCACCCGTATCAGCTTAAAACTCTGAAATCGGTTTTCCGTAGTCGAGGTGACGCCGACGATGTCCGGTTGATCCGTCTGGATTTTTTTTCTGACCTCCCCCCAGCTCAGTCGGAGGACATCGGCGGGAACGATTTCAACGGAGATCCCCTCTTTCTCCAGGACCGCGCCGATGGAAAGGAGTCCCAGCGGCGGCATGGACGAACCTTTTGTCCAGCGTTCGGCAAAATAACCTCCGGGCGGCACAAAAAGCTGAACCTTGATCAACTTTTCTCCTCTTCTCTCTTTTTCTCGAGTTTCATCGAAAAAAGTTTGGTGATATTGGGTTCTTCCATGGTCGTCCCGTAAATGTAGTCAGCGACCTCCATGGTTTTATAATTGTGGGTGATGATGATGAACTGAGTCTCCTCTTTGATTTTTTTCATCAACTCCAGAAATCTGGCCAGGTTGGCCTCGTCCAGGGCCGCGTCCACTTCATCGAGGATGCAGAAAGGCGTGGGTTTATAGCGAAAGAGGGCAAAGAGGAAAGCCAGGCTGGTCAGCGATTTCTCCCCGCCCGAAAGAAGGATGATATTCTGGAGTTTTTTGCCCGGCGGCTGGGCGATGACATCGATGCCGCTCTCCATTGGATTGCTTTCATCCTGAAGCTTGACTTCCGCTTGTCCGCCTTTAAATAGAAGGGAAAAAATTTCCTGGAAGTTTTTGTTTACTTCATCCAAGGCGGTGAGGAAACGGTTTTGACTCTCCTCGTCGATTTTGAGGATGGCCTCCTTGGTCTGGGCGATGGATTCCTTCAGGTCAGTTCTCTGCTGGATGAGGAAATCGCAGCGCTCCTTGTGGACGATGTATTCTTCCTCAGCCATGAGGTTAACGGCTTTGAACTTTTGGAGATCCTCCCGGGCGGCTTCGAGCTCTGTTTCCACGTCAACCTCGGGTGCTTCTGCCTCCGCCATCTCCTCCTTAATTTCTTGGAGGGTCTTCTTGAGATCCTGCCAGCAGGTCTCCTCAAGGTTAATAAGGTCTCTCTCTGTTTCCGCTTTCTTGATTTCCCATTTGATCCGCTCATCCTTCTGGGATTCCTGTTCCAAGCGAATCTCTCCGACCTTAATCTCGGCTTCGCTGAGTTCTTTCTGGAGCTGCTGGAGGCGGGTTTCATTCTGGGCAATAGTGGTTTCCATCCGGTCTTTCTCTTCTTCGAGGCTTTTTCTTTTATCGAGGAGGCCTTGGATATGTTCCTTGAGCCGGACCTCTTCTGCGGCTGAGTTCCGGACTTCTTCCTCGAGGGATTGGATTTTAGCCGCTGCGCTTTCCCGTCGCTGGCGCAGGCTCTGAATAAGGCCTTGGAGGTTATTCATTTTTTCCTGAAGGACATCCTGGTTCCCTTTGAGCTCAGCTAAATGTTGACCCAGTTGGGAACTTTTTTCCTGGTGCCGACTGAACTCTCTGTCTTCAACCTCGACTTTGTTTTTCAGGGCTCGTTCTTCTTCCTCGACAGCATTCATTCTTTGGGTGAGGACCTCCATCTTTTGAGTAAATCCCTGCATGTCCAGGTTGAGAACGTCCAACTCGTGGCCGAGGAGAGCCAGGTTGGCAGAACAATTTTCCTTTTCGGCCCGCTGAAGGGCAATTTCTTTTTCAAGGTCCAGGATGTTTTTTTGAAGCGAGGCCAGGCGTCCGGATTCGTTTTTGATTTCTTCCTCATGTCTCTGATTTTCTTCGAATTTTTGGTCAAGCTCTGCGGTAATGGGAAGCATCTCTGAATCGTAGAGGCTGATTTTTTTTTCCAGTTCTTTCATCTCCTGACTGAGGGCGAAAATTCCTTCTTTCCTTTCTCCCAGTTGGAGCAGGCCAGAATGGAGGAGGAGGTCTCCCCGGAGGGAGAGATAGTTGTGGGATGGGAAGCGAAGCCAGAGGCGGACGGCTGCTTGAATGTCCTTAACGAGGACGGCTTCCTGGAGCTGGGGCAGGTATTTTTCAATTTTTTGTTTCGGCCTTAACCTGGACTTGAGAAGCCCGATCACTTCCGGATTGCCGAGAACTTCTTCCGGAATGGTCGCTTTCTTCTCTTCGGAGAGGAGCAGGAAACGTCCCGTGATTTCACCTCCCAGGCGGTTCAGAATGTCCTGCACAGGGATGACAGCGGCTTTGGCCTCTTCCTTCCAGAAAACGTCGATGAGCGGGACATCGGCCGGGTCGGCTTCGAGGAGGTCTGTAAAAAGCCCGAGGGTGCCCGGGAGGTCGGGGCCGGGTGCGGCGCCCTGTTCCTTTTCTTGCAGCTTCTTCAGGGCTTGAAGATGATACACCTTTGCTTCTTTCTTTTCCTTGAGATCAGTCCGTTTCTTTTGAAGGTCGGCACAGACGGTTGAAGTGGTCTTTAATGCTTCGCGGAGTTCGGCCAGCCTTGTTTCTTTTTCTTCTCTCAGTCTATGGTTTTGGGCAAGGATATTTTCTCTGTGCTCCAGTTCTTTGATTGTCGCCTCGAGCCGCGCCTGTTCTTCTTCGCGCCGTGTCCGGAGCTTCTCCACCTGACGAAGCACCAGCTCTATTTCTTTTTCAGCTTTGGCTTCTTCGTTCTTTATTTCTGTGAGCTCGGCCAGCTTTTGAAGATATTTGTTTCGCAGTGCTTCCAATTTCTTTGTCCAGGGCTCGATCTGGGCCTGGATTTGCGCATACTCCTGCTCGCATCTTTCTGCCTCCTGCCGCTTCAGACGGAATGTTTGTGTGGTGGATCTGAGATCCTCTTCAGCCTGGAGGAGATCTTTTTCCAGTCGGCCGAGTTCTCCTCTCAGCTCTTCGGCATCGGAAACGGCCTTCTCCCGTTTTTCTTCAAAGAATTCGATTCTTTTTGTCTCTCGTTCCGCTTCGGCTTCGAGCTTTGCCGCCTGTGATTTCAAGGAATATAAATTCTCCTGGCCGTGCTTGATGCTCTGCTCAATGTCCCAGGCTTCTTTTCTTTTTCGGTTCAGCTCCCGTTCTTCTGTGCCGGTGCGTGATAGGAGTTCTCTTTCTCCATTCAAGCACTGTTCGTACTGGGCTTGAACTTCCTTCAGGTTGTTCTTCAGTTGTTTATGCTTATTCCGGAAATGAAAGGCGGTTAGCTCTCGGATTCTTTCCCTCAACTTCCTGTATTTTTCAGCGGCATGGGCCTGTCTCTGGAGAGAATTCTTGGCCTTCGCTACCTCACTGATGATATCTTCCAGGCGGGTCAGGTTTTGTTCGGTGCTTTCGAGCTTATTTTCGGCCTGTTTCTTTTTATCCTTGTAGAAAGCCGTGCCGGCCGCTTCTTCAAGAAGGGCTCTCTTATCTGTCGGCTTCGAGGTGATAAAAAGTCCGATTGCGCCCTGCTCGATGACAAAATATTTGTTTTCGGAAATGGACCTTTTCCAGAGTTCATCCAGAATGTCCTTGAGGCGGACGGTTTTCCCGTTAACTCTGTACTCGCTTTCCCCGGAGCGGAAGACCCGGTGACTGATGTGGAGTTCTTCTTCCTCATTTTCCAGAATCAGATTGACATCCGCCATTCCCAGCGGCGGTCTCTTGGCATTCCCGTTGAAGATAACGTCCTCGATTTTTTCTCCCCGGAGGGATTTCATCCTCTGCCCGCCCAGAACCCAGAGAATGGAATCGACAAGATTGCTTTTTCCAGTGCCATTTGGCCCGACAACGGCGGTTATCCCCGGGTGGAAAAGGATTTTCGTCCTTTCAGGGAATGTCTTGAATCCTTGGAGTTCCAGTCTTTTGATAATCATAGGGTAAATCCAGAAGGACTTATTTTAAGCAATTTAGAGTGAATTTAAAACGAAAATTTTTCTTGAATATTTTTGGAGGACATGTAAGACTTAAATCAGTCAAATGAGAGAAGACAAAAGGAAATTTCGAAGGTTTGAATGCCTGTTTCCTGTGGAAATTGTCAAGGTCGAAGGGAAAAAGGGAGTCGCGCGGGAAGCCAAAATCGATAACATCTCCAGGGAAGGATTCAAATTGGTCCTCAGTTTTGATTTCAGCTCTGGCACTGACATTGAGCTCAAAATTCCTATTCCTGGAAAGAGAGCTTCCACTTTGGTCTCTGGGGAAGTTGTCTGGAGCCAGCAGATGAATAACAAGTGGGAGATTGGCGTCCGAATAAGGGAGATGGACAAAGCGGCTAAGAATGAACTTCTGGATTTGAGTTTTACAGAATGGCGTGAAAAGATGGAGAAAACAAATAGAAAGAAGAAGCGTTAGCCTCTTCTCTTTCCCCCCCTTTTCTAACCCTTTCCTTTTTCCGAAACCCAGTGAGCCTCACCTTTTTACCTTTTAGAGTATGTAAATTCCATTGTCTGTCAATGATTTTTGGCGACTTGTCCTATTTTGTCTTATATTGTCGTATATATTACTGAGAATCTTTTTAAAACATGTCGAATAAAGATACAGGAATTCATTTCTTGGAGATAAAACAGGAAAGGAACAGGACTGAACCATCCGATCAGACGGCGCCGTTGGTGCGGAAAGCCCGGCCGCATCCCCGAGATGTCAGAACAAGCGCGCAGAGGCTCTTGACAGCGGATACCGATTCCTTTAATTTCTATTTGTTTGAAAAGTGCTATCTTCGGATGCCAGCGTAGCTCAGCCGGTAGAGCAACTGATTCGTAATCAGTAGGTCGGAGGTTCGAATCCTCTCGCTGGCTTTTTTCTTTTTCGGGGGGGATTGGGTTTGATCCAAATTTTCCGATAGAAAATAAAGATAGGACAAAATTTGACACCTCGTTTATTAGCTGTTATTCTTTTACCAAAAATTTAAAGGACCCATGGGCCATGAAATGCCCAAAATGCCGAGTGGATTTTCCTGAAGGCTCCTCTTTTTGCCTTCAGTGCGGGACCGCCTTGAAGGCAACCGGTGAGATCTCTTCTTTTCCAACTCGAACCCTGGAGATTTCGGTCGAGAGACTGGCCGCAGGGGATATCTTTGCCGGCCGGTTCCAGGTCATCGAAGAGCTGGGCAAAGGGGGGATGGGCCGGGTCTATAGAGCGATGGACGCCAAATTGAATGAAGAGGTAGCCCTCAAACTGATCCAGCCGGATATCGCTTCGGATAGAATAACAGTGGAAAGATTCAGTAATGAGTTGAAGATTGCCCGCAAAATCATCCACAAAAACGTCGGCCGCATCTATGAACTCATGGAAGATAAGAACACGCTCTTTATCACCATGGAATATGTGCCGGGAGAAGATCTGAAGAGTTTCATCCGGAGGTCCGGGACGTTGAGCCTGGGCAAAGCGCTTTTTATTGCGCAGCAGATCTGCAGAGGACTGGCCGAAGCCCACAGACAGGGAATAGTTCACCGTGACCTTAAGCCCCAGAACATCATGATTGATAAAGAGGGGAATGCGAAAATTATGGATTTTGGGATCGCCAGAAATATTCAGGCCGAGGGAATAACCGAAGCGGGAATGGTGATCGGGACTCCGGAATACATGTCTCCCGAGCAGGTCAGCGGGGAGAATGTCGATCCGCGTTCAGACATTTATTCTCTGGGAGTCATTCTTTATGAGATGCTCACCGGCCGGGTTCCATTTAAAGGGGAGACGTCTTGGAGTATCGCTTTAAAGCAAAAGACGGAAAGGCCCTCAGACCCGCGGCAAATCAATACCCAGATACCCGAGGACCTCAGCCGGCTCATCCTGAGATCTTTGGAGAAAGAAAGGGAGAAAAGGTTTCAGAGCGCCGAGGATATGCGGACTGCGCTGGGAAGAATCGGAGAAAGAATTCAAGCCGGGGATATGGAGACAGCGGGCCGGAGAATGACCAAAAAGGCCGGGAGAAGAGTGCTTAAACCTCTTGTTATTCCCTGGCTAGCGGTTGCATCTCTGTTTGTTCTCCTTGGATTTTTCCTTGTCCGCGGTATTCTGCAGAAGGAGGATATCGGCGCGGGCTTCGGCAAAATAGGAAGATGGAAAAATTCCATTGCCGTCCTCCCCTTTAAACCCATCGGTTCCCAGGAAGACCTGGAGCCGATCTGTGAAGGGATGACAGAGGCGGTCATAGTTAAGCTCGGGACCATAAGCGAGCTGAAGGTCGTCCCTTATCCGACCATGCGGCGCTACCGGAAATCGGACAAATCCCTTAAGGAAATAGGAAAGGAGCTCGATGTTGAGACCGTTCTGTCTTCCAGTCTTCAGAAAGAGGGAAACAATATATCCATCCATGCCCAGCTGGTTAAAGCCAGCAAAGATTTTATCCTCTGGTCGCGCTCTTACCAGGAGGAGTTCAACAGTTGGTTTGAAGTCCAGGATACAATCTCCATGATAATCGCCGATACTCTGGATGTTCGGTTCGCCAATGAAACCTTCGAGGCCATAACCAGAAGGGAAGTCAGTCATCCCGAAGCGTATAAAGCCTATCTTCGGGGCAGACATTTCGAGAGAAAATATTTCGATACTCTTGACCCGGAGAATTTGAATGAGGCCATGAAGAACTATGAGAAAGCCGTGGAGATCTCCAGGGATTACGCCCTGGCCTATTGGGGATTGGGGAATGTCTATCAGACCCATTTTGTCGAAGGAGAGAATATCAAAGACTTCAGGTTAATGCTCCATTATTATACAAAAGCCCATGAAGCGGACCCGGATTTAGCTGAGGCCAATTCCGGCCTGGGCTGGGCGTCTTTTTACCAGGAAAATTGGAATGATGCTTATTTTTACTACAAAAGATCTCTGGAGCTCGATCCGAACAATCCGGAGATTCATTTTCATGTGGCGGCTTTTTTAAGGGACATCGGTCTCTATCACCAGGCGATTGAATACTATAGGCGCGCGCTGGAGCTCGACCCGGTTTCCACAGAGTATCTTAAGCTGTGCGCCCGATGCTACATGTATGCGGGAGAATTTGAGAGAGCGGCCTCACTCCTCAAAGAAGCCCTCGAGATCGAGCCGAACGATGTGGACCTCTGTCTTTTTTATGCACGGCAGCTCATCATGATGAGAAAATACGGAGATGCGGAGAAAGAGATCGAAAGGGCGGAGGCGCTTGAGCCGCAAAATGAAAATATTTCCTATATTTGGGCGCTTATCTATGCCGTGAAGGGGGAGAAAGAGAAAGCTCTGGCCATCGTTAAAGACATCGATCCTATTTTCTACACTCATCTTTTGTCCAGCATTTATTCTCTTCTTGGGATGAAAGAGGAAGCGCTCCGCAACATCCAGGAAGCCATTCAGAATGGATTCCATAAATTGAAAACCTATCCCTATTCCTATCTCATTCTCATCAAAAATCAATCTTATGACAACCTCCGCAGCGACCCGAGGTTTAAAAAAATGGTCAAAGAGGAGGAAGCGAAATACAGACAAAAGAAAAGAACGTATGGGAATTTATAAGGCTGTGCCATTGGCAGTCATAGACAGTTTTTCTACCTGTTCATAAATCGGTATTTTAAGCTTTACAGGAAAGGAGGGAAGGATGAGCTTAAAGAGAGCCGAGGCAAAACTTAAGGCCAAGCTCCAGGAAGATTACAAACAGCTCAAGAAATTGTTCCAGGCCGGCCGGTTCCGGGAGATGGCTAGACTGTTAGGAGAGCACACGGAGCTTGTTTCCCCTGAAGGAAGGAGGGTCAGAGGAAAGGATTCTCTGGAGAGGTACTGGGCATCGGCTAAAAAAGGGAGAAGGAAATGGGTGGAATTCAAGTCCGTCTGCGTTTATGTCAGTGAAGTCAAAAATGTCAGGGAAAAAAAGAATCCCAGTCAGACGGTTATCCATACGGCGCATGAGATTACTGAATTCCGCCTGCTGTCCACCGAACCTGGAGGAGCGGTCGTCAATTGCACGGGAAGCTGGGAGCGGAGCCTGTGTCATCCGCGGGCGTGTTTATGGATTATTTAATACAAAGGATGATGGTGTTTGTCCGAGTCACGCCCTTTTAGGGCCTTTTCCTCCGGCTGAACCAGAGATTGAAAGCCGCCAGAAAGACTGACACAGTCAGGACGGCGGCCCACATGGCTTTTTCGCTCAGCCAGATAAATATGTCCCTGCTGACCGGACTTGTATAGGACGCGTTTCGGTCGATCCGGCTCTCGATACTCAAGATCTTATCCTGGCTCCATTGGTAATCGGATCTTTGAAGAGTTTGGCAGACTCTATATTTCAGGGACATGAACCTGATTTTACCAAATTCTTACAGGGACTCTCCAGAGCCACCTATTGAGTGATGTTTATGCCTTGGGGTAACTCTTGTCATGTCTTGTCTTGACATGGTCCGGACAGCATGTTAATCTTGCGCCGAATGGGGTTGAGCCAAATGCCAGACACCCGTATCTTCAGCGCCAAACTCAAAAAATTGAGGGAAGAGACCGGCCTCAGTCAGAGTGCCTTGGCCAGAGCCCTCGGCCTTTCCAGCGTGTATATTTCGCGCCTTGAAGCCGGGAAACGGATGCCCAGCTTTTCCACACTCCAAAAAATCGCGACTTATCTCAACAAGGACATCGCCTATTTCTTTGAGAGAAAAGAAGATATTTTTGATCGACTCTTCCAGGCCGAAGGGCTTGACCCTCGCGCCAGGGATGAGTTCCATAAATTCCGCCGCTACTCTGAAGAATATCTGCGCCTTGAAGCGGTCACCGGACGCCGACTCGAGCTAGCGCCGCTCTATGCAAATGTTTCACCCGAGCGCATGGCTGACGAAGAGCGCCGCCGCCTCGGCTTGGGCGAAGAGCCTATCCGGGACATATTCGCCCTCTGTGAAATGAACGGCTGCCGCATTCTCCGCATGCCTTTGAACGAGGAATACAAGGTGGCCGGCGTTTTTATCTATCTCGAAGTCAAAGGAGCCGCTTTCGCCCTTGTGAACAGCGCCCAATCTGTGGGCCGCCAGGTTTTCAGTGCCGCCCATGAATATGGCCATTATCTCAAAGACCGCCTTGAAAGCCCGGTCATCGACAATCCGGATATGTTCATTGATGAGTATGTCTCTCTCTATCATCCCAGGGAACAATTCGCTCAGGCTTTTGCGGCCCGCTTCCTTATGCCTCCAGGCAAGATCCAGGAGATCGTCGCCAAGGACCTGCGTTCTCAAAAATTGTCATTCAACCAGGTCCTCTATCTCAAACGGTATTTTGGAGTCAGCCCGCTGTCCGTGCTGAGTTCGCTCCGCAGCCTGAATTATCTATCCCGCTCCCAGCTCAACGAATACCGGAAGCTCGATCCGGCGGCGCGTGAAAAAGAGCTCTTTGGAAATATCGGGAATGGGAACGAAGGGAAAGCGGCGGAAAGCCGGATCAGAAAAAGTCAAAAAAAGATCATTCCCTCTGACCGCTTCAAGCTCCTTCAGCAGGAAGCCGCCCGTATAAAAGAGAAATGAGCATTCACGCAGAGGAACTTTTACCGGGGCAGGCGGAAAGTGATTTTTTTACTCCGGAAGAGGGTAACACGTCCGCCGATGGGAATGGCCATCAGGTCCCTTGGAATGTTGTGGCCGAAATTGGAGACTGCTAAAATCGGCAGCGGATATCCGTGCCGGCGCCTCCAGCGGAGGACATCGCTCAGATAGGCCATAACAAACTTGAGGGCTTCTTTCTGGCACTTTTTATAGTTTGAATTTTTACTGTACTGGCTCAGAGAGCCGACGACGATTCCCTTGATTTTCTTCAGAACGAGGTGTCTGCGCAGGGCGGCCAGAAGGCGATGCAGGTCCTCGACATCGATCTGGATATCCTCAATGAACAGAATGTGCCGCCTCCAGCTGAACTTGGGAGGAGTGCCTCGGTTGAGGTAGTTCACAAAGGTGGAGAGGTTCCCTCCAATGGGAATGCCCGAAATCCTCCTTGGTGGAGGAGGAGTGAGCCAGCGGGAGCCCTGGTATTGAATTTCCTCTCCCTGAATCAATGAAAATATCTTTTTAAAGTTCCCCTTTCCCACACGGAGCGATGGGAAATAGATGACAGGAACGCGGGAGCTGTAATAGATTTCGTTGATTAAAAATGTGAAGTCTGAGAAGCCGACAAAAATCGGCCGCCGGTTCCGGATGATTCGGTAGTCGGTCTTATCGATCTTAAAAGCCAGGTCTTCGGCTCCTGTCCCACCGGCCACGGAAATAATTAAATCATACTGCCTGATCGCTTTCTTAAGATCCTCCAACCTTTCCTCGGCAGAAGCTGTGACATGGTCGATCTTTTCATCACTAGAAAAAAGATAGTTGCTTTGATGGACATCCTTGACTCCCAGGAATTTTTTGAGGAGGTTTGTCGTTTTTCGAAGGGCGCTTTTCTCAGTTCTGGGAAGACAAGTAGATGGAGCAATAAAACAGGCTTCTCGAATTTTCCTTTCTGCCATTGCCGTTAGAAGTTTAATAGACTAGCAGAAAATGACCGGCCTATCAATAGCCTTTTTTATGTCAAAATGGGGTCAAATGACGGCTAACTTATTGACAATAAATAAATTAATTGAATAATAAAATATTTTTTCAGGGAGAGGCGTTCCTTTCTTCTTTCGGATTTGAAGCGGACCAATTTCCGGCTAATTTCATTCGTATCAATAGGTTATCCAGTGCTGTCGCGCATTTTTACTTTTTGACTTCTATTTTTATCTCCATATTTACTTTTATGGTGTATAGTATTCCTGATGAGGAGGGACGGAATGAAAAAACAAAGATTTCTTATTGAAAAAGCAATGTTTTTTCCCCTTGTCTGTCTGGTCAGCTCTGGCCTTGTTTTGTTTTCAGCCGGACAGAAATCTCAAACGAAGCTTTTGGAAATGACCTACGCTTATGGTGAGGACACGATTTACTGGCCGACGGCAAGACCTTTTCACCTGGAAAAGTTGGCCTGGGGAATTTCCGAAGGAGGTTGGTGGTATGCGTCTAACGAATACAGTGCTTCTGAGCACGGCGGGACTCATGTGGATGCGCCGATCCATTTTGCCGAAAAAGGCCGGACGATAGACCAGATTCCGCTCGAAGAATGGATCGGGCCGGCGGTTAAAATCGATGTCACCTCTCAGTGTGAGAATAACAGGGACTATCTTCTTTCAAAAGAAGATATTGAGAATTGGGAAAAAGAATTCGGGAGGATTCCCGAAGGATCCTGGGTCATCATGTACACCGGCATCGGCACACAGTATTATCCAGATAAGAAAAAAGTCTTGGGGACGGATAGAACGGGAATAGACGCCCTCCCGGAATTGAGCTTTCCCGGCTTTGGGCCTGAGTCGGTCGAGTTTTTAATCCGGGAGCGGAACATCAGAGGAATCGCCATCGATACGCCGAGTATCGATGCGGGTAGATCGAAAGATTTTAAAGTCCATCAGATTCTCTGCGGAGCCAACAGGCTGGCTCTTGAAAATATCGCCAACCTGGATCAACTTCCTCCAAAAGGAGCCCGACTCTATGTTATTCCAATGCGGATTAAAGAAGGAACTGGGGCGCCGGCCAGGGTTTTTGCCGTCCTTGAATAATCGGACGAGTGGGACAATTATTGTTCCGTGACTTCTGTGATGGGATTCATTTCAATTGTCTCCTTCCAGTAAAATTATGAGTGCTTTCCGGATTTGTTCGTCGGCGATCCTGTAACAAATTCTATTTTTTTCCCGCCGCCCGGCGATAATTCCAGCCTGTTTCAGGACTTTAAGATGTTGGGAAACATTCGGCTGGGAGAGCCTCAGGCATTTTTTCGCCTCGGTAACGCAGCATTCCTCTTTCATGAGTCTTTCCATCAGTTGGATCCTTGCCGGATGGGCCAAGGCCTTAATTTTTCTTGAAAGATGAAGGTGCGTGGGAAACCGTTTTTTCATTTCCTGCTCCTTTATATAAATAATTAATTATATAATAAATATAGTATATAACAGAAATATAATTTGTCAAGAGCCTCCGTCCTTGTGATATAATTCATATGACGGGAAGACACAATTTATTGGAAGCCCGCAGTGAATGATGAGAAGATGATCAGAAAGGGACTGGTCCAAGAGCAATAGAAAATTATTGTGAAAAAGTTTAAATTCATTTAATATTAAATACTGTTTATAGGCCATTCGGAAGGAGTGGCGCAGACAACAGAATGAGCAAAAAGATTGTCATCATTGACGACGACAAAGTCACATTAACTATACTCACCATGACTCTCCTGAGACAAAAATATCAGATTTTCAGTGCTTTAGATGGAGCTGAAGGCTGGGACCTCATCATGAAGGAAAAGCCGGACATTGTCATCAGCGATATGCTCCTTCCCAAAATTGACGGGATCTCCCTCTGCCAGAAAATCAAGGCCAATTCTGACCTGAAAGGCATCAAAGTCATCTTGATGTCGGCCATAAAGAACCTGGCCCTTCAGATGGAGGCCAAAGGCAGCGGAGCGGATGAATTCATCGAAAAGCCGATCGATATGAATGGTCTGTTGAACCTCTTGAATAAGTTTAAGACGGACTGATCATTTTCCAAAAATCTTAAATTTCATTTGACTTTTTTAAAAATCCTTCATTATAATTGGGTCAAATGAATATGCTGGCTGGAGAGGATCCTCCTTAGCCCCGCTTCCTTTTCCTTTTTCAAACCTTGGCGCCTCGACCAGCCAGCCTCGTCTTCTCTCCCTTTAAGAAATCGAGGGATTCGCTTGTCTCAATTCGTTCCTACATCTTTTTCCCGTCGATGAAGACCATTTTCACTTGAGACCGCATGGCCAGGGGATCGCCGTCAAAGATGACCAAACTGGCGGACTTACCGACTTCAAGAGAACCGTATATGGCGTCCACGCCGAAGATCTGGGCCGGATAGATCGTCAGAGCCTTCATTGCTTCTTCGGGGGGCAGCCCGTTGGCGACGGCCAGTCTCGCTTCGGCGAGGAGTCCTGAGGCATTCTGTATGGAACCTGTCTGGAAGGCGATCTTCACGCCGGCCCGGCTGAGCCATGCGGCATTCTCTTTAATGGAATTCATCGTCTCAAGTTTGAGTGGAGCATGGGCCAGGGGGCCGATGATCACCGGGACTTTTTTCGAAGCCAAAACATCGGCCATTCGGCCGGCTTCAGCACCGTGATTCAGGATCAGCTTCAGGTTGAATTCGTCCGCCATGCGGAGGGCGGTTAGGATATCGTCATACCGATCGGCGCTGAGAATCAACGGAATTTTACCCTCGAGAACGGGTCGCAACGCCATTTTCTTTGGATCGATAGCGGGCGGATTTGGCTCCTTCTCATCTTTTTTTCCGGATTTCTGGAAGGCGGCCAGCTTCTTCTCGTATTCGTCGATCCCGTGGACATAGGCCTGGGCATCGATGAGCGTCTGCCGGAGGAGAGCTGCCGCCCCCATGCGCGTCATGGGCATCTGATTCATTTTTCCATACCGCATCTTGGGCGGTTCTCCCAGGCAGCCGTGAACTGCCGCCGGAAATTTGATCCCCATTTCCTCAATCGAGACGCCCTTCAAGCGAATCAGAGCGCTCTGGCCCGTCAGAAGATTGCCGTCGGCCGGAGCGCAGATTGCGGCAATGACACCGGAAGCGCGCGCCAACGGGATGAAACGGTTTTCGGGATTGAGAGCATCCGTCACGTGGAGATGCGGAGCAACCGGATCAGAAGCTTCGTCATCGTCGGAACCGAATGCGGCGAAATCGGCGATCCCCAGGTTGGTAAATCCGTCGATGAATCCAGGTAGGATTGTTGTGCCTGCGGCATCAATGACGTCTGCCTCGGAAGGAATACGGATGTCTTTTCCGACGGCCTCGATACGGCCATCACGAATGATCAATGTTCCGTTCTCGATCACGCCGGCGGTGACGGTCACTATCCGGCCGCCCTTTATGGCGATGGGCCTGCCCGCGTGCAACAGCCCGGCAAATCCTCCCAGAATGAGGACGGTTATAACGATTCGCAATCCAAATGATGGTCGGTTCATGTTCCACTCCGTTTAGTTGCGTGCAGGCATCATGTGGACGCCCTCTTTGCGCTGAAAGACCAGTTTGCCTTCGATAAGGACCGCTTCGGGAATCGAGGTCGTCCCCAGAGGATGCCCCCGGAGGATCAGGATATCGGCATCCTTTCCGGCTTCCAGGCTGCCCACGTGCTTGTCCATGCCGATGATCCTGGCGGCATCGATGGTCACGGCACGGAGGGCCGCTTCTTCATCCATCCCGTTTTTAACGGCGAATGCCGCGACTTCCAGGAGGTCTCCACCCGGTGAGCCGGCACCCGGCGTGTTCCATCCGACGTTGAGATTCGAGCGGAATGCCACACGGATTCCCGCTTTGGAAAGAAGGGCGGGCTGGTTTTGAATGAATCCTTGATCTTCGATGGCGCCGATGCCACGGAAGAGGTTCTCCAGGACCACCGGAATTCCCCTTTTTTGAATCTCATCGATAACCTTGTAGGCATCGGTGGCGCCGTCGAGAATTACCTTTAGGCCGAACTCATCTGTGATTCTCAAGGCTGTGAGAATGTCATCCATGCGTTCGGCATGGATCATCACGGGCATTGTTCCACGCAAAACGGGCAGCAGGGCTTCCATATCCAGGTCTTTTTTGGGCGGATCGCCTTTTTTCTCTTTTTCGTAAGCGTCCAGCTTAGCCCGATATTCCTGCGCCTTGACCAGAGTCTCCCTCAGCAGCGCCGCCACGCCCATTCGTGTGGACGGCATTTTGCCTTCCCTTTTGGACGAACTTCCGAGCCCCATCATCATGACGGCCTTGTCTCTGGCGATCATCTTGTCCACGACAATTCCCCGGGTTTTCAGCACGGCGCCCTGCCCTCCAATCACATTACGGTCACCGGGTGTCACGAGCGTGGTTGTTACGCCCAGCTCCCGTGCGAAAGAAAACGTTGGAGACTGAGGTTCGACGGCGTGTTTGACCTCCAGGGCGGGTACGACCGATTTGGAACTCTCATCGATGTGTCTTTGACGCCGCCAGTTGGACCCGATTCCTACGTGGGAACGCGAAGAAACTAGGCCGGGCATGACGACAAAACCTGTCGCATCGACAACGGTATAATCTTTCGGAATAGATAGATTTTTCCCGACTTTTTGTATTTTCCCGTCTTGAATGAGCACCACTCCGTTCTCCAGCGGCTCGCCGGCCATCGTATAGACCGTGCCGCCTTGGATAGCGATCTGATCGGATTGACACAAATTCTCAGGCAGATTCAATCCAGCGGGTGTTTTGCCGGCCGGAAGGACTGTCGCTGGAAGAGCAAGGTTTTGGTTTTCGTACACGATCTTTCCATCGATGATCACCGTATCAACTTCAGACATCATGTCGAATGGATCGCCGGTGAGGAAGACGAGGTCGGCATCTTTGCCCTTCTCGATGGAACCGATACGGTCATCCAGGCCGACGCCCTCGGCAGCCGTCAGAGTGATGGATTTCAGAGCGTCAGCTTCCCTCATGCCATACCGGACACACAGGGTCGCCAGATGACGAAGATTCTGCTGGCTGCCGCCGATCGCATCGGTCTGGAGCGATACCTTCAATCCGTGTTCAGCCAGGATTGCTGGATTATTCCGGAAAGTCAGCGGATCGTCGTAGTAGCTGAAGAACATAGGGGGGCCGATATTGAAGTGGACATCCTTACAGTCTTCCAGTTCGTCGATTAAAAGGTGTGCCCAGTAGGCGTGGCCAAGGCTCAGCTTGAGATTAAACCGCCTGGCCAGGCGGATGCAGGACATGATTTCCGAAGCCGTGGCACAGTGCATATGAACCGGAATTTCCCTCTTGAGAGCCAGGACGAGAGCTTCCTTTCCGAGATCCCGCTTGGGTGGTGAGGCTTCCTTGTCGCCTTTCTTTTTCTCATACTTTTCCCACTCCTCCATGTATTCCTGGGCCTCGATGAATGCTTTTTCGGCCAAATAGTAGACCGCCATGAGCGTGGCCGGCATCTGGTTGCGGTTTCCGTAGACTCCGATGGGATTTCCCTCGATGGCCATCTTCAGGTCGCAGATTTCTTTCAGAATCATTTCATTGGGAGATCCATTCTTCAGCTTCACGGCCACGCTGGTTCCGCCAATGATGTTGGCGCTTCCAGGACGCGAAACGATGGTTGTGACTCCGTTGGCACGGCCGGCAGCGATGGCCGGGTCGTCAAAGTTGAAAGAGTCCAACGCCCTGACTTGGGGCGTGATGGGATTCGTCGCTTCATTACCGTCGGCGTTTTCTTCCACCAGAGGAGTGCTGTAGACGCCGAGGTGGGAATGGATGTCGATCAGGCCTGGGATGACAACGTTGGCTATGAAGACCTTTGCGTCGGCGGGTATGGAGAGCGACCGGCCCACCTGGGAGATCTTCCCGTTCTCGATGAGGATCATCCCCTCTTCGATGATTCCATTGGATACGGGGTAGATTTTTTTCGCTTTGATGACGATGCTATTTTCCGCCCGTAAAGTCGAAGAAAGAACGACGATCATGAGACCGAAGAAAATGATCCAACGGGTGATACTATTTTTGCTCACGATTCTTATACCTCCTTTAAAATATTGAAAAGAAACAGATCCGCAGACCAGGCCGATAAAATCAGGAATTGAGCAGCCGGTCGGCGGTCAATGTATAAATCCGGGCACAACTCGAAACATCGACGACCCGTACGCATTCTTCCGGGCCGTGGGACACTTCGAGCCGGCCGGGACCGTAGGCATAGGCGGGTATCCGGCGGTTGTTGAAAAAGCGAATCTCACAGAGGCCGGGACAGAGTTCAAACCTGGGCACATGGCCTGAACATTCTCTGATGGATCGGCTTAAAGCGCGGGCAAGCGGACTCCGTTCGGATGCCCGTGAAGGCTTTCCCTCCTGCATTGTTTCCACATCGATCTGGATTCCTCGGTTTCTGTGCGCATCTAGAACTTCCTTTATCTCTCTTTTTGCTTGTCGAAGGCTTTCTTCGGGATTCAACCGGCGGTCCAATGTGAAATACGCATTCTCCGGAACGACGTTAAAGTTGAATCCACTGCCCGATTGTCCTCCGATAAGCATTACGGAACGGTTGGCCTTGGAAGAGGCAACCGGCAGGCGTGTTGTCCTTCGTTCGATTTTATTTTTCAGCTTCAGAAGGGAATGGACGACTTCCGCCATCTGTTCAAAGGCATTGATTCCCTGATGAGCAAGTGCGACATGGGCGGATTTTCCTCTGAGGGTAATTTTTTGGGTCAAAGCTCCTTTATTGGCGTTCCAGATCACGCCGCCTGTCGGTTCGGGCATCAGCATACCCCACCTGGGACGGGGGAGAATGTTGGATGTGAAGAGATGCCCAGTTCCCGAATCTCCTCCGGTTTCTTCATCAGGGACGATGGAAAATGTGATGCATCCGCTGGTGTCGCGGCCGGTCTCCCGGATCAGGCGCAGGGCGAAGAGCATGCTCGTCAGGCCTCCCTTCATGTCAGAACTCCCGCGGCCATAGAGCCATCCGCCTCTGACGCAGGGCTTGAACTGATCGGGCGAACTGGCAGGGACCACATCATAATGTCCGTGGAAATGCAGAAGGCTTTCGCCTTTTCCGATAGAGCCGACGATAAAATACCGCGGATGATCTCCGTCCGGCCGGGATATGACCTGATGTCCGATTTTCCATTCGGTCAGCTTCCGGGCCATGTAGTCCACACATTCTTTATACTTTTCTCCCGGCGGATTTGAAGTGGGGATGGCAACGAGGTCCGAGAGGCAGGAAATCATTTCTCGGAGATAGCCCTCACATTTCTTCTCTATATTCTTCTGATCCATGGATGGATACAATCCTTGGAACGCCGGAGAACGCGGGCTAGAGCCGGTCGACCGCCGGTGCATTGAGCTTCGAGTAATCCAGCTCCGAGCCGAGCAGGCTGTGGGGTATGGAATAGACGAGAAGAAGAAGAATCGCAGCGCCCAGAATCCATCCACGTGCCGGCTTTCCTTTTCTTCCGGCAACAATTGCCGCTATCCAGCCGATCATTGCGATCAGCGTTTTATTGTCGGTGAGGTCGGTGCTCAAAGGAAATCCCGTCCACAGCGGCCCGAAGGCGAATTTTTGAACGAGAGGCCCCAATAAAAATCCGCCGATGAACAGCAACAGAACGGCCGCCAGGGCAAGCTTTCGGGGATGGCTGCCGCGGTCAAGGGCGGCCAGCCCGGCCCTTGTGGAGAACAGCAGGGCCAGAAACATAACGACGACATGGAGGATGAGAATGGGGGCCGGCACCGGTTTCCTGAACCGGATGATGGCGGAAGAGCGGTCCGGAAGGGCTGCTTCTTCTCTCCCTTTTGTGAGAATGACACGGTAGGCCAGTTTTCCTGCTGCGGGCTGAGAAGGGAGGTGGGCGGCCAGTCGGCTTTCTTTTCTTTCAAGAGGAATTTTCGTCCAGGCGTCCCCGGTCTTGAATCTCTTGTATTCCAGATATCCCGTAATATCCGCCACCGGCACCTGGATTCTCACTTCACAATCCGAGGTGTTCTCGGCACTCCGTGGGAGCCTGTAATGAATCACTGCATCCCCGATAGTCGCCTTTCCCCGCAGGGGGGAAGTCGGCCCTGTCCGGCGCTGGTAAACAAGTGAGCCAAGGGTTATTATGACCGCCAGAAACCAGAAGAGGAACTTTTTCATTATTTTAGTCTTTTATTTCAATCCCGCCCAGAATGGCTGTTCCTCTGATAGAGAGCGTTGCCTTGGCTTCTGACTCCGGAACGCCTCTGTGTTTGTCTTCAATCGCGCCCAACAGAGGGGTTCCGTCCAGGACGACTTTCCATTCCCTTGGGACTTTTATTTCGATTCCTCCACAAAACGCCGTCAGGTCGATCGTGGCCTTGTTTTCGTCCAGTGTGGCCTGGGTCAAATCAATCTCCACGGCGCCGAAGAGGGCCGTGGCCTTGCCGCCGCGGAATTTCTGGGATTCGACACGCTGCTTCATTCCGGAAAAAATAGCGGTAATATTCAGGTCGTTCTCTTTAATATCGGAAAATTTTTCACGAGACGGTGGGCGAAAAGTCGGCTTGATCAGGAGCCATATGCCGGCGATGATGATCAGAGTCGGCCAGATATAATGCCAGACGCTGTACCGCAGGACATCCAGTTCTGCCAGTAGAAAGAAAACACCGAAAATAATGAAGAACAATCCGGGTCCCGCATGGCGGAAACTGTTACTCCACAGGATAGAGAGCCCGATGATGATGAAGATGACCGGCCAGTAAGTGGAAATGATGTCGCCGAAATCCAGTCTCCCCATTTGGTCGAAGAGGAAGAGAAATCCGAGGATGACCAAGAGCAGACCCCAGAATATCCGGCCCTGATGGCCTCGATGATGAGACATGTTTCCTCCTTTTTCTTCAATCCGACTGATTTCCTATTATAGTGATATTTTAAAAAAATAAAAGACACTTTCTCTTTCCAAAACGGCCGATCGGACTCTAAAATTCGCTTGGCTTTATTCATTACTAAAAAATGTTTCTTTTTCTTGACTTCCTGTTTCCACTGATATAAAAACTGGGCTTAACAGCCTCAATGGACGGATAGAAACGCCCAATGAAAAAGATATTTGTTGACATCGGCCATCTCAAAATTGCCAAAAACCATGATGTCCTGGAGACACTGAGCTTGGGTTCATGCGTGGGGGTCGTCCTGTATGACCCCGTGGCCAAAGTCGGAGGCCTGGCTCATATCATGCTGCCAGAAAGCGCGCTGGCAAAAGACAAAGCCAGAAAAGAGCCGGCAAAATATGCGGATACAGCCATTCCCTTGATGATCAAAAAGATGATTCAAGCGGGGGCGAAACGGCCCCGGATCAATGCCCGGATTATCGGCGGGGCAAATATGTTTAAAAAAGAGTCCGAGCGGTTCCCGTTGAATATCGGAGAGAGGAATATCGAGGCTGCAAAAAATGTGCTTGAAAAAGCAAAAATCCCTGTCGTGGCTGAGGACATTGGAAAGGATTATGGAAGGACAGTCGAGTTTGAGGTCATCAGCGGAAAGGTCCTGATTAAATCCTCTCTGCGCGGACGGAAGGAGTTGTAGTCTTCTCTCAAACGGGAGCGGTTCTCTCGATGATTATTGAGTTATTTAAAGTGTCTTTGATGACGCAGAAGGAGCATTCCCATGCTGAATGATATCCAAGAGGCATTAGTGGCCGGCCAAAAGAATGAGGTGGAAGTTTTAGTTGAACACGCCCTGACTTCGGGAATACCCGCGCGCCGGATTCTTGATGAGGCGCTCATTGCCGGAATGGAGAAGATCGGGAACTTGTATAAAAATAATGAAATTTTTATTCCTGAGGTTCTGGTTGCAGCCAGGGCTATGAATGCCGGTTTGGCCAAACTTGAACCTTACCTGGTCAAAGACAAAGTTGAGCCCAGAGGTTTAGTGGTCATTGGAACAGTGAAGGGCGACCTCCATGACATCGGCAAAAACCTGGTGGCCATGATGCTCAAAGGCGCCGGGTTCAAGATTGTGGATCTGGGAGCGGATGTGGCTGTCGAAAGATTTGTCGAGGCCGCCCGCACTCATAAAGCCAATATTGTGGCTCTTTCGTCTCTCCTGACGACGACGATGATCCAGATGAAAAACGTCATTGAGGTCCTCCGCAAGGCCGGCCTGCCGGTTCCGGTCATCGTCGGCGGCGCTCCTCTGACACAGGCCTATGCGGACCAGATCGGGGCCAGCGGTTATGCGCCCGATGCCGCCAGCGCTGTGGATGTTGTCATTAAGCTCGTCTCTCAATAAGCGTTACAATTCTGAAGTTTTCTGGCTCCCCTCCAGGTTTTTCATACCGTTCCCTATCCGCTCCTGGAGGCGACTGCGGAATCCTTTCCAGAGAAGCCCAGGCATCCTCGCCGCCCGGTACATCCGGAGTCCCTCCATGAACGCCTCGGGAAAGTTCAATCCTCATTGGTCGGTTCAATCCTTACGGATATCATCCTGGAATGAATTCCCTCGCAATGGATGAGAACCATTTGAGATCAGCCAGGGGGTTGGCCTGGTATATCATGAATTGAAGAATGAGACGAGGAAAGCGCCAGTAAAGGCGAATAGTATGGCGATGATTTTAATAGGAGTAATTTTCTCTTTCAGGAAAATCGCTCCCAGAATAAAAATGAAGATGGTATTCAACTGGTTGACGGCTGAAGCCACTGAAGCCTCCGTATACTTCATTCCGCCCAGCCAGGCGACGAGAGCCAGATATCCCCCCAGAAACGAGGCGGGGATCATCAGTTTTATAGTTTGAGGGGAACACAGAGGCTTCAGGATGGATTGCCTTTTAGGATTCAGAGCGAGATAAATCCCCAGCGAGAGGAATCCTCCGATCATCCGGAAGAGACTGGCCCAGAAGAGGGATGTGTGAGCAAGGAGCGGCTTGATCATCACCACTCCTACGGCGGTGAAAAACATGGACAGGAGCCCGAGGGAAATGCCCAGAAATAAAGTGGGACGGGAAATGACCAGCTGGGTTTTTTTATGAGTAATCAAGGCCACGGCAGATATGGTGAGAATTACGCCGAAGATCTGGATTCCATTCATTCGCTCGCCGAGGAAAAGAAAGGAAAGCCCGATGATAAAAGGACTGTAGGAACAGTCCACGATGGCCACAAGCTCTGCACCCAATAGATTCAATGCCGAAAAAAACAATGTGTCTGAGAGGCCAATCCCGATCATTCCACTCAGGATCAGCAGCCCGTAGCTCTGCCAGGGGAGAGGAGGGAAGAGGGGCTGATGTAAAGCGAGAATAGTCAGGAGCAGAAAGATAATGGAGAAGACATTTTTAAGCAGGTTCATGCCCACGGGAGAAACGGTTTTCCCGATGATTCGAAAAAGAATGACAGAAACGGCCCAGAGAATCGCCGAACTCAGGGCAAGGATTTCGCCGAAGTGAGAGAGCTTTTCGACAGAAGCAAAAACATCGGCCATTGGATTCCTCTGTTTGAGCAAGGCATTTTATATCAACGCCAAAAAAATAAAAAGAGGGAACAGCTTGAGAACTGTCCGTTCTTTGACTTTGGACAGAAGATTGTGTTTAATGGGCATGTGTCCGATTTGGCCTTTTTCTTCTTCATCGCCATCCCACTCCAAACAGAATAGATTCAAAAAAATCTTCAAAAGGGATATGGTGTCCGGTATGGAAGACATTAAAAATCTGACATTCGAAGAGCTGGAAATTGCGATGGAAAGAATAGGCGAATCCTCCTACCGGGCCGCACAGGTTTTTTCCTGGCTCTACCGGAAAGGCGGGACTCATTTTCAGAGCTTCACCGACCTCTCCAGAAACTTGAGAGACCGACTGGACGGGCTCTACTCCATCGGCCGGCTGGAACTTCACGGCCAGTTTCAATCGCTGGATAAGACCGAGAAGTTTGTCTTCAGGCTGGAGGATGGCAATTTTATTGAAACGGTGCTCATCCCTTCCGGGCGGCGAAAGACGCTCTGTCTTTCGACACAAGTCGGCTGCAAATTTGCCTGCGCTTTCTGTGCCAGCGGGCTCAACGGGTTCACCAGAAACCTGACCCCATCGGAGATCGTCAACCAGGCTCTCTATAGCCAACAGCATTTCGATGATCATCTGACAAACCTGGTTTTTATGGGTATGGGAGAGCCGCTGGATAACCTCACAAATCTCGTCAAGGCGATCCGAATTTTCAACTCGCCCAGGGGAATGGGGATTGCGGCACGGAGGATGACTGTTTCCACCTGCGGCCTCATTCACGGAATTGAGCGTTTTCAAAATCTCGGGCTTCAAGTGAATTTGTCTCTCTCGTTGCATGCGGTGACCGACCGATTGAGAAATCAATTAATGCCGGTGAATAGGAAAAACCCGTTGGAAAAGCTCATCCTTGCCTGTCGGAAATATTGTGAAGTCCGCGGAAGAAAAATGACTCTGGAATATATCCTGATTCAGGGGGTGAATGATTCCTCCAGGGATGCGGAAAGCCTTGTCCGGATTGCCAAAAGGCTCAAAGCAAAAGTGAATCTGATCCCTTACAGTCCCGTTGTGGGACTGGAGTTTCGAGTCCCGCCGGAAGAGAAAATGGCCGTGTTTCGAAGTCATCTTGAAGATCATAAAGTGAATGTCACTCGGCGCCGGTCGAAAGGAAAAGATATCCTGGCCGCCTGTGGCCAGCTGGCCGGAAGGGTCCGAGCATAAGCGGTATTTTTTACATAAAAAAATGACGTGTCTCCGATTCTGGGTGACCTTGAACATGTCGCGCCTGATTGGATCTTTGAAGATATTCGACTGAAGCCTGAGGAGAATGTTACATGTGTTTAAAAAGGATGGGCTTCTTTTCTGCTTCTCAAATGAAAGTAATGAATGTGACTTCTGGCAACAGGGAAGAGGTCCGAAGGGACGCCGACTGGCCTAAGGGAGGCGCACTTTAAAAAAAATGGTGCTGGCCGTATAAAGAGCAAAAGCGAAGAGAATAATGGCCAGGGCCAGAAAAATTTTTCTCAATGTCTCAGACTTGAACTGATGGTGGTGTCTGGAGACATATCGGCAGAGCATGAAATACCACAGGGCTCCGCCAAGGCCGCAGGCAACGGCGAAGATAAAGGGAGTTTTGCCTGTATGCAGAACCCAGTAGTGACTGGTTACCATACTCCCCACTCCAATCCAGAAGACGTATAGGGAGGGATTGGAGACGTAGAGCAGGATGACGCCGATCATCGGCCGGGGCGAAATGGATGTGATTTTTTTCGGGAGCGTTGTTTCCGTATAATTTTTGGATTGCTTTAAGAGGCGGTAGCCGATGGCCAGAAGAAGAAGGGAGGTCAGGATTTTCATAAGCGGCAGATAATCAGCGACGTTGAGAGTGATGTGAGCAATGCCGATGATGGCAATCAGGCAATAAATGAGATCCAGAGTGGCGGCGGTCAACCCCGCCAGAAAGCCGTGAAAAAAATTCCGTTTAAGAGTCTGGGAAATGACAAAAACATTGACCGGGCCAAGGGGGATGGCGGCCAGAAAGCCAATCAGCAGGCCGAGAAAAATATACATATCTGACTGCTCTTTTCTTGTGTCTCTAGGGGAGAGTTCCTCTCAGATATCCTCCTGAGGAGCCCGAACTGGTGAATTTTATACCAGAATCAAAGGAGAAATGTCAATGGCATTTTAGATCATGTGTCACGGCAAAGTGATAATGTCCTATTTGGGCAAAATGAAAATGTCCGGTTAATAGGAAAAGGAGTAAGGTACTTCTTTCATAGCGAGAGCTGGAAGGAGCGCCTGAATGCGAAAGGACATA
>JBAVVD010000017.1:0-23106 GCA_049697115.1 Candidatus Aminicenantales bacterium
TCGCTAGTCAGGCGCCGGCGCCGCACTCCTTTGCCCCAAACGACTTGACACCTTGAGGGTGATCGCCAAAAAGCATGAGAGGATGGATGTCGGCGATAGGGAATTTCCCTCGCTTTCGGCCCAGCGAGCCTCTTCCTTACATCTTCGACCCCAGGCGCCTAAGCTACCTTTCCACTTTTTTTCGTCATCAGATCAAGCGCGATGAAGAGTATCCCAACCAGTACCACCGGGAAAGTCAACAATAAAAAGGTTGAAAGAGATCCATATGTCCGGAAATACAATGTGAATGCGATACTGAACAGGATGAATAGGAATCCTCCAACGAGAGTTTTTTTCCAAAAGATGAACAATATGAGCAAGAGGATAATTGATGGGATCGAATGCATGAAAAAGCCACCCAATTTTTTCATGAACGGGGCGTTCTCGGAGAATACATCCAGTCCAAAGAGCAACAGAAATACGATAAAAACGATGGCAAGCACTCTTGGAATCCAAATGAGTTTATACGTTTTCATTTTTTTCCCCTCCTTTTTTATAGGCTAGAGTAACGTCCAAACTGTAATAAGTGAATTAAGATTATCAAAGAATTGAGGAAGCGTCAATTAGACCGCCGCCCTCTGTCTCCCCCCTCCTTTGAAGTGGTCTAATTGTCAAGACCACTTCAATCCTTCATACACTATGGAAGAGGATTTTGTGTTTACCATTCTCTCCCGACTCATTGAAATAGACCTCATTCTTATTTCCGTGTGGACAAATTGTGGACAAAATCGCTAAAAATGGCTCAGTCTAAGTGAATCAGGCTAAAAACAAAAATCAGGGAAACTGATTGATAAATATGGGGAAAAGGGAACTGACCCGTGTAGGGCTCGAACCTACAACCTGCGGATTAAGAGTCCGCTGCTCTACCAGTTGAGCTAACGGGCCATGAAAATCTCAAATAGTTTAGATGAGTAAGGTTCTAAAGTCAAACGCCGAAATCTCTTCCCATTGGTCGCTTGCGTTTAAAAATACAGTGGATTTTCTGAGCTAAAAGGATATCTATGGGCACTACAGAAATCCGTCCGAAGACGTCAAATTTATTGATCAAAATCCAGATCTTCAGAAAATCTCGTATTGAAGTGAATCATATGGATGGCGGTATCGCCCATAAATGATTGATAAATAAACTCACGAGATTAACTTTTCCAAATGATCCCGCACCAGCTTTCTTCTCCTGACTGACCTGATGAACGAGATCATGTGACGCGCTTCCTTGATTTTAAAAGTCTTGGGAAGCTCCAATTCAGGTAGCGAGTGAAAGAGTCTGGATTTTGCGGGACTCAGATAAAGAAAGTCAATCAATGCTTTTTCCGGAGTCGCTATTTTGATACCGGCATTATCCCTGGCTTCATAGCCAAAGAAGAACGAAGGATGGACATGATGCACAGAAATGATCCCCAACGGAGTTTCATATCTTTTCGTTCTGGCAATCGATACAGCATAGGTAATGACCGGTATCTGAGAAATTAGTCCGTGATAATAGAGCGCGCTCTGTAAAGAAACGTAGCTTGGAAAAGGATCTGTCAGGTGCTGCGGCAAAGCCATAAGCTCAACTCTGTCTCTGAATGCCCAGATTCCTCGCTTCAGGTGTATAAGATGCCCAAATTCAGCAAGACGAGAAAGAAGCTGGCTTGCATGAGCCTGACTAATATTCATCCAGGCGGATGCATCCCCAGTCTGAAAAACTGCTCCCTCCATGTCCCGCAACCTGGCGTAGACTTCCACAAGCCTCATCGCATAGTCCTTTCAAGAGCTTCGACAACTTTCAATCTTATATCGTCCCACCCATCTGCAGAATTGTACTGCTTCTGAATATCCAGCTCCAGGTACGAGAGTACTTGACTCTTAAAGGCTGCAAAACTCGTGGAGAGGATGTTTTCTCTTGCCTGGTTCAGGTCTACAGTGTGTCTTTTAAGGTTGGGTATTTTTTCCAATTGTGATGTCAAAAGAAGATAGACATCAAAAATATCCCTCGCTTGCGTCTCACTCCTGGAGATGATGGCATCAATTTTCTGCTTAAAGGCTGATTCTGCTGAGTAATGAGTGACCAGGAGGAGAGGCATTTCATACATTCGCACGATCTCAGACGCAATGAATTCAGATCTCACTGTATTGCCAAAACGTCTCCGGTGGGAAAACTCGATTTTTATCGGCAGAGTTTGTTTTACGAGAGGACAGGCCAATCCCAGTTTCCATCTTTGAGTGGTCTCTGTTTGTTTATGGCTGGTGACATGTTCAATCTGGATATTTCTGGTTTGAAGAATGTCTTGGAACGGCTTTGAGTGGAGGAGATCATCGACCTTTTTCCTGAGTGCTTCAACTCTGACAGCCTGGAGGTCAAAATCGATATCATCAGAATAGCGGGGGCTCTTGAAGAAGAATCTCATATTGGCTCCGCCTTTGAGCGCATAGCACTTCTTATCCAGTTTTCGACTCAGCTGGTTTAGGAATAAAAGGTGGAAAAGTTCAACGCATTGTCTGGCCGTATAAGTCCTCATGACAGTTTGTAAATTAGATAATACCTTTAATTGACATATATGTCAATAACAGGTTTTATATAAATTTCTATATTTTTGATTTTTGAGACATATTTTCTGCAATTAGCTAAAAGGTGTGAATAATTTGTAAATATTCATGGGGAACTCTAAGGAATTTTGCGGAACTTATAGGAATAAAAAAGAATCCATGAATTATTGATAATTCAAATACATAAACCTCCCTGATTTTTCACTCGTTCTTTATTAAATATTTCTAATTCAAAATCTTGAGCAATTGCACTCCCCCGGCGTTTTCTTTATAATGTACAAACAGTAAGGGTAGCAATGAGCCTCAACATTTTTTTAATTCTCTTTCTGACAGCTCTCCTTGTGCTCTTCGTCTTCTCGGCTGTCTTCTTTTTTCTGGCCATGAGGAAAACCACCGCCCGAATCGACACTCTCAAAAACTCCCAGACAGAGAACCAGGCCCTTTCCTTAATGCAGCAGCAGATCGGCCAGCTCACGCAGAATCTCACCCAGCAGCTCCAGAATATGAACTCCCAGTTCCAGAAGACCACCGGAAACATCGGCGAGACTCTGGGCGATGTCAAAAAAGACCTAGGAAAGATGGAAGTCGTCACGCGCGAAGTGCTCGAAAAGGCCAAGAACATCTCAAGCCTGGAAGACCTGCTCCGGGCGCCCAAATTCCGCGGCGGCCTGGGCGAGCTCTTCCTGGGAGACCTTCTCGCCCAAATTCTCCCCCCCGCCCACTACAACATCCAGCACAAATTCAAAAGCGGGGAAAAGGTCGATGCCGTGGTCAAGATCGGGAGCAATCTTGTCCCGATCGATTCCAAATTTCCCCTTGAAAATTTCAAGAAATGGATCGAACCCGGAGAGGGAAAGGAAAAAGAGGCCTTCAGGAAAAAATTCTACCAGGATGTCAAAAAGCACATCGACGACATCGCCTCCAAATACATCCTCCCCGACGAGGGAACCTATGACTTTGCCCTGATGTACATTCCGGCTGAGAATATCTACTACGAGACCATTCTCAAGGACGAAGCCCTCGGGGAAGAGCGCAGCCTCCTGTCCTATGCCCTTCAGAAAAGAGTCATTCCCGTATCCCCGAACTCCTTTTTTGCCTACCTTCAGGTCATTGTCCTCGGCCTCAAGGGATTGCAGATTGAGAAGTCCGCCCAATATATCTTCCAGACACTGTCCCGTCTCGGCGGCGATCTCGCCCGGTTCCGAAACGATTTTCAGGTGCTCGGGACGCACCTGACCAACGCCAAGAGCAAGTTTGACGACTCCGAGAAACGCCTGGAGAGGTTTTCCGACAGGCTTGAACTCATGGGCAACATGCCTGCCGAGCTCGCTGAAGACGCATCCACAGAGAGAGATTCAGAGAAGGATTCGTCCTAGTTGCCTAAGGAGATTCTTCCCAGCCTTCGCCAGCCACTTTCTCAATTTCTCCGACCATATCCGGACTGGCAATGAGAATAAGGACATCATTTTCCTGGAGTGCTGATTCCTTCGGCGGATTAAACCTGTAGTCTTTTGTGCCCGCCCGCCTGACGGCCACAAGGAGAGCCCCTGTCTTCTCTTCGATCTTTGATTCCTCTATTGTTTTCCCCACAAGAGGAGATCCCTTCCCGACAGAAACCTCTTCAAAGCGGAGGACCTGTTCCCTCTCCCGAAGCATCATATCCAGAAATGTCACAACGGCCGGCCGCACCATTTCCGAGACCATACGCATGCCTCCGATAAAGGTGGGTGAGATGACACTGTCGGCGCCCGCTTTGATTATTTTCCTATGCGAATTTACATCAATGCCTTTGGCAATGATTCTTATCCGGGGATTGAGGCTGCGGGCCGTGACCGTCACAAACAGATTGGCCTCGTCCGCCGGCAGAGAAATCAGTATCCCCCGGGCCCGCTCGATTCCCGCCTGGAGCAAAACCTGGTCATCCGAAGGATCGCCGAGCACAGAGAGAATGTTGCCTGGAGCGGTAAGCTTTTCCATCTTTTCTCTGGAGTTTTCTATCACGACGAACTTCTTCTTGGTCTGACTGAGTTCCTGGATGATCGTCTGGGCGGTCTCATCGCTGCCGCAGACAATGTAATGATCTTTAAGCCTGGATATTTCTTTTTCCATCTTCCTTCTCCCCAGGATATTTTTGAGCTCCCCTTCCACGACAAAAGCGGTGATCGAGGAGACCGCGAAGGCAATCGTCCCCAAACAGACGAGGATGAACACCGCGGCAAATGTCCGGGCGGCCGGATTGGCGCTGAGGTCATGAACTTCTCCATAGCCGATGGTGGCGATGGTGATGGCCGTCATGTAGAGGCCGTCGAAAAACGACCATTCCGGACCGCCGAAGAATTTAAAGCCGAGAATTCCAATAATAAAAACAAGGAGGAACATAGATATGGAAAAGACCAGCCTTCTTCTGGAATTCATGGAATCGACGCCTTTATTCTCCCTGGATTATGTTTATCACAGAGAATTCTTCCTGTCAAAGCAACGCTCAATTCCTACGATTCCCGATAGAAAAAGAGGAGGGGTCCCGTCCGTGAATAAAGGAGAAGATATGCCGAAAATTTTTTACTTCTTACGGATTTTGCCTAAAGGCATGATGGCCAGCGGATTTTCCTCTTCAGGCAAATCCAGAACTTTTTTCAATTCTTCATCTTTAAAAGCGCCAATCATAACCGTGCCTATTCCCAATGCCATCCCCTGCAAATAGATATTTTCCCCTATGAACCCGACTTCCATATAAACATATCTTTCCGCTCTCTCGCCATATTTAAACGATGTCCGCTCGTAGACACCCGCCATTACGATCAGGGCCGCTCCCTCATTAATCGAATCCTGTTTGAGAGCCGCCTCGGCGATTTCTGTTCTTTTATCACCATCCAATATTTTTTTCAGGGAATGATTTTTAGGAATATATTTATAGACTCCATTTGACAGCCCCTGGACATTTCCGGCGACCAAATAAAGCTCCATCGGATAGAGTGCTCCTGCCGATGGAGCTGTGCGCAGGCCACCCTGCCATTCGTATTTCGGATTCCACCTGGAGGGAAGTTTGTCCCTTTTTTCTGTAAAGCCCTGGGCAGCCCAGAGAATCTGAGAAATTTCGGAAATGGATAACGGCTCATCCGCAAAAGTCCGAACCGATCTCCTCAGGCTCAATGCTTTCTCAACAGAGGTCTCACTCTCATAACGTGGATCCGGCAACTGTATGATCTCCGCGTCGGCGCTCTGTTTATTTGTTTCGGGAATCTTCTCTTGGGCGAAACCGTTGAGGACAAGGGCGGCGCTCACCAAAACAAAGATAAAGCATGATAAATGCTTTTTTTCCCTCTTCTCTCTTCCTCTTTTTCCTCTTTTTCTTTCCGCCTTTTCTTTTTTTTCTCTGTCTCTTCTCTCTTTTTCTCTTGTCATTGATTTTCTTCTTCTTTGGTGATTCCTCTTTTTTATATCTTCTTCTTTTCCTCTATACTCCTCTCCGGAAAACCGTTTGTAGGAACTTTTTTTTCTCCTCTGCCAAACGGCAATCAACGCCCACAGGAAATCATTTTTATTGGCCGGCTAAACTACGTTTTACGTTTTTTCTAATATCTCAAGATTGACTCTCTTTTTCAGCTTCATCCCCGCCGCACCGAGAATAACTCTAATCGCCTGAGCGTTTCTTCCCTGTTTTCCAATAACCTTGCCCAAATCTTCCGGAGCAACCGATAATTCAATGATTGAGCTCTGTTCTCCGTCTAATTGGGAAACCTTCACTTTGTCCGGGTTGTCCACTAATGCTTTAGCAATCAACTCGACGAGTTCTTTCACTGCCACCTCCTATAATACCTAAATTTTTTTTCGCTATTGAGCATTTCTTTCTCCTCACATATCTTTCCTGGGGGAGTAAATGCGCATTAACGTCTTTTGAGCCATCGTATTCTTATTTTCTCAAGAATGCGTTAATAAAGCAATTCAGAGCGAACTCTTCCGTGTTCATCAAGAAGTTTCATATCCGGGTCATTTGCGGCCATATCCAATCCTTCAATATGAAAAGACCGGAATTGTCAGTATTCTTAAGAACCTCTCCAGGTTTACGTTATATTTCTTCTTTTTCTTTTTTCTCTCTTCCTTTTCTCTCTCTTCCTTTCTCTTTTCTTTCTTTCTTTTCTCTCATATTTTTTCATTCGTCATTCCTTTTGGAATTAAATAGTATAACACAACACTTTCCATTCCGCTCAGAATCTCTCTCCATGAGCGGATTATCCGCATCTGCAAAGATACAGATTAATAGGCCTCGATTTCGGCAAGCAATTCGGAGATGAGTTCTTTGACCGTCACGATCTTATGGATTCGGTGGGCATTCTGTCCGCAGAAAATAAGCCCATGATCGATGTCACCTAAATAGGCATTAACGAGCGCTTGAGCGATGCAATATTTCGCCTCCTGGATATTACAGGTCGAAAGACATCTGTAAAAACACTGGATTCCATGTTTTTCCTTGCCTTCCAGGTCTTTCAAGAATTTGTTTCGGATGGCTCGGCCGGGTAGGCCGACAGGGCTTTTGATGATGACAATATCCTCTTCCTTGGCATCGAGATAGGCCTGTTTGAACTCTTGAGAAACATCGCACTCTACCGTGCAAACAAACCTCGTCGCCATCTGGACTCCCGAAGCTCCGGCCTGGAGCATCCGGGCAATATCCTTTCCATCAAAGATGCCTCCGCCCGGAATAACAGGGATCTTCTTTCCGTATTTATCCTCATATCCTTTTATCGCTTCTAGAACCTCCGGTAAAAGATTTTGAAGAGAATACTTTTCCATCTCTTGAAGCTGCCCCAGAGAAAAACCCAGGTGGCCGCCCGCCAGAGGCCCTTCAAGGATAATTCCATCGGCAGTTCTTCCGTAGCGTTTGTCCCAGGCACGGAGAACCAACTCGGCGGCTCTCCCGGAACTCACGATAGGTAAAAGATTGACAGACTCGTCCTCGACTAATCCGGGGAGTTTCAGAGGCAGGCTGGCTCCGGAAACAATGATCTTGATTCCCTCGCTGATAGCCGTCTTAACCAGGTCATCGGCGTTGCTCAAGACCCCCATGATATTGACAGCGATAGGGCCGTTTGTCAGGCTTTTTGCTCTACCTATCTCGAAGACAAACGCCTCGCGAGATATCCGTTCATATTCATGTTTCGAAGCTTCGATATCGCCAAGTCCCACACTGGCAATTGTCCCTATTCCTCCTCCGTTGGCCACGGCAGAAGCCAACGAAGAGAGAGACACTCTGACCCCCATCGCTCCTTGGATGATCGGTATTTCTGAGGTAATCGTTCCGATTTGAAGTTTCGGTATTTTCATCTGTCCTTCCCATATCTTTTTACGACCAAGCAGACATTCCCTCCTCCGAAGCCGAAGGAATTCGTTATGGCGGCCTGAAGGTCCAATGTTTCGGCTCCCCGGGTGACATAATCGAGTGGACATTCTGGATCAGGCTCTTCGTAATTTATCGTGGGAGGGATGATTCCTGTCCACACGCTCATGACGGTAGACACAAATTCCACCGCGCCTGCGGCGGACAGGAGGTGGCCGATCATCGATTTGATGGAGCTGACCTTGAGATTCTTTGAGTGTTCGCCGAAGACGTTCGCAATGGCCGCGCTTTCAATTTTATCATTCAAAACAGTAGAAGTCCCATGGGCGTTGATATATCCCACGTCCCCGGCTTTCACGCCGGCGTCCCTGAGAGCATTCTCCATAGCCCTCGCCATTCCACTCCCATCGGGTTCCGGCGCTGTGAAATGGTATGCATCGGCGGTATTGCCGTAGCCCGCAAGTTCGGCATAAATCCGCGCCCCCCGCTGGAGTGCATGTTCCAGCCTTTCGAGAACCACGACTCCGGCTCCCTCTCCCATGACAAAACCATCGCGGTTTTTATCAAAGGGCCGGCTGGCCTTTTCCACACAATTGTTCCTTTTCGACATCGACCGTGTCGCGCAGAAACCGCCATAGGCCAGGGGCGTAATGCAAGCCTCGGAAGCTCCCGCCAGCATGATATCAGCCTCCCCTCTTTGAAGGATCCGGAAGGCATCGCCGATGGCGTTCGCCCCTGTGGAACAGGCCACAGAAGGGGCCGAAAGCGGTCCTTTTAAACCAAAGGTGATCGAGACCATGCAGGCGCACATATTGATCAGCAGTTTGGACACAAAGAAAGGATTCAGATAGTTCGGGCCCTTCTCACGAAGCACGGAATAGCCTTTCTCGATACTCTCCGAGCCCCCGATGCCGGAACCGATGATCACGCCCGCCCTTTTTCCGTCGAAAGCGAAGCGGTCTAATCCGGCATCTTTCATCGCCATCGCCGAACTGGCCAGGCCGAAGTGGATGAATCGGTCCATGCGCTCTGCCGATTTTCTAGCGATCCAATCTTCGGCATGAAAATCCTTGACTTCTGCAGCCATCTGGGAGGAAAAATCAGATGGGTCGAAATGAGTGACTCTCGCTACGCCGTTATGGCCGGCTTTCAATCTCTCCCAAAATTTTTCGATGCCTGAGCCAATAGGAGTCACCACCCCGAGACCTGTAATGACAATCTGGTTAGCTTTCATGTGTTCAGTTATTTGAGTCCTTATCCCTCGGCAAGGGACCCCGAGGCTTATACAACCAAAAAAAACTCAGGCTTTTACCCTTCCTCAATGGAATCCTGGAAGGATGAAACCGTCCAATCACTTTAATACAGATAATGTTTCCTGTCAAAGAGATTCGAGACAAAGGCTTTTCAGATCTCGCGACGACGCTTCTGTGCGCTTCAAAATAGCAAAAGAAATTTCATGAATTATCCAAATTCATTTGAAACGAAACAATCAAGCAAATCCCTATTCCACTGGATACGTATATTGTATACAATAAATTTGCTGTATGTCTTCATTGGTAAAAGAGGATATCCTAATAAACGAAAATGGAACTAGCCTTCCCCTTTGATCCTGTAAAAAGAGCAGAAGTAAGCGAATCCCTCGTTATGAAAAATGATAAAAGGCTGTACCACAGGTTCAGGGCTGCGCCTTATTATGGCGGAATTGCCACAGCTGATGCCGTGGGTTGCTCTTTTCTTTGTGCGTATTGCTGGAACTACGGCAGGAATTTGAATCCTAGCCATTTTGGAACGTATTTCTCTTCTGAGAATGTGGCATCTAATCTACTCTCAATCGCTAGAAAAAAATCTTTTCATCTTTATAGAATCACTGGTTCCGAGCCTATTTTAGGCGATATTTCGTTTAAACATCTGCTTAACGTCCTTCAAATTCTTTTTCGCAAAGATCCCTATAGCATTTTTATTCTTGAGACAAACGGATTCATTCTTGGCTTCAAAAAGGAATTGGCCGACAATCTGAAGTTCAAAAATATACAAATTCGGATTTCCATCAAAGGAGCTGATCCTGTTTCTTTTGAGAAAATGACCGGCGCAAAAAAGGAATTTTTTTATTATCCGTTCATCGCCCTTAGGGAGTTAGAAGAGAAAGGAATCAAGGCTTGGCCAGCGGTCATGATAGATTTTTTTAATGATGATGAAATTCAGAATTTAAAAACTATTTTGAAAGAATACAAAATCAAGTCCAATCTTGAGTTTGAGAGCCTGGAGGATTACCCTTTTGTCATCGAGAATTTAAAAAGAAGAAACATCACCCTAAAACGATATGAGCATCCTATATGACGACTTGTGCAGGTATTTTATTCCCTTTCCCCCTCATCTATCCTCATGAGCCAATAATCCGTCCCCCTTTACGCGGCGTCATATCAATTCGGGAGGCTGGATTGATTTTATTTGATAATAAGGGGAAAAAGAAAGCACGCCTGAGAGGATTCGAACCTCCGACCTACGGATCCGGAGTCCGTCGCTCTATCCACTGAGCTACAGGCGCACCTTGGAGGATAATCTTACCTCATCAGAGGGGTTCTTGTAAATTGGCAAGGATAGTTCACAATGTGGTCGCAGTGACCAAATACCGCATAAAACAAGAGTTTATTGTTTATTGATTAGAAACAAATTGCTCAATCCCAAGTTGCCTAAAATCGAAGGATGGTAAATCCGGTGATCTCATAATAAACAATAGTTTCAGCATTAAATATTCATTCATATATTGTTAAGGCAACTATTTGGTATTTTTTTAATCTTCCCATTTAATATCAACATGATTTGTTTTTCCGCTCTTTTCTTTAAAAACAAATCTCATGGGACCTTTCCCTTGCCCCTCTATCCGTTCATAAATTACTACGGATTTGAGAGACTTAATTAGTGAGAAATATCCATGCGCCTTAGCTGTCGCCTCTTCTAAAGAATCATAAGATTCACTATCATCGACTTGCAGAGCTGCTATGTAATATTTTTCCTCCATCCTTCTTACCTCCTCTTTTTAGTAAAACCATCTTCCTTATTCCCCAGATTCAAGTAAGAACACCTGTGCGATTTAAAGCTTCATTGCAGATATGTTTGGAGTTGAATAATTTTCTTGAAAAGACAGCCTAGAAAGTTTAATGCTTAACCTCAATATAATTCTTATATTCGTTTAAAAAGTGTTCAATAATTTCCTCTTTTTTAATATCAGAGATATCATAGTCCTGAATATCTGTCCTTAAAGATCCCTCGGTTCTTAACCTCCTACTACTTGCCCACTCTGTATAATGAATTACTGGACGAGGAAATATACGACCTGGAGATATCATCATTTCTATCGAATAATCAAATTCTTCCTCACCCTCGAAATGTACAATAATTGATGCATAATCTTTTCTTTCGGTATATACATCCACTTCTCTTCCGTATTTTGTTAATTCAGACTTAAGCTCCTCAAAAGCGGGATTTACTATCGTTGAATAAAATTTCTCAACTCTCAATTTATTTTGACTAAACTTTTCGTCTTTCTCTCCTCTTTCTTCTTTTTGTTTTATAAAATAAGCCGCTAATATTTTTTTCCAGTTTTTCAATTTTCTCTCCTTGCTGGATTCTTTTTATCCCCAAACTTTTTTTTGATTTATATCACAACGGGAAATTTAATTCAAATAATAGTGAAAAGACCACTCCCCTTGCCGAAGTGTCTCGGGATCACAGCCTAGATCATGGGGCTGTGGTCGGACCCGCCGTCACCGTGGGTATCGAGCCAGTTGAGGATTTCCGAGATACGGCCCGTCGCCAGACCGATGCATGTGTCGGCTGCCCCATAGTAGATGTTCACTGTATCACCGTCGTCGCCGATAGTGTAGCCGCAAGGAAACACTACACCGGCAACGTCGCCCTGCCATTCGTAGGCCTCACGCGGGCCGAACACCCATTCGTTACTGCGCATCAGACACCGGCGCGGATCAGCCAAGTCAAGGAGCGCGATTCCCAGTCGGTAGAGGGACCCGGACGCCGTCACGCGAACGCCGTGGTAGATCATTATCCAGCCGTGCTTGGTTTCAATCAGCGGTGTGGCAATGCCGATCTTGTTTGCGTCCCACCACGCACCGCGTCGTGCCGCCAGCAGGAGCCGGTGCTTGCCCCAATGATGTAGGTCGGGCGACTCCGCCACCCAGATATCAGCGGCGCCACGTCCGGTAACCGGCCGGTGAATCATCAGCCAGCAACCCTGGTAGCGCCGAGGCAAGAGCGCCGCGTCCTTGTCTTCCGGCGGCATTACCAGCCGCAGCCGCTCAAAGCTGTGGAAGTCCACGGTCAACGCCATCGAAACCGCCGGCCCGGTCTGCGAATACGCGGTATAGGTGATGGCGTACTTGCCTATCTCCTCTAGCCAGACAATCCGCGAATCCTCTACGCCCCACACTTCTTCCGGGTTGTTGCCCGGCTCGGGGGGCAGCGTTGGTTCGCGGTCAATTTTCCAATTGTCCACTCCGTTGCTGGAGCGTGCTGCCCACAGGCTCGATATCCCCCGCCGGTCTTCGACGCGGCAGAGCAGTAGCGTGGTGCCGTCCTTGAGCCGGACCGCGCCCGGATTGAACACCGCGTTGACGGTATGGGGCCAGTCCGCAGCGGTCAGCAGTGGGTTGTGCGAGTTCCTGGTGAAGAGCAGATGCTCCGGGAAGCGCCTGTCCATCATGTGCTTACATCCTCACTCATTGTTGCGACGACGCGCATTGTCAGCAGCGAGCAGATCAGAGCCAGCGTCGACTCCGCGCCTTCGTTCGCGTTGACGCCTTCCGGGTGCAGCCCGTCGTGGCACCCGCCGGTGGCGTAGTCGTACAGCGGCAACCCCAGGTCATTCCTGCCCAGGAACCATTCAAATGCACGCGCCATCCATTCCCGCCAGCGCCGCTCGCCGGTCATGCGGTACGCCCGAAAACACGCCTCAATCGTGCTCTGCGCTTCAACCGGCTGCTGGTCGAACCGGGCGCGTTCTGCGGTCCGGTGCCAGCCGACGTGCGCGATCGGCACGAAATGTCCTTCCGGTGCGGTTTGAACCTGAACCAGCCAGCCCAGCGACTTCAACCCGGCCTCAGCCATCTCCTGATTCTCCATCTCCGACGCGGCGCGCAATAGTGCCTGGCTAAGCCGGGCATTCTCATAGGCCAGTGACTGCTCGAACCACGGCCACTCCTCATGGGCGTTTGCCTGGTACAGCTGCAGTAACCGGGCAGCAATGGAGTCGCGGAAGCGCCGCGCTTCGCTGGCGCCCGGGAACCGCTTGATGAACGAACAGATTCCCAAGAGCGAGAATGCCCAGGCCCTCGGGCTGGAAAAAGTTTCAACCGCGGCCAGCCCGGCCTCAAACAGGTTCATCGCCAGGGCCACGATTCCATCATCTTTCGACGCCCCGACTGTCGAGCCCAGGCTCCAAAGCGCACGGCCGTGCGCGTCCTCAGACCCGGCCGGTTCAGTCCAGCGCCGGTCGTACCCGAGATAGTTGCGGAACAGACCGTTCTCGCGGTTTAGCGCATAGTCTAGGAAGGCAAGATAGCGCGTCGCCAGGCGACGTAATGCTTCGCTGTCCTGATCGACCTGCTGGGCGCGCAGCACCGCGATCAGAGCGCGGGCATTATCGTCGGTGGTATATCCCTCGGCGAGATTTGGCACGGTCCTTCGGGCATGCTGCAGTATGCCGGTGTCATCGGTGAGTGTCAGCACGTGGCTGAGGTTCAGCTCCGGCAAGTCGATGTCCAACATATCGGCCGTGTGCGTCAGGCTGGGTCGGGCATGGGAAATGAGCCGTTCCTGTGACGCTCGCTCAAATGTTTGGAGGTACTGCCGTGCCACTTCTTTCCAGACCATCATTCGCCCGAAGGCATATGCCCGTTTGCGCATGGCATGGCGCTCGGCTTCACTCTCCAGCAGCTCGATAGAGGCACTTGCCAGTGCTCCTGCGTCCCGGAACGGGACCAGTTGGCCCCGTCTCTTGTCGAGTAGTTCCTCAGCGTACCAGTACGGCGTGGAAACAATCGCCTTGCCCGTGCCCAGCGAGTAGGCAAGCGTGCCCGACACCGACTGCTCCATAACGAGGTAGGGAGTCACATAAAGATCGGCTGCTCCGAGGAAACGGCACAATTCATCAATGTCCACAAACCGGTTGTGAAAGACTACGTTGTCGGCGACTCCTATATCGCGTGCCAGGCGTTGGAGTCCTAGCCGGTACTCCTCCCCCTTCTCACGCTTCACGTTGGGGTGGGTCACGCCGAGTACCAGGTACACCACGTCCGGGAACCGGCGAATAATGTCGGGCAGTGCGTTGATCATGAACTCAATGCCTTTGTTCGGCGACAAGAGGCCGAAAGTGAGAATCACCCGTCGCCCATCAACTCCGAACAGGTCCTTGTAGTAGTTCGGGTCCACGAACGGCATGTCCGGTATGCCGTGGTGAATCAGGTCGATCCTGCCCGCCGGAACGGCGTAGATCTCTTGCAGGAATTCCGCCGACCGCTGGCTCATCACGACGACGCGTTCGGAAAGGCTGCACAGCTCGATCAGCACCTGCTTCTGTGCCTCGTCCGGATGCTTGAGCACAGTGTGCAGCGTGGTGACGATCGGCATCCGCAGCCTGCGCACAGCTATCAGGAGGTAACTACCCGCTAGCCCGCCGAAAATGCCATATTCGTGCTGGATACAGGCGAGGTCAACCTGGCCCATGTTCAGGAAGTCGGCGAGCTGCCGGTACTGATCCACGTCGTTCTGGGCGATTTCAAACCGCACCCGGTCGGGGTAAGAATATCCCTCGGGCGTGTCATTCATCGCTGCCGCCACACAGTTGGTAGTCGGCACCTCCCGGGCAATCGCCTCGCACAGGTCGGTCGTGAACGTCGCAATGCCGCACCGCCTCGGAATGTAGTTCCCGACGAATGCAATCTTCTGAAAAGAGAACTTATCCGCTTTCATTTGATTATCCTTCGCACTACCGAGGGGATAGGAATTTTATTTTTAATCGCAATGAGAGAGCGTGTGTCTTTATTTTGATTTTCATTTCTTTTATTATGACTTTTTTCCCTTCAATTTACCACAGGCAAGTAAAATTTATCGCCCGAGATTTCTACAGAGAATAGACGGGCACACAAGATCGTCCGATTTTCGAGGGAACTTTTTTCAGGATTCCCCAAGACGGTCCGGCGCTTTTTGAATGAATAGAGAGTCTCCTAGATTGACCAAGGACAAAGCTGTGACCAAATTGTGACCATCCTAGGCATACTTCCATATACTTTGATATACTTCCGTATACCTAACACTACTTTCTAAAAGGAGGTCATAATTATGTTTCGAAGAGCGGTTCTCCTGTTTGGTTTATCTGTTCTCATCATTGGATCTGGCGTTGCCAAAACTCACCGCTTCAAGCCATCGCAAGGGTGCCAGACCTATGCTGTCCGTAAACCGGTTCTCCACGTCAAGCCAGGAGACCGGATTGAAACCAGCACCCTGTTCTCGGATTATTTTATCGGGAAAGACGGCCCCTGGCCTGGAGAAGTTGGGCCCATCTATGTCGAAGGCGCCACTCCCAATGACACGCTTGTGGTGAAAATTCTAAAGATTCGCCCGAACATTCAGACGGGAAGATCCGGGACATCGACCGTCTATGGGTCACTGACAGCGACAGAGACCACCCCCATGCTTCACGAGCCGGTTCCCTCAAAGATATATATATGGCAGATTGACTCTGAGAAAATGGTCGCCACCCTTCGTCTTCCGAACAGTAAGATGAAGGATATCCAGGTGAAGCTCATTCCCATGTTGGGCCGTCTCGCCACAGCTCCTCCCGAAGATCAAGCTATTCCAGGAGGCGTGCCCTATGATTTCGGCGGCAATATGGATACTTCTGAGGCGCGGGAGGGGGCGACCGTGTACCTGCCAATATTCCATAAAGGGGCTTACTTTTATTTTGGGGATGTGCATGCACTCCAGGGAGACGGCGAGATTACAGGAAGCGGCATTGAAACCACCGCAGATGTGACATTGCAGCTGGACCTCGTCAAGGGGAAAAAAATCGCATGGCCGCGGCTGGAGAATGAGGACTACATTATGGTGGCAGGGTCAATCAGGCCGCTTATGGATGCTTTCCGGATTGCTCATGTTGAAATGGTCAAGTGGCTGGAATCCGAATACGGCTTCAGCCGATGGGACGCCCTCCAGATTCTCTCCCAGGTGGGCACGGCCCAGGTGGCGAATGTGGTGGACCCCAACTACACGGTCGTTTCCAAGTTTCCTAAAAAATATTTGCCTTTGAAGTGATTGGCGGTGTTGAGGCTTAAGACTTAATGTTTGAGAATTGAGACCCGTTGTCCGCCCCGGCGTCGCTACTCGTTCTCGCGGCCGGCTTTGATGATTCGAGCCCAGGTGTCCCGTAAGGTCACTGTGCGGTTGAAAACAGGATGGCCGGGTTTGGAATCGAGTGTGTCCACACAGAAATATCCCAGTCTTTCGAATTGATACCGGCTTCCGGACGCCGCCTCTTTTAAGCTCGGTTCCAGCCTGCAGTCTGTCAGAACTTCCAGGGACTTCGGATTGAGATTCGACTTCCAGTCCTCCCCTTCTTCCAGCTCACCAGGGTCCCTTTTTGTGAAAAGCGTGTCATACATCCGCACCTCCGCCGGGACGGCATGGGCGGCCGAAACCCAGTGCATTGTCGCCTTAGGGCTTCGTCCGTCCGGAGAATCCCCTCCCCTGGTCTTCGGATCATAGGTGCAGTGGAGTTCCTCGACCTCACCCGTCCGGCGGTCTTTGACCACATCCACACAGGTGATGAAATAGGCATAGCGCAGCCGCACTTCCCGCCCCGGGGACAGACGGAAAAATTTCTTGGGCGGATTTTCCATAAAATCATCCCGCTCCAAATAGAGAACCCGTGAAAAGGGGACTTTTCGGGTTCCCATACTCAGATCTTCTGGGTTGTTGATGCAGTCCAGTTCTTCGACCCTGTCTTCCGGGTAGTTGACGAGCACCACCCGCAGGGGCTTCAGCACGGCCATCACCCGCGGCACTGTCCGGTTGAGCTCTTCGCGAAGGCAGCTCTCAAGCATGGCCATGTCCACGATGCTGTTGACTTTAGCCACGCCGATTTCATCGCAAAATCTCCGGATGGATGACGGCGTGTACCCGCGCCGGCGCAATCCGGACAGGGTCGGCATCCGGGGGTCATTCCATCCGCTCACATGCCCTTCCCTGACGAGCTCCAACAGCTTGCGCTTGCTCAGAACCGTGTGGCTGAGGTTGAGCCGGGCAAACTCAATCTGCTGGGGATGATGGATGCCCAACTGGTCGAGAAACCAGTTGTAGAGCGGACGGTGGACTTCAAACTCCAATGTGCAGATGGAATGAGTGATGCCTTCGATGGAATCCGACTGGCCGTGGGCCCAGTCATAAGTGGCATAGATGCACCATTTGTCGCCGGATCTGTAGTGATGGGCTCTGCGGATCCTGTAGAGCACCGGATCGCGCATGAGGAGGTTGGGGTGGGCCATATCGATCTTGGCACGGAGAGTCCTCGAACCGTCCGGAAACTCGCCGGCCCTCATCCGGCGAAAAAGGTCCAGGTTCTCCTCCACGGGACGGTTGCGGAAAGGGCTCACTTTTCCAGGCTCGGTCAGTGTCCCCCGAAAGGCCGTCACCTCTTCGGCACTCAGGTCGCAGACATAGGCTTTTCCTTTTTTAATGAGGTCCACGGCATATGCGTAGAGTTGCTCAAAATAGTCCGAGGCATAGTATTCGCGGTCTTCCCAGTCAAATCCCAGCCAGCGTACATCTTCTTGAATGGACCGGACGTATTCCGGCTCCTCGGTCTCAGGATTTGTGTCATCGAAGCGGAGATTGCACAGGCCGCCGTAATCCGCGGCCAGGCCGAAATTCAGGCAGATAGACTTGGCGTGGCCGATATGCAGAAAGCCGTTCGGCTCAGGAGGAAACCGCGTGTGGACGCGGCCTCCGTGCTTGTTGTTCTTGATGTCTGTGTCGATGATGTCACGGATGAAATTTTCTTTGGGTTTTGGAGTGTCCTTTGGAGTGCTCATTGTGCAGCGCCTCTCATGCGGCGAATGACTTTTTCCCTGCCGAGGAGTTCCATCAGCTCAAAAAGCCCGGCCCCGTGCATCTTGCCGGTTACGGCCAGGCGCGCGGGATGGATGATGTCTGCGGCCTTGATTCCTTTTTTCTGGGCGAGGTCCCGGCAGAGGGCTTCAATACTCTCATGGTCGAAGTCCTCAAGCGTCTCCAGCCGGGCGGCAAACTCGCGGAGAGACTCTTTGTATCGAGTTGGCTCCAGGAATTTCCTTCTATCGGCTTCATCCACCTGAAAGTCTTCCTTGAAAAAGCTGTCCGTCAGCTCGACAAACTCATGGAAAGTCTTGATCCGGATTTTGTAGAGGTTCAGAAGCTTCGCTATAAAATCATCGGACACTCCGCTGAGATCCACTCCTTCCCTTAAAAGCTGATTTTTAATCAGGGGGAAAAGCTCTTCCGCTGCTTTTTTCATGATGTATTCGCCGTTTATCCATTTGAGCTTCTGTATGTCAAATTTGGCCTGGACATCGTTCATAGCGGATATTTCAAAAATCTTTGCCGCCTCAGGCAAAAGAAGAATTTCGCCCTCGCCGGGAGGAGTCCAGCCCAGAAGGATGAGATAATTGGCCAGGGCCTCAGGCAGAAATCCTTCATTTTTATACTCCTGGACCGACACGCCGCCGTGGCGCTTGGAGAGCTTGGCTCCGTCCGGCCCCAGGATTAAGGGCATATGGCCGAATTTCGGCGGTGTCTGGCCGAGGGCCTCGTAAAACAGAAGCTGTTTCGGCGTGTTGGAGATATGGTCGTCGCCCCTCAGAATATGGGTCACGCCCATGTCCGTATCGTCCACAACGCAGGCGAAATTATAGGCCGGGGAGCCGTCGGACTTGATCATGACCTGGTCCTTGATATTCTCCGTTTGAAAAGTGATCTGTCCGTGGATCATGTCTTCGACGTCAATAGTGCGGCCCGGCACTATCCTGAAAACAACGGCATCTCCCTCGCGATAGGCTTTCTCCTGCGAGAGAAGTTCTTCGGCTTTTTTCCGGTACAGCTCGAATCGTCCGCTTTGGAAGACCGGCTCTCCGTCCCAGTCGATTCCGAGCCAGCCAAGATCCTCCAGAATTTCGTCCAGATACTTTTTTTCCGAGCGCGCCCTGTCCGTATCCTCGATCCGGAGCAAAAACCGGCCGCCTGTATGCCGGGCGTAGAGCCAGTTAAAAAGGGCTGTCCGTGCGCTTCCCAGATGGAGGTATCCGGTCGGGCTCGGCGCAAACCTTACAGTCACCATCTTTCCTTAGATTAATCCAAACAGATTATTGACCTGGATTATTCGTAAATCCTGAAGAATTGATCCATGAATAATCCACGTTTATAAATTTGCACGCTGGCCAGCAAAATATCCTCTTTAGATATAGCACAGGCTCAGGCCGCGGTCAATTTCCTTCTGGTCAGGGGTGTGTTGCCTGCGGGAAAGAGGGTGGTATAATAGCTGCCTATGCGTATCTGGAAGGCACGGCAAACCGATTTTTCTGATATCCATCGCCTGGCCGGAGAATTCGGGCTCGAATATCCAGGCATGGAGGAAGATGCATTCTTTGTCGCCGAGGAAGGCCGAAGGATTATCGGCATCGGCGCGCTCAAGCGGCATAAAGGTTTTATGGAGCTCTGTTCTCTGGGAGTGGAGGAAAAATTTCGCGGCCGCGGCGCGGCCAGACAGCTTGTCCGTGCCCTTATCCGCCAGACGAGCCGGGATATCTATCTGGCGACTCTCATTCCGGAATTTTTCGAAAAATTCGGCTTTACCAGGTCCGGTACCGTGCCTCCCTCCATGGTCAAAGATCCCGAATGGTGTGAGGGCTGCCGCAAGGAGCTCTGCACGGTAATGAAGAGGAAAGGCCGATGACTCTTCCCCGGTTTCCGGGATTCAAGATGATCGGCCTCGAGGACCAGGAGCGAATCCGAGCTTTCACTCACAGATATCCTTCCGAGGCGTGTGAAATCAATTTCAGCAATATATTTATCTGGAGGAACTTCGAACATCCCAAACTGACCACCATCCACGAGAACCTCTGCATCCTCTGCGAGCCTCCTTCTGAACCGGCCTATTTTCTCCCGCCGATTGGCGATCGGGAACTTAAAAAGACCATCGCCACCTGCCTTTCCTTCGCTCCCCGCCTTTCCCGCGTTCCGGAAACATTCGCCCTCCAGCACTGCCCGGAATACCGGAGCGAACCGGACCGAAACAATTTCGACTACGTTTACCTCTCGAAAGACCTGGCCGAACTCCGGGGCAAAAAATATGACGGAAAGCGAAACCGCATTAAAAAATTCGAAAAAAGCCATGCCTACCGCTATCTCCGGTTGACGCCCGCACACCTGAAAGACTGCTTCCGTCTCGTCGAGGAATGGGTCAGGGGAAAAGGCATCAGCGGCTGGCTGATGGCGGCCCAGAAAGATACCATTGAGGAATCCCTCAGGCATTTTAAAACTCTGGGCTTAACCGGATGTGCAATTGAGGTGGATGGGGCAATCGCCGCTTTTTCCATCGGCGAAAAGTTGGGACCGGATACCGCCGTCATCCACATCGAGATTGTCAGTCCGGAATACGAAGGCCTGTCCCAGCTCATCAACCGCGAATTCATTAAAAATGAATGGTCCGGCTATCCCTATATCAATCGGGAACAGGACATCGGCCTCGCCGGGTTGCGCCGCGCCAAGCTCTCCTATCATCCACACCATCTGGTGAAAAAATACAACATCTGGGGAAAATAGCGGAATACTTTGTCAAACCGGTTTTTCCTTTGTATAATTTTTTTCTGCAAAAACAGTCCGGATAAATAGGAGGTGGCGATGCTACGAACCATTTTCGGACTCCTCATCATGCCCGTGTCCATTATCATTCTTGCCGTTATTCTCTATCTCCGGAAGGAGAGGACGAAATGAGCGCGGTCGCGGTCAGCGCAAACACCTGGGCCGTCATTGCCTTTGTGGGATACCTTCTCCTTATGGTCTTGATCGGGATCATCACCACCCGTTTTTCTTCCTCAGGTATCGGGGAATTTTTCCTCGGCGGAAGAAAAATGAAAGCGTTTGTCGTGGCCCTGGCGGCTGTGACATCCGGACGCTCGGCCTGGCTTCTCATCGGTATGTCAGGCATGGCCTTCACCAGAGGAGTCAGCGCGGTCTGGGCCGTTGTCGGATATATCCTCATGGAAGTTTTTCTGTTTTTCCGCGCCGGGAAAAGACTTCGCTATTTCACCGGAAAGATGGACTGCATCACTATCCCGGATTATCTGGAGTCGAGGTTCGAAGACAAAACCCATCTGGTCAGGATTTTTGCGCTCATTCCCATTCTCATTTTTATGGTGGCCTACGTATCGGCCCAGTTCAACGCCGGAGGCGTCTCTCTATCGGCCAGCTTCGGCGTTACCCAGTTTCAGGGAGTGCTGATCACAGCGGCGATCGTCATCTTCTACACGATGATGGGTGGATTCCTGGCAGTCTGCCTCACTGACATGATTCAGGCAATTTTTATGATTTTTGCCCTGATGGCCCTTCCTGCCATCGCCATCGCCCAATTCGGGGGACTGCCCCTCCTTCTAGCGGCATTAAAAGAGTTGTCTCCGAAATTCATCGATCCCTTTGCCATTTCCTGGGGCGCCCTCATCGGATTTGTGGGAATTGGATTCGGCTCGCCGGGAAATCCCCACATCCTTAATAAATACATGTCCATCGAAAATCCGGAGAAGCTGAAAATGACGGGCCTCATCGGGACCATCTGGAATGTCCTAATGGCGTGGGGGGCGGTCTTTGTCGGACTTGCCGGAAGGGCTTTTTACAAGGATGTCTCGCTGCTTCCTGGAAAGAATCCGGAGAATATCTATCCTGTGCTCGGCTCCCAGCATCTTCATCCTTTTCTGTTCGGGCTTACGATTGCGGCCATCTTTGCGGCATTGATGTCCACCGCAGACTCCCAGCTCCTTGTCGCTTCCTCGGCCATCATCAGGGATGCGTACCAGAAGATATTTGCCAGAGGAAAAGAGCTGACTTAGAAAAGCCTTGTCTTCTGGAGCCGGCTGGCCACTTTTGTTATGGCTGTTGTGGCCCTCATCTTCGGAGCCCTGGCTAAAAAACTGGTCTTTTATCTGGTCCTCTTTGCCTGGGGAGGACTGGGCGCCGCCTTCGGCCCATCCATTCTTCTCTCCCTCTACTGGAAGAGGATCTCCAAATGGGGAGTCGTAGCCGGCATACTCACAGGCACGGCTGTCGAAATCATCTGGTCTTCCATCCCCCCGCTCAAGGCAGCGGTTTCCGAATGGGTGCCGGCCTTTATCTTCTCTTTTACAGCCGTGGTGGCTGTCAGCCTCCTCACCTCTCCGCCTAAGGAGGCGGAAAAACTTCTGAAGCTCATGAGAAAAACAGAAGGACAGGCGGGATAACGGGATATAACGAAATAGAAACTCAGAGACTTATGTTTGGTGTGTCAAATCGGGGGCATTTCCAGGTAGAGGAATTCTCCACAGATGTGATTCCAGATAGTTCCGCCTTCCCCTCATCACCATTTTTCTTTCTCGAACGGCCGTCCAGGGAATAAACTTCATCCTGAATACAATGCCCTCCGAGCCCACATAGATATTTCCTCGCGGGGAAAAGCTGAAAAGCAAAACCAGCAGCATGAGGCTCATATGCCCGCTGTTGGATCCAGGAGACACAGAAATCTGATAAACACACCAACCGAGATAAAGGAACACGGCGGCCCACCGCACCCAGCTCATGGGAAAAGACAGATTGAACAGGGACGACCATTTGACCAGGAGCATGCCGGCCATTTTTTTTCTGGCTGTCAAGATTCGCTGGTGGTGCAGGAAAAAAATTAAGGCTACTCCCAGGCTTGTGCCATAAGCCACCCAGATAAAAAGACCCACGACTCCCTCCTTTGATTTATTAATTCAATGGTTCTCTTCCATTATGTGCGGATTCATTCAAGGAGATATCCGGAAAGGCCTCGCTTCCCTTCAGGTTTTTCACGCCGTTCCCTCTTCGCTCTTGGAGGCGGCTGCGGAACTCGCTTCCAGAGAAGCTCAGACATCCTCGCCGCCCGGCAAAGCCGGGTT
>JBAVVD010000018.1:0-34716 GCA_049697115.1 Candidatus Aminicenantales bacterium
CTTCCAGCTCTCGCTATGAAAGAAGTACCTTACTCCTTTTCCTATTAACCGGACATTTTCATTTTGCCCAAATAGGACATTATCACTTTGCCGTGACACTTTTTGAATTGCCTGTTGAAATTGTTCATTTATTTAAGATATAAATCATAACAAATGTTTCTCTGTTGACAGAGGAGGTTTCCATGAAGAAATGGATGCAATTTTTTCTAATGTCCATTGTTTTTTTCTCAGGAATATTTCTTTTTGCCCAGGAGCCCTATAAGCTCCCCCCCAAGGAAGTCATTGACATCCTTGATGCTCCGCCTCTGCCCCGTGCTCTCATGAGTCCGGCCGGTGATCGAGCGCTCCTTGCTGAATACAAGAACATACCCTCGATAGCTGAGCTCGCCCAGCCCTTGCAGAGGCTGGCCGGATTGAGAATCACACCTGACACCAACAGCCGGCAACAAATCGTCTTCTATACGGGTCTTATTCTCAAAACAATTCAAACCGGAGAAACGAAACGCATCTCCCTTCCTGAAGGGATGAAATTCGGATTTCCCCAGTGGTCTCATGACGGGCTATGGATCGCATTTCCCGGCTACACGGAAAGCGGAGTGGAAATCTGGGCCGCGGACACAGCCTCAGGCAAGGCCAGATCTATAACTGCCCCCTGCGTCAATGCCATCCTCGGCTCAGGCTTTGTCTGGATGCCGGATAACCGCCACCTCCTTGTGACTCTGACTGTCGAAGAGAGAGGAAATCCCCCCAAAGCGCCGCAAGTGCCTGTAGGGCCGAATATACAGGAAACAGCCGGAAAATTCATCAAGGCGGCAACGTACCAGGACCTCTTGAAAAATTCCTATGACGAGGCTCTTTTTGAATTTTATGCAACCGGACAAATTGTCGAAGTGAATGTGGCGACCGGAGAGAATCGCAAGATCGGCAAACCCGGAATATACTCGGAAATTACTCCTTCGCCCGATGGCACTTATATCCTGGTGGACAGAGTCAAGAAGCCATTCTCCTACAGCGTGCCTTATTACCGGTTTGCTCATTCTCTTGAAGTGTGGAATCGAAACGGCGAACTTGTGCATCTCCTGGCCGACCTCCCTCTGGCTGACGAAATCCCCATGAACGGCGTTCCCACAGGCCCAAGAGGTGTCGATTGGGAGCCCTTGAAGCCTTCGACTCTTGTCTGGGTTGAAGCTCTGGACGAAGGAAATCCCGAAAAAGACGTTCCCTTCCGCGATGAACTCGTGAGTCTCCCCGCTCCTTTCAAAGGAAGTCCAACGAAGGGGATCAAACTCCCGCATCGGCTCGCCGGATTGAACTGGCTCGGAATCCCTGGCGCCGCATTAGTCACCGAATACGACTGGAAGAAAAGATGGCGCACGACATACCTGATCCACACAGATCAATCTCCGATCACTCTTCAAAAAATATTCGACCTGAGCGCCCGGGACCAGTACAAAGACCCCGGAATGATCGTGTCGAAAACCACTCCGAGGGGTGAGCGCATCGCGGTTCAGGACAAAGACTGGATTTATCTATCCGGAAGAGGCTCATCGCCCCAGGGAGACCGGCCTTTCCTGGATCAGATGAACCTCAAGACCATGAAAAAAAAGAGGTTGTTTCAGTGCGGAGAGACAAGCTATGAATTCTTCATTGGCTTCATTGGAAATTCCCGGAATCTGGCCGTCATCAGTTACGAATCCAAAACTGAGCCGCCCAACTATTATCTGGTCAATCTGAAGACAAAAAAGAGACAGCCTTTAACGGACTTCAAAGATCCGGCTCCACAGCTTACGGGAATGACCAAAGATCTCATTAAATTCAAGAGAGAGGACGGAGTGGAGCTTTCCGGAACACTTTACCTCCCGCCCGACTATAAAGAGGGAGAACGACTTCCGGTTGTCATCTGGGCTTATCCGCTCGAATACAGCGATGCGTCCACAGCCGGTCAGGTCAGGGGATCACCGAACAGATTCACTTTTTTCAGAGGGCCTTCCCAGCTGTTTTTCGTCACCCAGGGCTACGCCGTGCTTGACAACGCCCAAATGCCCGTGATCGGAGACCCTAAAACCATGAACGATACTTTCGTCCGGCAAATTGTGGCCAACGCCAAGGCCGCCATCGACAAGCTCGATTCCATGGGTGTCGGAGACCCTGCCCGTGTCGGAGTCGGAGGTCACAGCTACGGAGCTTTTATGACGGCTAACCTGCTCGCCCATTGTGACCTGTTTGCGGCCGGAATTGCCCGGAGCGGCGCTTACAACAGGACACTCACTCCATTCGGCTTCCAGAGCGAAAGGAGAACCCTCTGGGAAGCCCTTGAGACTTACATCCGAATGTCGCCCTTCATGCACGCGGACAAGATCAACGAGCCAATTCTGCTCATCCATGGCGAAGCGGACAACAATTCCGGCACCTTTCCGATTCAATCAGAAAGACTTTTTGCCGCCCTAAAAGGATTTGGAGGAACGGCCCGGCTGGTTCTGCTTCCTCATGAAAGTCACGGCTATGCCGCCAGAGAATCGGTCCTTCATGTCCTGGCCGAAATGTTTGAATGGTTCGACAAAAACGTGAAGAATAAAAAATAATTTTCGCCTTTTCCACAATTCTTGTGAATAAGTTTGTGGAAAAGTGGGCGATTTTTTTTCTAACAGGTTGACAGTCAAAGAGTTTTCAGAGTTTGCACAAAATTTTGGGCATTTGATTATAGTTGAATTTATTTTTTAACGTGGGTATACTTTTCATGTAAGAATTTCAGAAGATTTATCTGTTTTTTGGAGAGACATCACCCAAAAATGGGAATTAAAATCCTACCATCGGCAGGAGGAACACGCATGAAAAGATTAGGAGTTTTCTCGACAATCCCTGTCATTATCTCGTTCCTTACATTTTCCCCCACCCCTGCCCATCCGGGCCAGGAAAAAACGGACGTCGCCCTTAAGGACATTGAGCCCTTCACTTATGCCTGCGTGCCTTATCAAGGACCTTATACAGAGATTGGAAAAGTGATCGGCATGCTGATGCAGGCCATGAAGAATCAAAATCTCTTCCCTCTGATGGGCCCGATGATCGGAGTCTATTACAACAGCCCTGAAGAGGTCGAGCCAGAAGAACTGTCCTGGGAAATCGGATTCCCTGTGACTCCGCAGGTCATGCCATTGGCGCCACTGGAAAAGAAACAGTGGGGTTATACGGCTGTGGCCGTCCGTATTCATGTCGGATCATATGAAACCACAGTCCATACAATCAACAAGATACTTGAATGGCTAAAAGCCAACGGCTATATTGTAGACGGCCCGATTATGGAGCGCTATCTGGACGCGGACCCCTCAAAAATCAAACCGGAAGAGCTGCGGACAGAGGTCTGGGTTCCCTGTAAGAAATCGGAAAATTAGTCTTTATGGATTCTTATCCATTCCCGCTCAGGATCCCTACATAATAGAGAGCTTCAGATTCTCCTAATCTCTGGAAGCTCCCCGGCAGGCTTTGACACAGACACCGCAGATGTGCTGACTAACGATGTTCATTCGTCTGAATTCGCTGAGCTTCGCGTAACAGCTTTTATGGTCAAAATCCTTGATGTTTTCCTTGATGGCCTGGGCCGGGCAGGAAGCAAGGCATCTCAAGCATTTGCCGCAGTCGGTTTCAAGGGACTTGTCTGTCTCAAGAGGCATGTTTGTTAAGACCGTCACCAGCCGAAACCTCGCTCCAAATTCAGGATTGACTAGAAGATTGTTCCGCCCCATCCAGCCAAGGCCGGCCAATAAGCCAATTTTTTTATGAGAGACATGCCCCTTCTGTTTTTCCCAATCAATAATCTGGGAGGCGGGAATGGGCAGGGCATCGAAGCCAAGGTCCTGGATGTGCGAAGAAAGTAAGAGAGCGGCTCGATCCAGAAAAAAATTAAGCTGGCGATAATGATGAAAATACAGCGGCGTCGGCCTGTCTTTGATTCCCTCAATGACCGGATCAATGATTCTCTTCCCCAGAGAGATCCCCCGGTCAAACCTGTCTCTGATCTCTTTTTCGAGGCAGAATTCTTCCCTGACCTCTATGATAGCGGCCACCCCAAAAAGGGAAATTCCCATATCCGCACAAGATTTCTTTAATCGCTTATAATTTTTTTTACGGTCCGCCATTCGGTTAAATTGTATGGACTCTAAAAAGACCTGTCAACCCGCACCTCGCGAAAGTTGACTCAAGAAGGAGTTTTGCGCTATATGAATGTATGCTTGTTAAAACCGACAAGGAGTCATAATGGTCGAAAAAACTCTTGCCATCATCAAGCCGGATGCAGTGAAAAAGAAAATCATCGGCAAAATCATCCAGCGAATCGAGGACGAGGGCTTTAACATTCTGAGCCTGAAGATGATTCATCTCAAAAAGGAAGAAGCCAAGGGATTTTATGCCGTCCATAAAGACAAACCTTTCTACGAAAGCCTGACAGATTTCATGTCCTCTGGAAAAATCTTATTATTGGTTCTCGAGAGAGAGCGCGCCATTTCTCATTGGCGTCACGTCATGGGCGCCACGGATCCGGCCCTCGCCAAACCCGATACACTGCGCCATACCTTCGGCTTTTCAGTTGAGCGGAATGCCGTTCATGGCTCTGACAGCCCGGAAACATCAGAGTGGGAAATTAATTATTTTTTTAAGAAAAAAGAATAAAGCCACACATGGTTTCAAAAAATATTTTGGCATAAATTTATTTCTTCCCCCAATATATAGAATAGCAAAAAAAAGACTACTAAATAAGGGGGTATTATTCTGTAATTTATTCCAAATAAACAAGTTATGAGGCCTGAACCTCAAAAAAAAATCTTGACAATACATATTCATTCTTCTAAATTAATTTCAACGCCTTGGATGAAAATGAAGATAGAGGAATCGTTTGTCTGCCTAAACATCCCCACCGTTGACTCTTCTTTTTCTCCAGGTACTAATTAAAGAGGAGGCAACTATGCCTAAAAAATTCTTTGTCAAAGCCACTGCCATTTTTATCTGCGTGGGATTTTTAATGCTCGCTGTCCCTGGTTTAAACTCGGCTGAGAAAAAAGCTTCCAAAACCAACGTGCCTGTTTTGCTCAAGGAATTCGGACTTTTTCCCTTTTCGTTCTTCCCTTCTATCAGCGTGATCTTCGATACGGGATCCAAAGAAACCGTTGAGAAGAGCGTTATCGATTCAAGCACAAGTACAAAAGCCAAGCCGACTGGTGATTTGGTAATTGGCAGACCTAGTAAAGGCGATTGATTAATTTAAAGTAGAACTGGACTGAAATAGTCTTTAAAATTTAAATTTCTGTATTTTTTTTAATAAATTCCATTATTCCAATCTAAATTAAATCAATAATATAAATATTTCTCACCTCCAGAGGTGAGGGAAAGCGGAAAAAATCACCCCCCGGCTAATCCTTAAGAGGGATTGACCGTCTTCCTCTCTTCGGAGATAATTTCTTTAAAAATAGTTAGTAAAATATTTTGAAAATGATTCAAATAAAAAAAGCGGCGCAATTCCTGATTTTTATTTATTCTCTGACGCCACTTTTTCCATCAGAGAAAAATCCTCTCTCAAACTTTGAAAAACAGTATTTCGACCTTATAAAAAAAGGAGAGGAGTGCCGGATAGAAGGTAATTTTGACGAATCTCAGGGCTTTTTCGAAAAGTCCCTGGCCCTCGCCCGAAAAAACAAATCCGAAGCACCTGAAATTGAGCCTCTGCTCAAGCTGTCCCTGCTTTCCTGGAATATGGGCCATCTTAAAGAGTCTGCAGACTATAATTCAAAAGCCCTCTCTCTCGCCCGAAAATGCGAACTGAAGAAATCTGAAGAGTTCTGCCTCCAGGCGCTTGCCATCTATAAACTCTATAATGAAGCCAAGGAATTCCGGTCTTCAGGCGAATACCAGAAATCCCTTGACAGCTTTGCCAGGGCCATTGACCTGGCCAGAAAGATCAACAGCCAGGAACACGAGCTCAAATGCCTCCGCCAGATGAGCCTCACTTACTGGGAAATGAATAATTTTCCGGAATTCTATCGCCTCAACAAAAAAGCCCTGGACATTGCAGAAACTCTAAATCATACAAGAGAGAAAGGGAATTGTCTTAATAACCTGGGCCTCTATTACTGGAAAATAGATAATTATTCTAACGCCCTCACACACTATGAAAACGCTCTGGAAATTGCGGAAAAATTAAAAAACGTCGAAGGTGAAGCGGAGTGTCTGAACAATATTGGACTTATTTACAGAGAAATGGGAAACTACGATAAAGCTCTGGTATACATCAATAGAGCGTTAGAAATTGACCAGAAATATTTCGGTAAAGATTATATCTCAATTGGTTTAAACAATATCGGGACCATATACAGAAATAAAGGATTGCTTTTAAACAGCATAGAAGATTTATATAAAGCATTAGACTATTTTTATAATTGTCTTCAAATTGTAAAAAAAATAAAAAATCAAAAAATTGAAATTCGTGTGTTGAATAATATTGGAAATATATACTCTGATCTAGAAAATTATTCTGAAGCTCTAAAGCACTATCAAAAAGCTTTAAAAGCTGCAGAAGACATCAGGGATGATGAAGCAAAAAGCATGATTCTGAATAACATCGGAATCGTCCACTACAATCTGGGCAATTACGAAGAATCCACCAATTCCTTTCAAAAAGCGATCGACCTGGCCCTTGAATTCAAGGGAGGACAGGTGCTGTGGGAAGCCTATCTCGAGATTGCCAATGTCTATAAAAAGCAAAATCGGCTCCCGGAAGCCCTCAAAAATTACAAAAACTCCATCTCGGTCATCGAGAGCACCCGTTCAACGATTGAGCTCGAAGAATACAGGGCCAGCTATCTCGGGACGGACAAAAGAATAGAGGCCTACCACAACCTCATTGATGTGCTGCTGCGCCTGCATGAATCCCGCACGGAAGACGCTTATGATGCCGAGGCTTTCAATTATCTGGAAAAAGCCAAGGCCAGGGCGTTCCTGGACAGCCTGGAAGTGGCTGAAGTGAACATCTCACAGGGAGTGAACATCAAACTGATCAACGAGGAAAAACAAGTCATGCGGGAAATTTCCGGTCTCTACAGGAAGCTCCTGTCCCCGGAGTTGACCCCCCAGCAAAAACTGGATATCAACGAGGGCATAAAAAATTGCGAAGATCAGCTCGAAAAACTCAAAAGTGAAATACGGACAACAAGCCCGGCCTATGCCAATTTGAAATATCCGGAAATCATCCATCTCAGTGAGGCTCAAAAAATGCTTGACGCGCATACGGCCTTCTTTGCCTTCTCCATCGGAAAAGAAAGCTCCTATGCCTTTGTCGTCGCCCGCAACACTCTCCAGGTCTTTCCCATACCTCCGCGAAAAGAGATCCAGACAAAAATCTCGGAATATCTGAGAATCATTTCGGACAAAGAAAGTTCTGACTTCCGCCCGGGCTATGAATTGTATGAGGAGCTCTTCTTGCCGGGTTTGAATAAAAAAATAAAAAAAATCATTTTTATCCCGGATGACATCCTTTACTTTCTTCCTTTCGAAACCCTTCTCACCAGGAAAGAAAAGGGCTCCTGGCTGATCAATGATTATACAGTCGCCTACGCCCCTTCCATCTCCTCTCTCCGGCAAATCATCACACGCCGGAATCTCCAGAAGGCCCGGCCGCAGAAAGACCTGCTGGCCTTCGGTGATCCTTTCTACAAGATCAATGGAACCGCCGGGGAGGAGGTCGCCACGGACATTTTCCAGAATATCTACTCCACGTCTGCCTTTCATTTCTTCAGACTGACCTATAGCGGTTTGGAAGTCGAAAAAATCGCCGCCCATTTCAAAAAGAAAAAGACGGATCTCTTCCTGAGAGAAAAAGCGACAGAAGATGAACTGAAGAGGAGTCCTCTGGCCAATTATAAAATTCTCCATTTTGCGACACATGGACTGATCGATGAGAAAAAGCCCGCCCGTTCGGCACTCGTCCTCTCCTTGAATCCGGACTCCACAGAAGACGGCTTTGTCCAAATGAGGGAACTCTATAATTTAAGAATCAACTCTGATCTTGTCACCCTGTCGGCCTGCCAGACCGGCCTGGGGAAGTTCATCAGAGGAGAGGGAATCGAGGGGCTGAACCGGGCCTTCTTTTACGCGGGCGCTTCCTCCGTCCTCATGAGTCTCTGGGCGGTCAACGACGAAGCCAGCGCCCAGTTGATGGACAGGTTCTACTATCACCTTCATTCCTCGGAATCCATCATGAGCGCTCTCCGTCGAGCCAAGCTGGAATTAATCCATTCCCCGCCCCTTTCACACCCGTATTACTGGGCGGGCTTCGTGATCACAGGAAACGCCGATAAAACCGTCTATGCACATAATTTCAACCGGTGGATGGTCTGGATTATTTCTCTCTGCTTGGCAGGGATCATTATGATTGGCGTGAAATTTTCAAAGAAAAACAAACGCCTTCCCTGAATTGAGCCTCCGCTGAAGTTCCCGTCCTAGCGGGTCATCCAGGATTGGTTTTTCAATGTCAGGGCCGCGAAGGGGACAATCCACCACAGAAAAAGAGCTGTGATAATCCCGTAAGGAATTCCATAGAGAAAGGCCAGACTCTTGTTTGTCCGGAGATAATAGAGAGAAAGTATAAAAGAGGATATCACCAGGAAGGCCATGTGACGGACCATGAAAAAGGGATTAATCGCAAAAGAATAAACCACAATACTCAGAGAAAACAGATGAAAGGGATGAAGAAAATTCAAATAGAGAAAGTCCACAATAGGCAACGCCCGATTCTTTGACCGGTAGCCCGAAAAAATGAACCGGGCGAGGAAAAAGGTTTCCCTAAGATAGCTCCGCGTCCAGCGGAGGTACATCTTATTCATTTTGTTAAATCTGGTGGGCACCGTCGTATAGACGACCGCATTGGATTGATAGCGGACCAGATGACCCGTTCTCAGAATCAGGGTCGTTAGCGCCCGATCCTCTCCATGAAAGCAGGGCGCGTTGAGAAACTTCTGATTTAAAAATTCATGGACGAATCCTTTTAATAAAGATTTCCGATAAGCGGTCAGGGCTCCCGGACAGCAGACAACCGTTCCATAAACGCTCTGATACGCCCGGCCAAAATCGAAGGAAATCGAATACCGTACAGAAAGCATGCGCGTCAGAAAATTCTCCCGTTCGTTCAAAACAGCCACCCGTCCAGAGACCGCACCGGTCGTTTTGTCTTTGATTAACGGAGTCACGAGATTCCGTATGGCACTCCGTCCGATTTTACTGTCGGCATCAAAGGTGACGATAATCTCTCCTTTTGATTTTTTCATTCCCGCATAGAGGGCTTTTCGCTTCCCTAAATTCTTTCTGAAATTGATGATTTTAATCCGGTCTTCGTATTTCAGCTTGGCCCTCATCATGTAATAGAACGTTAGATCTGTAGAGCCATCATTGACACAGATGACTTCAAGCCTGTCCTGAGGATAATTGCTGTTGAAAATCGAATCGATCGCTTTTCCCACCAGTTCCTGTTCATTCAGGGCCGACATAATCACCGATACAACAGGCCAATCGACTTTTTCATCCAGACCAAAGCTTTGAGGCTTATAACGAAGCCAGAGGATTGTCTGAAGGAGCAGGCCACAGACCACACTTGCGGCGGAAATAAGAAGAGGATAGGTTGAAATCCTCAAAAATTTCGTGCTCCGCAAAAATTCAGCCCAGTACTGAAAAAGTTGAAATTTTATGGCCACGATCAGGATGAGGGCACTGCTGACGATGATCAGAAAGACGATGATCGTGTCGATCCTTTCTTTTAAGAACGGAAGGTTGAAAATCAGACTCCGCGGCTGACTTTCGACTTCAAGATCGTCAATCGCTTCTTCCCACATATGGAAACCTACATTTATTAAACTGATAATAAATTCTTTAAAGAGATGTCTGTGATCTTAAAAAACAGGATTCTTTTCTCGTTTAGGAATAGAGATAGTAATGAATAAAAATGAAAAAGTCAAGCCATTCAAGGACTTTTTAAAGGGTTTAATAATTTTTCCGAATGCAGTCGGACATGTGGTATTTTTCCAATAGACGGTAGAAATGCCTTCGGCTCTTGCCGATTTCTAGGGCGGCCTTTGTTTTGTTCCACCGACAATTTTCCAGTGTCTCCCTGAGCGCATCCGCCACCCGCCCGGACGGCTCCCTGAGTATGGATATTTCTCTCTCAAATTGAATGGCCTCCTCATCAATCCGGTCATTTTCGCTGAGAAGGAAGGCCCGTTCAAGAATATTTTGGAGTTCTCTGATATTTCCGGGAAAATCATATGTCTTTAATTTTTTGATAGCATTGAACGTGATCTCTTTATTTGTATGCCACTTCCCATTTTCTCTATGAAGAAAATGGTCGACCAGCAGAGGGATATCTTCTTTTCTTTCTCTTAAGGGAGGGATGAAAAATTTGAGAACACTGATTCTGAAGTAGAGATCTTTCCGGAATTTGCCGCGCCGGACCTCTTCCGGCAAGTACGTATTTGTCGCAAATATGAAACGCGCCTGAATCTTCCTCATCCCGGTTTCTCCGATCCGCCGAAATTCCTTCTGTTCCACGATCCGGAGAAGTTTTGTTTGAAGATGAAAAGGAAGATCTCCAATTTCATCCAGAAAGACGGTTCCGCTTTTTGCCGATTCCAGCAAACCCGGTTTGTTCCTGGCCGCTCCTGTAAAGGCGCCCTGCACATAACCAAAAAGCTCCGACTCAAATAACTCATCCGGGAAATGTGTGCAGTTGACGGCCACAAAAGGAGCCGATTTCCTGTGACTTCTGTCATGAATAGTTCTGGCCATTAAATCTTTTCCGGTTCCCGTTTCTCCCAAAATCAGTACACTCTTGTGGCAGTTCGCAATTTTATTGATAAACGCCCGCTTCTCTTCAACGGCTGGGCTTTTGCCAATGATATGGGCCTCTTCCAAATCACTAAGGATCATGATAGAATGCATTGGTAACTACAATATCATTAAAACGCCGTCAGCATATAAATATTCTCAAAGAAATTGAATTTTTGAGAAAAAAAAGAGAAATGTTTCATCTATATTAATGGTGGTGTCATGCCCATCTATTCCCAAGAATTCCGTAGAGTCCAAAATGGATCAAAACGAAAATAAAGTCCAGGAATTTAAATCCCTCATCGATCGATTTTCACGATTCATAAATATCCATATTCAAAAATTCAACCTCTATAAGTTAGGCCTTGATGCCAATGATATTCTACAGGAAATCAAAATAAAAATATGGAAAGTCCTGGACAGTGAGAAAAAGATTACGAATTATGCGTCTTATATAAAGAAGATTGTGGATTCCTCTGTCATTGATCAGATTCGAAAAATAAAAAGAGAAGAAGGAATTTACAATTGCGAAATCAACAAGAGGATTTCAGAGCAAAAAAACAGTTATCTCTCCCGCCTTTCTCATACGGAAAAGGATCTCAAAGAAATTGTCGGACGGGCCGTCGACTCCCTGATTGAATCTCGCCGCAAGGTGGTTAAGCTCTATTTCTTGAGCATGACGATCGAAGAAATCGCCCATTATTTCCATTGGAGCAATGACAAAACCAGAAACCTGCTCTACCGGGGATTATCTGATTTAAAGAAAAAATTAAAAGAGAGAGAAATCGACTATGAAGATCACCCATAAAGAGCTCTGTGAGCTTTATAAGACGCTCATCAGCGAAAAAATTCCCCCTTCACGAAGGAAATGCCCTTCGCTGGCCGCTCTCTTAAAATTCTTTCAGCCAACGTCTTCTCGGAGAAACAAAGCCAAAATTGTCGAACATGTGACTCACTGCGCCTATTGTGCCCATGAATTTGATGCGATCCTTGAAGTCATGAGAGGCCGCCAAAAATTGGAAGAAGATCTGGACCTCTGGCTCCGTTCGGAAAATGCCAGAATCCCTTCGCGTAGCAAATCGAACGCCGGCGCCTTTCTTCTTAAATTGTCCTGGAGGAATGTCCTGTTTTTCATCGCAGCCGGCTTTCTCCTTCTTGGCTTAGTGACTCTCTTTCACAATAATCTCCTTATGCATTTCCGTTCGCCCAATATAAAAGGAATTCAATCCTTTCCAGTTCGTCTCATCCGGCCCATCGACGGTCAATACCCCAGATCTCACTTGAATTTCCAATGGGACACCCTCCCTGAATCGGAATATTCCATCCTTGAACTCTATGACGACACACTGGCCCTCATCTGGAAGAGTCCAAAACTCCACGCCAGCTATTATTCTCTTCCGCAAGAAATAACGGACACACTCACCCGGCAGAAAAATTACTACTGGATGGTGACGGTTTCTCTTTCCGACGGCAGAAAAATCGAATCCGCCCTCAAGAAATTTTTCCTTGTGGACTGATCAATGAAAATCAATGGTTGAGCTGTATTCTCCGTTCAACACAAAGGCGGCCCAGTGGAAAGGATGAGAATATCTGGAGTGGATCATTTCCAATTTGGCTAAACGCAAAGCCTGAGCCTTGCTCTTCCCCTGATAAAGAAAGTGATACAAATATCTCATGAATTTTGCTGTGGACTGATCATTGATTGTCCAGAGTGTGGACAACACCGATTTTGCTCCGGCATAAAAAAATATTCGAGGCAGACCCAGCATACCTTCCGCTCTTTCCAGGAGCCCGATTCCTGTCTGACAGGCTGAAAGGACAACAAGGCTGGCATTCAAGCGGAGCTTATAAATCTCCCGAACCTGAAGAACGCCGTCCTCTTCTTCGTCTCTGTCGAAAGATAAAATCAAAGCCGACCGCAATGGAAACTGTTCATCCAGAAACCCATGGCAGGCAAAATGAATGATCTCATAGTCCTGGAGAGAAATCCTTTTTACCGCCGCTTCTGTGGCCCGGCTTCCCAGATAGAGATCTCTTTTGTCTCTCCTGAAATATTTGGAAATTCTCAAGACCTCTTTCTTGGTAAAAGGAAGCGGCGTCAATTCAAACCCTTGATTGGCATACAGATCGTTCATTACTTTTCCATAGCGTTCTGGAAATGAAGCGTTGTGTTTATAGACAGGATCCCCCACGGCAAGCAAATCCATCGGATTTTGCTTCCGGCGTTTTTTTTCGGTCAACACGAACAGCACAGAGGACGACGGCGCATAGGACACTTGATAATCATGAATTAAATACCGCAACGGGCGCTCTGAGCCATCGACGATCAGAGTCTCAAAAGGAAAATAATAGAGCACCCCGTCCGGAATGACGATCAGACTTTCGAGAGAGCCCGCTTTTCGCTTCGCCAGCGGGCTGAGAAGCTCTTCAAACAAACGACTGGCGGCAAGAATTCCATCAAATTTCCCCATCGGGGGAGCGGCCAGCGCTTTTAAATAGGCCCTTATTGTATTTTTGATTTCCTGGCGGGGAGGCAAACTGTGGAGTTCAAAATCATTTTTCGTGATGAAAAACATAAACGAGCGGTTTTCTCCCAAAAAATATTCAATGAGGGCTGTTTTCTCATCCAACAGATCTGTTTGGACGGCTTCGATTCCACCGGGTTCAGGATATACGAGGCCGGCCGTCCCCGAGCTTATGCCCCTCATTTGGGAGGCCAATCTCATGTCACTCTCTTCTTCCTGCGACAATACGACTTCAAGGTCTCTTCTTCTTTTGTCACTAATGTCTTTTCTTGAAAGCTCCAGGATCAATGATGAAATCCGGCTGGATTTCTTCATTTCCTTTTCTTGAAGTTCATGATTCATTTTTTCTCTGATGTTGACTTTGGATTCCAATAGACTTTCCAGAAACGCCCTGGCCTTTGCTTTTTCAATGACACAGAAAATTTCCTTTTCAAGCTTTTTCTGACCGCCATTCGCTCTCAACCGGTATAATAGATCAATCAAGGATTCATAGATTTTTAGTTTGTTTCTAATAAAGCCCGTTTTGTAAATATCCAGGCAGAGCTGGCTCCGGATGTGGTCGATTATTTCAATCGATTTTTTATAATATTCAATGGCCAGAGAGAACTGGCCATCCTTTTCATAGCATTGACCGAGCCCAAAATAAGCTTCCCAGAGGATCTGTTCGTATTTTGTCTTTAAAGCTATTTCAATAGCTTTTTTATAATAATTAACAGCTTCATTTAAATCATTCAAAAAAAATAAAACCCGCCCTATATTATTAAGAATAAAACATTCTGATCCAATATCTTGAATTTCGCAAGATTTATTATATCCTTCTTCAAAGTACTTTAGAGCTTTATGGAAATTTTCTAAATCAGTATGGACAACACCTATATTATTTAAGATTATTATTTCTGTTTTTTTATCATTAATTTTCCTTGCTATTTTGAGTGAATTGCTGTAATTTTTCAGCGCCAGGAGAAAATCACTTTTATCTTTATGTAAAATCCCTCTATTTCGAAACGTTTTCCCGATATTATTCAAATTCATATATATCTCTTCATCCCCATTTTGCTTTTCAATTCTTATGGCATTTTTTAAATAAATCAGCGCCCTCCGATAATCTCCCAAGTCAATGGAGGTAACTCCAATATTGGTCAAGCAATCGGCTTCTTCTCTATAGCTCCGAAATTTCCTGGCAATTAATAAAGACTCTTCAAAATAATTCAACGCTTTGAAATAATCATTCATTTTCCAATAATAGAGGCCGATATTATTCAGGCACCTTCCCACTTCTTTCTCATGATTCATCTCTCTGGCAATTTTCAGAGCCTGTCTGTTTAAGGAAAAAAACTCCTCCAGAGTGTCTGTCTCCCAATAATTCAAGCTCAACTGGCGGAGGCACTTCAGCTCATGTCCTTTGCTCTTGAACTCTATGGCCAGTTCAATGGCCCGCCTGAAACAGGCCGTGGATTTCTGAAGCTGTCCGGACGAACGCCACTCTTTCCCCTGAGAATAAAATTGATAGATTTCCATAGCTGCCCGACATTCCTCTTCCTTGCTCTTCAGGTTTGACTCCTGGGCCAGGGCCCGTGCATTTCTGTAAAATTCACAGGACTCCTCCATTTGTCCGACATTCCATCTGAGAATTCCCAGAGACATCAAACAAAGGACTCGACCTTTCTGATCACCCGTTTTTTCAATGAACCTGAGGGCTTCAAGGAAGGACTCCATGGCCTGTGGGTATTGGCCGTTTCTCATTTGATCATTGCCGCGCTCGATTCTTTGATTATGGAGATGTAAAACTTGTCTATGATCTTTTCCTTCTGAACTTCGCCAGGGCCCCATAAACAGGGATAGACCGATGAGGAAAAAACAAAAAAAACCCTTCCGCATAGGCCTTCCTGACCTCCCTTTAAAATTAAGCTGAAAATATATTAAGGAAGGCCTCAAATGTCAATAAGAAATTGCGCTTTTGAGCTTCTTTTTGTCCCTGAAAAAGACTCTCTCTCCGTGCCCGCTCCTCTTTCAACCGGCCGTCTTCACCGCATGGAAATCGGGGACATGATCTGAATTCTCTTGAATTCGGTTCATGTCCCCTTTGAGACGTGTGGAAATCCAAGTGGAATGCGTCTGTCTGGATTAGCTCTTCTTCAAGTATATGTTGCCGCTGAAGGTCTTGAGCCTGAGGACGGCTCCTCCCTTATTGACCATACCTCTCAATTCCCGCGGTGATATTTTTCCAGTCGCTTCTACCGGAAAGTCTGTTTCGATGTGACCGCTGAAGGTCTCGGCCTCAAACTCGAAAGAAGAGTCCTGGGGCAGGATTACTTTTACGCTGCCGGAGAGGGACTCCAGAGAGTATCTTCCACCCGGGATGACTCTTCCTTGATAATGGACGCCGCCGCTTAATACTTTGGCTTTAACGACTTTGGCCTCGTCGACATCCTCCAGCCGAATGCGGCCGCTGGTCGTCTCTGCATCGATGGAACCTTTAATCCTGGATACTTCGATTGTGCCGGATACGGATTTCAAGAAAACATCACCCGTGATCTCCTGGATCTCGATACTCCCGCTGATGGTTTTACAGTCCACTCCTTTTTCGGCCTTGACCACACTCACATTCCCGCTGACAATGTTCACCTCAAAAGTTCCTCCGATTCCTTCGGCGCTGAGATTTCCACTCACAGATTTCGCCTCGAACGAAGCTTTGTCCGGAATCCAAAGGTTATAATGAACCGACACATTGAGAGAATCCTGTTTCCTGGACTTGTGTTCGGGGTATTTGGACTCAATGCGAAGCGTATTGCCGACTCTATTCACTTCAATATTTACTTTCTTGGCGTTCTCTTCAGCCCGGGCGAGCGTGGATGCCTTTGAAACTTTCAAGGCATCGATCTTCACCTCATTCTGGGCCCAGGTCTTGACTTCAATTTTCCCGGAGAGGTTGTTCACATAGACTTTACTGTCCTTGTCCAGCTTTTCCGTCTTAACAAACTTCTCTTCGTACTTTTCCTTATTATCCGCCAGGGCGCTCCCGGAAAAAACACTGACAACCAGGAACCCGCAGGTCAAAAGAACCAATCCGTTTGTCCATTTGTTAAGTTTCATGACCTTCCTCCTTATGGAATATTTATATGGATTTCTCCTGCCCATTTCCGGCAGGAGATTTTCTTTTCATCTCCATGAGGCCATCCAGAAAATTTACCTTTTCCTTGTAGGCAGACAGCAAATAAATCCGGGCCTCAAAATTATTGGGTTCACGGCGGACAGCGTCCTGACAGGCCTCTATGGTCAAGTTGATGGCCTCGAGGTCGCTTTGAAAGACTTCAGCCACCTGAGGGTTCAGACTTCCTTTCTGAGAGGTAATGGCCTCTGTCAGAGCTTTAACCGCCAATTGATAATGACGTTCGGCCTCCTGCAATTTTTCAAGAGTGAACCTCTGCTGTACACTCATCTGGGAAATGCGCTTTCCTCCCCACGACTTCCACCCCATCATTATCCCTCCGATGACGACCGCCAGAACAAGCAGTGCGCTCACAGCGTATTTCCACTTCCCCGTGAAAACAATAATCGCGGACCATCGACTCTTTTCGGGCCGGACAGAAGACTCCCCATTTTCAGCAGTTCTCAGCTTTTCCAGGATGGCCGCCCAGGTCTCATCGGAAGGCGAGGGGGTTTCCAGGGCCTGAGCTCCATTGACTATTCCCTGAAAATCATGGAGAATTTCCCGGCATTCGGCGCATCCCCCGACATGCTTTTTCAGCCGCGCCCAATCGGCATCATGGAGCTGGCCGTCGAGCGAATCACTGATGAGGCGTCTGGCTTTTGTGCATCTCATTGTCCTTCCTCCTAGACAATCTGTCTATTTATCAGGTATTCCCGGACCTTCATCCTGGCCTTAAAAAGTTGGGATTTGGAGGTCCCCACAGACAGGCCCAGCATTCGGGCGATCTCATGGTGTTTGAATCCCTGCACATCATGGAGAAGAAAAATTCTCTTCAACTTCTCCGGCATCCGGGCGATGGCTTCTTCCAGAGATTTTTTCACGGCGACGTCTGAAGAATCTCGGGTTTCTTCCCGAAGGATTCCCTCCACTTCCCCTAAAGGCACGAATTTCCGGAGTTCTATCCTTTTTTCGCGCAGATAGCTGTAACAGGTATTCAAAGCAATACGGTAAATCCAGCCCACGAAAGTTTCCACTCTCCGGACATCCTTTATGTGGGTAAAAATTTTCAAAAAGATCTCCTGAAGCAAGTCCTCTGCGGCGGTTCGATCATAGGTATACCGATAGGCCAGGCCGAAAAGCGCGTTTTTAAACCGAAGATAAATGGCCTCCATGGCTGTCGCATCACCGCAGCAGCTCCGGCGGATTAAATCAGCCAGAGTCTCAACGGAAGGAAAATCCGGCGGATGCTCTGTCCGCTTTCTTCTTTCGCTCACCCGTTCAGCCTCCGGAAATATTTTACCTGTCGTGGTGTTGTTCCCATTATCACTCAATTGGATTTCCTTTGCCAGGGTGAAGATCTGAGATTCCACTTGAATTCTTTCCTCAACCCTAAAAGATGAAAAAGAAGGGCAAAAGGTTGCCGAAAATTCCTTAAAAAGACTCTTGAAAAGTTTTCCAATTCTGTCATAATAAGAATAATATTTCGTAATGTATTCTAGGAAGAGGGCCTTTTATCACCGAGACCGTCTTGAAAAAACCATGAAGACATTAAAATTCTTTCCGCTCGCCCTTCACTAGTCAGAGCCATCATGGAAAAGGCCAAAAGAGAAAAGCCGCCAACCGCTTTAGAGAAGGAAGAAATTTTTCGCCTTCTCGCCCAAAACGCTCAACACGGAATTTACATTTTATCCAACGAGGGATTCGTCTATGTCAACAAGGCCTTCGAAAAGCTCACCGGCTATACTTCCAGAGAGTTGTACGGAAAAAAATTCCATTTCGCTGACCTTGTCCACCCGGAAGACCAAGAGCTCATCATTGATAGACCAGCCGCACGGGAAAAAAGAAAAGCCTTCCCCTCCGCGCATGAATTCCGCATTGTTTCAAAAGAGGGAGCCGAAAAAATCGTTAAAGTCAATACGTTTCCTCTTTCCGGAGGAAAAAATCGGGTTCTGGGAATTATCCGGGATGTGACCGAACGGAAGAAAGCCGAAGAAGCCCTGCGGGAAGATGAAGAACGAATCAAGAGCCTTTATGAGAGCCCCACCATAGGACTTTACCGGACTTCTCCGGACGGCCGCATACTCCTGGCCAACTCGGCATTGGTCCGGATGCTGGGGTACGCTTCATTTGATGAACTTTCGCAAAGAGACCTCAGTAAAGAGGGGTTTGACTCCTTATATCCAAGGTCGTCCTTTCAGGAAAAAATCGAGAAAGAAGGGGAAGTCAAAGAGTATGAAACCGCCTGGAAAAGAAAGGACGGCTCGGTCATTTTCATCCAGGAAAGTGCCAAAGCCATACGCGACTCATACGGCCAGATTCTCTATTACGAGGGAGCTGTCGAGGATATCACGGAAAAGAAACGGGCGGAAGAGCTCATTAAAAAACGGCATGCCCAGCTGGAACTCATTCTTCACATCCAAAGCGAAATTCCGATAGACATGGATATGGAAACCATCCTGACAAGGGCGGCCGAAAGCATCGGCCAGTCGTTCGGCCACTACAAAGTCTCGGTCAACCTCTTTGATCCAGAAACCGACGAAATTGTTTATCTTTTGGGCTGGAATAAAACAGGCTTCGATATTCGCCGCGGCCACCGGCAAAAGCTGGGCCAGGGGCTTATCGGCAGGGCCGCCCAGCTCAAAAAATCCATCGTGGCCAATGATGTCTCTCAAGAGCCCGGCTATTTTGCTCTCATCCCCCAAACAAAATCAGAGCTCATCATCCCATTGCTGGTCAAGGACCGGCTCGTGGGAGTCCTTGACCTTCAGGATGACAGGCTCAATGCCTTCAGCGAAGATATCGTCTCTGTCCTCCAGTCCATCGCCAATTATATCGCCCATATCATCCATGAAAAGAAGGAAGAGGAAGATCTCCGAAAAGAAAGGGATAAAGTCAAAAAGGAAAAAGCCTATCTCGACCGTTTGCTCGACAGCGCCCAGGAAGCCATTGTCGTGGCGGATAATGAGGGGAAGGTTCTCCGCATCAATCCGCAGTTTACTAATATTTTCGGCTTTGCTGCGGAAGAGATCCTAGGCAAGTCTCCAGACCGATTGATCGCCTCTGCCGATTATTACGAGGAAGCGCGTTCCCTAACAGAAAGAGCGGAGAAAGGAGAAGAGCTGGCCGTCGAAACCGTCCGCCGCCACAAGGACGGATCGTCCATTCATGTGTCGCTTCTTATTTCCTCCATTAAAGTGAACGGCACATTGGAAGCCATTTACGTCATCTACAGGGATATCACAGCCCGCAAACAGGCGGAAGAAAAACTGATCAAAAATGAGATGCTCTATCGGGCCCTTTTTGAGCATTCCAACGACGCTGTGTTTCTCCTCAATTTGGAAGGAGGCCATATCCGGGCCAATAAAAAAGCGATGGACATGCTTGGATACACAATGGAAGAGATTTTGACCAAGTCCGTCAAAGATACCGTAGCCCCTTATGAATATCCGGATGCCGAGGACAAACTGAAGGGATTGATTGCGGGGAAATCTTTTCCTGCCTATGAGCGCATTTTCCGAAAAAAAGACGGGACGGAATTCCCGGTGGAAATCAACGTGGCGCTCATCTGCGACCCGGAAAACAGGCCCCTGCTGATCCAGAGCATCGTCCGCGACATCACCGAGCGGAAAAGGGCCGAAGAGGCTCTACGAAAGAGCGAGGAGCGGTTCCGGCTTCTCGCCCAGAACGCCCAGGATATCATCTGTCGGTACGAGTATATTCCGCAGCGCCGCTTTGCCTATGTCAGTCCGGCCGCCACGCGCATCACTGGCTATACGCCTGAAGAGCATTATGCGGATCCAGATCTGGGTTTCAAAATAGTTCACCCGGAGGACCGCCACTTTCTTGAATCCATAACTCAAGGAGATTTCACTCCCGGGACTCCCATCACTCTCCGCTGGATATGCAAAAATGGAGAGATCATCTGGACGGAGCAGCACAACACACCCATTTATGATGAAGAAGGTCATTTAATCGCTATCGAAAGCATTACCAGGGATAGCACCGAGCGCAAACTGGCGGAAGAGGCCCTGGAATCCGCCTTGGAGGAGAAAGATATCCTTCTGAAGGAGATTCATCACCGCGTCAAAAACAACATGCAGATTATCTCCAGCCTCCTCAGCCTTCAATCCAGCTATATCAAAGACCCGCCGACCGTGGAAATATTCAAAGAAAGCCAGCGCCGCATCCGGTCCATGGCCCTCATCCACGAAAAGCTTTATCAATCGAAAAGCCTGGCCTCGATCAATTTTTCCAGTTACCTCAATAATCTGGCTTCCGGTCTGCTCTATACGTACCAGAAAGATTCGGAACGGATTCAATTAAATGTGGATGTGGAAGACATCTCTCTGGATATTCAAACCGCCATCCCGTGCGGGCTGATTGTCAACGAACTTGTTTCCAACTCATTGAAGCACGCATTCCCGGAAGGTAAAAGCGGAGAAATTTATATCGGCTTCCATCGCCTGAAAAGCAGTGAGCTCGAGCTCATTGTCAGAGATAACGGCGTTGGCTTGCCCGAAGGTTTCAACCTCCAGCAATCCGAATCCATGGGGATGCAGCTGGTCATGATGCTGACCGAGCAACTCGAAGCCCGCTTTGAACTGAAAGAAAAAGAAGGAGCCGGATTCAAGTTCGTCTTTAAAGAGCTTAAAACAAGTCAAAAACCTGAATCAAAGTCCCCTTGATATTTGACCTCTCCTTGAAGGGGATCGTTAAAATGTGAGAGAATCTCTTCCTGTTCTTCGTGGACATGTGGACATCCAGCGACACTCTCAGCCCAGCAAACGGAGAACAAAATAAAAGGCAATGGAAAAAAGAGCAGCGGCTGGGACGGAAACGAACCAGGCAAAAAATATCTTTTTGATGACGCTCAAATCGATGGCGGATATTCCGCGGGCCAAACCAACTCCAATGACGTTTCCCACACAGACATGGGTTGTCGAAACGGGCATGCCCAGGCGCGAGCAAATCAAGACGGTTGTGGCGGTGCCGAATTCCGCTGCGAATCCTCGCGTGGGAGTAATGGCCGTGATTTTTTTCCCCACCGTCTCCATGACGCCGCGGCCCCAGATATAAGCCCCAAAAGCAATCCCAACGCCGCCCACCATCAACAGCCACAGAGGAACGCTCACTTTCATCTCCACCCTTTGAGTCTGGAGAATCACGACAATCGCAGCGACAGGGCCGATGGCATTGGCCACATCATTGGCGCCATGGGAAAAGGCTTCAAAACTGGCTGAAAGAACCTGGAGAGGACTGGTCATTTGTTCCACCTGGTAATAGGGATCCATTTCTTTTTCTCGGTATCTCTTGAGCAGGGCAAAAGCCACGCCATAAGCCGCTGCGCCAATAGCCGCGGAAATGAAAAAGGCCTTCGAGAAAGGCAGGTTCATGTGAAGGTTTTCCAGACCCTTATAAATCGTTGCCAAGGAGAGAATGAAAAAGACAATCCCCACAAAAAAAGGGCCTATTTTTTTAATCTGCTCAACCGGATTGGACGAACTCAGGATGAATTTCTTTATGATGCTGAAAATCGTATAAGAAACAAGGCCGCCGAAGATAGGAGAGACAATCCAGCTTAACGCAATGAACAACATCACTTTCCAGTTGATGCCCGCAAAGCCCACACTGACCAAGCCAAACCCGACCACACCTCCGATAATCGCATGGGATGTGGATACAGGAAGCTTCCAATGGGTGGCAATGTTCACCCAGATGGCTGAACCCAGCACGGCCGCCAGCATCCCGCATAATAATAGATGAGGCGTGTCCGTAAACTGAAGGGGATCGATAATCTCTTTACGAATGGTATTGGTCACATGCGCTCCCACCAAGACAGCCCCTAGAAAATCACAACAGGCCGCAATGATCACGGCCTTTTTGATGGTCAAGGTTCCAGAGGCCACTGAAGTGGCCATGGCATTGGCCACGTCATTGGCGCCGATATTGACGGCGCTGTAAAAGCCGGCCAGAAGAGCGATGCCAAAGAAGAGAAAACCCGTCTCCATTCAGACCGGCCTCTCCTTCTCTGGATTCATAACGGCTGTATCCTCTCTGCGCTTCAGGAAAACTTCAGGATTTATGAAGCATCATATTGAGTTGGTCGCCGAGATTTTCGGCATGGTTGGCCAGGGAGCCCAATTCACGAAAAACCTGCATCCACATCATCACGGAAACGGGATCCAATTGATCCTCAATGGAAAACATCTTCTTCACCAGCTTCATCTGGACCTTGTCCGCTTCATGTTCTTCCATCTTGAGCTGCTCGATAAGGTCCATGACTTTCCGCGCTTCGGCTCCGCTAAAAGACGTCTCGGCCAGGGTTTTGATCTCGCTCGAAATCCGCATGGCTGTCTCGCACGTCTTGAGAACCTTCTCGACCAGGTTCTTCAGACATTCCTTGAGCTCATCCGGAACGGCCATTGACCGCATGGTCACAAGTGCGGCCAGGTCTTCGGCTGAGTCGGCCATCTTATCCTGCTCTCTCAAAAAATTTAAAATGTCGCCTCTGTGGACGGGCAGTAAAAAGCTTTTGGGCAGGTTGTTTCGAATCTCCTTTTTGACCAGATCCGCATCATGCTCGGCCTTAAAAATCTCTTTAGCGATTTGATTCAGTTTCTCCGTATCTCCTGTAATTAGGCTTTCCACAAGCGGTCTGACCAGGTCGACACACTGCTTGACTTTAAGGAAGTGCTGGTACAGAGGTTCAAAGGGAGACTTACCGAAGAGTTTGCTTAAGATACTCATGGCTATACCTCGTGCCTTTTGAAAGGCCTGAACATAAAGAAGGACTCATTGTAATAAGCCCCTCTGAGAAAATCAATTTTTTTCTTTCTTCAGAATGTCTTTGAGCTTGATCTCCATATCGTCGAAGTGCGTTCCCTGCCAGAAGATCTTTCCACAACGGGGGCAGAGGGCAAAAGAACGGGCGCTTTCGTAGACAAACGGGGCGACCAGGTTGGCCGCTCTGGGCTTGGGCAAGCTTCTCATTCTGACATTACATTCAACGCACCGAGAAAAGGGTTCGGCCTCCTCCCAGAGGTCAAATTCCCGCAAAACCTGTCTGACCTGGTCTTCCCAACCTTCGCTTTCCACAAAAAGTTTCCGCTCTTTTTTAAGTCGGGCCAGAAGGGCGTTATCCCGAGACAGAAGAACGCGGTGCTCTTTCTCTGCCAGCTCCAGGAGCTCGTCATCCTCAGCTTTTGGAAAATAGAGGACATCAAATCCGAGGATCTTGAGCCACTTGGCCAATTTTCCAAGCATGCAGTCGACGACAAATTTCATGAAACGAAGTCTAACTCCAGAATAATGAATAGCCGGAGACTTTTCAACCGGACGGAAGCGCCATTACGAATCCGCTCATAATCCGAGGAACTGAACGCTCAGGCCGGAGATAAAAATCATGGCTCCGGCCAGAGCATGAACATATCTTTCCAGTTTTCCCAGACGAATAAAGCTTACTCCCCAGGAAGAGAGCGCAATGATGGTTAGCATAGTTATTATCGTGGCCAGGCCAAAAGCTGCAGTGACCAGAACGACTCCGCTGATATTGTGCCTGGCTGCCGGGTACATGACCAAGGGAATCAGCGGCTCGCAGGGCCCGAAGACAAAAATGATAAACAGAATCCAGGGCGTGATGTTGGCTTTCTTTTCCGGTTCATGGACATGGACATGTTCAGCCTCATGGTTATGCAGATGATCATGAGTTTGCCCGTCGGTGTGGAGATGAACATGCCGATGGGGCTTGTTCTTGATTGCCCTATGCAGCCCCCAGATAAAGTAGGCGAATCCGAAACCGATCAGAAGCCAGGCCGCTGCATTTCCACGGATTGATTCTGCGGCTTTCAGCCGTAAGACGGCAATGCCAAAAAAAATCCCGATAAAACCGAGGACAACAGAGCTCAACACATGCCCAAGCCCGCATAAGAAAGAAATGAAAAGGGTTTTGGAAAGCGTCCACCGCCTGGCCCGGCTGATGACGATGAAAGGAAGATAATGGTCAGGCCCCAGAAGAGTATGGACAAAGCCGAGAGTGGCCGCCGTCCCTGCGATAACTAAAATCTCTCTGCCGGCCATTTGGTCCTGCTTGACTTTATCAAAACCTCAGAATTGGATTCTCCACAAAATCCAGAAGATGTGAAAGTATAACATATCGATGCAAATATGAAAATTAAATTCAAAAGTTGAGGCGAAGAGGATGGTGGACGGTAGGGGATTCGAACCCCCGACCTCAGCGTTGCGAACGCTGCGCTCTCCCAGCTGAGCTAACCGCCCACATAAATTCAAAACGACGGGATTCAAAATTTATCATTTTTTCTGTATTTTTTCTACTCATGGCTTTTTTTGAAAAATAAAGATTGGCCCTGGATAGTCCCTGTTTGTTCAAAAACCTAGAGGGACAGGTTTGTTCGAGAATCCACAGAAACTGGCCGGGATCGCTCCACGAGTTATACGTGTGCTCTTCCATCTTGTACGCATGAAAGAAGTTGGAGAAATTTCAATATTGGATCGGCAATTTTGATATTAGACCCGGCTCGGCTCTATGACGAAAAGTGGGGTAGAAGGAACAGGGTCACTTGACAAAGAAAAAATTTTTTTCTATGATCACGCCATGTTTCAAATGACGCGGACACAATCTCAGAAGTCGCGTCTGCATCATTTCCACCATGGGCGTTCCAACGCCCTGTAACCTGCACGTTTCATCCCGCTTTCTTTATCTCCCATAAATCTAACGAAGGAGTCCTAATCCGATGTTTATCATTCGATATTATCCATTGATCGCCATAAAAGTGCCAATGCATTATGCCGGAGCCAATCTGACCGGCATTATTGACTCTCCAGAGGAGGACAGAAAATGAAACGCTTGAAAATAGTCATTCCCAAAGGGAGGTTGTATGGAAAAGTGGTCGGGCTGCTCAATGACGCCGGATTCGGTATCGAGGCCGACGAAAAGGTCTCACTTCTCCGCATAGCCGCTCCGGAGGTCGAAGCCAAAGTCATGAAGCCGCAGAACATCCCCCGGCTCATCGAGCTGGGATCCCACGACATCGGATTCACCGGTTACGATTGGATTGCGGAAACCGGGGCGGATGTCCTCCAGATCATGGACCTCGGGTTCGACCCTGTTAAAATTGTGGCGGCAATCCCTTCTTCCTTTACCGAAAGACAATGGAAAAAGCGGAAGATCGTCGTGGCTTCAGAATATGAATGCATCGCCCGCAAGTATCTGAATGCGCAGGGCTACGACCACATCTTCCTGCGCACCTTTGGCGCCACAGAAGTCTTTCCGCCCGATGACGCCGACATGATCATCGACAATGTTTCCACAGGCCGGACCCTGAAAGAGCATGGCCTCAAAATCGCGGCCGTGGTCATGGAGTCCACGACACGGTTCATCGCCAACCGCAAGTCTTTTCAGGACCCTTGGAAAAGAGAAAAGATTTCCGAGATGCAGACGCTTTTCCAGGCCGTTCTGGATGCCAGGGGCCGCGTGATGCTCGAAATGAACGTGCCCGCAGAAAAGCTCTCCGCCATCGTTAAAAAATTGCCCTGCATGCGCTCGCCCACAGTCGCGCCCCTCTACGGGAACCTCGGTTATGCGGTGAAAGTGGCCGTTCCAAAAGAAAACGTCGCCCGCCTGATTCCCCTCCTCAAGAAAATGGGGGCATGCGACATTCTCGAATACAAATTTGAAAAGGTGGTGCTGTGATGCGTATCCAAGAATCTTTGAGGAAACTGACTCCTTATGAATGGCCTTCCTATTCCCGAAAGGACAAGATTCGGCTGGACATGAATGAAAGCTCCTGGGGCTGCTCGCCCGAAGTCCTCAAGGCCATCCGCACTCTCGGACCGGAAGATATTTCCGCCTATCCCGATTATGGGCCGGCCGTGGAAAACATCGCGCGCCTTCACCGGCTTGAGCCTGAAAATGTGCTCCTCACAAACGGCGCGGACGAGGCCATCCACACTATCCTGAATACATTCATCCGCAAGGACGAGGAAGTGGTGATTCCCGTCCCTACCTTTAGCCTCTATCGGCTGGAAGCTCAGGTCCGCGAAGCGCGGATTGTGGAAGTGCCCTATGACACCAAAGACTTTTCTTTCCCGCTCCGGACCCTGCTCCAAAAAATCGGAAAACGCACACGGCTGTTGATTTTGATCAACCCCAACAACCCCACGGGAACACTCATCGGCCGTAAAAATCTGGAGAAGATCCTCTTCCGTGCCCGCCGTTCCCTTGTCCTTCTGGATGAAACATATGCCCCCTTTGTCCCCGTGACCCAGAGCGGACTTCTCAAGCGTTTTTCCCACCTGATCCTCATCGGTTCTTTCTCCAAATTTCACGGGCTTGCCGGCCTTCGCCTGGGGTATATCCTGGCCGCGAAAAAGATCATCTCGCTCCTGCGCAAGGTCATGCAACCCTGTTCGGTCAATGCCCTGGCTCTGGCCGCCGGAAAGGCGGCTGTCGACGACTTCAGATTCCAACAAAAGGTCCGCGCCGGGGTTCTGGCGGAGAAACGATTTCTCCAAAGAGAACTTCGGAAAATGGGATTCAAAGTCTTCCCAGGCGCCGCCAATTTCCTGCTCGCCCGCACGGAGGGGAGCTGTGACAATGTCTGTGAAGGGCTGTTCGCCTCCCGTATTCTGGTGAAAAACCTCAATCATGAGCCACTGCTTAAAGGATGCCTGCGCCTCACAGTCGGCCGGCCCGAACAAAACCGGCTTCTTCTGGAAAAAATACATGAGTTGCTCCCGCCGCAGGCCGTTCTTTTTGACCTGGACGGCGTTCTGGTCGACGTGAGCCGGTCCTACCGCACGGCCATCAAAAAAACCGCGGAATTTTTTCTTAACGAAACCATCTCCCTGTCCGAAATCGATGCCCGCAAACTTCAGACCGGGTATAACAATGATTGGGACGTAACTGCGGCTCTGATTGCCTCGAGAAATAAACGCGTCTCGCGCCGCAAAATCATCTCTGTGTTTCAAGGGCTTTATTTCGGAAAAAAGGGAGAGGGTTTGATTTCCCAGGAAAGATGGCTGCTCCCCAAAAATATTCTTCTTAAACTGGCCAAAAAATACCGCCTGGGCATCGTCACCGGAAGGCCCAGAAAAGAGGCTCTGTTCACATTAAGAAAATTTGGCGTTGAAAAATTTTTTTCCGGGGTGGTCTCCATGGAAGATGTCGGCCGCAAACCGAAGCCCCATCCCTTTGGCCTTCGCCTGGCGTTAAAAAGGATGAACGTGAGGAGGGCCGTCTATGTCGGCGACATTCCCGACGATATGGCCGCCGCCCGGGCCGCCGGCGTCACTGCCATCGCCGTCTGCAGAGAAAGAATTAAGAAAAAGGCGCTCTGGAAATCCCGGTTGAAGGAAGCCGGAGCACGGCACATCATCCCCACTGTCTCTTCCCTTACGGAGGTGCTGGAATGAGAAAAGCAACGGTCGAAAGAAAAACCAAAGAAACGCGAATTCGCGTGGCTCTCAATCTTGACGGCTCGGGAAACAGCCGGATTGACTCTCCGATCGGATTTTTCAATCACCTGCTGGAGACTTTTGCCCGCCACGGCGGATTTGACCTCTCCATGCAAATCTCCGGCGATATTCACGTCGATCCGCATCATACAATCGAAGACTCAGGAATTGCCCTGGGCACGGCATTCAGAAAAGCCCTGACCGATAAAAAGGGCATTCATCGGGCCGGCAGCTTTGCCTTTCCCATGGACGAAGCCCTGGCCTGGGCCGCCGTGGATATTTCCGGACGGCCCTATCTGAAAATGACCCCGAATATTAAAGGGAAAAAATACGGCGACTTTGATCCGGAATGCCTGGAGGATTTTCTTGCCGGTTTCACCACTTCTCTCGGAGCCAGCCTCCACCTGAAAGTCTGTTATGGCCGCTCCGGTCATCACAAGATGGAAGCCCTCTTCAAGTCCTTTGCCAGGGCGATGAGAGAAGCCTGTTCTCTGGACTCAAGACTCTCCAGCGTCATTCCCAGCACCAAGGAGGTCCTGTGATCGGCATCATCGACTACGGCGCCGGAAACCTGTTTTCCGTGAAAAATACGCTCGACCACCTCGGCCTCAAATCCAGGATTGTTCGTTCTCCCGATGACACCGGCGGCATGAAAAAATTAATTCTGCCCGGCGTCGGCCATTTCGGGGCGGCCATTCGCCGGCTGCGGCAAAGCCGCCTCGACACATTGATCCAGGAATGGCTCCAAAAGGACAAACCCTTCCTCGGTATCTGCCTGGGAATGCAGCTTCTTTTCGAGAGAAGCGAAGAATGCGAGGACGGAACAACGGGCTTCGGCTGCTTTGCGGGATCTGTGGTCAAACTTCAGGGGCCCAGGAGATTGCACATGGGATGGAATCAGGTCCAGTTCAAAACAAATTTATCTTTATTTAAAGACCTTCCTTCTCCCTCCTATTTTTATTTTGTCCACGGCTTCCGGGTTCAACCTGAAAATGAAGACATCATAGCCGCCATCACTGACTACGGGACAGTATTTCCGGCCGTTCTCCGCCGGGGAAACATCCTCGCTGTCCAGTTCCATCCGGAAAAAAGCGGGGAGCTGGGCCTGCGCTTGATGGCCGCATGGGGGAAAAATTGTTAGCCGTGCGAATTATTCCCTGCCTGGATATTGATCACGGCCGGGTGGTCAAAGGCGTCCGCTTTCGGAACCTGAGAGACGCCGGAGACCCAGTGACCCTGGCCCGCTATTACTCCGACCAGGGCGCAGACGAGCTCACATTTCTTGATGTTGGAGCTTCCATTCACAGCCGGAAAATCCTCGTTGAGGTCGTCCATCTCGTGTCCAAGGAAATCTTCATTCCTCTGACCGTGGGCGGAGGACTCCGCCGGCCGGAAAACATCCGAGAGGTCCTCTGCGCCGGCGCTGACAAAATATCCATCTGCACGGCGGCTGTCGAGAATCCCAGGCTGATCACAACCACCGCCCGGCAATTCGGCTCCCAGTGCGTGGTCCTTTCCATTGACGCCCAAAGGGAAGGCGGTTCGTGGGTTGTCTGCACCCATGGAGGGCGTCGAAAGACGGATGTGGACGCCATCGATTGGGCCGTCCAAGGAGAGTCCCTCGGCGCCGGAGAGATCTTGCTCAATTCCATCGACCAGGACGGGACCAGGTCCGGCTACGACATTGCGTTGACCCGAAGAATCCGCCGAGCTGTGCGCATCCCTGTCATTGCCTCGGGCGGCGCCGGAACACTTGAACAAATCCTGGCCGCGGCGACCCGAGGAGCCGCAGATGCCGTCCTTATGGCCTCTGTGCTTCATTACGGCCGTTACACGATTCCTGAGGTCAAATCCTATCTCAGAGAAAAAGGAGTGCACGTGAGATGATCATCCCTTCGATTGACCTGATGAGAGGAAAGGCCGTCCAGCTCAGGCAGGGCCAGAAAAAGGTCCTTGAGAGAGAGGACCCGCTGGCCCTGGCCAGGGATTTCAACCGCTTCGGCGAGATTGCCGTCATCGACCTGGACGCGGCGAGAGGGAAAGGCCACAATACCGAAACCATCAAGAAAATCGTCCGATCGGCCCAGTGCCGAGTGGGAGGGGGGATTCGCACTGTGGATAAAGCCAAGGAAATCCTCGCTTCAGGCGCGCGCAGAGTCATCATCGGCACGGCCGCATTCTCCCGGCGAGGCATCCACCTGGATTTCCTGAAGGAGCTGCGCGAACGAGTCGGACGCGAAAGAATCATCATCGCCGTTGACGCCCGTGAGGGAGAAGTGGTCACTCACGGCTGGAAGCAGCGCAGCGGTTTAAAAGCCGAAGAGGTGGTCAGGCAGCTTGAGCCGTACTGCTCGGAGTTTCTGTTCACCTGCGTGGAAAAAGAGGGAACAATGGGAGGCTTTCCGTTTCACTTGATCCAACATCTCAGCCGGCTGACGACAAACACATGGACTGCGGCGGGCGGAATTGGAAGCGTTTCCGATATAGAAAAGCTCTCGAAACTCGGCATGAATACCCAGCTCGGCATGGCTCTCTACACGGGAAAAATCAGCCTCGCCGACGGATTCATTCATTCCCTCGACTGGACCACGGGGCTGCTCCCGACGGTCGCCCAGGATGAAAGAGGTCAGGTGTTGATGCTGGCCTACAGCACCCGCGAATCCCTGAAGAGGACTTTTTCAGAGGGTCGGATGTGCTATTTCTCCCGATCGAGACAACAAATCTGGCTGAAAGGAGAAACTTCCGGCCATTTCCAGGAATGGATGCAGGTGCGGCCCGACTGCGACGGGGATGCGCTGCTGGTGACCGTCCGACAAACCGGAAACGCCTGCCACCGGAACCAGTACTCCTGTTTCGGCCCCCGCCGCTTCTCTCTCTTTGAGCTTTTTCAAGTGATCGCCGGCCGGCTTGAGCATCCCCATTCAGGCTCTTATACGGCGCAACTGGACGACCGGAAAATCAAAGAAAAAATTCTTGAGGAGGCCCAAGAAGTTATTGGGGCTGAATCTCAAGAGGAGCTGATCTGGGAGACGGCCGACATTCTATATTTTCTGCTGGTGCGCCTTGCAAAAAAAAACGTGGCGCTCGACGAAGTCCTTCGCGAGCTGGAACGGAGGAGAAACAGATGAAAGTGGTCAAAGCCAAGGACCTGGATGAAAATTTTTTCGCTAGTCCTGTGCGGCGCGAGGCATCCCAGGTGAAGGAGATTCTGGCGGCTGTCAGAGAAAAGGGCGACAGGGCGATTTCCCGGTACACAGAAATCTTTGATGGCGTCCGTCTCCAATCTTTCCGGATAAAGCCCGCGGAAATCCGCAGGGCTGGAGGGAACATGAAAGAACCCCTGAAGTCCGCCGTGGAATTTGCCGCTTCAAACATCCGGAAATTTGCCCAAAAGCAGCTCTCCCAGTTCAAGGATTTTGAATATGAGGTGCAGCCCGGCGTATTCTGCCGACAGCGCGTCGTGCCTTTGGACCGGGTGGGAGTTTATGTGCCGGGCGGGCGGTTCCCGCTTTTTTCTTCCCTTCTCATGGGAGTCATCCCGGCTCAGGTCGCGGGAGTCAGGGAAATCGCTGTCTGCTCCCCTCCCTCTCATCTGGGCTCTGTCCACCCTTCTGTCCTCGGCGTGGCTTCCCTGTTGGGGATTAAAGAGATTTACAGCATCGGCGGCGTTCAGGCCATCGGCGCCCTGGCCTACGGCACAGAAACGATTCAGAAAGTCGACAAAATTGTGGGGCCGGGAAACCGCTTCGTGGCTCTGGCCAAAAAAGAAGTATTTGGAGAGACCGGCATCGACCTGCCGGCCGGCCCGAGCGAAATTGTCATCCTGGCCGATCAGAACGCCAATCCCCGGTTTCTCGCGGCTGACCTTCTGGCCCAGGCCGAGCATGACCTCGATGCCGTATGTATCCTGATTACCGATTCGCAGAAAATTGCGGAAAAAGTTCTCCAGGAGATCCATCGGCAACTGGCTCTCCTGCCGACGGCCGCTGTGGCTGAAATGTCACTTAAAAAAAACGGGCGGATCATTCTCGTGGAAAGCCTGGAGGAGGCCGTGTCCATCTGTAATCGAAAAGCGCCCGAGCATCTGGAAATTCACGCTCGAAATCGTTCGCGGCTTGAAAAAAAGCTGCGGCACTTCGGCACCCTCTTCAGCGGCGAATGGGCTCTGGAGGTCCTGGGAGATTATTCGAGCGGACTGAATCACATTCTGCCCACCGGCTCCTCGGCCCGGTACTCCTCAGGATTGAGTGTGCAGGATTTTGTCAGACTCCAGACTACCCTTCAGGTCCGTTCCGATGGAATCAGAAGAATCGTGCCGGCGGCCAGGATTATTGCCGACGGAGAAGGATTGTTCGCCCATGCCGCCTCCGTGAATCTCCGTCTGCAGGCGGTCAGCGGCGAAAAAGCCGCGAAGCGATCCGGAGCAGGCTTTTCAAGGGGGTTGCGCCCTGGACCAGAGAGAAAGACGGTCCCAGCGAAAAAGCGGCTTTGATTTTCTTCCCCGGACTGCGTTGGTGGAGAAGAGTGAGCGACTTTTGAAATACCTTCGTCTTGGACGCCGAATAGGGATACCACCACAGTTGATCCTTACATCTTCGATCGTATTTTCTGCCTGTTTAAAAAAAGGAAATGTTCCCGGAACAACTTTTTCAAGGCATACAGAGAAAGCCAAAAAGCTTTTTAAGGAAGATAGCTATCTTCTTGCCGAAGTACTTTTCAACCCTCATTCCTTGAAGCAGCTCGATCTCATCTGGATTATTTTTTCAGTCTGACCCGCTTGACCTGCAATCCCTGCTTCTCAGCATGTTCAGATTTCTCGAGACTCTCGGCCGATTTTTTGCATCCTTCTTCCTGCTATGCCGGGAATCTACCGCCCTCATCATCCGGAGCGCACTGTCCTCTACCTGGTGCTTCCATTCGTTCGATAGGTTCCTGGTCGAATATGAGGAGCGCTTCGCAAGAGTTTCTGATGGCCGCCGAGACCTCGGCTGAATGTCTTTCATGATTTTCTCCTTGTCCGGGAGGAGAGGTCCGGCTGATTTCCGGCGCTTTTAAGCTCCTCTGTGGCTTTTTGGCCCACTTGGAGCAATTCCCCACTTCGCTTGACATCTCTTCGAGCTGAGATTTATACTCCCTTAAGACGCGGGGATTGGTAAATCGACACAAAGAGACTCATGCGGCCATCACAGCCGAAAACTAAATTCTTATAATCCTCCAGCCGCTGGTTCGGCGAGTTTATTATAAGTCTTCCGGTTTCAATCCCGTCTTCTTTGCAATTCTCGCAAGCATACGAGGACCAATTTCTTCTCTATCGTGAAAAGCAAAAACATAATCAGCCCAGCCAGAACGACTCAATACTTTGTGTGATGTGCCTGATTGGCGTTTAGTTGACCAACCGATACGAAGCAAGGCTGAAAGTACTAATCGTGCTCTCGTTGAAGGCCATTGACTCATTAAGCGACCGCAAAGACTTCCTTCAGTTCCGGGATTTCCTCTCCATGTTCAAGTCTGTCGGCCATGACCCTGAGTGCAAGAGCCTTTGCTTTGGCAACGGCTTCTTCCCGAGTCTTTCCATAGGTCATGACGCCGGGCAGATCATGAATCTCGGCGATCCAACGACCGTCATCTTCTCTTTCGGTTTCGACAATCATTTCCACAACCTCTGAAAGAAATTATATCAATAAGCTTAGAGGAGAGCAATCTTTGTTATCCGCCGAACGCATCGATCAGCGGCGGGACAAGCGGCGCGACCATTGCCCCGCAAGGGGCGTGACTCGCAGGACCGCCCGCTGCATCGAGAGTTAGACTCCAGACAACTCCATCATGCGAATCTCAAACCTCCAGTGCCGGAGGAAGCCCCCGGAACATTTCCCACGAACCGATTGCCACAGCTATAGGAGCTTCTTTCGACATGCGCGGGCGGTAGCGAATCCCACGATCCTGGAAATCTCCAACAGGGCCTTTTTGCCCGTATAGATGAGCAGCAATTGCACCTTCAATACGTTCCCGAAGGCGGCGATCATATTGCAACGGGGCGAGAAAGAATCGGTAAATATTGATCAGGTCTAGAATGGCGGGCCATAGTTCAGGTGCTTTTACGACAAAGTCAGCTACCGTTGTTCGCTCAGCAGGATCATATCGTCCCGGCCACAAGGGGATTTTCATGCCGTGACGGAACTCGCTCGGCGAGTAAATATGGTAGCCTCCGGAGCAGTGTTCACGAAAATGCTCCAGCATCCGCGTTTCGAAATCTCGTCCCGTCTCGCCGACGTAATAAACAAGCTCAGATCCTTCAACGGAGATAGTCCACATGTAGATCCCGGATTGGCGCGCGACTGTCGCACCGAAGATCGATGGGGCCTCCGCGCTCCCGCGCCACGAAAAGGGACCGAAGAAATCCAATATGATCGTTTCTTCTGCCATGATTACTGCCGGAGTCTAACGTTAGGGGTCAGCGGTGGCTGTAAGCCATCCGCTGGAGTGATTTGTTAGATCGAGTTTAAATTTTTAGCAATTTATTGTCAAAAAGAGCCTTAATAACAGGAATTTGGTTGTTATGCTTTTTTTCTAGGTTTTCTTTGCATTTTACAGGTCGTCACGAAACTCTAACTCATTATATATGAATAAGTTACAAGGGATGGGTTTTCATTTTTCCTAACTTTCTTTAACTCATTTAATATCAATATAATACGTGGGCATTTTTGGTTCAAAAGG
>JBAVVD010000019.1:0-41559 GCA_049697115.1 Candidatus Aminicenantales bacterium
CATCACCCCTGGCGGAGATATAATCCTGCGCTCCATCACAACAGCTATCTGGAGAGGATCTAAAAGAATGAGAAAACCGGACATTTTCACGTTGCTAAGAATAGGACATATTCATGTTGCCTTGACATGGCATTTTAGATCATGGGCTCTCTAACGACTTGCAATCGCTGAGTTATGGCTAATCGGTCTAGGAACTTGGGCGAGGAGCCGTCGGCGCGGGCGAAGGTAAGTTTCTGGGGGAGCCGGAAGACCTGGAAGCAGCGGACCGAAAAGCCGTTGCGACAGGCCGCTTGGACCAGGGCGCAGGCCAAATACGTTTTTCCCGTTCCAGTGGGACCGGCAATGATCACGTTGAACTTGCTGTAGGAGGCAATAAAAAGGATGGGCTTTTCGAGTAGCGTGCCAGTCAAAGTATGTTATAATATTCATCCATGGCCAACCCTGTCAAGAACCTTAAGCCCCTATTCTGGGAAACCAACGTCGATAATGTCGATATTCAGAAAAACAAGGACTATATTATTGAAAGAATCCTTGAGTTTGGAGATAAACCTGCTGTGAAATGGCTGCTGGCGACGTATCCGCTCTCTGTTATCAAAAAAACGCTCGAAGAAAGCCGGGGCATTTCAAAAAAAAGCAGGAATTTTTGGGAATTTCTGCTGGGCAGTCAGAGGAATGCTTGATTCGGTTTTGTCAGAAACCTCCAAAAAAAATATAAAAATCCTTTCTTCTCTCCCCTTTGTCCAGGAGTTCTATCTTGCAGGAGGCTCTGGATGCGCACTTCAGCTCGGCCATAGGATTTCTCAAGATCTTGATTTTTTCTCCAGAAAAGAATTTTCCCATTTTGAGATCCAGGAGTCCCTGAAAAATCGTGGAAATTTTATTGTCGATTATTCGGACACCCAAACCTTGGTGGGGAGATTGAATGCAACAAAAATTAGCTTCATTCATTATGGTTATCCTTTGATCCGGGACCTGCAGATGTATTCGGGATTGAATTTGGCATCGATTGAGGATATCGGCTGCATGAAAATCGATACGATTTCTTCCCGCGGAAAAAAGAGGGATTTCGTGGACCTCTATTTCATCCTGAAACACAAGGCCGTAAGCTTAAAAGAGTATTTCAACTTTTTTGATTCCAAATACGGTCCTGAGAATTATAACCTGTATCATGTTCTCAAGAGTCTGGTTTATTTTGAGGATGCTGAAAAAGATCCCGATTTACAAATGCTCTTTGAATTCTCCTGGAAAGATTTAAAAAGCTTTTTCCGCGAGCAAGTCAAGAATTTTGATATTCTGCGCTGATCCTTGCATTCAACAACCCCAGGAATCTGAATCCCCAGATTCCCGACGATCTGAACCGCTGGATCCTCAAATGCCTGAAGAAAGATAAAGAGAGGCGATATCAAAACGGCGACGATCTCCAAGCCGACCTCGAAAAAAAGAGCTTGAAATAGCTTCTGACCTGCTTCCCTTGCCCCATTGAGAGCGGCCTTCTCCAAGCTGTTGACCTCCTCCACGCATACATTATCCGCACAGGATACTGTTAAGCTCATAGGATCTACATCCTCTAAGACGTTTCCCAATTTATCTTATGATAGAGCCTGAACACCTCCTAAAGATTGGCGACTTCCATTTGAAGGAGTTCTCCCCACATTTCATTCACGCGAACGGCATGGAAGAGCACGCGCATCATTTGATGGATCAACCCGGTCAGTTCCTGTGTGTTCTCGACCACACCCATCCGCTCCCCTGAGTCTTCATACACACCGGGACCGTCCGCGTCCGATCGTCATTTTAATCGGTGAATTTGGATCAAAAATAAAATTTAAAAAAGTCAAAAAATCAAAATAAATCCCTACCATTTTTATAGAAAGCGTGTATAATACAGCGTTGCGATACTGCCCGACCGGGGAGATCGGTATTTGAGTACGACACTGTTCCGGTCGATCTGCGCGAAGTGCCCCCCTTGATTTTTTCCTGCCGCGCAGGAGTCTCACATCCCAGACAGCTTCATGCCCTTCTTTCCGCAGCTCGATGTTTATAGCCATTTTCTAGGCACGTTTTACCCAAGCGATCACAAACATGGCTGGTATCTCTGTTTTTTCAGAGGAGTTCGCGCAGCTTGGGCACGAACGCCCTGATCAGAGTGTAAAAGCCCAGAAGAATTAAAGAATTAATAATAATGGCGGCCGGTTCACTGATATGTTCGGCGATCAATCCGACCCAAAGGGCGCCCAACGGCATCAGCCCGAAGAAAGCCAGGCTGTAGATGCTCATCACTCTTCCGCGCAGCACGTCAGGGACCAGGGTTTGGATCAGAGCATTGGCCAGGTTGAATATGAGCATCGTGGATACCCCCACGCAGAAAAGCAGAATCAGCGAAAGCGAAAGCCAGCGGAGAAAAGCGAAGGTCAGAAGCAGGAGCGGAAAGACGATGGTTCCCATGGTTAAAAGCCGACCCTTGAACTTGAAGCGGCCCAGAGAGGCGATCGTCAGGGCGCCGAGCAGGGCGCCGAGGCCTCGGGCAGACTGCAGCCATCCATTGGTCGTGGCGTTTCCGCCCAGGACTTTGACGGCCCACGCAGGGATCAGCGTGGCAAAGGAAATCCCGAAGAAACCGGTCATAGCCACAACGCCGATCAGCGTCCGAATCATGGATTCGTGGACGACATACTGCATTCCTTCCTTGAGGTCCGCGCCGGCTGAGTTCTTACGGATAGGCTTGGGCAGCGGTTGGATTCTCATCTTCAACAGGGCCGCGATTACAGACAGAAAGGAGACCGCGTTGATCGTGAAACACCAGGCCGGCCCAAAGAACGCATAGGTCAGGCCGGAAACCGCAGGACCGATGGCTGTGGCTGAATTGAACATGGCCGAGTTCAAGGCGATGGCGTTGGTCATGTCCTGCCGGTCCACCAATTCCTGAACAAATGCCTGCCTGGCCGGAGCGTCGAAGGCGTTGGCGATCCCCAATCCAAAGGCGAGAAGTATGATGTGCCAGGCTTGAACGACATGAAGAAAAGTCAGGATTGCCAGGAGAATCGCTAAAGTCATCATCATTGCCTGAGTGATGAGAAGGAGCGACCGGCGCTGCATGCGGTCGGCCAGAACGCCGCCGTACATCATGAGAAGCCAGGTCGGGATTCCCATGGCGAACGCCGTATAGCCCAGATAGGCCGGTGAATGGGTCAGCTCGAATACCAGAAATCCCAGGGCCGTGCTCTGCATCCAGGTCCCGAAAAGAGAGATCATCTGGCCCCAGAACCAGAGGCGGTAATTAGGGTACCGAAGGGCAATGAATGCATGCTTCCAGCGGAAGCTCTCGCGAAAACGGGCCGCAAAAGGCCTTGCCGGAGGCTCCTCTAATGGAGGGGGGAGGGGCACATCTATTTTCAAAGAAGGATCATTGACGTCAGATATCTTTTCGTGAATCTTCATTGAACCTCTATCCGTCCAAAAGACAGGATTGTTTCGACGATCTCGCTTTGGCTGAGGGAGGTCCCATCCTGGGGAGAGTCGATAATCCGGTAGTTGAAAAATGGACAATTTCCTTCGTACCAGGAAAGTCCGGAGGAGCGTCCCAGAGTCCGGCATTTCTGCGATTCTCTTTCATTGAGCATCGCGCCCAGCCCGCGGAGGTTTACTCCCTTCTCCGGATCCACTCCCAGAATGTACCTTTTATTCCCGAAGTTCGTCATCAGGAATGCAAAGCCTTCGTGGAGTGAAGAATTCGTTTTATCGCGCCTGGCCCATTCCTTGAGTAGGAAGCTTCGCGGATGGGTGACAACCAGTCCGTCCGCTTTTATTTTTTCGGCCGTTTCCGCTGATGGGAGCATGAGCTGGATGGACTGACCATAGCTGAGGTCCGTAAGGTAGCTGAAATAATCCCCTTCGACTTTATGCATCGCTTTTACGTAGCGGTCGATTCCTGAGAAGAGCCGCCGGTTTTCGGTGATTTCATACCCCTCTTCGGCTCTGGAATACAGAAATCTCATGAACTTTAATCCCTCTTCCACCCGTTCCGCATTGATTTGGTCTTCGGTTTTCTTTGATCCTGAAAAAAGGGCGCGCAGAATGGAGTATGGTGTGGCCGTGAGGTCAACCTCCCTGGGGAGTGAAGCGGAATCCACGAGGCGGGTGTAGGCGGCAATTTTTTGCATGGAAGAATCCAGACGGCCTTTTTCAATGAGCTTTAAGCTCAGGAAGATGGAAGCCAGCGAGTCAAAATCGGGAAGCCTGTGGGTGATGATGGTCAAAGCCTGAGGGCTCGGTTTTTCTTCCTCAATCCTCTGCTTTCCGATGTGGTCCAGGACAAGACGGGGATATTTGGCGATCAGGGACGCTGTGCATTCGGGCTCCGCCTCCGGGTGATGGTGGTCGATCACGCCGGGCACGGTCTTCATCCCCACGTCCAGGACCAGCGTATTATCCTGAGGGGCAATGTTTTCGCCGTAATTGACGAATTGATACGAAACACTCATTGCCGCCTTTGACATCTCATTTATATACAGTATTTTTTGGCAATTTTCCATATCGTTCCGAATTTGCCGAGCGGATGCGGAAATTCCGCTCACTTCATTCATGCGGTTGAGAATGGACTTTTATTACTGTCGTTTCTGGGAAAAATTGAAATGCGGAGTGGAACAGTCGCCTCTCTCTTTCTGTGATGGGGAGCAATTGTTTAGGGGGGGACACGGCGGAGGAAGTCCCTATAAAAATGTGAGATCTACTTGATATTTTAATTCTTGTTTATTCTCTTTTTGAGGGAGGTCTGAAAAAATGAACACTAAAGCCTTAATAATTATCAGCCAAGAATATAGGATTTGGGGAGTGAATATCTGATTATTCGTAGACTAAAATGACTACCCGCCTGTTCTGAGCTCTTCCGTTGCGAGTGGCATTGTCAGCGATCGGCAGATCACTGCCATAGCTTATGACTTCCATCCTGTGGAGAGGGATGCGGTATTGTTTGTGAAGATAATCCCTTGCGGCTTCAGCCCGTTTTCTCCCTAGAATCAAATTCCAGCTTTCAGACCCTGTGCTGTCGGTATGGCCTTGAATTTCAAGGTAGACTCCCTTGTCCTGAGCGATCAGCACTTGAACAAATTCATCCAATTTCGCTTTCGATTCAACACTCAATTCGTAGCTGTCAAATTTGAATTTTGATTCATCATTCCTGAGCACTTCCTTGAATAGGAGCCTCCCCTGAGCGGCTCTCTTGACTTCGCTTATTTTGTCATCAACATCAGACCTATAATTACTTAAATCAGATTCTTGCTGCTTAATGAGCGAGCCAAGCGTTGTTAATTGCTCATCATGTTCTTTAATTCTTTTCTGATTCTCCTCGACGGCTGTTTCTACCCCTTCAACCTTTTGGTCAAGAACTGCCATTTCTTTAAGCAAATATTTTTTTGTTGCACAGCCCGTGCTGGCTATCAGTATCACGAGAAATGCAGCCCCCACAAGAAACGTGATTTTTTTATTGTTCATAACTCCCTCCATTCCCTTTCAATCTGTTTATTATTTTATCATAATATTTCTTTTTTGTCTTCAGCTATTTATCTTTAGCTCCAGTGCTGGATGATGCATCAACGAGAATTCTTTTTTTTTCCGCTGTAGTATCCTTCTCTTGTCCTTACTCTGTATTTCTTTTTTGAAGTAACAATTGTGATCTTTCGGTAGGCATTTTCGGGACCTCTGTACGAGGTATATCCCAGGATATACTGATGGCTGAGTTCTTTCTTGATCATCCTTAAAGAAGCATAGAAATCATTGGCTTGATCAATAAAAAATGCCTTTCCTCCTGTCGCCGCTGAGAATCTTTCAAGAGAGCTTATGATATTAGAAGAAGTCAAGCCTTGAGAGTGTTTATACTTTTCCAGGTATTGCTCGCTCAAGGGAATTTTATAGCCTATGGTGTATATGGGCACGTCAACTCTCCTGGCAACTTCAATGGCTTGATCAGGAGAATATTGGCTGTCATTCTCAATTCCGTCTGTGATCAAAAGAATGGCCCTTTTCTCATTGTTGCCTCTGTTGGCAAATTCTGGAGAGACAGCTATGGCATCATTCAAAGCGGTCTTTCCATAAGCCTCGATTCTTTCCAAAACGGGGGAAAAAGCATTTTTTTCCTTAGAAAAATTAACAGCCACTTCCACAGCCCCGTCTGCAAAAATCAACAGCGAGACTTCATCACGATCAGTAAGAAGATAATTTATCAGATTATTGAGGGCTTCCTTGCTTTCTTTGAGTTTATCCTGGAGAGCCATGCTTCCACTTACGTCAAGGAGAATGGTCAGACTCAGAGGGGCTTCAAAATTGTGGCTGAAATAGTTGATATCCACCTTTTTATTATTCTCATAAATGGTAAAGTCTTCCTCTGTGAGGTCGTCGATGAACTTCCCTTTGCTATCCTGGACTGTTACCGCTATGGAAATGGCGCTGACAGTAATGTCATGCGTTAAGGTTTTTTTCTTCGTTTCTTGTGATAAGAGCCATGATGAGGGTGTGATGATGATTGTCAGAGACAATGAAACAAGAATAAATGATAGGAATGGAATGGTTCTTTTTCTGTTCAGAATTGTCTTCCCCATCTCAGTTGAGTCATGGATATCACCTCATTATTAACCTATAGCATAGGAAAACTCGGGAATCAATCTGAACGAGCACAATGCATGAACCATGTCCAGTAGAAGGGTCCGTGTTTATCGGTTTTATCTCAGGATTCCGAATTGTCACATAATAAGTTACCAGAAAGAAAAAAATGGCAGGGCTTTCCATTGTTCAAACAAATCTGCCGAGATGATCCGAAAAGTCTATGAGATTAATCCCTTGACCTGTCCCAAATGCCAGGCTGAAATGCGTATTATCGCCTTCCTCACAGGCTATGCTGTGGTGGACAGAATCCTCAACCACCTCAAGCTGACCTTTGTGGCGGAGAGACCTCCTCCGCCTCAGGTCGCTTCGCAAGAGTTCTTGATGGCCTCGGCCGAATATTTATCGTAACCTTTCCAACCGGAGAGGAGTATTCTGATTAGAGGTGTATCAAAAAGGGAGAAGACTGGCTTTTCGTGAGAAATCAATAATGAGGAGAAGAAAATGAAAACTCTATTACGGGTCGTGGTCTGTGTGCTCGGTTGTTTTGGATTGATAGGCTATTCTCAACCAAAGGTCCTTGCTGAGAAGGTCCACGGCCAGATCATTAAAAGGACCGAGAGCATTTTTGCTTCATTGCAGGCACTGAGAAGAGATATCCATCAACACCCCGAGTTGTCCGGACAGGAAAAAAGGACATCCGCCTTGGTCAGTGAATACCTCTCCAACCTCGGCTTGGAAGTCAAAACCAACATTGGAGGTTTGGGTGTCGTTGGAATACTGAAGGGGGCAAACCCTGGCCCGGTCGTCGCCTGGCGTGCCGAAATGGATGCGCTTGCGGACAGTTATCCGGACAACGTGGCTTTTCAGTCAATCAACCCGGGCCTGAAACATAGCTGCGGCCATGATGTCCATACGACCATCGCTCTGGGAATGGCCGATGTCTTAAGCTCACTGAAAACAAGATTAAAGGGAACTGTTCTATTCATATTTCAACCGTCCGAAGAGAATTTTTTGGGTGCCAAAGCCATGCTGGCTGACAACCTGTTCGGACCGCTGAAACCGGATGCCATTTTGGCCTTGCACCTCGGACCTCTTCCTGTCGGCACGGTGGCCGTCAAACCAGAGGAAATGTTCGCCTGCCGGGCTAAGATCACGATCGGGTTGAAGAATCTTTTAAATGAAGAAGAAGCGTTGAACATCTGTGCCGGCTTTCTGAATGAACTGAATACTCCCCCCGATCTGAATATTTTTTCTATACCGCTCGACGACAGCGAAAAAGGTCCTTTCAACCCTCAAAGTCCACTCACAAGCTTTTTTGCCCTCGGCGGTTCCCCCAAGATGGAAAGGCAGAGCGACACCCTTCATAAGGTCGAGATCCACGTTTTCTGTTCGAGCCGGGCCAATATCGAATCAGCAGTAGGAAAACTCAAGGAAGCATTCGGCAATTCAAAGCTCAAGGACAATGCGCAAACCGTCGAATATTCATTTCTCCAGCCGCCAGTTTACAATGATCCCCAGTTGACGGCGAAATCTTTCGAGATCATTCAAAGGTTGTTTGGGAAAAGCAGCCTGATGCCTCTTCATGGAGTCATCCCCGGTTTCAATGACGATTTCGCTCTTTTTCAAAAAGAAACCAAGGGCGTTTATTTTATCCTGGGAGGATCGAATTTTGAAAAAGGCATTATTTCCATGCCCCACGCCCCGAATTTCGAAGTGGATGAAAGTTGCATCAGGACCGGGACGGCCCTTTTTTCTTCACTGCTTTATGAGTGGATGGATTATTGACCTACCGAGGAGGAGACGACGCGGGCCGCCGCGTGGCATTCGTTCCGCAGTGCACTTCGCCAAGGAATCGATGATAGGGATAAAAATTGTTGACGGCCAGGACCCGGCAGCCAAGCGGTTCGAGACGGTCCTTGACGGCCTGCAATAAAACATCTTTTCCGTTCAGCAGCGGACCGTGGGGATCGGGCACGATGAACGTGTTCCCCACCAATAGGCTGTTCACCATGTTGGTCGTCTCGGTGCTGTAGCGCCCGGCATATTTCTCCCCGGGCGAGCTGAACAGTACCGGAATTTCAATGATATCTTCGTCGGCGACACCGAGTCCTTCCTGTAGCGTTCGACGAACTCCGTCGATCTTTTTCTGAACGAACTCCTGGGCGGCCATCAGGTCCTTATCGTTCAACGCCTCGGCCAACGGCCGTTCGTATTCCCCGGGCGCGTCGCCTTCGTGCATCGTACCCCTATTAAGCAGGCTGCCGGGCGCGAGTTCCTCGGTTTTTTTTAATATTTCAACGGCCAGCCTCGCTGAGGGTATCAACATTCGATAAGGCCGGCCCACCCGGGAGGACACCCAGGAGACGGTTTCATCCACATGGCCGATGATGAGCCACGATGTATCGAGCCACAGCACGGGTACCTGGGCGCCCTGAGCCTCGAGAAACTCAATGACTTCAGGATGCATGGCCCGCTCACCTTGAGTGCCCGCATAAATTCGGCCCTGTGGGAATTTCCGACTCTTAACCTTCACCGCAGGGCTCACTTCCAGGTTTCCAAACCAGTCGATCCATTGTGCCCAGTCGCCCCGGTATTTTCCTTTTTGAATTGTACCGAAATCTTTGCCCAGGAGTTTCTTGGCCAACAGACCGTCGAGCTTCTTGCCGCGATTTCCCTGAAGGACGATATGAATCAGGCGCTGTCCGTCGGTGGCCAAGCCGATTTCCATGGCGTCCTGAATCCAAATATCATATTTCGGCAGGGCGGCATCTTCGAAAACCTTGAGCTCGGCGCCCGCCGCTTGGACGAGCGGCGCGAGGTCGGCCACAAATTGCTCTGTGAGGTCGGTCTTGACCACATGAACGGAATCGACGGGATCAAGGCAGCAGGAGATCAAGAACGGAGCAACGGTGCATGTAACCCTTTCTTCTTGGAGTGGGCGTCCTTCCCTTGTTTCAAAAAAAATTATCAATTCGAGCTCCGGTGGGCGCCCCGCATCGGCAAAGTCGGTCGCCTCAACGCCGATGAGAACTCCGTTCCGCTTCACTTCGTCTGAGTTCAAGGCCACAGGCCCCTGGATCAGCTGAAAGCCTCCGGCCGAAGAGTCGCCTATGAACGCCCGGGCGAAGCGGGTCCACGGCTCTGCTATTTCGATGCGGACGGCGGCTCTCCGGGGAAGGGCCTTGTTGGGTTTGATCCGTATTTGGAGCATCTCCTCATCTGCCGCTCGGCACACGACCGGAGCCCTGCCGTCGGGAATGCCGTCTCCGTCGTCATCGTCAATATTGGGGATGATCACATTCGACCGGAGGTTTTCCTGCGACGGTGCATGATCTGTCCTCAATGCGCCTGCGGCGATGGCTGCGGCTAGGGCGAAAAGGAAGCAAAGGCCAGGGATCGCATCGCGGGCGGGCCTTAAGGACAGAGGGCGGGGCAGGATCATGGACTCCAGCTCATATCAGGAATGGGGGACATCAATCTCCTGGTCCAATGGAGAGGAACTGGAAGGATCTGTTTATATCCCGGTGGTTGGCCACCAGAACCAGGGTGTTTCCCTCTTCGATCGAAAAATCGGCCCTGGGACTAGCGAAAGACTGATCGCTCCTGACCACGGCGATGAGCGTTGAAAGGATATAAGTGCTTGACTTTTTCACGTAGTGCGACGCTCCCTCTTATTACACTGGGAGTCGGTACCGGCCCTTATAATAATATATTTCCGGCTACAGATCAAAGTCAAAAACGAGACCATTCTCGATTATATTCCCCAACACTGTTTTTTTACTCAAGTTGACATCAGCTTTTCTAACCTGGTGCTACTGTAGAAGGAGTATTCTGGGTACAGGCTCAAGGGCTTTCTTCCTACGATGAGATCTTTTGGGGGGATATTCCCGTGCCAGAAAAGATCCAGATCAAGACTCAAAAGGGATGGCCAATTCCATGGGCTGGACTTAGGTCACCGGATGCTGCGCACTTTGCCGAAGCCTTCTACAAAGAAGGTTCTTTTGGAACAACTTTTAATCCAGAAGATGGATATTCCTGTTTAAGGCCACCATGAAGTTCCGGGTGATTCGTCTTCCATGTCCGAAGACATCGACGAATTCTTTTTGAAGAACCTTGCATTGAACGACCATCCTGCCCCTGCTTTTCTCGATCATGATGGACAACAAGGGCGGCATCTCCTGGCCGACATGCCTTCCACTCTCGGCCCCGATGAATCCCGAGGCTTTATCTACGCTGTAGACCGTAAAGCCGATGTCATTGACAGCCCGGATGGATGCCATCCATACCTCTTCATAATCATAATGATCCAGGAACATGGCTTCGGTGTGAATGGTCTGCTGGATACAGGAAACAGAAACCAGGGCCAGAAAAACTACGAAAAATTTTTTCATGTCCATCTCCTATCATAACGTTCGCTATCAAACATCGTCTTTGCCGCATCAATTTCAGCAAAATCCATGCCATGTGAATCTGACTTAAGAGGGGCCTGTTCGGATCAGTCCCTTTTGTCCTCTTTGGTAGACACTTGTCCCATGAACAAGGCGGAATCCCGCCTCCACGTTCAATTTTGCCTTATCCCTCGTCATGGATGAGAGGTCATGAAAAATATTCGGCCCCTGTCTCGGCGGCCATCAGGACTTCTGGATAGGCGATATGAGGCGGGGGGGCTTTGATGCGATAAAGCTCAGCTTGAGGGGATTGATGATTCTGTCCTTCACGGAGAAATCGGTGATACAGGCGATGACCTTCATCTCTCCTCCGATTAAAGTTGGCAAGTCATAATCACGATAAAAATAAAAAATGTAAAATCTACTTGACATTTTAATTTTAAGCCTTAAACTATGTAAAGTATGCTTTACAAATATGAGTCCCAATTATGAGAGAGAAGGTCATTAACTTCATTAAGGAGCACCGCAAGCGCCTGGGTATGACTCAGGAGGATCTGGCAAAAAGGGCCGGAGTCTCGCGGCAGAGTATCATTTCCATCGAGCAGGGACGTTATATCCCGAGTCTGCCGCTGGCATTGAAATTAGGGAAATTGTTTCAACGTTCTACGGATGAGCTTTTCGAGCTTAAGGAGGGGAGTTGAATGTTTCCCATTAAAGACAGGAGAACGTTCAATGAAAGAGAACAAAAAAATAATAGAATTCAAAATTCCATTATCAACTGGAATTGAAATAAGGAGGATGGAATGTTGTTCCGTAAATTACTCAAAGATGAGGATTACCGGTCGCACCTGGGTGTGGGGCAGACTTGTCTGGGAATCGGTGTTCTGGGAATGGTGCTGGGTATGAGTCGGATTCTGGATTATATCATTTCCAATGAATCCGTATTGGACTTCAGCAAAGGATTATTCGTCGGGTTATCCAGCTGCTTGATTGTCTATTCGATCATACTGAGCATCCAGAGCCTGATTTATCTGAAGCGGCAGAAAACCGATTAAAGGAGATGATTCTTCATGGATGAGCGCACGATTTATCACCATCCGGTCCGTTCCTGAGTTATTCATAAATGTCGGGAAATCAGGGACATGTGCCGATTTTCTGAAATCCGTCACGTGACCCTGATTTTTTCTTTAGGCTTTCAAGAAAGCGGACGATCTTGGCGCTTCCGGACGGCAGGGGATAATTCCGGAGCGAACTCAGTTTCACCCAGCGCTGCCTTTTGTGTTGAAACCGGGGGGCGTTTTTCAACCGGCATTCATAGACATACAGAGAAACCTGGAATTGGGTGTAGGAATGCCGGACTTTCGTCAGGAGCCGCGCCTGCTTGACCTCAGCGCCGAGCTCTTCTTTGATCTCGCGGTGAAGCGTATGGAGAAGCGTCTCGCGGGTTCTTCTCTTTCCGCCCGGAAACTCCCAGAGGTCCGCCAGAAGTCCTGATGAAGGCCTTTTCTGGATGAGATATTGGCCCTCTTTTTGGATGATTCCGACCACGGCCTCAATCCTTCGGGTGCTCCTTTTTCTCGGCCTGGGGATGACTTCCTGTTCACCATGTGAGTAGGCCTGGCAGAAAGGTTGGACCGGGCACTGGAGGCAGAGTGGATTCCGGGCCCTGCAGATCAGCGCGCCGAGTTCCATCAACGCCTGATTGAAAACTCCGAAATTTTTTTGGGGGAAGTAGGAGCCCAGGTGGGACAGAAGAATTTTATCATTTTTAGAGACGGCTTCTCCCCGGAGCCTGACGATCCTCATCATGACCCGGCGCACATTGGCCTCCATCACAGGGAAAGGTTTGTCAAAAGCCAGGCTCAGCACAGCCGCTGTGATATACGGGCCGAAACCCGGAAGTCCCGCCAACTCTGCATAATCCCGGGGAATCCGGCCCTGGTATTTTTTCAGGATGATTTGAGCGGCGCTGTGGAGATTTTTTGCCCGCTGATAATAACCCAGACCCTGCCAGGCTTTGAGAACCTTTTGGACGGGTGCCCCGGCCAGTGCGCGGACATCCGGAAAGAGCTTCAGCCATTTCTCGAAATAGGGGATGACGGCGTTGACGGTCGTCTGCTGAAGCATGATTTCAGAGACCCAGATTCGGTAGGGATCGGTGGTTTTGCGCCAGGGCAGACTTCTTCGGTGATGATGGTACCACCGGATTAATTGAATACTGAAATCCACCTGTGTGTTATGCGGATTGAAGTCAAGATTTTTTTTCAGTGGATTCAGCCGCCTTCCAGTCTTTGAGATCTTTGGGGAAATCCTCCAGGAAGACGGAGTCCACGCGGAAAAGGTAAGTGAACCGTGAATTCTTGACCACGACCTGCTTTTTCTCCGTGTCTTCCTTGCCGATAAGGATATGGATTATTTTTCCCTTCTCCTTTTCTCCGATGTCCCGGCTCCAGATTTTCACTTCCGCCTGGGGCTTGTCCAGGCCGTATTCGGCCAGGCCCTTGGGCGGATCGATGAATTCCACGGCCTCCAAGTTTTCCATCTTCCGGATAAAAGTCTCCACCTTGGAGCCGTCCACTGCATCTTTGGGAGCCGTATTAAAACGCCATTGGTCGTTTTCTCCCTTTATGGCGGTGAGATCCAGGCGGCCGTTCTTGAGCCAGAGCCGGCCGGCCTGCCAGCTGTTAAAGACCGCCACTTTCTTCTCCCGGAACGCGTCGGCCGTTTTCTCCAGTTGTGAAAGGACATCGCTCTCGGGAACGACGATCTGGCTGGACAGCGAGGTCGTGACATAGGTTTTTTCCGTATCTTTGTGGAGGAGAAATGTCACTTCTGTATTGGTCAGGGGCATGAGTAGAGTGACTTGATATTCGGGATTTTCCAGGCCGTATGTTTTTGTGTCCTCGGCCGTTTTTTCCTCCGAAATAAATTCTTTGGCTTTCAGGTTGGAGAGCGTGTCCAGGAGGCTTTCCATCTGGCTCGATCGGGCCAGAGCGGGCAGGGGCTTTTCAAAGAACCACTCGTCTTCTTTTTTCTGAGCTTCCCATTGGATCTCTTTGGCCCGAAGCTGGATGGTCTTCACTTCCTGAGTTTCAAATTTAAAAATATCCTTCTGGCGAAAACCAAAAAGATTTTTCTCGAAAGTGCTCTTTAGAGAACTGGGGATGAGGACGATTCTTGGGTCTCCTTCTTTCTGGGCGAAAAACGTGTTGTCCAGCGGGTTCTCCATACCGATGAGTATTCTCATCGGTTGATCCGTTCCCTTGATCCAGAGCGCGACTTCCTTCTGAGGAATCTGGTATCTGGCCGGATCCGCGCCCTCTGGCTCCACCACCCTCTCAATCCTCAAATTGGAAAAATCTTCGACCAGGCGGTTGACTTCATATTTGTCCGCCCGGATGGACATCGGTTCAATGATCCGCCAGTCGCCTTTTTCGTCCTTTTTGAAAGTGAGCGTTTCCGCCTCTTTTTTAAAAGTGATTTTCTCCACATCCTCCGAATTCAGAGCCAGCCATTTTTCTTCCAGGGCGTTCTCTTTTTCTTTTCCCTTCTTTTCGAAGATAAGGACGAAAGTCAGCAGGGCGGCAAAAACAGCCAGGAGGATGACGGTCGTCCTGAATTTCATAATGACCTCCTCCTGATCCAGATGGAAATGCCGAAGACAAGCACGGCGGCGGGGAGAATGATCACCGAGGTGAAGAAAATGATCCGTCCCTGGGCCGGAGTGAGCTGGATGGTGCGGGGATTGGAGGTTTTGGCCTGGATGGAGATCAGGTCCGCTTCTTCGGTCAGCCAGTTCACCGTGTTGAGAAAGAAGTTACCGTTTCCCGAGAGGTTATAATAGCGGTTGGAGGCGAAATCGGAATCTCCAAAAACAGCGATCCGGCCTTCTTTTTCTCCGGCTTCTTTGGACTCGCCGGACTCCGGTTGATCTGTTTTTTTGGGCTTCACTGTGGCCACGACTGCCAGTGGAATTGGCCCGGCTTTGTCTTTGTCCTTATCAAAAGTCACTTTTTTTTCTTCCAACTGTCTTTCCGACCAGGAATTGGCGCTGGTCTTGCCCAGGACCTGGGCCGTGATTCCGTCGGGCTTGCCCTCCAGAACATCGACGGAACGGGTATAGGGAAAGAATGTGGCATAGCGGAAGCCTTTGGTAATTTCATGGTATTCATACTCGCCGATGATCGGCATGAAGTAGTCACCTCCCATGAGGCGCGAGACGGGATCCACAATAAGGTCGTTGGCAAGGCGAATGCCGAAATCCTCCAGGTAACCGGTCAATCCCGGAGCCGATTCCGGGTCAATCATGAAAAATACCCGGCCGCCTTCTTCGACGTATGTTTTTATGGTCTCGAGTTCGTTGGGCACGAGGTCTTTTTCGGGGCCTGGAATGACCAGGAGAGCGCAGTCTTTGGGGAAATGATCCGACAGTGCCAGGGAAAGCTTTTTGACCTCATAACCGAGCTTCTGAAGCTCGTCCTTCACAGAAGAATAGCTGTCTTCATCGCTTTCTTCGATGCTGTGCTCGCCGTGGCCCTCGAGAAAATAGATAATTTTTTTCTTTTCCCGTGAGATTTTGATGACGGCATTGGTGACGTCCTCTTCAGTCGTCGAAGTGATGCGGTTTTCCTTGTCGCCGCTTTCAAAGATCGTGGTCCCGTCCTGTGTGATTTCATAGCGCTTAATCAGGCCGGGATTTTTATCAGGATCAATGAATTCAGATTTGATTTTCTTCGAGTGGTAGGCATAGATTTTGAGGAGATTTTCCATCTTGGACCGGCTCAGGTTGCCTTCACGGAAAAAGCAGTGGATACGGACGTCGTCCTTCAAATTTTCAGCGACTTTGATCGACTGGTCGGAGAGGCTGTGGAGCTTGGTTTCCGTGAAATCAAACCGGTGATGATGCTTGGAAAAAAAGTAGTTGACAACCACCAGGATGGCGAGCACAAGAACAATAACCAGGAGCAGGTTGCTGGAATAAATAAAAGATTTTCGTTTCAGCCCCTGCTTGAGCAGTGAGAGGTTGAAATAGATATAGAGGCCGATGGAAACGAGTCCCAGGACCGCCAGAATGAGAGCGTAAAACTTTTGATACGGCCAGATTTGGGTGGCTGTGAACGAAAGAAAGAGGAGCGCCAGCCCGATTGTATTGAGATGTTTTTTGACCGTTTCCATGATTTTACCTCCACCTTCTGGACTGGATGACGGAATGGGTGAGGAAAAGCCCGAAAAAGGCGAAACTGATGTAAAAGACGACGTCGGTGGTATCCAGAATCCCCCGTGTCATGTCGTCAAAATGCTGGAAAAAGGAGATGTAGTTGAGGATGGACTTCCACATGCCTCCGGCCGAATAGGACGCCCAGTTGATGATCCAGAAAAGAAGCAGTGCGCCGAAGGAAAGGATAGCGGAAATAATCTGGTTTTCCGTGAGCGAGGAGAAGAAAATGCCCACCGCAATAAAGGCCGCCCCCATGAGGAACAGCCCCAGGTAGCCGTTCAGGACAGGGGCCATTTCTGGATTTCCATAGACAAAGGGGAAGACGGAGAGGATTCCGGTCAGGGCCAGCATAGCCGCCAGAACGGTCAGGGAGGCCAGAAATTTGCCCAGAATGATCTGAGTGATGGAGAGGGGGGAGGTGTAGAGCAGCTCCTCGGTGCCGATTTTCTTTTCTTCGGAAAAGAGGCGCATGGTGAGGAGCGGAAGCATGAGGAGGAGGATGATGCTGATATTGTGGAAGAGGGGAGAGTAGACCATCTGGTTGATGTTGAGCTGCTGGTAATAATAGGGATTCTGGGACATCTGCATCGACTGGCTGTTGAACCACCAGATCAGGCTGTAGAAGAAGAACCCGACGAGGACGAGAAAAACGGTGATGACCACGTAGGCAATCGGCGAAGTGAAATACGCTCCCAGCTCTTTCTTTGTGACAGCCCAGATGTTTTTCATTGTTCCATACCTCCTGAGACGACTTTGAGATAGAGGTCTTCAATGTTCATGGCCAGCGGTCTCATTTCCAAGAGTCCCAGCCCTTTTTCCACGATCCGGCGGGTGATTTCGTCCCTCAAATCCAGACCGGGCCGCCACTCGATTCGGAATTCATTGTCCTCCAGGATCACCTCTTCCACTCCGGCAATCGCCTTGAATTCAGAGGCGGTTTCGCCCGTTCCTCTTTTCAACTTGACGACAATCCCGTCTTTCTTCCGAATTGAGGCGGTGAGCTCTTCCAGGGATCCGGAGGCCATGAGTTTTCCCTCATTGATGATGACGACTCCGTCGCATGTCTGGGTGACCTCGGCCAGGATGTGAGTGGAAAGAATGACGGTCCGCTCGCCCTTCAGCGACTTGATGAGCTGGCGGATTTCTACGATCTGAGCCGGATCAAGACCGATGGTCGGTTCATCCAGAATGAGAACCTGAGGATCATGGACAAGAGCCTGGGCGATGCCGACCCGCTGTTTGTATCCCCTCGAGATATTCTTGATGAGCCTCCATTTGACCGCTTCCAGCCCGCTGATTCGGACGGCCTTGGCGACCGCCTCTTTTCTCCGGGAGGAGGGAATCTGCTTGATTTCGGCCACAAAATTCAGGTAGCCGGTCACGGTCATTTCCGTATAGAGAGGAAGAGTCTCCGGCAGATAGCCGGTGATTTTTTTTACCTCATTGGCCTGTTCGAAAACATCGAACTCGCCGACTCTGGCCCGGCCTTCGGTGGCTGGCAGAAAGCCGGTCAGAATACGCATGGTGGTCGTTTTACCGGCCGCATTCGGGCCCAGAAGCCCCCAGATTTTCCCTTTTTCCACTGTGAAGCTCAGGTCATTGACCGCCACCAGGTCGCCGTATTTTTTCATCAGATGTTCAACGGCAATCATGGATCATCCTCCTTGTCTATATAAATGGAATCGTTTGAAATGAAAACATTCCTTTCAGGAACGACCGCTAATTTGATCATTGTGGATGCGGATAAATAATTATATGCGTTTGTCGATAACGGTCAAGCCCCTTCGGCCTCCCTAGTTGGCCGATAGAATCACCCGACGGGTCCTGTCGCGGTTCACCCCCGGCGCCTCCTAGCGGACTATCTTGATTATTATCAAGCCGGCCGATTAACGGCATCAAACGCTCGGGGCGGCGGGGGGCCCCTGAACCGCGCCACCCATCGGGTGTAGGCGTCGCGCGCGGAGTTCTCTTGAAGGCCAACTATTTTTAGCTGATGCGCAATTCCTATCAAATTTGGAACTATTCGACCGCTTGAAAAGTTTCAGGTGATATACTATAATTTTAAAAAAATGAGGCAAAAGCACATCCTTTTTCTGTTTCTTATTTTTGGCCTGGCTCTTCCGACGTTGGGTGGTCCGGAGAAGAAATTCCCCCGGGATCTTCCGGATATGTACCGCAAATGGCTCGAGGAAGAAGTGGTTTATATTATCACACCTAAAGAAAAAGATGTTTTTCTCCAACTCGACACGAACAGAGAAAGAGATATATTCATAGAAGCTTTCTGGAAAATCAGAGATCCCAATCCGAACACACTTGAAAATGAATTTAAAGTTGAGCACTACCGCCGCATTAATTATTCCAATCAGTGGTTTGGCCGGGAATCCACGAAAGCGGGATGGAGAACCGATCGGGGAAGAATCTATATTATTTTAGGCCCTCCAAAAGATATTGAAAGCTATGAAGGCCAGAAGCAATTGTATCCTGTCCAGATATGGACCTATCCCGGAGACCCGGCTCTGGACTTGCCGCCTCAGTTTAATGTGGTATTTTACCAGAGAGACGGCGCTGGAGATTATGTCTTGTACAGCCCAATAAGAGACGGCCCCAGCAGCCTGGTCCCTGGATTTATGGGGAGCTCTTATGACGCGGTGGCGGTTTATAATCAGCTGAGAGAAATAGAGCCGAATGTCGCCAGAGTCTCTCTTTCGTTAATTCCAGGCTCACGGGAACAGTATGATCCGACACAGCGTTCTTTGGCTTCCGATATTTTGATATCCGCCCAAATTCCGTCTTCGGCGTATAAAAAAATTGAAACCGCTTATGCGGAGAAGCTGCTCAGATACAAAGACGTGATTGATGTCGAATACACGGCCAATTATATCGATAACGATGCTTCCATAAATGTGATCCGAGATCCTTCGGGGATCTTCTTCGTTCATTATTCGATTGAGCCGAAAAAATTATCTCTTGAACAATACGAAGACAGATTTTATTCAACTCTGGAATTGAGTGGAAGAGTCCTGGATTCGAGTGATAAAACAATATTTCAGTATACAAAACTCTTGCCGATTGAATTCAATAGAGATCAATTAAATAAAATCCGCACAAAATTATTCAGCGTTCAAGACCTGTTTCCTTTAATTGAAGGGCACTATAAATTCAACGTGCTTCTCAAAAATCAGGCCTCCAAAGAATTCACTTCCCTGGAAAAAGATATTGTCATTCCTGATGGCTCGGGTCTCCAGATGAGTTCTCTGCTTTTGGCGCATACGGCCAACAAAGGCTCAATCCATACAGGAAAGAACAAACCTTTTCTGGTTGGAGATGTCCAGTTGGTGCCGTCGTCTCAATGGAATTATTCTCTGAAAGACAATCTCTATCTTTTTTTTCAAATCTATGGTTTAGAGGAAGATCTGAAAGAAAACGGATTTCTGGAGTATTCGATTTTCAGGGAAGAGAAGAAAGTCCATTCTTTAATAAAGAAAATTAATGAATATCCAGAAGCGCCGAATTTTATTGAAGAGATCCGCTTAATCCATCTCTCCCCCGCGTTCTATACAATCCGAGTGTCTCTCCTGGATAAAAATAAAAACGAGATTCTTTCTCAGCAGCATCCGTTCCTGATTTCTTTATTGGAGTCTCTGCCCAGGCCGTGGGTTTTATCCCAGGTGTTTCCCCCTTCCACGGATCCCTTTTATTTCAATAGTTTAGGAAATCAATTATTCAATAAAGAGGAGGTCGCCAAGGCCATTCCTCTTCTGAAATATTCTTATCAAAAAAAGCCCGAATCCTTGACCTATGCGTATGACTATGCCCGGGCTCTTTTTCTCACTCCCGACTTCAGAGAGGTCAAGAAAGTGCTCAAACCGTTTGTTCCCACTCCGCAGAAAAGACATGACTTTTTAGCTCTATTGGGGATGGCCTGTCAAAAATTGGAGGAATGGGAAGAGGCCATTTCCTATCACAAGCAATTTCTGGCCCGACAGGGGACGAATATCAACTCTCTCAATGCCATCGGTGAGTGCTATTATCAGTTGGGGAAAATCGACGAAGCCCTGGTCGCCTGGGAGAAATCGCTTGAAATCAATCCCCAGCAGGAAGAAATACGGAAATGGGTGGATCGCATAAAAAAAAAGTGACATGAAAAGCGAAATCCTCCTTCCCGGGAAAATTCTATTCGTGATCTGCGCTCTGGGTATGGTTTACTTGATTGCGTCATGCAGAGTCATGCGGCTGGAAAAACAATTGGATCCGGAATTCAAAGAGTTTTATTCCCAAGTCCGATATATTATTTCTGAAGAAGAGAAAAAAATATTTCTCGAACTTCCGGCCTCTGAAAGAGCCCAATTTATTGAGGAATTCTGGAGAAAAAGAGATCCCTCCCCGGATACGGAATACAATGAGTTCAAGACAGAATATTTGGCGAGAATCGAAACCGTCAACCGGCTTTTTCAAGGGGGAGGGAAGCCGGGCTATATTCAGGACAGAGGCCGAATTTACATTCTTTTAGGGGCTCCGGATGAAAGATATATCTATCCCGTAGGAAAGTTCTCGGAGGTGAAATCGGCGGAAGTCTGGATTTATTATAGAAATTATCAAATGCAACTGGAATTCATCGATCACACCGGCGACGGCGAATACACTTTAGAAATGCCGAATACAAGCGCTCTTCATGAAATCAACAAAGCCCAGTTTGACTTTCAGAATCCGGATCAACCGAGAGAAGGGCTTTTTGATTTTAATGTGAAAATAAAAAATACAGAAGAAAATAAAACTTTTATTTGTGTGGAAATTCCGTATAAAAATATCTGGCTGGTGGAAAGGGATGAGAAATTAGAAGCCACTTTTAATTTATCTCTGAAAATCATGGATTCTTCAGGAAAAGAAGTCGGAACCCATCACAAGGATTACGAGATATCCCTGAATGAAAAAGAAGTGGAGAAGTTGGTCGGTCAAAATTATGAAATTGAAATTCCTTTCTTTCTGGAGAGGGGAGCCTATCGCATTCGGGTCATTCTGGATAGTAAGATCGAAGGAAAAAGGTTCACAAAGGAATTCGTGTTTAAAATTTCATAAACTTTAAAAAAGCGGGCATCTTTAGTTTGAAGCCGGAGAGAGCCTGAAACAGATGCCTCTTGGATGCCCAATAGAATCACAGGAGGAGAGAATGAAAGCCAGAAAAGCAGGAAAATATTTATGGATTCTATCCCTTATATTTATTTTTGTCTATTTTGTCTTTGGTCAGGAGGGTCGAGGAAAAGGAAGACTTCAAGGAGCAGTCTTAGATGAGAAGGGAAATCCAATAGAGAATGCCAGAATAAAAGTCGCCAGTTTGCTCTACACGGAAGTGAGTCTGGAAACCACGCCCGATAAAAACGGAGAATGGGCGGTTTTGGGCTTGGGGACCGGAACCTGGAGAGTGACGGTTTCCGCCGATGGATATTATCCGTTTTATCAGGACGTCGATGTCAAGCAACTGGAAAGAAATCCGGAAGTGAATGTCACTTTAAAAAAACTCGAATTCCAACAGACGTTCACGATCAAAGATGAGTCCTCTCTCAGTCTGTTCGAAGAGGGGAATCAACTGTACGCTGAAAAAAAGTATGACGAGGCAATCTCTATCTATGAACAATTCATTCAAAAAAACCCGGATATCTTTCAGGTTCATTTCAATATCGGAAATTGCTATAAAGAAAAAAATGAGTTGGATAAAGCGATGGAAGAGTACAAGAAGATTTTGGAGGAAGTCAAAAATCGAGAGGAAATTTCCGGAGTTAAAGAAATTGCGGCGAAAGCCCTGGCGGCCATGGGGGAGTGTTATTTAAAACAAAAAGATTTTGAAAATGCTCAGAAATACTTTAAAAGTTCAATTGAACTGTACCCGAAAGATGAAGCCCTCGCCTACAATGTGGGCCAAATATATTTTTCCAATAATAATATTGAAGAAGCGATTCATTACTTCGAACTCGCTAAACAGATCAATCCGAATTGGGGCAGCCCCTACTTAAGATTGGGATATGCGTATCTAAATAAAGGCGACTACGCCAAAGCGAAAGAGAACTTGACTCAATTCTTAAAAATCGATCCGGAATCTCCGGAAGCCCCAACCGCGAAGAATATCATTGAGTATTTAGACAAGCAGAAATGGTGATCTTAAGACGCTCTGGCTTTGAAGAATAACAGAGCGGACTCCGCTTTTTTTCTCTCTTCGATTTTGTCCGGGGGAAGGGAGTTTAAATACTTCTCCAGATACCGAATGGCTTCTCGATTATTCGCCAGTTTTCCATAAGCCACGCCTAAAAGAAAATAGGATTCTGGATTTTGCCGGAGTTCAATTTCCTTTGAGAAATATTGAATGGCGCTTTCATAATCCTCTTTCATGTAACTCAGCATTCCCCAGCCGTGATACACCTCAGGATCGTCAGGGATCTTTTCCGAAATATACTTGTACTCTGTAAACGCCTCATCATACGCCCCGGCCAGAGTCAAATAATCCGCGTAGAGGAGTCTGAGACGGACATTCTCCGGTTCAATCTCAAGCGCCTTATGGAGAAAACCCGCTCCCTCTTTATACGCTCCGGCAGTTCCATAGATATCCGCCAGCAATAACAGCGAGTTCAAATGTTTGCCCAGATAAGAGAGAACAATTCGGGCCTCTTGGATGGCCTCTTTCTCTCTTCCCGTCTGGTGATAGCTGACCGCCAATGCATAGTGAGAATAATAATCATCGCCGTTTATTCCCAGAGCCATTTTAAACTCCTCAATCGATTTCTCCCATTCTTCTAATTTCTGGAATGCCTTCCCTAAAGAGTGATGAATCATCGGATTCTCAGGTTCTTGAGCGACTAGCTTTTTAAGAATTTCTTCAGCCCTTTCCAGCTCGCCCCTGGAGAGGGCCATCTCAGCCTTTTGTGTTTCTTCAAATATGTGAATTTTGTCTTTGGGATCAATATTTGATGTCCGGACTGTTTTCCCGGAACCGCTCTCTCCAATGTAACCCAAAGCCGCCAGCTTTTCCTTTTCTTCTGGAGTCAATCTCCGGATGGGCTGTGGATCTTCATGAACAGATATTTTTTTCTCTACGGCTTCCAATTTCTTCTGCCATTGATCCAGCCGATCCTTTTCTTTTTCTGCCAGATTGTCTCTTTCCAAAGGATCGTTCTCCAGATCGTAAAGTTCCGGGTGAGGGGCTCGAATGAACTTCCATTTATTCGTCCTCAACGCTTTGAGCTCGGACCAGCCACAGGCCAACAGCGGAAGGTAGGTTTCGGCATAAGAATCCATTTCTATCGGACGTCCTTCCATAAGAGAAACCAGGCTTTTTCCCTGACAGTATTCAGGGACGGAGATTTTCAATATTTCCAGAATTGAGGGAAAAATGTCTATCGTCCTCACTTGGCTCTGGATCGCCGTCCCTTCGGGAATGACATCCGGGCAGTGAAAGATCAGAGGGACTTTCAGTGTGGTGTCGTAGAGGAAGATTCCATGAGTGTCTTCTCTATGATCTCCTAATCCTTCTCCATGATCGCCCACGATGATGATCAGTGTGTTTTTATAGACTTCTTTTTCTTTGAGGAGGTCCAGCAGCTTCCCGACGTAGACATCCGTATAGGCAATTTCTCCTTCATAGGGCGAGGCCGAGTCCTTATCAAAAGGAGGCGGGGGAGTATAGGGGAGGTGGGGGTCATAATAATGCACCCAGACGAAGAATTTTCTTTGACCATTCCGTCTGAGCCATTGGGCGGCCCGCTGATGAACCTCTTCCGCTATGCGTTGAGGTTCATATCCTTTTAAATACTCCGGGTTTTTAAAATGATCATCATAAAGATCAAATCCTTGATTCAAACCAAATTGAGAATGCAGGGGAAATGCGCCGATAAAAGCGGCCGTTGTGTACGCTTTTTCCTTTAAAATCTCAGCCAGGGTTGTGAGGTTTCCTTTGACATAATATGTGCCGTTATTTTTGACCTGATGGAAAGGAGGATTGGTCCCCGTGAAAATCGAGGCATGAGAAGGAAGGGTCAAAGGGACCTGGCATACGGCATTCATAAAACAAGCTCCTTTATCGGCCAAAAAATCGAGATTGGGAGTTTCGATGGGATAACCGCTGTAGCCCACTCTGTCGGCTCTGAGGGTATCGATGGTGATCAATAAAACATTCAGGTTCGGATCTTTCCTGACCGTGTGTTTTTCTTTACAAAAAAAAAGAAAAAAAGATGAACAGGCGATGAGGAGCATTGCCAGAGAGCGGAGACAATAAAATGAAATCCGTTTTTGAAGGAAGACATCCGGTCGAAGCGTCTTTTGATTATTCATTTGTTGTTATTCACTCGCTCGGGAGAATTCTATTTTATCCGACTTCGGCTGAGAATATCAATTCTCTCGAATGGAAATCCAAAGTGGCCGATGGAGAATAAAGAAGGGGCCCAAAAATTAAAAAGCCCTCCTCCCCACCGAAGGGGGAGGAGGGCTTTGAGCTTCGACTTCTGCTTAATAATCAGAACGAGAATTTGACTCCCAGCCGGGCTTTAAATGGTTCCTGATAAGTGATCCCTTTTCCATAGTAGTCATTATCTGTTTGAGCCGCAAGGGGGATGTTCCAGAAATCCTGTTGATCCGGATATCCAAAGTATTGATTCTTCAGATAGACCATGTATCTTCTTTCTTCGATCGTGGTGCCCAGGAGGTTGAATATGTCAAAGGTCAGTCCCACTTTGTATTTGCCCGCAATCGTCAGGTCATATCCCATGTGGATGTCTAACTGATACCAACTCGGCAGTCTTCCATCACTTCCTCTTTCTGTTAAGAAGCAGACCGGCATATCATCGGAGACAGAATAATACGCATTGAGACCCATTTTGGTCAGGGGGGTTCCTGTGTGATATCGGAACGACATGCCGAGGGACAACCCCTTTAAGAACGCCAGGGATCCGGTGCCAGGAAACATATAAACTCCGTCCAGCTTGAGCTGGTGAGGCATATCATTGGGCAATTTCCCCTCCGCGTTGTACATGAATTCTGGAAAATCGAAGTTGGCAGTGATGTTCGGATCCAATTGGCCATACTCATGCCAGGCCAGGCCGGCGAAATTTCCTCTCAGCATCGCATAGGTGTAGGACATCGTGAATTGATAATTTTTTGAGAATCTCTTGTTGAGCATGATCTCCAGCGCATAATAATTTCTTTTGGCCGCAGGGAAAGCATCGACATAAAGTTTTCGAGGTTCGCCGGTTAAGGGATTGATTTCCCCTTCAACATAATGTCTTCCGGGATTGAACGTAAAGTAAGTGCTGCCTCCGTCAAAGGAGCCGTCCTCAACCACCATCCCCAGTCTTTTCCATATACCGCGGACACTCAGCGCATAATCGGTCAGGAACTGCTTTTCGAATCCGACAATGACCTCCTCCACGAATTGGGGCTTCAGTCCTTTATTGGCCGCATCCGGATCAGGAAACGAATTGGCCGTATTCCCGATAAGCAGAGCGCGGTAATAGGGAGAAGCTTCCGGATCACTCCACATGGAAGTAAATGGATCGTAAAGACTGAGTTTATAATAATAGTAGTTGTCATACTCCGCTCCAAACTGGCGGGTGCTCATGTCCAAAGGAACCTGCTCAAAAAAGCGCCCGTAAGACCCAAATAACTTGGATGTTCCATCTCCAATCACATCATAGGTGAATCCAACTCGAGGGGCAATCTGCTCGAGAAAACTCCAGTGAATGATGGACTGGTTGGGCTCCCAGAAACGGGGTTTATCATTGGCATGGATGTTCTGGTCTTCCATTCTCACGCCGATGTTCAATGTCAAACGATCGGTCACTTTCCAGCTGTCCTGGAGAAACAGAGAAATGATGTCCGTATAGGCCTGTCCTTCGGTCCATCGCCATCTGTCTCTGAAATATCCAGAGTTCGGCCGAATCTGACGATAAAAACCAGAAGTGTAATGGTCTTCTCTCAAAGAAGTGGAACGGTAGAATTGTGCGCCGACTTTAATTGTATGGTCTCCCCAGAAGCGGGTCACATCCGCATTGACCTGCCATCTCATCCTTCTCTCAGGGTCCATGTACCAGCCGTAACCGCCTGACCTGTACCCGCTCGGAGCGCCCAAATAACCCTGTTCCCAGATGATCGCGGGCACAGTCAAGTCTTTGGGTATTTCTCGAGTTTTATCATAGTAGAGTCCGCCCAGGATATGGAGCAGCCAGTTGTTACCGAACACGCCGTCATATTTGATGGCGAAATTATAGGTTCCTCCAGTTGAATTGGGCACACAATACTGCTCCCAGTCGTCAAAGTTTCTTCTCGTGGTCGGATTGGCACCCACCATTTTTCGAGGATCTCCGAACACACTGGCCGTGATGATATGGCCGGGTGCGGCCTCAAAGGTCATTTTGCCTGAAAAGTAATACGTGTTTCTCGACTCTTCAAAAATCCTTGACTCTCCCGTAAATTCGTTGGCGGGGTTGTAATACGTTTTCCGAAATCCTGGAGTGGCGCCTAAGAAGATCCACATCTTATCCTTGATAATGGGGCCGCCGAAATGGAGCCCAAAATCATAGTAATTAAACTCGTCGATGGCTCCAGCGCCGAAAACTCCGATTTTAGGCTCTCCATACAACTTGTCACTCTCGAAGTTAAATAGCGCGCCTCCATGAAATGTGTTGGATCCGCTCTTGGTGATGACATTGACAACTCCCCCAAGAGCTCCTCCAAACTCGGCTTCATATCCGCCGGTCTTTGTTTGAACTTCTTCAATGAACTCGTAGGTCACCTGAGTTCCAATTGTGCCGACTTCCACATCAGTGGTGTTGATTCCATCGATAATGAACATATTCTCCGCGCCTGTGGCTCCGCCCACTCCGATTCCCCATCGATCTTCCTGGACAGAAGGAGCCATGTACACCATATCCTGATAACTTCTTCCCTTTGGAAGAGAATCAAAATATTCTTTCTTTACATTTGTCGTCAACTTGGATGAACTCATATCGACAATCGGAGATTCTCCAATAACCGTTACTTCTTCTTCAATCTTCCCCATTTCCAATTTGATATTTAAGGTGACTGTCTGTTCTAATGTCACAGAAACCTGTTCTTGGATAGACTTCTTAAATCCGGCCAGGGAAGCGGTTATTGTGTATTCTCCTGGCGGCAACGCCGGAAAACGGTACAATCCGTTCATGTCCGTCATCAGGCTTCGTAAAGTGATGCCCGGTCCTTTGATTGTGACTGTCACGCCAGGAAGAGGCGTCCCTTCAGTGTCAGCAATTATTCCTTCAACCATTCCAGTTGTTTTCTGAGCGTAATTGGGACTTACATAGAACAGCAAAAATAAGATAGACAAAAGCGAAAAAGTTAAAACCTTCTTCATTTACACTTTCCTCCCCTCTTTAAATCACGTCTTTAAATTCATTTTTGAATTGAATTTAAAAACACCCATTTTTGGGAATTCGTTAATTCCCGCCTTCACCCTTATTATTAAAAATTTCTCCCTTTCTCACCTCCTTCAGTTGAAATGTAAAGATTTTTTAAATGAATTTGCAAAATTTATGCCAAATATATAATTTATTTAACGTATTCATTTTAAAACAGATAGTATTTTTTTACATTTTTATGAGAGGAAAATAATCCAATTTTCTGAATCAGTTTCAATTTATTGGATTTTTGATTTGGCTTGGATATTATGAGTCAAACACGCATATATCGCCTATTTCTTATTTTAACCTGCAATTTCTGTGATTCGGCTAAAATGATATGAACGAAGTGCGGCCGCAGGAATCTTTTTTCGCTTTCTCGCCCGTGCGATTCAGAAGCTGGCCATTTTCGGCTTGCCAGCCACCCCGAACCATTGTACAATTTATCCTTTCGTTATTTTGTAATTGACACGGAAAGAAGTCAATTCAGCTCAGGACACTGTGATGTCGGTTGGACCGAAACAAAAAGAATTATATCTGTTGATCACAGGACGTCTCATTCGCCTCTTTTAAAGACGACGGGTATTATATGCTTGAATGGAGGAGGAATTTAAGAAATGAATAAAAATGGAACGCGAGTTCTGTTTTTCGGATTGATCTTTTGTTTGGGTATAGGGATGAGCTCCGCGGCGCCTGTCTCCCAGCCAGAGAAAAAGGAAACTAAAGGTGAAAAAATATTCATTCCCAAAAATGTCAAAGCGGTTCTTCTTGAAGGTCTTCCGGGTCGGCAAACGCGCTCGGACATCCCTTTTACCGTCTTTAAGCATATTTATCTCCCGGCAAGCAGTGGTTTCCATAATATCTTTTTCTTCAAGCTCAGGAATGCGGACCTGGGCTTTATGCCTTTAAATTCAACCTCTCGACTCAAAGCGAGTTTCCATATTTTCCTGCAATTCCACCTCTTGGAAAACAATGCATCTCCCAAAATCATTAAGGAGATTTATGTTCCGGCGAACGTTGAAATGGAAAGTGCCTCTTACGATCCGAATCAACAAGAAATTTATAATGTGGGCTATCCTCTCATGCCCGGGAACTATCTCTTGGCCATGGCCGTGACCTCCCTGGATCTCAAAAAAATCGGGACCTATTATTTCGAACTCTCTCTGCCCGAACCAAGATCGTTTGAAAAGAGTCTGGATACTTCTCCGATCTTTTTTGTTAATGACATCCAGCAAGTGAACGCTCCAGAAATGAGAACGGAACTCCATAAAGACTTCTTTTCCTATTCGTTGCTCCATATCACGCCCAATATTGACGGCCGGTTTCATCCGGAGGATTCTCTGGACATTTTCTTTTACATTTTCGGCGCTCGGCCCAATGAACGAAAAACTCATGAGATTGAAATCAAATATGAAGTTTTAAAGTTTAGAGATGAACACGGAGCTGCAGAAACCAATGAAATTCTTTTTGTTCAAAACTGGAATTGGTCTCCGGTGGAGAGTGGAGATTTCCTTGAAGTCAAAGGGGAAGTGAAAAATCTATCCGATCAAGATCTCAATGATATCGAAGCCGTGGTCACTTTTTTTGACACAGATGGAATTTCGATGAAACAAAAAAGCGCACTGATCGAAAAGAATCCCCTTCCAGCCGGCCAGGGTTCTCCTTTTAAGATCATTGATCAAAATGATCCGGCCATAAAAGATGCCGAGCTGGATTTCCAGTTCAAGAAGGGCGAGAAAATTCCGGCGGCCAAGAGAGTCGATGTGGTCAAACGATATGAAGCCTGCCTCTATAATGCGCCTCTCATCAGTCAAATGATCCCTTTGAAACAAGTCGTCCTTAATAAATCCGGGGCGGAGGGAAAAAAGGAGACCCGGAATTTAACTCCTGGAAACTATGCGCTTTCAATCAAAATTGTTGATCGAGTCACAGGAAAATCAGTTCAGAAAGAAGTCCAGTTTACTGTCGAATAAGATACGCCCGCAGAACTGGCAGAACTGAGCGGTCGTTGAGGGGCATTACGGGCCCCTCACCTCGCTTCGATGATCCTCACTTGACCCAATGAATGCGTTCATATGAATGAAGGGCGGCGTTTACATCCTCTCGGGCGGGGAAATCCCCATCAGGGCAAGCGCGCGGCCGAGAATGTCTCTCGCATAATAGAGAGTGAGAATGCGGATGTTTTTAATTTTCTTGTCTTTTTCGGCCAGGATGGAGTAGCGGTGGTAATAGGCGTTCAACTTCTGGCAGAGATTGAATGAGAATTTCGCCAGATGGGAGAATTCGAGCGACCGGATAGAATGGAGGACTTCTTCCTCAAACTGGGAGGCCAAAAAGACAATCTCCCAGAAGTTGCCGCATTCTTCGGCGGTAAGGGATTCCAGAGGCATTTCATCCAGGGGAAGAAGATTCCGGATGTCTTCGGTTTTAAAGCCTTCCCGTTCTTCCAGCTTGCGGAAGATGCTGTTCAGACGGACGTGCGTATACTGGAGATAGGGTCCGGTTTCTCCCTCGAAGTTCAGGGCTTCATCAAAGTCAAAGACAATCAAGGAGTTGCGTGCGTATTTGAGCATGAAATAGCGGAGGGCGCCGCAGGCAATTTGGGCGGACGTCGCTTTTTTTTGACCAGAAGGCAGCTCGGGATTTCGCTTCTCGACCTCGGCCAGAGCCTTTTCTTCCAGGCGGTTCAATAAATCATCGGCTTTGACTCCCAGCCCTTTTCTTCCGGAAACCTCGAGGAATGATTTGTCCGCATCCTCCCCGCGGACATTGTAGTTGAGCTCTTTAATGCTCTTGGGGGAAAGGCCGACCATCTCATAGGAGAAGTGAATGGATTTCTCGGCCTGAGCCATGAATTTCAGTGAACGCAGCCCCTGAACCACGACCTTTTGGAGATAGGCCTGGCGGGAATCGATGACATTGTACACCCGGCTGCCTTTGCCGAAAGAAGGCGTGTCCTGACGGGGAGCGGAGGTTGTGATCCAGACGGTCTGGCCGTCTTCCTGAAGAAAGGGTTCGTAGTAAAAATCCTTCTCCAGAAGGCCGAACTTCCAGATCTGGTAGGCGATATCTTTTCCGACATAGGTCACCGTCCCGTCCGATCGGACGATGATTTTTTCTTTTTCCGCATCCTCCTCGAGCCTCATCACCCAGCAGCCCTGATTCGGGCCATCCTCAGCCAGGAAGATGCCCTGTTTTTCTTTGAGTAGCGTAAATGCCTTTTCCCAGAATTTCAGGCCGAGAATGCTGCTTTCGCAAGGAAGAACGTCATACGTGGATCCGATTCGGCGCATTGTCTGGAGATGAGCCTTGAGTATACGCCGTGAGATGTAATGGGCCATCGCTCCTTCAGGTCCTTCTCCCTTTTCAATATTTTTTAAAATTTCTGCTTTTCGGAGATGGGCCTCCGGATGTTCCTCAAGGTAAGAAGCCGTTCGAGCGTAGAGGTCCCAGCAGAAGTAATCGAAGTTTTCTATTTTTTCCAGGTCGGCCATGGTCTTCTTTTCCAGCTCGATGAAGCCGAAGACGACATCCACGACCTGGACTCCTGTGTCATCGATGTAATTCTGGATTTCGACCTTTTCTCCCTTATATTTCAGGCACCGGCCCAGAGTATCGCCGAGACAGGCATTCCGGAGATGGCCGATATGCGCGGCCTTGTTGGGATTGATGTTCGTGTGCTCGATGATGATTTTTTTCTCCTCAGGGAAGAGTGCGGTTTGGCCGAGGGATAGGAGGCGGTCCGAGAAGAATTTTTTCCGGTCAAGGAAGAGGTTGATGTATCCGCCGCCGGCCACCTCGAGTTTCTCCACGCCGGGCAGGTCTCCCAGGACTGTGCAGACTTCCTGCGCAATCTGCCTCGGATTGGCCTTTAACGTCCGGGCCAGTGTAAAAGGGAGGGACAGGGCCAGGTCTCCCATCTTTAGCTGTGGCGCGTAGAGGATTTCAATTTCCGAACCTGAGAGAGGATATCGGTCCTTCAGTTTTTCATGAATGATTTCCTTGATGTGCGCTTTAATTTTCAACATTTCGGGAGTCATTATACCCGAAAAAGAGACATTGTCATACAACAATTGTCATCACGGAATTCGGAATGCTTCCCAGTCCATTGGAAAGTGGGAATTATTACGGACGTAATAAATAAAGTTACAATGTTTGATCGGCGCTGAGGCCTCCCTCAAGCCCCCGTAGCGGAGGGGGGCCCCGTCGGCTTATTCGATGGGGGGAACCGACGGGACTGGTTCCCTGGGGTTCGGGTGCTGAGGGCGGCCCAGCGCCGTATATATTCTGTCACGTCATTTATTGCGTTCGTATTAGTATTTTCATTAATTCAAATATATTATAATAGTATTAAATAAAGAGCCGACTCCTGAGGTTTCTCACGCCGTTCCCTCTCCGCTCTGGGAGGCGGAAAGTCGCACGGGACACAAAATGGGAATGAAAATAAAGCTTGATAGGAACACAGAATGAAAGACACAAATAAGACAAAAGAACAGCTATTCAAAGAAATTCAGGAATTGCGTCATAGAATCGCTGAATTGGAAATTATTGAAGCGACGCGTCAGCGGGCAGAGCAGGCGCTTCAGGAGAGTGAGAAGAAATATCGATTCCTTGTGGACAATTCCAAGGAGGTTATTCTTATCATCAGCAAAAAAGGGAAGATCCTTTTTGCCAATAACAGTACGCTGACGAATTATGGTTATTCGAAAGAAGAATTAATCGGCCGGTCGATCATCCATTTCTTAACAAAAGACTGTATCCGGACGGTCTTATATGCGCTTGCCCAAGAGTTTCTCGGTCATCTTCAACCGGAAATGGAAGTTCAATTTAAATCGAAATCCGGCGAAAAAAGGTATTTAAATGTGGCCCAGGGCTCAACGCCCATCTATGAAAAAGGAAAATTGGCGGGGGTGATGGTCAGCGCCGGCGATATTACCGAGCGCAAGAGAGCCGAGCGGGTGCTTCGAGAAAGCGAGGAAAAATTCAGAAATCTTGCCGAACAGTCACCCAATATGATTTTTATAAATAAAAAAGGCCGGATCGTCTACGCCAATGAGAAATGTGAAGAGATAATGGGATATAAAAGGAAAGAATTCTACTCCCCGGATTTCGACTTCTTTTGCCTGATCGCACCGGAATTCAGGGATGCGACAAAAGAGAGTTTCGGAAAACACATAAAAGGGAAGGACGTCCCCCCTCTGGAATATGCGCTTCTGACCAGGGAAGGGAAAAGAATCGAAGCGATAATGACAACAAAATTAATAGACTTTGAGGGGGAGAAGGCAATCCTTGGCACTGTCACTGACATCACCGAACGTAAAAAAGCCGAGAAAGGGCGGATGGAAAGTGAGGCCCGATACCGCGATCTCATTGAAGCCGCTCGGGATGCCATCTTTACGCTTTCGCCGCTAGGAGTGTTCACTTCTGCGAACCGGGCGTCCGAAATGATCACTGGCTGGTCCACACAGGAATGGATCGGGAAGCCTTTTACGGACCTGTTGGATCCGGATGACATCTCGGTATCCATAGAGCGGTTCAAAGCGCTCCTGGTGGGACGGATGGGGGAACCCATTGAGGTGAATCTCCGAACGAAAAAGGGGGATAAAGTTCCGGTGGAACTGTATGCAACGCCGCAAATGAAGGAAGGGAAGATCATAGGAATTCTGGGGATCGCCCGTGATATCACGCACCGTAAGCAGGCGGAAGAGCAGATCCGAAGGTCCCTGAAGGAAAAGGAAGTGCTTCTCCGAGAGATCCACCACCGCGTCAAGAATAATATGCAAGTGATATCCAGCCTTCTGCGCCTTCAGGCGGAACAGATCAGCGACGCTAATTTTCGGGAAATGCTCAATGCCAGCCAGAGCCGTATCCGCTCGATGGCCCTGGTCCATGAAAAACTCTATAAATCTAAAGACTTATCCCACATTAATTTCTTTGACTATATCCAAAGTTTAGCCGCTCATCTATTCCAATTCAATCAAGTTCGTCAAGATTTGATTCAACTCAAGATCAATGTTGGGAATGTGTTCCTGGATATTCAGACGGCGATTCCTTGCGGGCTTATTATTAACGAATTGATCTCGAATTCCCTGAAGCATGCATTCCCCGGTGTTCAGAACGGGGAGATCGTTGTGGAATTGCATCCCTTGGAAGAACATATGTTCCGGATGGCGGTCAGAGATAATGGAGTGGGACTTCCGAAGGATATGGATATACGGAATCCAAAATATTTTGGTTTGCAGATTGTGATCATGTTGGTGGAGCAGCTGGAAGGAAGCGTGGAGGTCCAAAGAGAGGGCGGCACCACTTTTAAAATTGTCTTTAAGGAATTGAAATACAAGTCCAGACTTTAAGATAGTCAGAGGTGAGATAGAAACACATGAAGTTCCCTTTACTTTTCGTGCTCCGGTAACATCAAAAACCAAGCTCCTCTCCCACAAGAACGACCGTGAGTCGACCAGGAATCATGCTGGCCTCAAGAATCACCAGCTGGCTGCATATCCGGTGAGGTGGAGTGCAGTAGGGCTCCTGGCAGCAACCTTTCTTGTAACAGGGTGTCATGATGTTAATTCTGACTGCATTCAGCGGAGCTGTATAATTCTTTATCCTCGACACGGCCTCCTCCACGGTGTTGACGACCTTGTTCATACCAACCAGAAGAATGACTTTCTCCGGACCGAATATCATGGCTGCCACGCGGTTTCCAATGCCATCCATATTGACAAGTTTTCCGTCAATGGTGATGGCGTTGCTGCTGGCGATATACACATCCGCCAGAAGTCCCTGTTTTCTCATTTCCCAAACCTCTTCTTTTGTGACGCCCTCTTTATATCTGTCAAGCAGCCGAATTTTCTTTTTCCGCAGCGCATCCACCAGACCGGATTCGAGAATAGACTCTGACCCTCCCAGTCCGACAAGGGAATCGTCCGGGATCATCTTGAGAATGGAGGCTACCGCCTGGTTAGAGTTCTCAAAATATATCCCGTCCATATTCCGTCTTTTCAGATTTTTGATGATTTCTTCGGCTTGCGCCAGGTAGATTGTTTTCTTCTTCTCCATGCCTTCTCCTTTAGACGATTCTATCTGTTTTTGAAGTCGCAAAGCTTTTATCTCCATATCATGAAATGGACACCCTACCATGTCAGATACAACAAAGTCCCTTATCATCCGCTTTGAATCGCCTGACATCCTTGGGATCGTTTGACTTATAAAGATTTTTCTATGCCAGATAATCCTCCCGGGCGGGTGAAAAAATTTCAATGACAACAGAATCTTCCAGGACTTCAACCCCATGTTCGATGTTTCCGGAGATATTCCAACCGTCACCCGGTTGGGCATCAAAGCGTTCTCCGGCAATGACAAATTTCATGTGACCTGAGACCAAATACCCTGTCTGCTCATGGAAATGCGTATGCATCGGGATGATGCTGCCTTTCTCCAGATGGAATTCTGTTAAGTGCGTTTTTTCACCGAAAGCCAGAGTCTTGAAATGAACTCCCTCCCGGGCGGTTTTATAACCCGATTGGCTTTTCTTGTAAAACATGATGACTTCCTTTCTGAATAATCCCGGAAAGTCCGTTAACCCAAAATTGTGGGCGGAAACTCAGGCGCAGCGATCCATTCATAAATAATAAGAATGCTGAAAAAAGGGACATCGCCTCCTCTGGAACACACACTTTCCGATATTCTCCTGAATGTTCCTCCACTCAAAGAATGATCAAAAATATTTTTTAAAGTGAAATCGAACGTTACCATTCATTAATACGAGAGATTCATGACAAGGTTTCAGAGATTTTTAAGATGACGATTTTCCTTGTCCACATCCAGGCATCGCCTCCAGATCGGATGAGGAAGAAGTCGAATGAACGAATAGAGTTTACCGGCCGGATTATGTAATGACCGATGAGGATCTTGGGCATTACGATTTGACGCGAATTCCGTCGAAGAGCTTCGTCCCGACGGAAGCCAAGGATCAAGAATCTGAACTGAAATGAAAGAGGGCCGCCAACTGCACCCTGTTGCTGACACCGGTTTTCCGAAAGATGTTGGAGATATGGTCCTTGACCGTGGGCACGGAGATAAAAAGAGCCTTCTCGATCTCCTTGTTCGTTTTTCCATGACAGATCAGCCGGACGATCTCTTTCTCACGATGGCTAATGCCATATTCGTCGATGAGGGACTGAAACCGCTTTTCCTGTAACGGGCCGGATTCGTCGCGAGGATAAATGACGCCAATCAGGCGATCCAGAAATAATAGGCAGGCCATAGTGAACAGAAATATCGGAGTGATGGATAAAAGGCCCGCGGCCGAGTCGTCGAGGGCGTCGAATATGTTCATAAGATCAACAGCAAGACTGGTGATGACAATCAGGGCAAGCGTCCGTCCGGCCCATTTTAAATACTTCGTTTGGACCTGGCTCAGATGAGAAAAGCGCCGGCTTTGCGCCCGCAGGGCGACGGCGATCAGGCTGCCGTAGAAGGCGAGAAGAGAGATGAGAAGAGCATACGTTTCGAGCTGGTTTCGAAGATTGCCCTTGATTGAGAAGAATGAAGCCGCATTCAAGAAACGGAAAAAAATTGGAATCAGTTGAATTCCCCAGAACAAAAAGAGCCATGAACGCCGCCAGGACTCCCTCTGCAGTAAGAGAAAAAGACGAATCAAGAAAAACGCTATCAGGGCCAGCATCACCGGCGTCTGCAGATAGTAAACGAGGCGGATAACGCGCCACACGGAGTGCTGCAGTACAATCTCGTCATTGATAGCGAAATATCCAAAAATAAAAGTTGGCGTCAGGTGATACAAAAGCAGAGAGAAAGCAATGATGAAAATTTTCTGGAAGCGGAGGCGGATGCGCTGGTAAGAAAGGAACGACCGTGTCAGGACGATCAGACTCAATCCCATGGTCGTCATGGCCCAAAAAAAAGTCACATGCCTCACGCCAGAAGTTTAGCACAGCTCCGGAAGATATACAAAAATCCGATGCCTTACCCCTCCTTTAGTCGGATTTTACGCAACCCGACTTTTGGCGGATTGTCCTCCGGCAAGAAACCGTGTAGAAAAGAGGAGACGAAACGATTCGTCCACAGGAGTTCAAATGACCAAGCCAGATGTGGTCAGAAAAATCTCGAAACAAGGAGGTCTCTCATGACTCATTTATCAACCAGGGCGCTCCGATCGGCGTTTCCATCCGGCCTTGCCAGGATCATCAAATGGCTGGCTATTATGGCCATTCTGATATTCGGATGTCAGCCATTGCCATCCTCAGGCCAGGCCGGAGAAAAGGTCTCACGGTCGGGAGAGTATCGCGGCTATTCCGCCGCGGTCTATGACAGTTGGGTTCGAAGTTCGACCTATCTCACCATGCGGGATGGAATCAAGATCGCTCTGGATATCTTTCGCCCGACGAAAAACGGGAAAACAGCGGAGATAAAGCTGCCCGTCGTCTGGAGCCTCAAACGCTATCAACGCGCCTCCCTCGTGAACGACAAGGTCAGTGGTCTCTTCGTCCAAGACGGTCCTCACATGACTGCGTTGCTGGCACATGGATACGTGCTGGCCGCTGCGGACTCGCGGGGAACAGGGGCCTCATTTGGAGTATGTGAGGGAGTGTATACCGAGACGGATGCCCTTGACGCCTATGAGATAACCGAGTGGCTGGCTTCCCAACCTTGGTCAGACGGCAGGATCGGCATGGTCGGAAGCTCGTATGAGGGGACCAACCAGCTCATGGCGGCCGCCAAAAAGCCTCCCCATTTGAAAGCGATTATGCCGGCCATGACCATGTTTGACATATATGATCTGGTCTATCCCGGCGGTATTTTTCGCTATGATTTGGTCAAGACCTGGAGCGAACTCACCAAGTGGATTGATACGATGAAAGCGCCGGCGCCTGTGGACGAAGACACGGAGCGAAAACTTTTAAAGGAAGCTCTTGTCCGGCGTCCGCAAAATAGATTCGCCTATGATATCATCTCTCCCCTCAAGTATCGGGATGACATGGACGCTTTGACCGGCCGACAGATTTATCAGACTTGGCAGCCGGCTGGATTCATTCGGGAGATCAATCAGTCGGGAGTGGCCGTTTACCTCCTCTGCGGCTGGACCGACGCCTATATCCGCGATGCGTTTCTGATGTTCAAGAATTTGGGCCCGCGATTCAAAATGATCGTTTTGGATTGCTCTCATTCTCCCAGGGATCCTTCGATTCTCCCCGAAGCGATCAACATTCTCATCTCTGAACAGTTGCGCTGGTTCGACTACTGGCTGAAGGGGATCGATAATGGCGTAATGAATGAGGCGCCGATCCAGTTCCAGACGAACATTGAGGCCACAACGAGAATCTGGCGAACCGCCGCCCGCTGGCCTCTGCCCGAGACGAAGACACAGAGCTATTTCTTTCAATCCGGCCCATCCGGAAGCGTATCCTCCGTGAATGACGGAAGACTGACGACCGATTCCCCACGAGAGGGAACCGGGGAGGATTGTTATATCGTTGATTATTCCAGCACTTCCGGACAGAAAACACGTTGGGATAACACCGTGGCCGGAGATTTTGACTGCTCGGATATGACGGCTTGCGACGTCAGAGGATTGACCTATACGACCGCGCCTCTGGCCGAGGACATGGAGATCACCGGCCATCCGATTTTGCATCTATGGATAAGCTCCTCGGCTGAAGACGGGGACTTCATCGCTTTCCTTGAAGAAATCGATTCCAAAGGAGTCAGCCGCTATGTTAGCGAGGGGTGTCTCCGTGCCTCCCACCGGGCCTTGGGCCGGCCTCCCTACGAAAATTTCGGCCTTCCCTATCATGGAAGCGCCAAAAAGGACATCCTCTCCTTGATCCCCTCCATCCCTACGGAACTTGTTTTCGATTTGCTGCCCACATCCACTGTCTTCAACGCCGGCAACCGTCTCCGAGTCACCATCGTCTGTGCGGACAAAGACAACCTGGAAACGCCCGTGGCCAATCCCGCCCCCCGAATAGCTGTTTTCCGGAACGCGAAGGCGGCCTCCCGGCTCGACTTGCCGATTATTCCCCGGGGTTCCCAGAATTGAAGAACCGATTCAAGAGGCATCGTGCATCTGAATCCCTCTGGATTGAATCTTTGAGGTGTTTGCCCTGCTTTAATTCATCTGGCTTTATTTCATCAATGATTTTTGCATCCACCCAGTAAATTCTATTCTGGCCTTCCCTTTCATAAGGGATCAAGGTCTGGTTGCGAAGGATAAAAACAGCCTGCTATTTCTCTTCTTTCTTTTCAAACAGCCCCGAATAATATTTTCTCACATAATTCTCGGGGATTCTGTCGATCGGATAAGCCCCATGCATCAGCACATGGACCCAACGGCCGTCCCTTTTCTCCAGCACGCCGGTCTGGAAAACGTTTTTCAGACAAGACTCCCGGCCTTTGTAGGAGCCGCAGTCATCGAGAAAGCAGGAATACCAGGCCACATCACCGGAGTGTGAAAATACGATGCGCAGGTCCCTGAATTCGAAGCGTGTTCCCCGGAAATCGGGATCCTTCCACTGTTCGGCATACTTCTTGAAATTTTCCAGACCCACTATCAGACTGTCGGAAAACAGCCAGAAATGAAACATGTTGTCGGCCCACAAGCGGAACATGGCGTCGAAATCCTTCTCAATGGCCCAACCGATTGATTGCTCGATGCTTTTTTTCACCGCTTCATAATCGGGAGACGTGTCCGACGCGGCCGCCGTGCTTCCGGCAATAAGGACAAAAATGAGAAGAACAAGGGAGATTCCAGAAAAACGCTTTTTCATATTCGACCTCCTTTACTTACTCCTTGAGAGATGTGATACTTTCATTTCAGATAAGAAAAATGGCTAATTTCTTCAGCGTGTCATTATAGAATCCGAGGGCAATTTTTTCAAGGAAATCAAGGGATTTTGGGCTCTCATGACAGCTGATAGGTATCTCGTTGAATTCGTAAGTCTGATCCAGGTCTGCTTTTTCCTTGGATTCCAGGGTTCCGTTAATATACTTTCAGAAGTCCGATAAGCCGTTTTTAACCAGACCTTCGGCAATTTCGATTCGCAGGATTTTCGCATTGCGCGCCCAGGAGCTTGAGGAAAATCCTTCGATCAGGGAATTCAACTTCTCGATGGCGTCTTTTTTCGCTGAGTCGGGCGGAGTTTCTATTTTTCAGCCGCCTCAAGCTTTTTCCCCGAAAGTGCCACAAACGATTCCAGCTCTTCATACGTGTCGATGGTCAGACAGGCCGAGTGGACAGAGGGATGACTGAGGACAAACTTGATGGCCGCATCATCTATTTCCTTATAACTGGCAAGCCCGTATTTTTTCTTGAAGTCTTCGGCCCTATGAACAAAGCGTTTATTCTCTTCCAGTATTTCCCAGACTTCCTTGGAGATTTCCCGGCCGGCTTCTTTGGCACGATTAACGATCTCTTCCCTTCTCAGATAGACTCTCACGGGATTGGTTTTCATCAAGGTCACTCCCATTTTTTTATCCTGAAGCACCTTTAAAATTCTTTCGCCCTCTTCTTTCTGGATAAAATTATACACAAACAGAACCACATCAAACCGGCCATCTTCAGCCGCAGCCAGAACCACCTTTTCCATGTCTTCTATGGTGTTTCCGGCAAACCTGTTTTCAATCCCATGGTGGGATAGACCGGTATACCTGACTTTTCCTTCCGTTCGAAGCTCTTGAATGACTTGATGGTAGGGTTCGTGTTTGAGCTGCTCGACTGTGGGCGGCATGTGGATCATCAGGCAGTCCGCATAATCTGTTTGCAGTCTTTCCAGGCATCTCAGAAATCTCTGCTTCAATCCGTGTTTATCCGTTTTCCCCAATGAAAAATTCAATTTGGTAGTGATAAAGAGCGATTTTCTGTTGCGATTCTTGATGACCTGTCCGATCGCTCTCTCCGAATTGCCCCGTGTGTAGTGTTCGCCCGTATCAATATAGTTAATTCCCATATCCAGGGCCGCTTCGAGAATCTCGGGATTTGTCAAATTTCCAGCTCCAAAACCAATATCAGAAGCTTCAAAACCCGTGCGCCCCAACGTTCGGAACTCCTTGATCCGGGGTTTCTCAACCAGAGCTTCATGGGTCAAATGGTCCGCATATTCACCGAAAAGTCGTCCTCTTTTATGGACGCCCAGACCCACAAATGCGGCCAGAGAACTCTGAATGAAACCGCGCCGGTTGATTTTAATTTTCTTGTCCCTTTCATCATTCATGGAACAGCCTCATAATTATCATAAGAAATTCGCAGAATGAAAGTCATGGGATAAAATGCAGTTAGCCATAATTAAATCTATTGCCGTTGGCTTGATAAATAAACGAAAAATCTGTGAAGGGAGTATACAATCGATAAACGGTTTTTAGATCCAAATAAAGACATCATTTTAGATCAGACAAATAAAAAAAAGGGAATTTGTTATTAAGTCTTATCAGCTAGATTTGGAGTTTAATGGAACCTTTTCCTGGAAATCCAGTATTTACCATTGAAGGGATCTTATCCCTATTCTTGAAATCACCAATGTCAAGGGAGAGAGAACATCCCAGGAATGCCGATAGAAAAAACTATTGAACGATAAAGACTCCTGGTATAAGGTTGTTTTTGATAAAAAACTCGAATCACCCGATGGGTGAGACCTTAACCAGGAAAACGCATCTATGATAACGCAAGGCATCCTGCCATTCAAGATCGAACTTACCAACGAGCTTATCACTCCACGAAGCGGTTTGGCATTATTCTCTGAAGTCGTTCGGACATTAAAGGTCGAACAGAAGGTTGGGAGCTATTTTCCGCATCCCGGTTCAAACCGTGGCTATGAAGCTTGGGCCTATATAGAGCCGCTGTTGTTGATGCTGGAAGGCGGCGGGCGTCATGTGGAAGATGTGCGCGAGATCCGGGATGATGCGGCGCTGCGGGAGCTGATCGGGCTGGAGG
>JBAVVD010000020.1:0-15320 GCA_049697115.1 Candidatus Aminicenantales bacterium
GGGGACAATGTGAATTTGGAGATCGATCTGATCACGGACGTGGCGATGGAGAAGGGGCTGCGGTTTGCGATTCGCGAGGGAGGCCGAACGGTCGGCGCCGGTTCCGTCACCGAAGTCCTGGAGTAAATCATCAGGCGGCCAAGCGCTTTATTCATAAAGGAAAAGGATTGAGAGAAAAGAATGAGAGAAATCATTACGCTCCAATGTACTGAGTGCAAGCGGCGTAACTATTCGAACACAAGAAATAAAAAGACGCAGACTAACCGGCTGGAGCTGAAGAAATTTTGCCCCTTTTGCCGGAAACACACTCTCCATAAGGAAGTGAAATAAAGAAGCGAAATCAATTTTCAGGAGGATGACAGATAAGACACAGGTGAGTAGCTCAATTGGTTAGAGCAGCGGTCTCCAAAACCGCAGGTTGCGGGTTCGAGTCCTGCCTCACCTGCTCCCCATGTAATGAGAAGGTTTCGAAGGGGCTTGAATCTTAAGATAAGGATAAGATTTACCGATGAGCCAAAAAAAGAGATGGTATAAAAGATTTCCTTTATTTTTGAAAGAGGTGAAGGCGGAATTAAAGAAAGTGACATGGCCTGCGCGCAGGGAAATCTACAACACAACCCTTGTGGTTATCTTAGCCACCATTTTCTTCGGATTTTATCTTTTCTTTTGGGATGTGGCATTCTCCTGGGTCATCAGTAAGATAGAGGCATTTTTTAGATAAAGGCAGATTTTTAAAATGACAAAGAACTGGTACGTCGTTCACACCTATTCTGGGTTTGAAAAATTTGTGGCCGAGTCTGTCCATCAGAGAGCTCTGGAGCTGAACATTGAAGACCAGATCGGCCAGATTATTATCCCCACCGAGGATGTGATCGAGATCAAATCCGGGAAAAAAGTCGTATCGACCAAGAGGTCCTATCCAGGATACATTCTGATTGAGATGGAAATGACCGATGAGAATTGGCATATCATTCGGGAAACGCCCAAGGTCACAGGTTTTGTGGGCTCTGGGAAAAAACCCACTCCTTTAAGCAGAGAAGAGGTCAGCCAAATCGTCGAGCATATGGAGACGACCTCAGAGAAACCCAAGCCCAAGCATTCCTTTGAAAAAGGTGAAGCCGTCCGAATCATTGATGGGCCTTTCTTTAACTTCAATGGACTTGTGGAAGATGTGAATCATGAAAGAAATACATTGAAAGTGCTCGTGACGATATTCGGCCGGTCAACTCCCGTCGAGCTCGAATTTCTGCAGGTGGAGAAGATTTAGGAGGAGAATATGTCCAAAGAAGTCGTTGCAAGGATCAAGTTGCAGATTGTGGCCGGCCAGGCGAGCCCCGCTCCTCCTGTCGGCCCGGCTTTAGGTCAGCACAATGTGAATATTATGGAGTTTGTTCGGCAGTTCAACGAGAAGACAGGTAAGATGGAAGAAGGTATGATTGTTCCTGTTGTCATCACCGTTTTCAAGGATAAAACCTTCAACTTTATCCTGAAGACGCCGCCGGCCTCTTACCTTCTGAAAAGGGCCGCGGGGATCGCCAAGGGTTCAGGTGCACCGAACAAGGAGAAAGTTGGCAAAATCACTCAGAAGCAGATCGAGGATATCGCCCGAATGAAGCTTTCTGATTTGAACGCCAACGATTTAGAGGCGGCCAAGAAAATCGTCGAGGGAACCGCCCGAAATATGGGATTGGAGATTATCAGTGGTTAAAAGAGGGAAAAAATATTCGCAAGCGAGAGAACTCAAGGATCAACCGGAGTATTCTCTGGAGGGCGCCGTCAGTCGGGTCAAAAAGGGAAGCTATGCCAAATTTGATGAATCGGTGGATATTGCCATGCGGCTGGGTGTAAATCCCAAGCAGTCAGACCAGATGGTCAGAGGTACCGTTCGCCTTCCTTTCGGAACAGGCAAGACCAAGAAGGTATGCGTCCTGGCTTCGGGAGAAAAAGTCAAAGAAGCTGAAGAAGCCGGAGCCGAATACGCCGGAGGGGAAGAACTGATCGAAAAAATTGCCTCCGGCTGGATTGACTTCGATGTTGTCATTGCCACGCCGGATGTGATGAGAAGTGTCGGCAAGCTCGGTCGCATTCTCGGGACAAAAGGTCTGATGCCCAATCCCAAGTCAGGAACAGTGACTTTCGACATCAAAAAAACGGTCGAGGAAACCAAGACCGGACGGGTGGAATTCCGGGTGGATAAGACAGGCATCGTTCATTCCACTGTAGGGAGAGTTTCATTTCCTGAAGAAAAGCTCGTGGAAAATGCCAACGTCTTTATTCAGGCAGTCCTCCATGCCCGGCCACCGGCCGCCAAAGGGAAATTCATCCGAAGCCTGTCACTGAGTTCCACCATGGGTCCTTCTTTTAAGATATCAGAGGATGTTTTTGAAAAATAGGAGCAGAGAAAGTGAAGCCGGATAAAAAAGTAAAAACTATTCAGGAAGTGGCAGAGATATTCCAGGCCCATCAGACTTTATATCTCTGTGATTACACACACATGACCGTGGCCCAGGCCGTGGATTTGCGGAAGACTTTGCGCCGCAATTCATCCGCGTTCAAGGTGGTGAAAAACAGGCTGGCTCTTCGGGCGCTTCGAGAGGACTTCCCTGCGGACCTTCGTCCGCATTTCCAAGGAGCGACGGCCATCGCCTATACGTCCGAGGATCCGCTCGCTCTGGCCCGGGTGCTCAAGGATTTTTCTACACAAAACAAGGTTTTAACCGTAAAAGGAGGTCTCATCGAGGGACAGTTATTTCCCGCCGAGAGGTTCGAGGAAATCACACGAATGAGATCCCGTTCGGAACTCCTGGGCAAAATCGGCTATCTCATGACTTTTCCGCTGACCCGATGGCTGAGGAACATGCAGGCTCCTCTGGGTCATCTGGGCAGCCTGTTGAGTCAATTCAAAAATAAAAAATAGAGTTGGAGGTTAAAATGGCCACCAAAGCTCAAACAAAAGAGACCACGGACACAGGAAAGGAGAGAAAAGAAGTGACAAAATTAACAAAGGAAGAATTTTTCAATCACCTGGACAGTCTGACCGTATTAGAACTTGCCGATTATATTAAAGAGTTCGAAGCGCGGTACGGAATCAGTGCCGCCGCTGTTCCAATGGCTGTGGCAGCAGGGGGAGCTTCTCAAGGCGAGGTCAAAGTCGAAGAGGCCAAATCCGAGTTTACTTTGGTCCTGAAGAATGCCGGTGAAAAAAAGATCAATGTCATCAAAATCGTCAGAGAGGTCACAAGTCTGGGATTGAAAGAAGCCAAAGATTTGGTGGATGGCGCTCCCAAAACAGTCAAGGAAGGATTGTCTAAAGATGAGGCGGAAGCCCTCAAGAAAAAATTTGAGGAAGTTGGTGCGCAGGTTGAACTACAGTAGAAAAATTTTTTTGATCGTCCATAAAAAGAGAGTGAAAACTCTTTTTTAGAGAGCTTCAATGATTAAAAGACAAGAAAATATTTATCGCGAAAGAATTGATTTTTCAAAAATGAAAACCGCCTTTTCCATGCCGGATCTTCTGGCCATCCAGAGGCAGTCCTATGCCGAGTATCTTCAAATGGAACTCCTACCTGAGGAAAGAAAGGATGAAGGATTACAGGCCGCCTTTAAGGATGTCTTTCCCATTTCTGATTTTAAGGAAACCACCCAGCTCGATTTCATCAGCTATTCCATCGGGAACTGGGAATGCAAATGCGGTCGTCTGAAGGGAGTCGAGAACTTCCGATTTCGCTGCAAAGGCTGCGGCATGCTTCTGCCTTCGGATGTGGAGTTGACGGAGAAGGAAATCTGTCCTTACTGCGGCGCCATTAAGAAAATTGAAATTCCTCTCTGCGAGCACTGCGGAGACAAGGTCGGGTTGAAAATGAAATATGGTCCCACCGAGTGTCTCCAGAAAGGATATACTTATTCCGTTCCTCTGAGACTGAAAGTCCGTCTGATTTGCTGGGAAAAGGACGCCGCGACAAAAGCCAAAAGGCTGAAGCACATCAAAGAACAAGAAGTCTATTTTGGCGATATCCCCTTGATGTCCGAGAAAGGGACTTTTATATTCAACGGGATTGAACGGGTGGTCGTCAGCCAGCTCCAGCGGTCTCCGGGAGTTTTTTTCAGGCCGGGAGAGAGCAAAGGCTTCTTTATAGCCAAGATAATTCCTTATCGGGGCGCTTGGGTGGAGTTTGAGTATGATGCCAAGAATACCCTTTTTGTCCGGCTCGACCGGAAAAAGAAATTTCTGGCGACCGTATTCTTGAGGGCCCTGGGCTTTGGATCGGATGAAGAGATCATCCGTCTCTTCCATCGGACGTATAAAATTTATCCGGAAAACAGCAAGCTCTATTGGGAGTTGTCAGAAGGGCTGGTCGGCCGGACTATCAGCGAAGATGTGGTTGACCCGAAATCCAAGAACGTCTTCATTCATTCCCGAAGGAAGCTCACCAAGGAGCTGGTCCAGAAGATTCGGGAGCTTGGATTGAACCGGGTCGCTATTGACAGAAAAGAACTGCATGGGGCTTTCTCTCTCTCCTCCCTGAAAGGGAAAGTGAAAGCCAACGAGGAAATCGGCGATACGCATCTTGACCTTCTCATCGGCCGGGGGGAGCCCTTTGAAGTATTTTTCCCTCACGAGGACGAGGCCGGACTGCTCCTTATTAATTCCTTGAAGAAAGATCAGCGTAAAGACTCCAACCAGGCCCTGGCGGAGATCTACAGGAAATTGAGGCCGGGAGAACCCCACACTATGGAGAGCGCCCATAATCTCTTCCGTAATCTTTTCTTCAATCCCCAGAAGTACAATTTTTCCCGAATCGGCCGACTGAAAATGAACATCAAATTGAATATGAATTCCTCCCTGGATGAGAAGACACTCTCTCCCATGGATTATGTCGAGGTCATCAAATATATCATCCGCCTCCGAAGAGGAGAGGGCGCTGTGGATAACATCGACCATTTGGGAAACCGCCGTGTGCGGTCGGTGGGAGAGCTTGTCGAGAATGCGTTCCGCATCGGATTAACCCGAATGGAGAGAACGGTCAAGGAAAAAATGACGGTGACTGCTGATTTAGCTTCAGCGATGCCTCAGGATTTGATCAATTCCAAGCCTGTCATTGCCGCCCTCAAAGAGTTCTTCGGGAGTTCCCAGCTTTCTCAATTTATGGATCAGATCAACTGTCTGTCCGAAGTGACTCACAAAAGGCGTCTGAGTGCTTTGGGCCCTGGCGGACTAAGCCGAGAAAGAGCGGGATTTGAGGTCCGCGATATACAGTCTTCCCATTATGGCCGTATCTGTCCTGTGGAAACGCCAGAAGGACCGAACATCGGCTTGATTTCCTCTCTGAGCTGTTTTGCTCGGGTAAACAGCTTTGGCTTTATCGAAACACCTTACCGGAAAGTCAAAAACGGAAGAATCATCGACTACGTTAAAGTTCTTCATCCTGGCGACAGCGAATACAAAGTGGGAGACATCATTGAAAGTGACGTGATCCTCAAGGAAATGGAGAGCCTGAAGAAAAAAAAGGCGAAGCATTTGCCCGTGGTGGAGCCCTATTGTTTTTACCTGACAGCCTGGGAAGAAGAGAAATACAATATTGCCCAGGCGAATGCCAGAGTGGATGACAAAGGATATTTTATCGACGATATCGTCAGTGCTCGACAGGGCGGAAATTTCAAGCTCATTCCCAGGAGGCAAATCAACTACATCGATGTCTCTCCCAAACAGCTGGTTTCGCTCTCGGCCGCCCTGATTCCCTTTCTGGAGCACGATGATGCCAACAGGGCGCTCATGGGGTCTAACATGCAGAGGCAGGCTGTTCCTCTTCTCCGGACGGAAGCGCCTTTCATCGGAACGGGAATCGAGCATTTGGTGGCCAAAGGATCGGGAGATGTGGTGATCTGCCGGCGGCCGGGAGTCGTTGAATTCGTCGATGCCGACCGGATTCTCATCCGCGTGGATGAAAAGGAGAATACGAAAGGACACGAAGTCGGGACGGATCTTTATTTACTGACAAAATTCTTGAGAACCAATCAGAACACCTGCCTCAGCCAGAGGCCGATTGTCAGAAAAGGAGACCGGATCGAAAAAGGCCAGATTTTGGCGGACAGTTCCTGCACGGACAGAGGAGAGCTTTCCCTCGGCCGGAATGTGCTCTGCGCTTTTATGCCCTGGAGGGGGTATAACTTCGAGGATGCCATTATCGTCAGCGAGAAATTAATCAAAGAGGACATCTTTACGTCCATCCATATCGTGGAAGAGACAATTGAGGCGCGCGATACAAAGCTGGGGCCGGAGGAAATCACGAGAGACATTCCCAATGTCCCGGAAAACCTTCTCCGCAATCTGGATGAGAATGGAATCGTCCGCATCGGCGCCCAGGTCAGATCCGGCGATATTCTGGTCGGCAAAGTCGCGCCCAAGGGAGAGACCCAGCTCTCTCCTGAAGAGAAACTGCTGAAGGCCATCTTCGGAGAGAAGGCTCTGGACGTCAAGGATGCCTCCCTTTATTGTTCGCCGGGCATCGAAGGCACGGTTATCGATGTTCGGATATTTTCCCGACGAGGCACGGAAAAGGGCCAGAGAGCGAAGCTGATTGAAAAAGAGGAAATTGCGAAGATGAAGAGGAACCTGGATGACGAAATCAGCATCCTGGAAGGAGAGAAAGCGAGGAAGATCAAGGCCCTGGTCAAGGGAGATGTTATTGAAAAAGACCAGAAGATGTCCGGCATCTCTCTGACGAAAGGGACCAAGTTGACCGAGCGAATTCTCGACCAAATAAATCCTGAAGACCTGGGGAAATTGAAACTCAAGGACAATTCCGAACGGGATGAAAAAGTCAAAGATATTGAAAAAAAAGTCAAACGCCAGATCGAAGCCCTCCGGGCCATCTTTAAAGAAAAAGTGGAAAGCCTGAAAAAAGGGGATGAACTGGCACCCGGAGTCATCCAGGCCATCAAGGTATTTGTCGCCATGAAGCGGAAACTTTCCGTGGGTGACAAAGTTTCCGGCCGTCATGGGAATAAAGGCATCATTGCCAAAATTGTTCCTGAAGAGGATATGCCGCGGATGCCCGATGGGATGCCGGTGGAAATCGTTCTCAATCCTCTGGGCGTTCCCTCAAGAATGAACGTGGGGCAGATTCTGGAAACCCACGCGGGCTGGGCGGCCAAAAATCTCGGACTCTGGATTTCCACCCCGGTCTTTGATGGGTGTTCCGAGGAGGAAATCAAAGAGCTGTTAAGCAAAGCCAATCTGCCTCCATCGGGAAAAATTCCTCTTTATGATGGAATCACAGGAGAGTTACTGGATCAGGAGGTCACGGTCGGCTATATCTATATGATGAAGCTCTATCATCTTGTGGACGATAAAATTCATGCCCGTTCCACGGGCCCCTACTCTTTGATTACTCAGCAGCCGCTGGGAGGAAAAGCCCAATTCGGCGGGCAGCGATTTGGAGAAATGGAAGTCTGGGCTTTGGAAGCCTACGGAGCCGCCTATACCCTCCAGGAGCTTCTTACGGTGAAGTCCGACGATGTCGAGGGGAGGGCTAAAATTTATGAGGCTATCGTGAAGGGCGATCTGGATTTTTCGCCTGGACTTCCCGAATCTGTCAATGTTCTCATCCGAGAACTTCAGAGTCTGTGCTTGAATGTGGAACTGGAAAAATCCGAGAAAGAACAAATGATGCCCTGGGGGATTGCCATTCCGCAAAACCTCAAAGGAGAGCGATGATGGAAATCAGACAAACAATGGGGGGAAGGCCAAAGATCAATTTTGACCGCGTTCGCATCAGTATTGCCTCTCCTGAAAAGATCAAGAGCTGGTCATGGGGTGAAGTGACAAAGCCTGAGACCATCAATTACCGGACATTCAAGCCCGAAAAAGACGGCCTCTTTTGCGCCAAGATATTTGGCCCGATTAATGACTATGAATGTCTTTGTGGAAAATACAAGCGGATGAAATACAGAGGGATCATCTGCGAGCGATGCGGAGTGGAAGTCACGAAATCCAAAGTGCGCCGCGAGCGGATGGGCCATATTCAGCTGGCCTCACCCGTGGCCCATATCTGGTTTTTCAAGAGTCCGCCCAGCCGGATCGGTCTGGTTCTGGATCTTTCCATCAAGGATTTGGAAAAGGTCCTCTATTTTGAATCCCATATTGTCATCGACCAGGGCGACACGCCTCTTAAAGAGAAGCAGCTCCTCAATGAGGAAGAGTACAAGGAGGCCCGGGAAAAATATGGGGAAAAATTCGAAGCTTCCATCGGCACTGAAGCCATTAAGGTCCTGCTTAAAAAAATCAGTATCCAGAAAGAGGCGGACCGGCTGAGAAGATTGATGAAGAAGGAAACATCTCAGCAGAGAAAGCTCCGCTACGCCAAAAGACTGAGGGTTTTTAAGGCTCTCAGGAAATCGGGAAACCGTCCGGATTGGATGGTTCTGGATGTCATCCCTGTAATTCCTCCGGATTTGAGGCCGCTGGTCAGGCTGGATGGCGGGCGGTTTGCCACATCTGACCTGAATGACTTGTACCGGAGGGTGATTAACAGAAACAACCGGTTGAAGAAGCTCATCGAGCTTCGGGCGCCGGAGCTCATCATCCGCAATGAAAAAAGAATGCTTCAGGAAGCGGTCGATGCCCTTTTTGATAACGGCAAGAGAGGCCGTGTCCATCTGGGGGCCAACCGGAGGCCGCTCAAATCTCTGAGCGAAGCTCTGAGGGGAAAACAGGGGAGGTTCAGACAGAATCTTTTGGGAAAGAGGGTGGATTACTCGGGAAGGTCGGTGATCGTCGTCGGACCGGAACTCAAGCTCAACCAATGCGGTCTTCCCAAAAAGATGGCTCTTGAACTTTTCAAGCCATTTATCTTCCATAAGCTGGAAAAAGAAGGGCTTGTTCCCAGCGTGAAAGTGGCCAGGGAATGGCATGAACAGGAAAGGCCGGAAGTATGGGATTATCTCGAGGAAGTGGTGAAGGAACATCCGATTCTATTGAATAGAGCGCCGACACTCCACCGCCTGGGCATTCAAGCTTTTGATCCGGTCTTGGTGGAAGGAAAAGCCATCCAGATCCATCCACTGGTCTGCGCAGCCTTTAATGCGGACTTTGACGGAGACCAGATGGCCGTGCATATTCCCTTATCCGTTGAGGCTCAGGTAGAAGCCCAAACCCTGATGCTTTCTTCCAACAATATTCTCTCTCCGGCACACGGCCGGCCCCTGACGATTCCCAGCCAGGATATGGTTTTGGGATGCTATTACTGCACATTGAGTAAGAAGGGCCAGAAGGGCGAAGGACGCATTTTTGGATCTCTGGAAGAAGTTCTATTGGCTTATGAAAATAAAAAAATTAGCCTTCAAGCCTTGATCAAGGTGCGCTATAAAGGGCCTTTCATGAACCTCTCTGCCTACTATGATGACCAGGCCGTTCTCACATGCCCCGTCGTTGAAATCGATAACAAGCTGATCGAAACGACGCCGGGACGGATCATTTTCAACGACATTCTGCGCAAGGGAATTCCTTTCATAAATGGCATGCTCAAGAAAAAAGGTCTGGAGAATCTGGTCTTTTATATCTATCTCAAGGCCGGTTTGGCTCAAACAGTAGAAACGCTGGACAAGATGAAAGAGCTGGGCTTCCTTCAGGCGACTCAGGCGGGCTTTTCCCTGGGAATCGACGATTTTATTATTCCCAAGGAGAAGTCGGTGCTGGTGGAAAAGGCTCAGAAGGAAGTCCAGGATATAGAAAAGCTCTATCGAGAGGGAACGATTTCCGCTGGAGAGCGTTTCAACCGTGTGGTTGAGATCTGGGGAACGGCCACAGACAAGGTATCCGTCGCCATGATCGAGGAGATGAAGAAGGTAAGTCTTGAGGGAACTCAATTGAATCCTCTTTTTGTTATGGCAGACTCGGGGTCCAGAGGAAACAAACAGCAGATTCGCCAACTGGCGGGTATGCGGGGATTGATGAGCAAGCCGTCTGGAGAGATTATCGAGACACCAATAGTCTCCAACTTGAGAGAAGGACTGAACGTCCTCCAATATTTTATATCCACACACGGCGCACGCAAGGGCCTGGCCGACACCGCTTTGAAGACCGCCAACTCCGGCTATCTCACGCGAAAACTGATCGATGCGGCTCAGGACGTCATTATCGAGGAGCACGACTGCGGGACCCTCAAAGGCATCAATGTCACGGCCATTGTCGAGAACGGCGAGATCATCGAGCCTTTTATCGACCGGATTGTCGGCCGCATCTCTCTCGAACGAGTGGTCCACCCGGATACCAACAAGTTCATTGTGGATACAAATGAAGAAATCACGGAAGATGTGGCTCAGGAAATTCAGAATCTTGGAATCGAAAAAGTGAGAATCCGTTCGATGTTAACCTGTGAATCCAAGCGGGGCGTCTGTCAGCTCTGCTACGGCCGGAACCTGTCCAGCGGATTTCTCGTGGAACTCGGAGAGGCGGTGGGCATTACGGCGGCCCAGTCGATTGGGGAACCGGGCACCCAGCTGACGATGCGGACCTTCCATGTGGGCGGTATCGCTATGAGAGGTGCGGAAAAATCGAAACTGGAAGCAAAGAATGACGGATTTATCAAATTCAACAACCTCAAATATGTGCTCAATAAAGACAAAGCTCTCATTGTTGTCAACCGCAACGCCAATATCGCCATCCTGGACCATCGGGGAAGAGAAGTCGAACATTATCAGGTGCCTTATGGGGCAAAAATTCTGGTGAAAGACAATGCCGAGGTCAAAAGCCGGCAGGAGTTTGCCGAATGGGATCCCTACAACACCTTTATCCTGAGCGAAGACAGCGGAAAAGTGCGCTTCTATGATGTCGTCCGAAGAATCACCAAGGAAGAGATTCAGGATGAATTTACGGGATTGATCAGCCAGGTCATCATCGAGCCCAAAGATGAGAAGATGCAGCCGCGCATCGAAGTCGTTGATCCCCGCACAGAAAAGAGTAAAAAGCCCATCGTATTCAAGAAGTATTTTCTGCCCTCCGGAGCCCATCTCGAGGTCAAAGAAGGGGAAATGGTCTATGCCGGGAGTATCCTGGCCAAAATTCCTCGAGAAGTTGCCCGGACAAAAGACATCACAGGTGGTTTGCCCCGCGCCGAAGAGCTTTTCGAAGCCCGTCGGCCAAAAAATCCTTCGGTCATTTCTGAAATCGACGGAATGTCTCAGTTTGGAGGCCTTGTCCGCGGCTACAGGAAACTGTCTGTCCGCAGTGACCGGGGCGTTGAGAAGGAATACATGATTCCCAAAGGGGCGCATATCAGCGTCGGTGAAGGGGAGAGAGTGAGGGCGGGGACGCCGCTGATGGACGGGTCCGTCAATCCTCATGATATTTTAAAGGTTCTCGGTGAGAAAGAGCTGGCGGAATATCTCTTGAGAGAGGTTCAGGAGGTCTACAGGCTTCAGGGTGTTTCTATCAATGACAAGCACATCGAAATCATCATCCGGCAGATGTTGCGTTGGGTCAAGGTCGAAGAGGTCGGTGATACTGAATTTCTTGTCGATGAGCAGATCGATAAATTTGTTTTCCAAGAGGAGAATGAGAAAGTCACCCACAAGGGGGGAAAACCGGCCAAAGCCCGTCCGCTTCTCCTTGGGATTACCAAGAGCGCTTTGAGCACGGACAGTTTTATTTCCGCAGCCTCATTCCAGGAGACAACTCGGATTCTGACCGAGGCCAGCATTTATGGAAAGGTGGACTATCTCCGCGGCCTGAAGGAAAACATCATTATGGGAAGACTCATTCCAGCTGGAACCGGGTATAAATATTACCGTGATGTGGAGCTTAAGGAAGAAAAAGAGGTAGAGACAGAGAAAAAAATTGACGCTTCCATTCAGAATTAGTTTTTTGATCTAACTACCTCAAATTTCTTGACATAGCAAACTAATTTTGCTATCATCCACACACTTGTTCCGAGAGAACTTTCTATTCGGAGTGAGTAATAATTGACTTTTTTTACAAGGAGTTAGTTTATTGCCAACTGTCAACCAACTCGTGAGAAAAGGCCGGTCGAGGAAGAGAGACAAAAGTAAGTCGCCGGCATTGGATCGCTGCCCCCAGAAAAGGGGCGTGTGTACTCGTGTTTTTACCACAACGCCCAAAAAGCCGAATTCAGCCATGCGGAAAGTGGCCAGAATTCGATTAACGAATAATGTGGAAGTCACAGGTTATATCCCTGGAGTCGGGCATAATCTTCAGGAACACTCGATTGTTCTGATCCGGGGAGGCCGGGTGAAGGATCTCCCTGGCGTGCGCTATCATATCATCCGTGGCACTCTGGACACAGAGGGTGTTCAGAACCGCATTCAGGGAAGGTCGAAATACGGAGCGAAAAGGCCCAAGGAAAAGAGAGTCGCCTCTTAAGGAAGCCGGAGATGCCGAGACGCGGAATCGTCAAGAAAAGGAAGTTGCAGGGGGATCAGAGATGCAACAGCACTCTGATTGCGAAGTTCATTAATATTTTCATGAAGAAGGGCAAAAGGAGCGTCGCCGAAGGTGTCGTTTACGGGACCATGGACCTCATTAAGAAAAAGGCCAAGGAGGACCCGCTGAAAGTTTTTGAAAAGGCCGTGGAAAATGTGAGGCCCTTGCTTGAAACGAAGTCCCGTAGAGTCGGCGGAGCGACCTACCAGGTCCCCGTGGAAGTTTCCACCGGGCGGTCGACATCCCTGGCTGTCCGATGGTTGATCAAATATGCCAAGGAGAGGGGCGGAAAGAGCATGATGGAAAAGCTCTCCACCGAAATCCTTGATGCCATGAGCAGTCGAGGCGGAGCGGTCAAGAAAAAAGAAGATACTCATAAAATGGCAGAAGCCAATCGGGCTTTTGCCCATTATAGATGGTAGTCTCCCTAAGCATCGGAGAAAATATTATAGACATTCAAATGGAGCGGATTGTTTATGCGTCCATATCCGATCGAGAAAGTGAGGAATATTGGCATTATGGCCCATATCGATGCGGGGAAGACTACCACAACGGAGCGTATCCTTTTCTATACCGGTATCACGTACAAAATGGGAGAGGTCGATGAGGGTACAGCTGTTATGGATTGGATGGCGCAGGAGCAGGAACGGGGAATAACGATCACGTCCGCGGCCACTACCTGTTATTGGAATAACCATCGCATTAATATCATTGATACTCCAGGACATGTCGATTTTACGGCCGAAGTCGAACGGTCGTTAAGAATCCTGGATGGGGCGGTCATTCTCTTCTGCGGCGTCGGAGGCGTAGAGCCTCAGTCGGAGACAGTGTGGCGCCAGGCCGATAAATACCGCGTTCCGAGGATTGTCTATATCAACAAAATGGACAGAGTGGGAGTTGACCCGGAGCGAGCGGTGGAGCAGATCCAGAAAAGACTGGCGGCCAAGCCCCTGATCTTACAGATCCCCTTAGGGAGAGAGGGAAACTTCCGGGGCATTATTGACCTTGTGGAAATGAAGGAGTACAACTGGGGCATGGATTTAATCGGCTCCGAATTTGAAGTGCGGGATGTGAATGGTCAGAAGGAAGTCCAAGAAAAAAGAATGGAGATGATTGAACATCTGAGCGATACGGATGAAACTCTGATGGAGATGTATCTGGAAGGAAAGGATATCTCCTCGGCGGAAATCCGGAGGGCTATACGCAAGGGGACAATTGAACTTAAATTTGTCCCCATCCTGTACGGGGCCTCATTCCGGAATAAAGGCATTCATCCGCTGCTCAATGCGATCGTGGATTATTTGCCATCTCCTGTGGATATCCCTCCGGTTGTCGGCCATCATCCCCGCACCAATGCCGTGGAGACGAGAAAGGCTTCGGATGATGAGCCGTTTTCAGCCCTTGTCTTCAAGATCATGAATGATCCCTATGTGGGGACATTGGCTTATTTTCGGGTGTATTCGGGAAAGGCCAGGATTGGCTCTGTTTTTCACAATCCCCTCAAGGACGAAGAGGAGCGGGTGACCCGTTTGCTCGAGATGCATTCCAACAAGAGAAAGGAAATCAAGGAAATTTATGCGGGAGACATTGCCGCCCTGGGTTCGATGAAAAAGGTTTCTACGGGAGACACCCTCTGTGCGAGGAATCGCCCGATTGTCTTGGAGTCCATAAAATTTCCTGAGCCAGTGCTTTCTGTAACCATCGAGCCCAAATCCAGAGTCGAGCATGCCAAACTGGCCGACGCTCTGGCCAAGATGGCCAAAGAGGACCCCACGGTCAGGGTCACTCAAGACTCCATGACGGGACAGACTCTCGTCTACGGGATGGGAGAGCTTCACCTGGAGATTCTCATGGACCGGATGGCCAGAGAGTTTGGGGTCCAAGCCAATCTGGGGAAACCTCAGGTGGCCTACAAAGAGACGATTCTCAAAACGGCCGAAGGCGAAGGCAAGTACATACGGCAGACCGGAGGTCGCAACCAGTATGGGCACTGCCGGGTGTATGTCGAGCCTTTAAAAAGAGGTGAAGGATTTAGCTTTATTGAGAACATCCGTGGAGGAGTGATTCCCAAAGACTTCATCCATTCCATTAAAGACGGGATTAAAGAGGCAATGGAAACGGGCATTCTGGCCGGATTTTCAGTGACCGATGTTCAAGTCACTCTTACAAACGGCTCTTACCATGAAGTCGATTCTACGCCCATTGCTTTCAAGATCGCCGGCTCCTTGGCCTTTAAGGATGCCGCCAGCCATGCAGTACCGGTCCTCCTTGAGCCGATGATGAAGCTGGAAGTCATCTCTCCAGACGAATACCTGGGAGATATTGTTGGCGACCTCAACTCCCGCAGGGGAAAAATTGAGGGCATGGAGATGAGGGGAGGATCCAGGGTCATTAAAGCGCTCGTCCCTCTTGCCGAGATGTTTGGATATGCCACCGTCCTCCGGACGTTGACTCAGGGGAGAGGCGTGTTCTCCATGGAATTTTTTCAATATGAAAACACTCCTCTTCATATCATGGATGAAATCGTAGCTAGAATTGAGGGAAGGATTCCTGCCTACAGGTGATCATATGTTTAGATATAGATTTTATTGGATAAAACCAAGGAATAGGAGGTAAAAGGGAATGGCGAAGGCGAAGTTTGAACGGACGAAGCCGCATTTAAACATAGGGACGATCGGGCATGTGGATCACGGGAAGACGACGCTGACGTCGGCGATCACGAAGGTATTGAGCCATGCGAACAAGAAGGTGAAATATGTGGAGTTTGGGCAGATAGACAATGCGCCGGAGGAGAAGGAGCGGGGGCTGACGATACAGATTGCGCACATCGAGTATGAGACGGCGAATCGGCATTATGCGCACATTGATTGTCCTGGGCATG
>JBAVVD010000021.1:0-210693 GCA_049697115.1 Candidatus Aminicenantales bacterium
GACAGGTCTTCACGAAATTCCAACTTATTTTAAATGAATAACTTAGAAGATGTCAAAATGACGTTTTCCTAAACCATTATAATGCATTTAATATCAATAAGATAGAGATATTGTTTTTTGCAAAAAGGTACATTTTAGAGCCTTTTTCCCACATCAAAAAGCCGAGTTTAGGATGACCGAATTTCGTGAAGGTCTCATTTTTAACATCCCTAATACATTTTTTATGAAGCACTTGGTTTTCCTAAACCAACTCTTTTTGATACCCTCGAGAAGACCTTTTTTCCCTCATCTTCACGAAAATCGAGGGTCTCATGGAACAACCTTATCTCATCAGAGCCTGGAATCTGGCTCCCAAAGTTTATTATGAAAAAATCTTCGAGTACCTGCCTTCTCTTGCAGAGTCCCATCACTCCAAGGGACGTCCATCCTTCTCAAAAAATTCCCTTCTCCGCGCTCTCGTCTACAAGAATCTGCGAGGGCTTCCTTCGTTGACCGAACTGGCGTTTGAACTAAGGAATAATCTCCTGATGGCGGAGACATTAGGCTTCCCAGCCTGGGAGACCCCTCCCTCGATTGAACGCTTCTCGCAATTCCTTCGGTCAACCTCCAATGAAGACTTGCAAGCATTGCGGCGGTCTCTGGTTCATTATCTCATCCAGGAAAAAGTCATTGCCGGGGAGACCTTGGCCATGGATTCCTGTCCGATCGAGGCGAATATCCGGGAGAACAACTTGAAGACTTCCGTCAAAGACAGGTTTGATAAAAACCGGAAATGTTCCGGAGACCCCGAGGCGAAGCTGGGGGTCAAGATTCACTATCCGAAGCCGTTCGAGAGAAAGATCGCTTACTTCTGGGGCTATCGCAATCATCTTCTCATAGATGCAGAGACGGAGCTTCCGCTGGGGGAGAAAACTTGGCCTGCCAATAAGGATGAAAAATCCCAGGCGATAGCAATGCTCAAGGAGATCGTCTCCACATTCGGTCTTCCTACCAAATATGTCATCGCTGACGCCAACTACGACACCGAAGAGATTCTCTCCTATATCTTCTTCGAGATGAAAGCGGAACCCATCATCCCTAAAAACCCCCGGCGATCATCGACGGAAGGTTTTATGGTGAAAAAAGAGGGGGTCATCTGCCCCGCCGGTCTCCAGATGCACCGAAGAGGAAAGATGACCGTGAAAGGGATAACCTATCTTCAATATAGCTGTCCTCTCTATTACGGTCCGAAGTCGAAGAGGTCTCTTTTGTTATGTCTCGCAGGACATCCCAAATCTCTCTCTCAGAAAGGCTGCAATCATCTGATCCGTCTGAGCCCCTCGGTTCGGGAAATGATTGATTATGGAAGCCATAGATTCAAAGAACTCTACAGCCGGAGGACTTCGGTGGAAAGAGTGTTTTCCAGGCTTCTGGCGATAAGCATGCAAAAGCCGACTGTCATTGGCTTAGAGGCGACAAAAAATCACTGCACTATCGCGCACATCAGCGTGCTGCTTATTGCCTTAGCTGCTCATCGGCTGGGGGCTGCTGAAAAAATCCGTTTCGTAAAAACTTTCTTGCCTAATCTGTATCTTTAAGCTATTTTTGTGAAGCCCTATTCTAATCTGACTTTCGCCATTAGCTCTTGAGCCTTGTCATAGTTGTAAAGTTCAAAAGTGGACTCGATTCGGTCTCTTGACAAGTTTCTCTAAAAAAAGTAATATAATCATCTTTTTTCCGTATTAAAAAGCATTTAAAGGGAGTCTGATGCGAAAGGAAAGAGAGCAATGCAGTCAGCAACAGAGCAATTGACTCTTCATCAATATATTTTTACGCACTCATTCAAGCACAAAGAATGATTGTAATAAAAAAATGGATGAAGAAGTAGCGAGTAAAATATCAGGGGAACATCGTACTTAATTTCCTGGTTCAGCCTGCAAAGGTTGAATTACAATTTATGGAGACATCTTCATCCCCTAACGGCGGTAGCATATCTAATAATATATGGAAGCGTCGAAACAGCCGGCGCGCCCTCCTCATCCGAAACTCCTGGGGTCGATCCTGGGGCGAGGAGGGCTATGGGTGGCTTCCCTATGATTATGTCCTCTTAGGGCCTGCCGAGGACTTCTGGTCGGGCCTCAAAAAGGAGTGGATCGATACGAGGCAGTTTCACATCTAACGTGGATGAGTAAACACAGAAGAATCAATATTTCATAAAAATTAGAATGTTTATATTTCCATGAGGGAACCAAATTTAAAGGGGGTAACAAAATGAAAAGATGGGCGTTTTTTCCATTTATTGCAGCGTTAGTCACTTTACTCTGCCTGAGCACCTCGTGCAAAAGAGAATCTGCTGCCGAAAACCCGGTAAAAGAGCCGCCTCCAGACATGGCACCCCTGGCCGTGGCTGAAATTGACGTCCAGAGGATTCAAGACCAGACAGGCCTTCGCTGCAGAATCTTGAAGACCGAGACACTCGGCTATACGCCGCTCCATCAATTCTACTGGGTTTGCCTGCCGGAAAAACCAAGCCCTCAGCGACTGGAAGCACTGGCCTTAGCCATCATCAAAGAGACCATTACGCGAAAACCAAGAGTCTATCATAGCTTCACCATTCACTTTTTCTGTGAAAAAGAGCTGTCCGATATCCCTGAACGCTCAAAATCGTTCGCTCAGGCCACGTTCCTCCCAGAAGGAAGCTGGATCAAGGTGGGGAGGGTGCCGATTGACGATTACAAGGATTACAAGTTGACCTGCACTTTTCTCGAATGATTTTATTAGAATGGCCCAACAGAGTTTACTTGAATATTTTGGATAATTGAAATATTCTAACTCCTTGAAAATTAGAGGTGCCCATGGAACCCTATGAAAATGAAGTCGAGCTTATGGATTACTTGAATGTCATATGGAAAAGGAAATGGCTCATCATCATCCCTACATTTTTTCTTGCCATCGCCGCCGGCGTGGTGAGCTTTCTTCAGCCTCCGCAGTGGGAAGTTGACGCCATCATCCAACCGAGCAAATTTTTCACCCAGACGGAAGCGGGTCAATTTGAGGAGGTCGTCATCGTAGATCCCAAACAGATCGCAGGCCAGATCAATCAAGAAACCTACAATATGCTGATTTCCGCCGAGCTAAACATCGACTCAAGAGAATTTCCGAAGCTGAAGTCTGAGAACCTACGCGATACAAAACTTATAAGAGTCAGCGTCAGGGATAATAATGTCACGAAGGGAAAAGACATTTTAACCTCGCTTTTCAGACATCTTAAAAGAGAGCTTGACCAGAAAATTGACGTCGAAATGAAAGGGATCGACACAAAAATTGCCTCTGCCGAAAACGATGTCAAGAAGAAGAATATCGATATTCAATCGAAGGAGATAGATATTTCCAAGATCAAACAAGAAAGCCTTTCCGCTCAAAATAAATTAAAAATTTCAGAAGAAAGGTTCAACAACATCATAACAGAGATGAAAGCCGTTAAAGAAAGAATCGATGCGATTGAAAAACAGCAGAGAAATGCCCTTTCAGAAAGGAAAGAAGGGAGTGATGCCATTAGTCTTCTCCTCTATTCAAATGAGATCCAGCAAAATTTTCGTTATTACAATACACTCGATGAAAAATTGAGCACTGAAAAAATCACACAAGAAAATTTAATGCAGTTCATCAGGGAAAAGGAGCAAGAAATCAAGCAGTTAAAAAACCAGATTGAAAAGTTGCACAATGAAATTGACGGCATACATAATGAGAATGAGTTATTAGAAATGCAAAAAAATAGAATAGACTACGCCAAGCTTGTTAAGGAGCCAACAGCTTCAATTAATCCAGTGGCTCCCAGGAAGAAAGTGAATGTGGCCATTGCGGGCGTGGTGGGCTTATTCATGTTCACGATACTCGCTTTTTTTATAGAACACGTCTCCAAACAGCAGCAAAAGGTCGCGGGGAAATAGAGGGAAATATTTGACATTTATTTCCCTATGGAATTTAGCTACTTGATATCAAGGTACAATAGTATTTCCTTAAGGATAGAAAAACCGGATAAACTGAATATACCAAAGTGACTGGGAGTCCGGGACACGTGAAATCAGGAGGAAATCAAGGACATGTACCGATTTTCTTAAATCGGTAACGTGTCCCACGATTTCCCACAATCGGAAATTGGGATTTGAGTATGCTGTCCCGGTATTAAGATTTTAAAAGTGCGTTTTTGGCCTTGAAATTGTGATTTTAAGCAAAGAAAACTGTGCAAAATATCAAGGTGTTCCCGATATTCGCTCAAGGACGGGATTGCTCTGACATATCCCTGGATTGAAGAACAGGTGAAAGAGGCCGCTGCGACTCAGAAAGGCCAAGACACAAAATGAAAAAAGCCCTCATTACAGGAATCACCGGCCAGGACGGCTCCTACCTTGCCGAATTTCTCCTACACAAGGGATACGAAGTTCACGGCATCGTCCGTCGTTCGAGCACTTTTAACAGGGAGCGCATCGACCATCTCTACCGCGACCCCTGTCTTCCGAACACACGGTTTTTCCTTCATTATGGCGACCTTTCCGATTCAGGCCAGTTAACGGATATCATCTACAACATCAAACCGGACGAAATTTACCATCTGGGCGCCCAAAGCCACGTCCGGGTCAGTTTCGATCTCCCCGAATACACGGGTAATGTCACAGCCTTAGGAACAACCCGCATTCTCGAGGCCATCAGGAGAAGCGGCATTAATACAAAGTTTTATCAAGCTTCAAGCAGCGAAATGTTCGGCGCCGCCTCGGCGCCTCAAAACGAAAACACTCCCTTTCACCCCAGGTCCCCCTATGCCGCCTCCAAGGTTTACTCCTACTGGATGGTTAAAAACTACCGGGAAGGCTACAATCTCTTCGCCTGTAACGGCATCCTGTTCAATCATGAATCACCCCGAAGGGGAGAATCCTTTGTTACCCGGAAAATCACCATCGGGCTTGCCGGGATAATGGCCGGAAAGAAAAATAAGATTTATCTCGGAAATCTGGATGCCAAGAGAGACTGGGGCTACGCTCCCGAATATGTTGAGGCCATGTGGTTGATGCTCCAGCAGGACAACCCCGATGATTATGTTATCGGAACTGGCGAAACCCACTCCGTATAAGGAATTCTTAGAGGGAGCCTTCAGTTATCTCAACCTCGATTGGAAAGAATACGTAGAGATTGACCCGAAGTATTTCCGCCCCACGGAAGTCGAAGTGCTGAAGGCTGATTCCTCCAAGGCAAAAAAGATCCTGAACTGGACTCCCAGAATTACTTTCGAAGACTTGATCAAGATCATGGTGGATGCCGACCTGGAGGCGATCGGACTTTCGTCTCCAGATGAAGGCAAGAAAATAATCAGCGAAAAAGGATTGGCCTGGAACAAGCATTATTAGAAGGTGTCATTGCGAGGTTTCCATAGGAAACCGAAGCAATCTAAACAATATACGAAAGGCAAAAAATGATCGACCTGAAATCCAAGAGAATAACCGTTACTGGAGGAAAGGGTTTCCTCGGCACTCATCTAATCAGAAAACTCAAAGAGGATCGAGACTGCCAGAATGTCTTCATCGCCGAACTTCCAGAATACGACCTGAGAAAACTTGAAAACATAAAAAAAATGTTTGATGAGCAAACGGAGTCTGACAGCGAGGCCGAGGGGACGACCGAGGAAGATTGTAGCGTGACTTTACTAAAAAAACACATCCGGAATCATAAAAGAGCTCTTCGTGAAAGCGAGTGGGTAAAACCAGGGTAAAACAGTGACGACGACCGCATGGAATAAGGGTTTCGTCGCTCTTGAGGCCTGTTCAAAAAGCGATATGATATCTCCATGCGATCAAAACGACGAAACCGACGACTATCGGATGAATATCGATTCCCTGGTTTTCGCCCCGGCCCCACGGTCGAGGGCATCTTCGGCGACCCCGAAGCTCGGGTTATCACTCTTGTCCGACGGAAAAAAAACGGTCTGCGGATGCTGCGGCCGCGTTCATTCCGGATGGTACGACCGCAAGATCCGGCGGGTCCGGGACAAGTCCTGCGGCGACGCCCGTATCTATAATGATGGATCCATATTTGGCCCCTTATGAAAGGCCATTATATAATATTAGTTGCCTTCTGAACAAGGCCATAATACAATATGCCCGCCATGGAAGACAAAAAAGCCGCTTTCAAACTCCTCATCAGGGAATTCCATGAATCCAGGTTTCCGGACGTCACAAAAAGGGACCTCGTCATCCCGACCGGAGACGCGATCCCGCCGCGCAAGGCCATAACGATCACGGGCCCGCGCCGGGCCGGCAAAACCTTCTTTTTTTATCAGGTCATGCACGATCTGGAAAAGGCGATCGGGCGGGAAAGAATCCTGTTCATCAATTTCGAGGACGACCGGATCCTCCCCCTCTCCGTGAAGGACCTGGACGGCCTCCTGGAAGCCTATTTCGAGCTTTACCCCGAGAACAAGGACCGGAAGATCGGCCTCTTTTTAGACGAGATCCAGAACGTCCCGGGCTGGGAGACCTTCGTCCGCCGCGTGCTCGACAAGGAAAACGCCTGGATCCACGTCACGGGGTCTTCGGCGAAGCTCCTCGGCCGGGAGCTTTCTACGGCCCTCCGGGGCCGGACGCTGTCCTATTCCCTGCACCCCCTGAGCTTTCGCGAATTCCTAAGGTTCCGGGGCGTCGAAGCGGGGCCCGGATTCGAGCACGGCAAGGAGCGCTTCGCCGTCAAAAAACTCCTCGGCGAATTCCTCGTTCACGGGGGATTCCCCGAGATTGTTCTGGCCCCGGAGAACCTCCGGGCGAAGATCCTCCGAGAGTATTTTGAGCTCATGATCTACAGGGACCTCGTAGAGCGCTACGGAGTCCGCAACGTCGCCTTCCTGAAAATGCTCATGAAATACCTCATCGCCAACGTCTCGAACACGTTCTCCATCCATTCCTACCATAAGGCGATCCGTTCGGAAATGCCGGTCTCCCGCGACACGGTCATGGAATACCTCGGCTACCTTGAAGAAGTCGAGCTCGTCTCCCTCCTGCCCGTCTTTTCCTATTCCCTGAAAACCCAGCAGGTCAATCCTAAAAAAGTCTATACGCTAGACAACGGGTTGAGGAACGCGGTTTCCTTCCGCTTTTCCCCGGACGAGGGCCGGCTCGCGGAAAACCTGGTCCACGGCCAGTTGCGCCGCGCCGGGACGGAATGCTATTACAGCCGGGGAAAGCGCGAGGTCGATTTCGTCGTCCCCCGTCAGGATCGCGTTCTCGGGATCAACGTCACGTTCGGTGACGACGTCGCCGGCCGGGAGGTCGAGGGGCTCAAAGAACTTCAAGAAGCCGAGGGGAAGCGCCCCGCCGATCTGGTGATCATCACCAAAGATACATCCAAGATCGAAGGCGGGATCAGGTACGTTCCCCTATGGAAGTGGCTCTTGGAGGGGTCCTGACCCCTCAGCGGAGGAGCGTCGCGACACCCGACCCGACCGTGTACGGCCCCTGGTTCTTGACCTCGCCCATGACGTAGACGAGGAGCTTCCGCACCTTCCCCAGCTTGACGTCGACGAACGCCGTGCTCCTGTAAATGTCAAGTACTTTTCCAGGAGGCAGGTAGTGAGTTCCGGGTGACCCTGATGGGTCCCGGCGAGCGCTTCATGGAAGAAGTGGCGGCGCGGCCCGCCTGGGCCAAAGGCTTGAACGAGCGACAGGTGGAGGCAGTACTATATGTTGGGGAACATGGGCGGATCACAAATCGCGAATACACACAACTGGCAGGGGTATCCTATAACACGGCTCATCACGACCTATCCGATCTGTGCAAGCGGGGGCTGATGGAGCAAAGAGGACGTGGGCGTGGGACCTACTACGTGCTTCGTCAGGCATTATGATGATTGTGTGATGATTCGTGATGATTTGTGGGGTTTACGCTGGTCTCCTTATGGTCATCTGGAAGGAACCCCTTAACGAAATTGGCGGTTGCAAGGAGGTGATTGGGTGAAGCGGGCCTTAGTCTGCGGTGCCGGCGGATTCATCGCCGGCCAACCTTCGGCAGGCTCAAGGCAAGCCTGGTGAAGAAGCTCAAGCGCACACGGTTAACATCATGAAAATCCTCATCACAGGAGGCGCCGGCTATATCGGCTCAGTCCTGATTCCGATGCTTCTGGATCAAAAATTCAAAGTCACCGTCTACAATTCACTCCTCTCAACCCCCTCTCCCTGTACGCTAAAACAAAAACCGAAGCGGAAAAGATCGTCCTCGATAATTCTCATAACTCACTGTGTCTCCGTTTCGCAACAGCCTTCGGCGTTTCCCCGCGTATGCTCCTCGACCTCCTCATCAATGATTTCGTCTATCAAGCCTATGTCAATAAATTTCTCATTCTTTTCGAAAGAACTTACAAAAGGATTTTCGTCCATGTCCATGATATTTGCCTGAGCATCCTTTTTGCCATAGAAAATTTCAATAAAATGAAGCATCAGGTATTCAATGTCGGCAACAATGAGAACAAGTTCAGCAAAGAAGATATCGCCCTCAAAATCAAGAAAAGAATCGACTACTACCTCCATTTTGCCGACATCGGCGAGGACGAGGATAAAAGAAACTATTGCGTCTCCTACGAAAAAATCAACGCACTTGGCTTCAAGGCTACTAAAACAGTCGATGAAGGCATCGATGAGATTATACAAGCTTGCCGGATATTTGAATTCAAGCATCCTTATAAAAATCCCTGAAGAATTATAAGGAGTTTTTTAAATAATTCTGTCTTTAATCAAACTGAATTCAAAAATCAAAAATGATTGACCTAAAAACCAAGCGAATAGCCGTTACCGGAGGGAAAGGTTTCCTCGGCACCCACTTAATCAGAAAACTCAAAGAGGATCGAGGCTGCCAAAATGTCTTCATCGCGGACCTTCCGGAATACGACCTTTGCAAACTTGAAGACATAAAAAAATAGAAATGTTGAAATGAAAGTCAAAGGCTGATAATCTGACCGAGAAACACGAATAAGACGGAAAGGTGAAAAACATGAAAGTTCTGGTTACCGGCGGGTGTGGTTTTTTAGGCTCGCATGTCTGCGAATTTTATGCTCAAAAAGGCGCGGAGGTTATTGCATACGATAATTTAACCAAGCATGAATTGCAGAGGACCGGTTTTGCCGTGGAGGCGGCGCGGGATTACAATATAAAATTCCTTCAAAAGGGTTAGGCGTTAAGGTCGTCAAGGCCGATGTGCGTAATCTGGATGAGTTGCTGGATCATAGCGCGGGATGCGACTATTTGATTCACACCGCCGCCCAGCCGGCCATGACGATCAGCACCAACAAGGGTCGGATCTTGAAGAAGATGAAGATGAAAAACAACGCGGAGCTGACCTACTACGCCGTGAAGAACGACATGGTGGAGTAAAGGGGCCGGTACGGAACGCGTTGAAATTTTGAGATAAGGATTTGGGGGGAATCCAAGGGGATTTTCTCATCCGATGACACATGAGAAGAGAGGATTTGGAGCCCACCGGCGGTAGCCTGTCTCGCAACCATTCAATACAAGGCATTTCATGAAAAAAGCCCTCATCACCGGAATCACCGGCCAGGACGGCCTCCTACCTTGCCGAATTCCTCCTGCACAAGGAATATGAAGTCCACGGCATCGTCCGCCGCGCGAGCACTTTCAACAGGGAGCGTATCGACCACCTCTACCGCGACCCCCGTCTTCCGAACACGCGGCTTTTCCTTCATTACGGCGATCTCTGCGATTCAGGCCAGTTGACGGATATCATCTACAACATCAAACCGGACGAGATCTATCACCTGGCCGCCCAAAGCCACGTCCGAGTCAGTTTCGATCTACCTGAATACACGGGCGATGTCACGGCCCTGGGGACAACCCGCATTCTCGAGGTCGTAAGGCGCAGCGGCATCCAAACTAAGTTTTACCAGGCTTCGAGTAGTGAAATGTTTGGCACCGCTCCGCCGCCTCAGGACGAAAACACTCCATTTCATCCCCGAAGCCCCTACGCCGCCGCCAAAGTTTATGCTTACTGGATGGCCCGTAACTATCGCGAAGGCTATAATCTTTTTGCCTGCAACGGTATCCTGTTCAATCACGAATCCCCCCGCAGGGGAGAATCCTTTGTCACCCGGAAAATCACCCTCGGGATTGCCGGGATAAAGGCGGGAATGAAAAAGAGGATTTATCTCGGCAACCTCGATGCCAAAAGAGACTGGGGCTACGCTCCCGAATATGTCGAAGCTATGTGGTTGATGCTCCAGCAGGACAAACCAGATGATTATGTCATCGGCACTGGGGAAACCCACTCCGTAAAGGAATTCCTTGAAGGCGCCTTCCGCTATCTCGGGCTCGACTGGAAGGAACATGTAGAGATCGACCCGAAGTATTTCCGCCCTACGGAAGTCGAAGTCTTGATGGCCGATTCGTCCAAGGCGCGAAAGATTCTGAACTGGACTCCAAGAATTACTTTCGAAGACCTGATAAAAATCATGGTGGATGCCGATCTTGAAGCCGCCGGCTTATCCACTCCGGGCGAAGGCCGGAAAATAATCAGTGAAAAAGGGCTGGCCTGGAATAATCACTATTAGAAGACGCGGCATTCGCATCAGAATTACGAAAGGGAAAAAATGATCGATCTGAAAGAAAGCGCATAACCGTCACCGGAGGAAAAGGTTTCCTCGGCACTCACCTGATCAGGAAGCTCAAAGAGGATCGAGGCTGTCAAAACGTTTTCATTGCCGACCTTCCGGGTTTCGATCTGCGTAATCTCGAGGACATAAAAAAATGTTCGACGAACAAAAGCCGGCTATCTGGGAAAACTCTCTCCGCGATGCCGGAAGAAGATCGAATCGATCGCCGTAGACATGTGGGCCCCGTATCTGGCCTCGATCCGCAAGCGGATTCCCGACGCCTAGGAAAAAGTTGTGTTCGATCGCTATCATCTGATGACTCATATGGGGAAAGCGGTCGATGAAGTGCGGAAGGTCGAACATCGGGAGTTGATGAAGATCGACGACGAAAGGCTCAAGGCCTGGACCTTCAAGCGGCATCTGGCCCAAATTCTGAACTTTGTTCAGCATCGGATTACCAATGCTGTCTCGGAAGGATTGAACTCGAAGATCCAGACGATCAAGAAGAAAGTATATGGATTCCGCAATCGGGAGAACTTCAAGACGTCGATCTTTTTTCACTGCGTCGGCCTAAATCTTTACCCTGTTACCCACAAGAATGTCTGAAGAACCTAATTTATTAAAGTAAATTGTTGCATGTTAAACGGAAAAACAGTCTTAACAACCGGAGGGACGGGATCCTTCGGGAAGAAATTTACGAAGATCGTCCTACAGAAGTACAGCCCAAAAAAACTCATTCTTTTCAGCCGGGATGAACTCAAACAATATGAGATGGCGCAGGAATTCCCCGACTCCAAGTACAGCTGCATCCGCTATTTCATCGGCGATGTCAGGGACAAGGAGCGGCTAAACCGCGCCTTTCACGGAATTGACATCGTCATCCACGCAGCTGCCCTTAAACAAGTGCCTGCGGCCGAGTACAATCCCTTTGAAGCCATCAAGACAAACGTCCTTGGCGCCCAAAATGTCATCAGCGTCGCGATTGACCAAGGCGTGAAAAAAGTGATCGCTTTAAGCACAGACAAGGCGGCTAATCCCATAAATCTTTATGGCGCGACAAAACTCTGTTCGGATAAATTATTCATCGCAGGCAACTCATATGTCGGGTTCGATCAGACCATCATGAGTGTTGTCCGCTACGGAAACGTTGTCGGCAGCCGGGGAAGCGTCGTTCCGTTCTTTCTCAATCAGAAAAGTACGGGGAAGTTGTCCATTACAGATCCCAGCATGACGCGGTTCTGGATCACGCTCGAACAAGGGATCGATTTCGTTATCAGTTGCTTGGAGCGCATGGTCGGCGGGGAACTCTTTGTTCCGAAGCTGCCGAGTATGAACATCATGGACTTGGCGCAGGCAATCGGTCCAGATTGCCGACACGAGGTCATTGGGATCCGGCCTGGAGAGAAGCTCCATGAAGTGATGATCTCCCGGGACGACGCCCGGAGGACCCTGGATTTCGGAGATTATTATGTGACCCGGCCTGACTTCCGATTCTTTACTCACCGATTCAAAAATGATCATGGGAAATCCATCCCTGAAGACTTCGAATACAATTCTGAAAAGAACAGTCGATGGCTGACAATCGAAGAACTGAGAGAGATGATCAAGGCCCTATGAAACATTTTATTCCTTATGGAAAGCAATGGATCGACAAGGACGATGTGCAAGCTGTTCTCAAGGTCCTGAAAAGCGATTTGATAACCCAAGGACCAGCCATCGCCAAATTCGAGGAGATCATCCGTAAGCGAACCGGCGCCAAATACTGCGTGTCTGTGGCCAACGGGACGGCCGCACTTCATTTAGCTGTTCAAGCGCTCGGGATACCGAGAGGAAAGAAGGGACTCACCTCGCCGATCACTTTTGCCGCGTCCGCCAATTGCTTCCTTTATAATGGATTAGAAGCGGACTTTGCTGATATCGATAGTAAAACCTACAACATCGATCCATCGGAAATTGAAAGAAAGATCGATCTTTCGACCTCCCTCCTCATTCCCGTCCACTTTGCGGGACAGCCTGCTGACATGAAAGCAATCTCCAAGATCGCCCGAAAAAGGGGCTGTCGAGTGATCGAGGATGCGGCCCATGCCATCGGAAGCCGCTACGAGAACGGACACCCGGTCGGAAACTGTGAATATTCTGACATGACGATCTTTTCTTTTCATCCGGTCAAAACCGTAACGACCGGAGAGGGCGGTGCAATCACAACCAACGACGAAAAACTCTATCGCCAATTGATCAGGCTAAGGACACATGGGATCACAAAAGACCCCGACGTTCTGACCCAAAATCCAGGCCCCTGGTATTACGAAATGCACGACCTCGGCTTCAACTACCGACTCACGGATATACAAGCGGCACTTGGTATCAGCCAAATAAAGAAATTGGACAAGTACATCGGCCGCCGCCGTGAAATCGTCGCCCGTTATAACGGGGCGTTCAAAAACGACGTTTGGGCCATTATCCCTTATGAACACCCTGGCGTTCTCTCGGCCTTTCACCTTTATGTCATCCAAATCGACTTTAATCGAATCGGCAAGACCCGCAAGGAAGTCATGGAAGAGCTTAGGAAGAAGAGCATAGGAACTCAGGTCCATTACATCCCAGTACATTCCCAACCCTATTATAAAAAGCATTTCAAGTTCAGGTCGGGAGATTTCCCGGTCGCGGAAGCCTTTTATGAAAGGGCTCTTAGCCTTCCACTCTATCCGCGGATGACAGACTCGGACGTGGACTATGTCATCCGCACCCTCAAAAGAATTGCCAGAGCCGCATAAGTTTGAATAATTCACGCTATGAGGTTATATTTAGCGAAGCCAGGTCACAAGTAGAAAAAAGAAGTGATATTATTAATCACTTTAGGGAGGCAAGGATTGGAGTAAATGTCCATATTATTACTATATACAAGCAACCATCCTCTAAGAACCTTGGTTATCCTGATGATCTTTGCCCAAATACTGAAAGATATTACCAGTTGTCAATTACCCTTCCATTATATCCTAAAATATACGATCTAGAAGTTGAAAATGTTTTCGAGAAATTTACAATTATAATTAAGGACGCAGAAGCATGAAAACCCTAATTATCATTCAAGCGAGGTTGGCCTCAACCCGTTTACCCGAAAAAGCCTTGAAGGAAGCGCAGAAAAAGCCATTATAAGCTTATCAATTGGAACGATTACTTCGCGTCAAAAATGTTGACGAAATCGACGTTGCAACAACGCATAATGCCGCCGATGATCAAATCGAGCAAATTGTGCAAATCACTTTCATTCAAATGTCTTCGAGCCTCGTAAGAAAATGTCCTTTCAAGATATTATGAAGCTGCAAAGCTATTTGAGGCAGAAGTTGTTGTAATAATAGCTTCCGATTGTCCGATTATAGATCCAAATATAGTATATGTTTTTCTTGGAAATCGAAGGCAAGCAAACAATATGATTAGATCTGTTCCTTTAAGCCATGAATAAACGTATCGCTTTGGTTACCCACGACTTGACTGGCGGCTTGGGAACCATGACATTCTTTCTCTACAGGGCAATACGGGAAATGTCCTCCTATGATGTCGATTTAATCATGTTGCCAACATCATCACGCGATAAGGCCAGTGTGCGAATCATCGCCCCATCGACCTGGTTTTACCCTCCAAAAATTGTTGCCGGCGAGTGGAAAGGAATTCCGTATAGTTGCGTAGGTTCGGTCCTGGCCGAAATCGAGTTTCAACGATACCGTCCCCGCAACGTGCTCACACAACTACTTTGTCGGTATGACCTGATCCAAATCGTCGCAGGCTCTCCAGCTTTTGGCGCTGTCACTCGCTCTGTGCCAGTTCCAAAGTGCTTATTTGCAGCAACTATCTTGCGCGAAGAACAACGAACCTTACTGCGAGAAACCAGGGGATGCCTCAAAACCTGGAGGACAGTAATGACCTGGTTGGGCACACGATGGGAGAATCAAGCATTACAGCGAATGGACTGTGTTTTCGCCGAAAGTGAATACACGCGGCGTTTGTTAGTCAAGTCCGTAAGTCCTGACAAATTGCTTCTTGGCATGCCGGGCGTTGACACAAAATTTTTTTCGCCAAATGTCGCAAGCAAGGATGGAAACGACTATATTTTGTCTGTTGGACGATTCAGTGATAGACGCAAGAATGTCCGGCTTCTATTTGAGGCCTACCACAAACTCTGTACGATGTTGCCCGCGGTTCCAAAACTTGTGCTGGCGGGTAGCACTCCCCCACTAGTGATAGACTGGAACTACGTGGTATCGCTTGGCATCAAGTCCAGGGTCGAATGCCTGGTTGATGTATCTCAAGAAGACCTGCGCCGCCTATATAGCAACGCATCTCTCTTTGTTCTCTCTTCTGATGAGGAAGGGCTCGGTTTCGTGCTCCTTGAAGCTATGGCTTCTGGTTTGCCAGTCATTAGTACGGACTGTGGAGGGCCATCAACTGCCGTAATTTCAGGCGAAACTGGGATACTTACGCCGATTGGAAACGCAAGAGCCATGGCTGAGGCAATGTATAAACTGACGATCAATCCTGCTCTCCGTGGGAAAATGGGGGCTGCCGCCCGAAGCAGGGTTGAGAGACTATTTTCGTTGGAAGTAGCTGGAAAGACTTATCTTAATGAATATGACCGTCTACTAGCAACTGGCCGACAAACATAAGTCCTTCTTGTGTGTGTAGAAAAAATACCTGACGTCAATCACCGCCTGCTTCAAGATTATCGGCGTTTATCGCAAGTAATATCGCGAGGAGGTTTTGTCCTGTGCAAAACAAACGATGGATCAAGTATTGCCTGCATTGCCTGATGCCTGAAACCAAGCCCGATCTGCCTATGGACGCGGAGGGAGTGTGTGGCGCTTGCCGTAGTTATGAGCGACGCAAGAAAGTAGATTGGGTTAAACGCAAGCAGGAATTGCTGGCGATTATAGGGCGTTACCGCTCTCGCGACGGCAGTAACTACGACTGCATAGTACCGGTGAGTGGCGGAAAAGATAGCCATTACCAGACCATTCGGATGTTGGAACTGGGACTGAATCCGCTATGCGTGACGGCGACGACTGATAAACTGTCGGCGATTGGCCGACGGAATATCGAAAATCTCAAGCGACTAGGCGTAGACTATGTCGAAGTGAGTACAAATCCTGTTATCAGACGACGCATCAATCGTTTGGCATTAACCCAGATTGGCGATATTTCTTGGCCTGAGCATGTTGCTATTTTCACTATTCCGATTCGGATCGCTGTCCAATTTAATGTTCCTTTAATAGTCTGGGGAGAGAATTCTCAAAATGAATATGGAGGTCCGGCGACGGCGGTCGAGAACAATGTGCTGACTCGCCGTTGGTTAGAAGAATTCGGGGGATTATTGGGATTGCGTGTTTCCGACCTCATTGGGCAAGATGGGATTGAGTCAAAAGACCTGATTCAGTTCACCTACCCCTCCGATGAAGAACTGGCGCGCGTTGGTGTTACGAGCATTTTTCTCGGCTATTATTTGCCCTGGGACGGTTTAGGCAATGCGCTGTTCTCGCAGGCGCATGGTTTTGAGAATTATCATAAAGCTGTTGAAGGTTCGATTGTAAACTATGAGAACCTAGACAATATCCAAACTGGTATTCATGACTATTTCAAATTCTTGAAATACGGCTTTGGGCGAGCGACCGACCTGGCATGTATGCATATTCGCCGTGGCCGGTTGTCGCGCACAGATGGGCTCATACTGGTCAAAATGCACGATGGCAAATTCCCGTGGATTTACCTGGGGACGCCCGTAGAAGAAGTGCTGAAGGAAATGGACATGACGCTGGACGAATTCGTTCAGGTATGCGATCGATTCACGAACAAAAAACTGTTTGTCTGCGACTCACGCGGTAACTTGGTCAAGGACAAGGATGGCAACCTGACCAAGATAAACGACGATAATGTGGATGAACCGTGAACATCGTTGCCATTGTAGACTTTGGCATGTGTAATCTGGATTCGGTGGCGCGTGCTGTTGAAGAATGTGGAGGTGAAGCACTCGTTACCGAACGAGCGCGAGATTTGGAAACCGCTAACCGGATTATTTTGCCAGGCGTAGGCGCCTTTGCTGACGCGATGAGAAATATCAAGCAACGCGCGTTGGATCATATTCTGAATGAACAGGCGGTGGAAAAGCAGATTCCGTTTCTGGGTATCTGTCTAGGGATGCAGTTACTGGCGACCATCGGTTTTGAGGTCGAAGAGACGAACGGGCTGGGGTTTATCCCCGGAGAGGTACATCGGTTGAATCCGTCCGACGAGGACACGCGAATTCCACACGTTGGTTGGAACGAAGTATATCCTTCGCAAGCTTCGCCGTTGTTTCGAGGGATAGCGCCCGGAAGAGACTTTTATTTTGTGCATAGTTATCATTTTTGCCCTCGGGATGAATTTAATGTGTTAGCCCGCACGCCATACGCTGGCGGTTTTATATCAGCAGTGCGGGCTGGATCGATCTGGGGCGTACAGTTTCATCCTGAAAAAAGCCAACGCGCAGGGTTTCAGTTGCTCAAGAATTTTCTATCATTCTAGAGGCCGTGCGTGACGATTAAGATAAGAATAATGCCCACGTTGCTGTTCAAAGAGATGGGGCTGGTCAAAGGAATTGCTTTCGACTCCTGGCGGCGAGTGGGCAGTGCGATGCAAGCCATAAAAGTATATAATTTGCGCGAGGTGGATGAGTTGGTGTTTTTGGACATTACTGCTACGCTTGATGACCGTTCGCCCGATTTTGAGACAATAGATGAGCTGGCTGACGAGTGCTTTATGCCGCTGGCAGTTGGTGGAGGCATCCGCAGAGTGGAGGATGTGCGTCGTTTGTTACAAGTAGGGGCGGACAAGGTAGTGATAAATACGGCAGCTGTGGAGACGCCAGAATTGATTCAGCAGGTAGCACAAGGATTCGGCTCTCAATGTGTGGTGGTCTCGATAGATGCCAGGCGACATCCAAATGGACTCTATGAGGTTTTCACCCATTCTGGCACACGGTCAACAGGTTTGGATCCAGTAGCATTGGCACGCCGATCTGAAGCATTCGGAGCTGGCGAAATCCTGATTACTTCTATTGAGCGCGATGGCACGATGATGGGTTACGACTTGGTGTTGACGCGTGAGGTCAGTGATGCCGTTTCGATTCCAGTGATCGCTTCTGGTGGAGCAGGCAATTATCAACATATGGCCCAGGTGTTGCGAGAAGGAAAGGTGTCTGCTGTTTCTGCCGCCAGTATTTTCCACTTCACCCAGCAGACGCCATTGGAAGCCAAACACTATCTGAAAGGACAAGGGTTCAAGGTGCGTGTATGACTGATCAAATCCAAAAACAAACGCTTGAAGCGATTCGTCTAGAAAAATTGTGGAGCAGTGAGTTTGGCGATGCCTATGTAGAACGTAACCGTGCGGCAGGGAATAACCGGGAGCCGTTTTGGCAGAAGGTATTGGCTGAATTTGGCGCGCAAACCGTGTTGGAAGTGGGATGTAACATCGGCGCAAACCTGCACTGGATTGCGGCTTTGAGACCACCTCAACAGGTTTATGGGGTAGATATCAATCTCAAAGCCCTGAACGAATTGCGCCGCACTATGCCGGATGTCAATGCGATTTGGAGTCCGGGACGTGAACTTCCATTCCGTGACCGCTGGTTCGATTTGGTCTTTACGATAGGCGTGCTGATTCACCAGCCGGAAAGCACTCTTCCATTAGTTATGGCGGAAATTGTACGATGTTCGCGTCGCTACGTTCTGTGCGGAGAATATTTCGCTGAACAAACTATCGAAGTTCCATATCGGAATCAGAGTGGTGCGCTTTTCAAGCGGAACTACGGACGCATTTACCAGGAGTTATTCCCCGAACTGCGCCTGATTCAACGGAGTTTTCTTGGGCGTGATGAAGGCTGGGATGACGTAACCTATTGGATGTTCGAGAAGGTATAGCGATATGCAGCGAGTGATTATCGTCCAGGCACGCATGACTTCGACCCGGTTGCCGGGCAAAGTATTAATGGATATAGCCGGACAGCCGATGCTTGCCCAGCAATTGCTTCGCCTCAAGCAATGTATGCTGGTGGATGACATTGTTGTAGCAACAACAGCCAATGCCACTGATGATCCGGTGGCAGAATTAGCGCACCGGGAGCAAGTGGGTTGTTTTCGGGGCGGCGAACAGGACGTGTTGGCGCGTTATGTCGGCGCAGCGCGGGAGGCAAAAGCCGATGTAATCATCCGGGTGACGGCGGATTGCCCGCTGATTGATCCGCATGTTACTGACCGTGTTATCGCTGAGTTGACTGACCACGCGATGGAATGTGATTATGCCAGCAATGTGTTGCGTCGGACTTATCCGCGCGGGCTAGATGTTGAAGCGTTTTTCTGGGATACGTTATTGCGGATTGAACGACTGGCTCGGTCAGATGGCGCCCGCGAGCACGTAACCACAGTGGCTCGCTCCGAGCATCCCGAACTTTTTCTTTGTCGTTCGGTGGAGGATAACCAGAACAATGCAGATTTGCGCTGGACAGTAGATACAGCCACCGACCTGGAATTTGTCCGCCAACTATATGAGGTGTTGAACCTGAGCACGCACACATCATTCTACCCAGAGATACTGGATTATGTGCGAAATCATCTCGAACTGGTTCGAAGAGATGAAGTTGAGATATAAATTCCGTCGCCCTGAGTACGGAACGCTGGTGATTCGCACCGATGCTTCTGCTAATATCGGAGCCGGACATATTATGCGCTGTTTTGCTTTAGCGCAGGCATGGCAGTTGGAAGGCAGTCCGGTCGTATTTCTAAGCCACTGCGAAAGCGATGTTCTGCGCCAGCGCATTGCCGATACAGGCATGGAATTTATTCCCATCGCCTACCCGCATCCTGACCCACGAGACTTGGTAACAACCTTGGAAACTTTGCGGACTCGCTCGGCTGGCATAATCGGAAATCCGACGTGGCTTGTGCTGGATGGCTATCACTTTGACGCAGTCTATCAACAGGCGGTTCGAACGACAGGGCATCGCTTGCTAGTGATTGATGATATGGCGCATTTGCCTTCTTATTCCGCTGATATTCTGCTCAACCAGAACCTCGGTGCCGAGAAATTGAAATACAACTGCGACCCAGACACTACCTTGCTTTTAGGTTCGCGATATGCGCTCTTACGGCAAGAGTTCTTGGCTTGGCACGGCAGGCAACGCAAAATCCCAGATGTGGCCCGCAAAGTGCTAGTAACAACGGGCGGCGGTGATCCAGACAACGTGACGCTCAAGGTTATCCAGGCGCTCCAGAAGGTTGGGACCGATGACTTGGAGACAGTCGTAGCGGCAGGCAGCAGTAATCCGCATGTGAAGATGTTGCAGTCTGAGGTACAGCTTTCGAGGATCCCTATTCGACTTGAGCACGATGTTTTGAACATGCCGGAACAGATGGCTTGGGCAGATCTAGCGATTTCGGCTGGAGGAAGCACTTGCTGGGAACTGGCGTTTATGGGGGTGCCCAATTTGATTATCATGCTGGCCGATAACCAACGGCTGGTGGCAGAAAATCTCCAGGCGGCAGGTATATCGGTGATCTTAGGCTTGAACCAGAATCTTACGTCAGCCGTAATTGGCAGGGCGCTGAACCAGCTTTTAGGCTCCCCCGCCAAGCGCACCGAGATGACAAGTCAAGGTCAATCGCTTGTGGATGGAAACGGCTGTGAGCGTATTATCATGCACCTGCGCGGCGATAAGTTCTGGCTGAGGCCGGTATGCGCTCAGGATTGTCGATTTATTTGGGAATGGGCAAACGATCCAATAACGCGTGCCGTATCCTTTTCGTCGGAGCCCATTTCGTGGGAACAACATATACAATGGTTTGATACTGAAATCAAAGATCCGAATTGTATCTTTTTCCTTGCGATCAATGAATACGAAGAGCCAATCGGGCAAATCCGATTTGATCTGCAAAAGCCAGACGCCATAATCTCAGTAAGCCTGGCTGCTCCGTTTCGCGGAAAAGGCTTCGGGAGTAAGCTCATTTACAGGGCTTCTCAGCGCATCCTTCAAAAATCCGACATTTCCGTGATTCATGCCTATATTAAGCCCGGCAATGAGGGATCGCGAATTACTTTTATTAAAGCTGGTTTTAAACAAGTCGGCAGTCGTACGGTTAAAGATCATGAAGCTATTCATTTTTCTCTAACTAAGGATGACTAATATGTGCACAATGATCCAGATTAATCAACGTCGCCTTGGTCCCGGCCAACCGGTCTACATCGTCGCCGAAATGTCGGCAAATCATGGGCAGAGTTTTGAACAGGCCGTTAGGATTATAGAAGCGGCGAAACAAGCTGGTGCAGATGCCGTGAAACTGCAAACTTACACCCCAGACACGATGACGATTGACTGCGATAACGAGTATTTCCGCATTAAAGGTACGATCTGGGAAGGTAAAAAGCTCTACGACCTCTACGGCGAGGCATACACCCCCTGGGATTGGCAGCCAAAACTGAAAGAGATCGCCGAAGGCTTGGGTCTGGACCTGTTTTCTACTCCTTTTGACTCTACGGCGGTGGACTTTTTGGAGCGGATGGGCGTGTCCGCACATAAAATTGCTTCATTCGAGATTGTGGACTTGCCTCTCTTGCGGAAAATCGCAAAGACCGGCAAGCCGATTATCATGTCTACCGGAATGGCAACTTTGGCGGAGATTGACGAGGCAGTACAAGCAATCCGGGAAGCTGGGGGAAAACAACTCGCTCTGCTCAAGTGTACGAGCGCCTATCCGGCATTGCCAGAAGAAATGAATTTGCACACGATTCCTCATTTGGCTGAAGCATTTGATTTGCCGGTGGGGCTGTCTGATCACACGTTAGACGTCGCAGTGCCGGTAGCAGCAATAACGTTAGGCGCGTGTATCATTGAGAAACATATTACCCTATCACGAGCAGACGGGGGATCAGACAGCGCGTTTTCGCTGGAGCCTCACGAATTTATAGCGATGGTCAAGGCGATCCGGACTGCCGAGGAGGCTTTGGGCAAGGTACACTACGGAGTTAACGAACGCGAAGCGAAGAGCAGAGTCTTCCGAAGATCTTTGTTTGTAGTTACCGACATGCGAAAAGGAGAGGAGTTTTCGGAAGAGAACATAAAATCTATTCGACCAGCATATGGACTACATACAAGACATCTCAGCGATGTTATCGGACGTCGGGCTGCAACAAATATTTCAAAAGGGACACCATTAGCATGGGAGCTGGTTCAGTGATAAACCGGGCTCTGCCAGATGCGAACTCCCTGCATCCTCGCTGCGTCGCCACGATTGAAGCGCGCATGACCTCCTCGCGTCTAAGGGGGAAAGTACTCATGCCTGCTGCCGACAAGCCAATGCTCCAGATTCTTGTCGAGCGTCTCCAAAGAGCGCCCGGGCTGGACACGATCGTCGTTGCTACGACTGTCAACTCCAGCGATGATCCTGTGGCGCAACTCGCAGCAAGCCTGGGCGTCGAAGTGTTTCGCGGGAGTGAAGAAGATGTACTAGGGCGCATCTGCGGCGCGCTGAGAGCCAGCCAAGCGGAGGTATGTGTCGAGATCACTGGCGACTGTCCCCTAATTGATCCGCAGGTCGTCGGCGAGGCGGTGGCTGAGTATCTGCGCACGCGGGAGACGCACTATTATATCAGCAACTCAAACCCATATCGCTCTGTCCCCGCAGGACTGGATGTGCAAGTGTTCGCCGCTGAAGCGCTGTTCCGTTTGGAGGCAGAAACCCATGATCCATTCGATCGCGAGCATGTTTCCTATGGCTTTTATCGCCCGGAAGCCGGCGATCGTTGGAAGCCTCGCTTCATCAGCCACTCCTCTTGTAGAGGTGGCGAAGACCTACTAGTGACGCTGGATTACCGGGATGACTACGAATTGATCAAGCAGCTGTATGAAGATCTTTCGCCGCGCAATCCGTTTTTTTCCGCTGCCGATATCATCGCCTGGATACGGAAACATCCGATGCTCCAAGAAAGATGCAAACAAGCAAGAACAATCGGAGGTGAGGCGTGACTTGGCGAGTCGGGATCATGGGTGCGGGAATGATCGCGCAAGGTTTTGATGAGCCCAACGACGACCAAGTATTGAGTATGGCGCATGCGATAACTCGCACGGACGGGTTCATGCTTGGAGGCTTCTACGATTGTGATCCAAGGCGTGCGGAATTGGCTGAGAACAAATGGAACTGTCCGGCTACGCCGCGCAATCGTGCCAAGTGGCTCGAGAACGGTTGGGATGTGATATATATCGCGACGCCCGACGCTAACCACGCCACCGACTTGCGTGACGCGATGGCCCGACGCCCGCGGGCGATCCTTATAGAAAAGCCATTGGCGGTAAATAACGAAGAAGCGCTCGATTTGCTCTACGAGGCAGTGCGGTTCGGCGTATTGGTGATGGTAAACTATCCGCGACGTTGGCACTCGGCAACAGCGAGAGCGGCGCGGGCAATCCAAGCAGGACATATCGGAACTCCCATTTCTGCGATATTCGTTTTTTCCGGCGGCGTGATCCATAACGCTCCCCACGCATTTGATCTGTTTCACACCTGGTGGGGCGGCGGATGGCGCGTGGCGCTTAACAGCCGGCACGACGACCTGACTTGCTTGACGTTTTCGCGGGAGGCGAATTCCTTCACCGTCGCGATCATTGACCGCCTGACCCAACCATATTACGTGTGGGAGGCGCACATTTATTGCTCGCACGGCAAAGTTGAACTTTCGCACAGCCCGGAATTTCTGGAATTGTCCCGCCTTCAACCCCATCCGGTCTATTCGTCGTACCAGGTATTGACCACCCTGTGGCGCTCGGAGATGGATGACGAGCCGTTATTGTGCCGCGCAGGGGAGGCGCTGGCGGCGGCTCTGGCCAATCCGGCTCAAGCAGAGGCGGCCTCTCGCCGCGAACTGGAATGCCAGATATTCATGGCCGAAACGTTGCGGCACTTTTAGATTCAATGGAGATAGAACCATGGCGAATTTAGCCCTTTTCGGCGCTGAACCGGTGCGTACGAAGCTATACCCAATGCACAACCCCATCGGTGAGGAAGAAAAGCGAGCGGCGATTGAAGTGATTGAAAGCGGCGTGCTGTCGCAGTTCATTGGCAGCTGGCATCCCGATTTTTATGGCGGAAAGAAGGTGCAGGCGCTCGAGCGAGCCTGGGCCGAATTTGTCGGCGCGAAGCACGCGGTGTCGGTGAACTCGAACACGTCCGGCCTGTTGGCAGCCGTCGGCGCGGCGGGAGTGGGCCCCGGCGACGAGGTGATTGTGCCGCCCTACACCATGTCGGCCACCGCCACGGCCGTGATCGGCTACAACGCCATACCAGTCTTCGCCGACATTCGGGATGATATCTTTTGCCTCGATCCGGCCAGCGTTCGTAAACGGATTACGCCACGAACAAAAGCGATAATCGCCGTTCACCTATTCGGACACCCTGCAGATATGGACCCGTTATTAGGAATTGCCCGAGAACATAACCTGGTGGTGATTGAAGACGCGGCACAGGCGCCGGGAGGGATTTACAAGGGCCGCAAAGTCGGGGCGTTGGGCGACATGACGGTATTTAGTCTCAACTTCCATAAGCACATCCACACCGGCGAGGGCGGCATCGTTACGACTAACAGCGATTATTACGCCGAACGCTTGCAACTGATCCGCAATCACGGTGAGGTCGTAGTCGGGGATAAAGGCGTGACAGAGATTATCAACACGTTCGGCTTCAATCTGCGCCTCACCGAAATTCAAGCCGCGATTGGCTTGGCGCAGTTAGAGAAACTCCCGCGCCTGCTGGAGCAACGTATCGCCAATGCCAACTATCTGTCGAGCCACATCGGCGAACTGCCGGGCATTCAGGCTACAGTTGTCTACCCCGACTGCAAGCACGTTTACTACGTCCAGCCGTTCATGTTCGACGAAGAGGAAGTAGGCGTCAGCCGAGATCGTTTCGTGGAGGCAATAGCCGCCGAACTGCCGACAGCGGTAGGTCAGGATTGGCATTTGGTGTACTCCGGTTATGCCACGCCGTTGTACCTCCAGCCGATGTATCAACAGCAAATCGCCTACGGCGCTTCCGGTTGCCCCTTCAAGTGTCCGCTGTACAAAGGCAATGTAGATTACCGTAAGGGCTTGTGCCCGGTAACCGAGCGCATCGAGGAAAAGCAACTGATCGGGACGGAGTTCATGCGGCCGCCCGCGACGCCGGCTGACATGAGGGACGTGGTGTGCGCCTTTGAAAAGGTGTACGAGCACCGGCGCGATTTGGCCCAATAAATGCTCGGACATCCGAAGCGAGTAATCGCGGCCTCCAGCGACCCGGGCAGTGCCCGCGCGCTGATCCCGGTGCTGAGAGAATTGGCCCGACGCGGCGCATCCGTCCGCGCGCTGGTGAGCGGACCATCGGTCGGCATTTTCGGCGCGGAACTGGCGCATCTTCCAGCACTAAGCGTGCCCGATGACATTGCTATTGAGGACGTTTCCAGGTTCTTGCTGGAAAACCGTGCCAATGTGCTGCTGACGGGTGCCGGCGCCTACAATCAGATCGAGCATACCTGCCGCCTGGCCGCGCGGGCGAATAGCATTCCCGGCATCGCAGTGCTCGACTACTGGTTCGAATATGAGGCCCGGTTTCACCGAACACATGACGGAACGACGGTGGAGAGCTACCCGGGCATCGTGTGCGCTCTCGACAACCTGAGCCGAGAGGGGTTGCTTGCAGCCGGGCTGAAACCTGAGCAGGTAGTGGTGACAGGCGGGCCGAACTTGGAGGAAACCCTGCATTGGTGGGAGGACATTGATGCCGACCGTTCAGCGGCGCTTCGGGTGAAGTACGGCATAACGGCCTCCGAGTTGTCGATCGTATTCTTCTCGGAGCCTTATTATACGGCGCCCCAGGGCCTACCTTTGACCGGCCCCGGCGGGCTGTTTCGGGCCGACGGCACGCCCGTTTTTGGGTACACTGCGTCAGAGATATTAAAAATGGTGATTACCTCGCTCTTGAGCTCATCCTTGCAGGCACAGCGAAGAGTGCATCTTTTAGTTAAGCCACATCCGTTGGAATGGCAAGAGGCCCTACGCTTGCAAGCGATGCAAGCGCAGAGCGAGTGGCTGAAGACGGATTTTTTGGATGAGGCGCATCCCAAAGAGCTGATGGCAGCTTCCGACGTAGTGATCGGGATGAGTTCTATTGCTCTTCTGGAAGCGGCCCTCGTCGGCAAACTTGCCTTAAGTGTGCAGGTCGGTCTGCGGCAAACACGATCGCTCGATCCTTGCATCGGGAACGCTTTGGGTTACACAGTGCCCGTGTTTGATTCAGTTACTCTGGACAGGGTGATGTCCTCCGCCTGCCGAGGAACCGCCGGATTGCGGCCAAAGCCGGCCCGTCGCCTCAATCTGGCCGGCGCAGCGGCGCGGGTGGCGGACCTTGTACTATTAAGGTGATCACTCACATGGCGCAATCTCGCATTATCGAAACGGCTCGCCTCAAGATAGTCCCTTTTTCTGAAGAGCACCTCACCCAGAGGTACGTAAGCTGGCTCAACGACCCTGAAGTAGTACGCTATAGTGAGCAACGTCACCGCGTGCATACGCTTGATTCATGCAGAGAGTACATGAGATCGTTTGCCGATACGCCCAACTACTTCTGGGCGTTAATCGCGCGCGACGCGGAGTTGGGACATATCGGCAACATTAATGCATATGTGGACGTCTTAAACAACGTGGCCGATGTTGGTATTCTAATTGGCGAGAAGCGAGCTTGGAAGCGGGGGTATGGCTTGGAAGCTTGGACCGCTGTCTGCGATTACCTCTTAGGTGTTGCAGATCTGCGTAAGGTTACGGCTGGAACCCTCGCAGTTAATACTGGTATGCTGCAGATCATGCGTCGCGCTGGTATGATCGAAGACGGCAGACGTATCTGTCATTGCCTTTACGAGGGCCATGAAGTGGATGTTATTCATATGGCGTTTTTTCGAAATGACAAAGAGGGACATATTAAACGATGAGTATTTTGAAATCCGCCGCCAGACAGTATATGCCCAAACCGCTAGTCGGGATGTTAAGAGCGCGCCGATTTGGGATTAGATTCCTGATGGCAAGAGATTTTTACAAACGTTTGCGTCTATTAGGACGAATTCAAGAAATATCAGATCACCTCATCTGTGAACACAGCGAACCAGAGGCGATCCTTGTCGCTTCCAAGCTTCTTGCCCTGCCTGACGATGTTCAGGGGGACATAATCGAGTGCGGATGTTACTTGGGCGGAAGTACGGCAAAGCTGAGCCTGACAGCAAAGGCGCGGGGGCGTAGGCTAATCGTTTTCGATTCTTTCATGGGATTGCCTGACGAAGGTGGAGAATCCTGCGTAAGCTACAAAAATGTCGAGACGGGAAGATCAGTCAAGTTCCGGCAAGGAGATTATGCGGCGAGTTTGGAACAAGTTAAACAAAATATTTTCACGTTTGGCGAATCCTCAGTAGTGGATTTCATCCAAGGTTTCTTTCAAGACACCATGCCGTATTGGCAGGGGCGTGCAGCGGCCATTGTTCTAGATGTAGATCTGGTCGAAAGCACAAAGACCTGCCTCCGTTATTTGTGGCCGCGCTTGTCACCGGGGGGGGTGTTGTTCAGCCAGGATGGTCACCTGTCTGAGATATGCGATTTGTTGAATGACAAGAAGTTCTGGGCTGAGTTGGGCGAGAAAAACGCACCTAAATTTATTGGACTGGGCAAGGAACAGATGGTCTATGCCTTCAAGAAGTATTGCAAAGCATGAGTGAATTTCATGCCGTCGAGCGAAAGGCTGAGGCACGCTCTCGCTCTTTATTCTGGGGAACTAGTTGGATGGGTGCCTACACTGCTGTTAACTTTTTGGTCAGACTCGCCCGAGGCTTTATCATACCGCGTCTGCTCATACCTGCAACATATGGGCTTTGGAGTAGCCTGTCGGTAATACTTGGATATGCGCGTTATTCTGATTTGGGCATGCAACAACAACTGGGCAAACGCCTTCCGTATGAACTGGGAAAGAAAGGTCATATTGGCTACTGGAACCTGTCAAGCCGCGGGATTAGTTGGACGATTTGCACTTCGATGGCAATCTCTGCGGGCCTCTTCATCTATTCGTTTGCATATCAAGGCGCCGATGCCTGGTTCTATCAGCCAGCCTTTCGGTTGCTTGCATTGGCAATCTGGGTCCAAAATGCCAGGTCTCTGTTCGGTGTTCTTCTGGTAGCGCGCCAGGAATTCCGTATTGTGGGAATTAATGGAGCTTTGACTGATGTGGTCGGCCTGGTGTTATGCGTGGCAGGACTACTGATCAAAGGTGTGATGGGGCTTGTTTGGGCGCTGATATTATCTGAACTGATTGGCGCATTTCATTGTCTTTATCATCTGTGCCAGTTTGGTATGGCTAGTCTGAATTGGGAGTTACGCGGTATTGTCAGGATGATTCGTGAAGGGCTATTGTTACTTGGCGTTACTTTTACCGAGCAAATACTGATGACTGTTGATCAGCTCTTCCTGCTCCGCTTCTTCTCTAAGCATGAATTCGGCATCTACGCAGTTGGATTATTCCCCGTTGGCGCGTTGATCGGTATCTCTGGAATATTTCGCACGGCTGAGCCGCGTATCTTGGAATTGTCGGGCAGTGGCCAGAAAGAACACAGTGTAAAGATTATTGAGGCAAGCGTAGTTTTATGCATGATCGTGTCTGCTCTATGTGTCGCGCCTTTTATGCTGCTGATAGATTTCTTGGTTCATTTCTACCTGAAGGATTATAACGCCGGCCTGGCCTTTTATGCTCTGATGCCGGCTATTGCCCTTGCTCGCGGGCCGGTAATCGTGCTGCGTTCGTATTTTCTTGCCCGAGATCGCGAACGACGGCTGATTGCTCTTCAGATGTTCGGAATAGCGACTGTGGTATTCCTGGATGTTCTGATTATTTGGCAACATTGGGGCGTACCACATGTGATATTGGCATCCACGATGGGCTATCTGGTAACCAGCGTGTTGATGTTTATGGACTTGGAACAAGGTCAGCCCACTATCAGGCTCGCCAAGTATGCCGTGCTTCTAACAAGCCTTGTCGGGGTTTTTGGCTTATTTTTATTTTATGCCAACCGAGGAACACAGCCAATTAGCGTGCAATATATTATTGAGAGCTTTATAGCCAATCTGATCTATTTATTAGTTATGATCTGCATTTTACTCGCAACATGGCGCAGTTGGATGGTATATGTGCGTATTTATATCGGGGGCACGAGGAATCCACTGCTCTTGCGTCTGAAAAGTCGCTTTCAAGCTATTATGGGCTATCGTTAATGTGCGTCGATTTGTTCGGGAGACTGGACGATGCTGATTGAGCGCAGCAAGATTTCTGTTGGCTGGCGCTGGCGGATAATAGATACCGCACTCGAACCAAGTTATCAACGACTTTTGACTGGAGATTGGCAGCTTCTGATAATAGGATCTTACCTTCCCGCTATGCTTGCTTGGTTGGAGGACGGTATTCGCGATGGCAAGACGCCGTCAGATCTGCTGAGAACAGTATGGGAGAGATTTGATGGCCATTGCGCGATAATTTTCGTGCACCAAAGTGAGGACTTGTTGATTATCGGAGTAGATCCCTATGCGATCGCCAAGGTCTACATATATTCTGACAGCAGTCGTTGGCTGATTGGCACGCGGTTAGTTGACCTTCTGCGGCGTGCGTCAGAAAACCGGCTTGATGTTCACCAGCAAGCCTGTGCTTATTTTTTGCTTAAGGGGTACACGCCGGCCTTACACACGTTCTATGACGAAGTAAGCAAGGTGCCACCCGGCACTATTCTGACTGTTCAGTCAGGCATTGCTTGCCAATCATGCTATTTGGACATCTGCGGAGCGGCGACCGTCCCAGGCTACGCTTATCTGGAGGAGGTGCATAAGACCTGGAAGAAATCACTAAGCGATTGCCTGAACGGTTTTGAACTCCATCAAGTCGCTCTTTCAGGGGGTATTGATTCGACTACACTTCTTGCAAGTTTGGTACGCTTGGGGATAGAACGAGAACGCTGCGTGGCCAAAACTATAGTAGTGCGTGGGGGTCCGGGTAACGTTGTCCTAAATCCATTCGATCGAGATTTTGCAAGACGTATAAGCAAGCACTATCAGATACGCCACGACGAAGTGTCTTATTCTCTTTCAGCGCCGGGCGTGGTGTTCGATTTCCTGCGTACGGTTCCAACTCAAGGAACCGAGGATGCCATCGGCAGTTTGCTATTTCAAACGCTCGGGGCATCTAGGTATACATCGACAGTCGGATCCTATGTAGCGCAGAACGCTGACTCCATCCTGAGCTTCGCTATCATTGGCTCGCCTATGCTAGTGAGTCATCCTCCTTTTTTTATTGGCTTGGGGGGGTGGTGTAATCGCTACAATCTGTTTGGCGGGCTTGACAGACGTTTTGGAATTGAAGATGGTCTTATTCGAATTCTTTTGGACAGATATTTGAAGCGGCAATACGGTGTTAGCCTCAGTAGCCGGAATCCAAAGGATCGGCTGTTTGGGATGGCATTCAACTTACACAAGTGGCCTGTGCATTTGACCGATGAAGATTGGCCGTATCTGACGGATGTGGAAGGATTAGCGGATTGGTTTGATCGGGAGTACATCATACGTACAGATCTACTTTCGTTATTTGAAGAGAACCCTCATGCGGCTTTTATCTGGTTATTCTTGCACGGTTACATGCAAGGTACAGCCAACCGGGGAAGTGCCTGGTCAACCGGCGCTTATCAGAATCCTACTTTTCTTCCCTGGGCGTCATTGGGCATCTTGCGTCTAACCGCCAAGCTCATACCTGACCGTAGGTTCTGCTGGTATGGTAAATATCTCATGCGATGGATGGCTCGGTCTTGCTATCAAGTCCCAGGATATGTTGTGAAGCGGTCAGATCCACCTACACCTGAGCTGGATAGGCAATTGCTAGCGACGTTCTTCGCCAATGATGGCGTCTATGAATATTTACGTTCGTTTTTCCCCCAGCGGGCCCAAGAGCGTTTTTATGGGATTATGGATGAATCTCATTTAGTTACGCTCATCACGCAATTCGAGAATAGGCAATTTGACCGGGCGAATCTACACCTGCTCTTGCGGCTTGCCTGGTTTCTGACACAAGAACAGCTTGTCTGGCGATAGACAGATGTGAATTTTCTCTCATAGCTCGATATGTATGTCAACTTCCCCAAAGCGCGCTACTGGGTCCGTCTGCCCTGTCTTCCAAGTTATATTAGCTGGAGATGGAGCCAGTGTAGAAAATCACAAGATGTTTTCAAGGAATTCCTAATATCCTTTTGGGCTCCCACGTTACACGTGTCGCTGAGTGGAGAACTTGCTAGTGTGCTCAAACGTGCCGGTAGGTTTGGTGTAGAGGCAGGTTGGATTCGCTTCCCTGCCGACGGGACCCGAATCCAGGTGTTCGATCGGCAGCGCAATCGAATCTGCAAGTTGAACTCTTGCAATGCGCTAGTCAATACAATTCCTTGTGAACTCAAAACACGAGGGCGTGTGGCACATCTTGCACCAACTATTTTAGACGTATCTCCCGACGAGTCGGCCTTCGTTGAGGAATGGATTGCTGGATATACTCCTCCATACTCGCTCGACTCGCTCGTCGAAGCCATGAGCAAACTGAAAGAATATCTTTATGCAGTCAATTATATCGATATAACAACATATCGTGAAAGGCTGACTAGCTCGGGAAATATGACGGAAAACCAGAAGTATTCCTTGGATTCTGTTCTTAACATGTATTCCGGACGTACTCTCCCCGTGAGCCAGGTACATGGGGACCTGGTCTGCCGGAACCTGTTGCAACATCCTAGCAAGGGAATTCTGTTACTTGATTGGGAATACACACGTACTTGTCTTGTCACCCACGACTGTTGGCTTTATCTGTATCACACTCATCGTTCCATAGACGACAAGCAGCCACTCTCCAGTCGTTTCTTCGTCAGTTTGAGGGAGGTACTCCTTTATTTAGGATTTGATAGTTTGATGGACAACCTTACATGGAATCTTCCTGTTATCCACGTCTTACACTTGTTTGAGCGACAGTCATATTTGCGTTCCGTAATGCCTCTATGCAGCATTGCTTACACCAACGATGTTCTGGAAAGAGATCTTCAGTACGCGATGTTGACTCTCGAAAGCAAAGGATTTTCGTGATGTCTCAGTCATTTTTTGAACGTAAAAAATATCACCCTGATCCTCGTGCCAGATTTCGCCTGCATTCCTTACGGCGGGTTGATAAGCGACTCCGTGCCATCACAAGTCATGTGGATTTAAAGGGAAAATCAATATTAGACTTGGGGTGTAGCGGTGGTTACTTTTCGTTTCGTTTTTCGCCCATGGCCCGTTATGTGCTAGGAATCGATGCTGACAGAAAGATAATTGAACAAAATCAAGTGATTGTTGCCTCTCGCAATTACTCCAATTTAGAATTCCGTCACGCAACCATAACCCCAAATCTGGTTGGTTCACTCCCCGACTTCGATGTGGTACTATTCTTATCTGTATTTCATCATATGCTTACTGCATCGGATGCATATGAATGGAATGATCTACGTAGACAGCAAGACGCCTATAATACAATGGCGCTTATCCGGGAGAAGTGTAGAATCCTTGTTTTTGAAATGGGGTACCCCGATGAAGGGTATGAATGGTGTACTCGTCTTCCCGTTATGTCGCCTAATCCCGAGGACTGGATCATTCACAACATCTTTGGAGATAGGTTCGACAAAATCCAAGTCATTCATGCTCCTGCATTTGCGCAGGGATGGGGGCATATAGGGCAGATAATTGCCAGGCGAATTAAGGTACAGCCATTGCTCACAAGGATTATCAGACGGATCTTTGGTTTGGATCCGCGCGACAATCGTGACCTTTATATAGGTTTCAAAAGTTTATAACGCAAGATGGAAATATGAGTCCTCCGTATATTCTCTTCTTCTCGCATATTCCGCAAATCGAATGGTATGGGTTCATTGCTAAAGAGCTTAGCCGCCGGCTCAGCACACGGACGGTCATATGGCTGATTGGCGAACAAGATCATACATACGCTCAATCAACAGGAAATTTTGATCAAGCGGTGAATCTCTTGTCTGGTCTCAATCCAGTAATGGCCGAGCAGGAGCGTACTTCAAACCTAGCCTACCTGGCGGATTTTGAGCGTAGGTGCGGAGGTTTGTTTTACCACTGCGACGTGGCCATGGATCGCCACATTGCAAGTAGGAAGTGGTCAGATGCAAGGATCGCCCAGTATTCGGCGCATTTGCTCAGGGCGATGGAGCAGCAACTAGAAAACATGGGCGCTTTGCCTGCAGCGGCATTCGGAGAGGCTAACTCACTGCCTTACCGCTTGGCACATCACCTGCTTGGATCTGCTGTCCATTACTGGAACTTTGCAATTGTTAGACATTGGGACCATCGCTTCTTTTTAGATGATGGACAAACTGAGCAATGGCCACGGTGCAGGGAAAAATACTCTCAATACAGGCGAGAGGGTATACCAGAACCCCTATATTTGTTATCAAGGGATCGGCTTAATGAATTGCGAGTGGGCCGGATTCGAGCCCCTGGCTTCTCAGACGCTTTTCGTGGAAGTAACGGCTTTTGGCAAAGAATAAAGTGGACACGTATCAGGCGCGCTAGCTCTCACTGGATTAAGCAACTCAAATCAAAGAAAAATCAGGCTGATCCACGGGAACAAAACTTGTGGGAAGCAAGCTTAGTAGGGAAAGCGCAGGGGGTATTCGCTGGAATGATAAGAAAGCACTTTTTTGATAAGATGGTATGTCCATCATTGCCCGCCAATACTGCGGTTGCAAGTTATTTTTTGCACGTTCAACCCGAACATAGCGTAGAGACGCTGGCCTTTGAATTTCGTGATCAGTTGGTGCTTATCCAGAATATCGCTGCGTTCTTGCCCGCAAATATGCAGTTGGCAGTCAAGGAACATCCGGGGATGATCGGCCTGCGTGACTTAGCCTTTTATAGGAAATTGCTCGAGATACCCAATGTGATACTAGTTTCTGACATGATCAATAGCTATGATCTGATCAGAAGGTCGAGAATCGTATTAACGCTAACAGGATCTGCGGCGTTAGAGGCGATGTATGAAGGGGTTTCGGTTATCCTCTTTGGCGACGTTTTTTTTGACAGTTTTGAGGGGATATACAAAATACAGTCTATCAGGGATCTGAAGAGTACCATCTCTGCTGTGTTAAATAATCCCAGCTCTGGTGCCTGTGAGGAAGCTGCTATTAGTGCTCTTGCGGCAATGTATGCTGCTTCTTATCCAGGCGACGTTAGCTTGCCCCATACGATTGAGGAGATGCATGAGCCCAATAATGTGGCGCTATTGGCTGATGCGGTTGTAAAGGAGCTTTATGCTTTTAGCGGTGCATAAAAAACGCCCAGGCCTATTGGATATCAGCTTGGTGAGCCTGGCCAGTCTCACAGCTATCTTATTATTCAACATGTACCTTATTAGCAGTAGCGTCGATTGGCTAGCCCTAACTTTAATAGCAGGACACCTGATTCTGATAATAGTGCCTTTGCTAGAAATGCATCGCAGAGGAATCTTTGACCTCTTTCATCCCCTTATGTGGGCTAGCATTTCGTACGTGATCCCCTATGTTATTATCAAAGCGATAGCATTAGTCCTTTTTGATTTTCAGTCGGGTTTCTTTCAATTCCTTGGATCGCAGCAACCTTTTCTTAACCAAGCTCTTTTATATATGTTGTTGGGAAACACCGCGCTGTGGATAGGCTACTACCTTCCAATTGGTAAGCGGGCTAGCCGGCGGTTACCAAGAATCAAGGTGGAAATCCACGAGAGGAGGATCTTTTTATGGGGACTTAGGTTTCTGCTCTTAGGTGTTGCTTTTACGCTTTACTTGTCTTCTACCGGCCAATATGGTTACGGGCTTAGTGAGGTGACTAAATTTCTTGGCCTTTTGCAAACATTGGCGAAACTAGAATCGATTGGGCTTTTCATGATGTTTTGGGCGTTCACCCGTATCCGGACTCGGCCACCTTCAATCTTGCTAACTGCGGTCATTGCTATTGGTATTTTCCTTGTCGTGCGTATGTTGAGCGGAGGACGCAGCTCTCTCTATTCCGTTGCTTTGCTGCTTATTGGCGCATACATGTATGCCAAATATCCACACGTACGACTTCGCTCTATGCTTCCGAAGCTCCTACTATTAATACTCACTATAGTTCTTGGATTCATATTCTTTACGAACTATCGTGCCTTGCGCACGGAATATGCTGCCCTTGACAACAAAGTAGGTATTGGTGAACAAATGGGCCTTTGGCGCTCTGTAGGCTCCGGACTTTTTGGGTCAGATGTCAATCGGTCAACAGGGGAATGGGTAGAACAGATTATAACTCGTTTTGATGTTCTCGACAGTCTGGCTCTGATTCTTGCTCGAGCTGATGAGCTGAAGCCGCAGGAACAAGCGGTAGGGATTGATAATAACATATTGAAAGAGATGTTTTGGACGTGGGTGCCTAGGTTCGTGTATCCAGACAAGCCGGTGATAAGCGATTTGAATTTGTGGATTAACAGACTTTATCGTGATTCGCCTTCTATGTCTTGGATGGGGCAAAGTGCGATCGGAGATTTGTATCGAAACGGTAGGACGGTAGCGGTTATTTTTGGGATGATATTGTTGGGCATTTACTTGCGTGTACTTAAGGAGTGGTTGGTGCGTGGCGGCAAATTGTCGATAGCCGAAGCTCTATTGTACTATTTTTTATTGATGGAGATTACCCTTCCGACAAACTATACGCCTTTCTTGACTGGTGGTATGCGCACCTGTTTTATTCTTGTCATACCATTGGCTGTTATTCGTGCTTTGTCAGGTTCCCGGCATAAGCATCGGGCCAAACACAATACTCTTGTTATGAATCAATAAATGATGGATGATCGAGGAGATAGTTCCCTGTACTATAATAACGACCTCGTAATCCTTGTATTGAAACTTAATCGTCCAGATAATCTGTGCATCTTTCTAAAAGCTGGACAGGAGGGAGAAGTGGCGAAAGTCGGACTATTTAGTCGATTATTTAAGACAAGATCTTATTTATTAGATGCAAAAAAACTCGGTTTCGATCTAAAATATGTAATATGAAAATTAGTGTATTGTTAATAGCCATAGTGTTGATTATCCTGTTCGCGTAAAATAGTTCCTGTGTAGGCACTTCGACAACAAGCAATGTCCAACCGCATCAAGTAGAGGATGCGTCCCGTTTCAAATTGCTAGCATTCTTTTCTATCCGTTTTATTATTCTGCTGATTCGCCCTTCATATCCTGATCCTGTGTGGTCGTTTAATTCAAATGAAAGTGCGCTGAAGTTGAAATATGTGCCGCCGAGTTTCAAGGGCGGCGTGCTGGCCGCCATTGTCGCGGAATTGGTCGTGGTTTCCGGCATCATCTTTGATAGAGTAAAGACGAAGCCATGATTTCTCTCGTCGTTCCCACGGTCAACAACAAGGACCTGACCTTGGTCAATATCCGCACCCTGGATGCCTATCTCGCCAGGCATTTCAACAAATACGAAATCGTCCTCGTCGAGGACGGAAGCCGCCCCTCCGAAGCTGTTGATCCCACGGATTTGCCCTCCTCGGTGTTCTTCATCCGGCTTGAAAAAAATTGCGGCAAGGGCCAAGCCGTCAGGGAGGGCATAGCTAAGACGCGCGGCGATTGCTGCCTGTTTACCGACATCGATCTCCCCTATGATCTCGAGGCGATTCCCTTCGTTTACGAACTCATCGTGGATAAAGGCTTGAACGCGGTCGTTGGCGACCGGACGCTTACCGATTCGGTTGCCCTATCCTGGACCTCGTGGTTCCGGAGGGTAGCGAGCCGGTTATTTTCCAAATTCATCACCTTGTTCATAATCGGCGGCATTTTCGATTTTCAATGCGGGTTTAAGGCCTTCAGCGGTCATCTAGCCCGCGATCTCTTCCCCCTGATTAAAATCAACGGCTTCGGGTTTGATGTTGAGATCTTCTACCTCCTGCTCAAGAACAACATCATGATCAAGAAAATTCCTGTCCGTCTCCGGAACGCCACCAATTCAACCGTGGCGCCGCTACGGCACGGACTGCAAATGATCCTGGCCGCGTTTAAAATGATGATCGACTTCAAGAGCGGACGATACGACGTCTCGCGGCTGAAACGTCTGGAAAACGTCCGCTACTGGGAATGGCCCCACCTGAAGTAATCATGAGGAGCACGAACCTTCCCTCGATTTCCGGAGATTACCAGGCCCGGGCCCTGGATTCCTCAAATCCTGTCCAGCGCTACTGGCACAGGGCCAAGTTGAAAATAATCGATGCCGTTTGTCCTCCGGTCGCATCGGGCCTCATCCTGGACGCGGGGTGCGGCTCGGGTCACATCAGCCATTATTTGAGCCGTAGGGGAGCCGAGGTGCTAGGAATCGACGGCCTGGCGTCGCCCGTCGAATTCGCAGCCCGAACCTACGGGTCCGAACGTTGCCAGTTCCGACAATCCTTTTTCAACGATCTCAGGGATTGGGGGGCGTTCGACCAGATCTACTTCCTTGAAGTCCTCGAGCATCTTCCTGAATCCGAAGCTGGCGAGACGCTGGAACGATTCCATCGGCTTCTCCGCCCTCGAGGCCTTCTTTTTTTAACAACGCCGAACACAAAAAGCCTCTGGCCGATCATCGAGTTCTCTCTCGATCTTCTCAGACTGACGCCCCGGATGCGCGGCGAACAACATCTCTCTTCGTATTCTCCGGCGCTCTTGAAGACGCTTCTCCGAACAAACGGCTTCGCCGTCGAGCGGATCGGAACGTTCAATGGCTTGGCGCCGTTCGCGGCCGTGCTCGGCCAGCCGGCGGCTGACGCCATCGCCAGGCTCGAACGGACTGCCGGGATTCCCGGAAATCTGATTTACCTCCGCGCCCGAAAAACGGAGGACGCAGGATGACCTGTCCGGTTTGCGGATCGGGCCGGTCACGGCTTCGGCATCGCGTCAGAGGCTATGATTACCTGTCTTGCGGACGATGCGGGGCGACCCGTGTTAAGTCTTTCCCTACGTCCGAAGAAGCGGCCCGCTGGTACCAGATCGAAAATTACTTCAAGCATGATGACAAGGACGCCGGATACAGGAACTACCTCTCACTGCAAGTCGAAATTCAAAAGACGTTCACCCGGAGAAACTGGCTCCTTCGACGTCACGTCGACCTATCCGGCAAGGATGTCCTAGAGATCGGCTGCGGGCCCGGCCTCTACCCGGCCACCCTGAGGCCATTCGCGATCCGGTCCTATTTGGGGCTTGACCTCAATCCCTACGCCGTTGACTCGCTCCGGCGGCGGGGCTTCGAGGGTTTTGTAGGCCGCGTCGAGGAGCTCGACGCGGAATCGCGATTCGATATCGCCGTCTTTTTCGATGTCTTCGAGCATATCCTGGATCCCAACACCTTCTTCGCGGCCCTCGTCAGGATGCTCCGGCCCGGCGGGCTTGTTTTTTTTACAACCCCCTCGACCCATTCGCTTTTAGCTCGCGTCTCGGGCCGCCGCTGGGTCAGCTACATTGCTCCCCAGCACGTCATCCTTCACAACGAGACGTCCCTGCGCTGGATCCTCGACAAATATGGGTTTAAAATCCTCGAAATGAAGTGGGATCGGCAATGTGTTGACTTGCCGTTTCTTTTGGATCGGCTAACGGACCTTTTCCTCGGAAGCCGGGGAGCTTCTGCATTCTCTAAGCTCTTCGGTGGCCGGGGCCCGGGCGTTTCCGTCGCCAACGGGATGAGAATCGTCGTCGCCGGAAGGAGAGCATCGTGAACGGGCGTTCGAAGTCCGAAGCCGGAGACCAGTATTCCCCAGCCGCCTGCCCCGTATGCGGACAGGATAAATCCCGACTATACCTCCGCTTGGAAACGACTAGGACGATCAAATCCGCATGGGGCGTTCCTTTCCGCAGCCGGGTCATCATGAAATGCCCCGCCTGCCAGGTTCAGTTCGCGGAGCCCGGAGAAGAAGAAGCCGGCTACGGGGCTCTCTATGGAGATGAATACCACAGCCTCATGGCCGGCACCGAAACCGAATTAACGAAAAGCGGGATTGTGGAACAGACGCGGACAAGAATCCGGCTGCTTCAAAGATTCGTCGCCGGCGGAACGCTTCTCGACATCGGATGTTCAACGGGAATCTTCATGAATGCCGCCCGCGAGGTGGGATTCGAAGCCTATGGCCTCGACTCCTCGGCCGGAGCCTGCCGCATTGCCAGGGATCGTTGGCACTTTGAGCCGAACCGCATCGAAAACACCGTGGTCATAGATTCCCATGTAATCCGAGATCGGAAGTACGATGTCATCACGCTTTGGGACGTCATCGAGCACCTCGAACGTCCCGGCTGGGTCATGGGTCTCGTCCGCTCCTGCTTGCGGAAGGGAGGTATCGTGATCATCCGCACGCCAAACACGAATTCCCCGTTTTTCAAGACGGCGCTGGCCGTCCACCGTCTGAGCCGGGGCCGGGTCCGGTTTCCTCTTTTCTCCCTCTATCACACGGACCATCGCCTTTTCTTCAATCATGAATCCCTCAGCCGCCTCTTCTCCGGATCGGGACTGGAGGTCCGGAGGTTCTTTCCCGATCCTCTCGTCTGGAAACGCTTCCGCTACGCCGAATGCCGGCATGGGCTCCCCCTTAACGCGGCCATCGCCCTGATCTATTTTCTTGGCCGTCTTTTCGGAAGCAGCCACGGCCTCATCGTTGTTGCCGGAAGATGATGACCTGCCCTATGGAGCAGTGGCGGTTCTCGATTGCTACCGAGGGCTAGAAGGTGGAACTGTCCTCGTGATATGCGAACGCACTTTTCCCAAGTCTTCCGTCCAAGTTGAGTTGCCGCGTCTGCGGACTATCATCAGTGCTTTGTTTACGTGGTTGATCCAAATGATCCTCCCCCGAATGGAAAATCGCGACACGCAATGCGGATTAAAGGAGTTTACATCCGAGTTCGTTCATTATGTGCTGTATTTTTCTCGCATTGACCGTTTCGCATTTGGTCTCGATTTGATTCTGATTATTCAAGAAAACAGGTTACCCCTCATGCGCATTCCGGTACGCATGACGAAAGCGCCCTTCGTCTCAAAGCGCGTGCTTGTCAAACGCTATTAGCAGCTAGAGATCTGGGCCGAATTTGGCTTTGCTTTCGAAAGGGGCATTACAGATTGAATAAAAGGGGTGGCTCCAAACGATTCCTATGACTACGTTCTGGAACATCAAGTGGGCTCGCACGGCCGTCGCTTTTCTAGTGCTATGCTGCGCGCATGTCGCAGTCTTCCAAGAAACACTCTGGAATGACAAGGTCTTGGGTACACTGGGCGATACGACTGCTTTCTATCTCTCACACTCGATATTTCTCCAACGGAGCATAAGCCAAGGCGACTTCCCTTGGTGGAACCCTTACGTCCAATCAGGTAGTCCGGAATTGTGGGATCTGCACCCCATCATGCTGGCAATTCACACGTTGATCCCGGATGGAGTCATTGCTTACAAACTTTACAGTTTTCTCCCGGGCCTTCTCATCGGATTGGGGGCGTATCTCTTCATTGGCCTTTTTGTCAGGCCCTTCTCCCTTCGCCTCTTGGGAGCGTTGCTAGTACAATACAGCCCGTTATCTTCCTCGCACACAATGGCTCCACTCCTCCAATTGGGCCTTGCGCACATCCCGTTCTTGCTGTATTTTGCAGAATCGATCTTCAGAAAACCCAATTCCCGTTGGAACTATCTTGGGCTAGCGGTCGTAACAGGGCTACTTGTGCTCAACATGTATCCACATTTAATTGCCTTTGGCCTTATTGCTGCCGCCGGTTTTTTTACGGGACGAGTGCTATTGAATAAAAAAAAGGAGGGTTTTCTAAGGCGGCGGTGGCTATTCTTCATTTTTGTCATTCTGGGGGTGGGGATCGGTTCCGTTTCGCTATTATTAGAGCAGACCTTGGCGTCGCAATGGTCGGCGTCCAGGGCCTCAAAAGTTCGTTCTCTTGAGTGGCAACTACGCGGATCACTGAAGGCGCGAGACCTCCTTTCCTTCTTTGCTTTCAACTTGCCAGACCCTGATTTACAAAAGGAGGGCTTTACTTTTAGTCCGCACCAAGTAAATATGCCCTGGCTAACGCTGGGCATCCTGTTGTTTTTCCGAAGGCCCTTTCGGAAACGTGTGGGAGCGATCATCATCGGACTGACTGTCCTGTCCTACTTCGTCGCGCTGGGAGCCAACAATCCAGCATTCGTTTGGCTTTTCACACGATTGCCGTGGTGGCTGCGGATTGACGTTCCAACCAGGGCCTTGTTCGTTTCGAGCACCCTGCTGCCTCTTTTGGCGGTGCTCGGTTACAGCGCCCTTTGGAGCAGAGTGGCTAAAGGCAACCGTGATCTCTTTGGCTTTGCTATTATTCTTGCTACGGTTATTTTCACCATCATTCTAACCGAGCAATTCGGGTTTCCAGAAGAGAAGGGGAGGATCGGCTTCTACATTGCTTTCGGCATGGCGGGAGCACTTCTTGCTCTCGCCAGCTTGGGCGTGAGCTCGACTCTCAACCGGGGCCTTTTTACCGCCGGCATTATTGCACTTATCTTGATGACACCGATGACAATGCGGGCCGCATTTTTCTTCAATGTGACAGGACGGCATGCGATCCCGGTCTCTTGGATTCGGCAGAATCCGACAGTAAGCAAACTCAGAGATAGCGATAAATATGCCAGGTTTACTTCCATTAGCAGCGAACGGCAGGTTTGGCATGATCAAGGGACCCTAGCCCTTATGCTTCCGGATATGGGCGCGATTTACGGAATGTTTAGCACAGGCAGTTACATGTTGGTCATGCAACATTCCGGAGAAGAATTGGAGAAGGTAGCGATATCTACAGAGCTGCTTCAGCCCGAGAGCACCTTGTCACTAACCAGGATGGCCGGCGTACGATGGGTCATATCGGATCGGCCACTCACAAACAAACTTTTATCTCCAATCGGGACTTTACGTGACGGAAGGGCGGTGAATTATTATGAGGTGGTGGGCACGCTACCAAGGACATTTGTTCCCTCCGAGGTTCAATTCTTCGGGACCAAGTCCCTGATACCGAAAGAGGGCGCGAGCTACGACCCCTTACAACTCGCCCAGATCGAAGTGAGCGACACGCGTTTGGAATCCCGTGCGAACCTGAAAGAAGGCTCAGGACCGGGTCAAGTGCAAATCCTCGACTATCGGAATACGTACGTGAAACTAGGCGTGCAGATGGCAAAGTCGGGTTGGGTTGTTTTGAGCGATTCCTTCTATCCTGGGTGGAAGGCCAGTCTGGACGGGTCCCCGGTGAGTATCTATCGCGCAAATTACGTCTATCGAGCGGTATTTGTCCCGGCCGGCCAACATACAGTCACTTTCAATTATTTGCCCCCTCTTCTCGGGCTAGGGCTCGTGGTTGGTTTACTCTCGATGGCAGCAGCTTTGGTAATTGCATTATTCGTTGGACGCTCTAATACTCGACTTTTGCGATAGAATTGAAAGGCATTGACTTCGGGGCTTCAAAATGGATAAAATGGTCACAAGAAGCAGGCGCTCAATCCACCTTCAGAATGCCTCTCAACTGTCCAATGAATGGGGAGGGGGTCAGAAGCAGACGGGGCGGAGATTCTTTTCGATGGAAAATATTTTTTTAGACATCCTGAGAACTGATTGCTGACAAGTAAATGCTTCTTTACAAACATGATAAAGCCAGAATTCACTGTCTACGACAGTGCTTATAAAAAACCTATCGTCCTAACGTTCGTAGGCAATTATCTTCCTGGATATAAAGCCGGCGGAATTTTACGCTCTTTGGCTAATGCCGTTGATAATTTACGAAATGACATACATTTCTGGATCGTAACAAGGGATCGGGATTTAAAAGACGATAAGCCTTACGATACGATAAGAATAAATCAGTGGCAGCCTGTAGGTCATGCAATGGTTTATTACATGCCAACCGATTCCTGTACGATCAAACGCGTTGCAGACATCATTCAAACGACGCGACATGATAAGCTCTACTTGAATAGCTTTTTTGATCCATTTACGGTATTGGCATTGCTCGCACGAAAGTTAAGAAGAATCTCAAGCAAATATATAATTGTCTCGCCCCGAGGCGAGTTTGCATGGCCGTCATTAAGACAAAAATATTTAAAAAAGATATTCTTCATTCAACTTGCAAAGCTCTTCAGATTATACAATAACGTGACTTGGCACGCATCAAGCGCACAGGAAGAAGAGGAAATTATTAGAGTTATGAAGATAAGACCTGAATCAATTCATGTCGCGTTGGATTTGCCTGATATTCGTGCTTTAGATATGGCCATTGATATGACTCCTCGATCGACGGCCGATTCAGTAGATTTAAGAATCATATTCCTCTCAAGAATATCTCGAGAAAAAAATCTTGATTATGCGTTGAGGATTCTAATGAAAGTGAATTTTAAAGTGATCTTCGATATCTATGGCCCCATTGACAATGCAACCTACTGGAAAGAATGCCAAAAGATACTCAAACAATTACCTGAAAACGTAAAGGTGAATTATCGAGGCGGCATAAATCACAATAAGGCGATTCAGTTGTTCAGCGCTTACGATCTATTTTTCTTTCCAACAGGGGGAGAGAATTATGGCCATGTGATCGCCGAATCACTCACTGCGGGAACGCCAGTATTGATAAGCGACAAAACCCCTTGGAAAAATTTGCAAAGTGATGGCTTAGGCTGGGATATCAGCTTGGCGAATGAGAATTCATTTGTAACAGTCATTGAACATATGGCAGAAACGATGATTGATGCACGCTTAGAAAATCGGATTTTAATAAAATCAGCTCTTAAGAAACGATTTTTGGATACCACGGCCATGGAAGCAAACCGCCAGCTTTTTAGGCAAAACTGAAACGGGGTTGTTGTTCCATTTGTTTTGATGAATCGGAATGAGAAAAAGCATATAGCCGAAAACGATAGAATTGCCAATCCAGTCAAATCACTGGCGATACCATTTCGATACCGGAGTAAAAAAATGAGTCAAGATCACGATCAAATATGTTCAAACTGCATTATGGACACTACTGATCCCGACATCACTTTTGATAAACAGGGCTGGTGCGATTATTGCCGTAATTTCTACAAAAATATCCTGCCCTATTGGCATCCGGATCAAAAAGGCGAAGAGGAGTTAGCTCGAATTGCTGAAAAGATCAGGAACAAGGGAAAAGGCCGGGATCATGATTGCTTGATCGGTATAAGCGGTGGTGTTGACAGTTCATACGTAACATATCTTGCCAAGGAAAAATATGGTTTAAGACCCTTGATATTCCATGTCGATGGCGGTTGGAATTCAGAAGTGTCCGTCAATAATATTCAAAGAATAGTTGATGGGCTTGGGCTTGATCTCTATACGGAAGTTATTGAATGGCGGGAGATGAAGGACTTGCAGTTGGCGTTTTTTAAAGCGCAGGTCGCTAATGTTGATACTCCCCAGGATTTATGCTTCTTTTCAGCTCTTTATAACTTTGCCGCGAAAAATGATTATAAATATATCTTAACAGGCGGAAACTATTCAACGGAATGTGTCCGTGAACCGCTCGAATGGGGCGCTTACTATCAGACAGACATGCGTTTTGTGAATGATATTCACCGCCGCTTCGGCACAGTGCCCTTAAAGACTTTCCCTACAGCGGACATTTTTAAATATAAGCTTTATTACCGGTATATCAAGGGAGTGAAAGTGTTGCGGCCGCTGGATTATGTGCCTTATATCAAAGAAGACGCCATACGGTTTCTGACGGAGCGTTTCGGCTGGCAGAAATATGCCCAAAAGCATCATGAATCGCGATTTACAAGATTCGTGGAGTGTTTCTGGCTTCCTAAAAAGTTTGGTTATGAGAGGCGTAAAGCTCACCTCTCCAGTTTAATCTTAACCAATCAGATGACCCGCGATGAGGCGCTTTTGCGCATAGCAAAGCCGGAAATAAGCGAAAAGGAAATGATGGAAGACTTTGAGTACGTGGCGAAAAAGCTGGACTTAACCACAGCCCAGTTGCAGGAGCTGTTCGACGGAGAAAACAAGTCTTTCCGTGAATATAAAAACAATCTGTTTCTGATAAAATTGGGAACCAAAGTGATGCAAATGATGGGAGTGGAAAAAAGAGTTATTAGATGATCGGCATAATTAACTACGGGTCGGGAAATATCAAGGCGTTTGCTAATATTTACAGCAAATTGGGAATTCCTTTTGTCATTGCATCCAAAGCCGATCATTTAAAAAATATTACAAAAATAATTTTGCCGGGAGTCGGAGCTTTTGATCATGCCATGCAAAAACTTGAAATATCCGGCATGAGGTATGCTCTTGACGAGCTAGCGCTCTTGCGGTGTTTACCGGTGCTGGGTGTCTGTGTGGGAATGCAGATTCTGGCTCATTCCAGCGCGGAAGGGAAACGGCAAGGTTTAGGGTGGATTGACGGCGTGGTGAAAATATTCGACCGTGAAAAATTAACTTCCGCCACCCATCTTCCTCATATGGGCTGGAACAATGTCAGGCCGGTTATAAAAAACAGTTTATTTAAAGATATTGATGCAGATAGCCGTTTTTATTTTTTGCACGCCTATTATTTTCACTGCTTTCAGCATGATAATATACTTGCCCTGACTGAGTATGGCGGGCAGTTTGCTTCCGCCGTCCATTTTGGTAATATTTACGGCGTTCAGTTTCATCCGGAAAAAAGCCATCAATGGGGCATTTCTCTCTTAAAAAACTTTGCGGAAATATAAGATGCTGCGCCCCCGAATCATTCCTTGCCTGCTGGTAAAAAATAAGGGACTCGTAAAAACCGTCAATTTCAAGGAAGCCAAGTATGTCGGTGATCCTATCAACGCGGTGCGGATTTTCAACGAGAAGGAAGTTGACGAGCTGATGGTGCTGGATATTGACGCCACTTCCAGTGGTGCGGAGCCGGACTTTAAAATGATTGATAATTTAGCCGCTGAATGTCGCATGCCTCTCTGCTACGGTGGCGGTGTAAAGACGGCGGAGCAGGCGCAAAGAATTATTGGTTTGGGCGTTGAGAAAGTGGCAATAAGTTCTGCCGCGGTAGATAGCCCTAAGTTAGTTTCTGAAATAGCGGAACAAGTTGGCAGCCAGAGTGTCGTTGTGGTTATTGATATTAAGAAAAAGTTAACAGGTGGAAATTATGAGGTCTGGACACATACTGGGAAAAAGGACACAGGGAAATGTCCAATAAAGTTTGCGCAGCAGTTAGAAATGTTGGGTGTCGGTGAGATAGTAGTAAATTCAATAGATAATGATGGCATGATGAAAGGTTATGATTTTACCTTGATTGATAAAATCAGAAAATCAATAAGTGTGCCGATTACTGCGCTTGGCGGCGCAGGTTCCCTTAAGGATATTGGACAATTAATCAGCAAGTATGGGATAATTGGCGCTGCCGCGGGCAGTTTATTCGTATTCAAAGGCGTTTATAGGGCCGTTCTTATAAATTATCCGAACAGGGTGGAAAAAGATGCGCTGCTTAGGGAGTCTTTCCACAAATCTTAATATTGAGGCTTAATCATGTTTGAAGACAGAATTCTCTTAATCACCGGTGGTACAGGCTCCTTTGGTAATGCTGTATTGAACCGTTTTTTGGATACTGGTATCAAAGAAATCCGGATATTCTCGCGCGACGAAAAGAAGCAGGATGAAATGCGCAATGCCCTGAAAAATCCTAAGGTGAAATTCTATCTGGGGAATGTTAGGGATTATGACAGTATCCTGCCCGCGATGCGGAATGTCGATCTGGTTTTTCATGCCGCGGCGCTCAAGCAGGTGCCCTCGTGTGAGTTCTTTCCTTTGGAGGCAGTTCGCACGAATACCCTGGGCGTGGAAAACGCCATGAATGCTGCCTTGGCCTGTGGGGTCAAAAACATGATTGTATTGAGTACGGACAAAGCCGTTTATCCCATTAACGCAATGGGCATGTCCAAGGCCCTTATGGAAAAAATGATGGTGGCCAAAGCAAGGGAGCATGGGAATTCGAGCACTATCTTCAGTGGGACCCGATATGGGAACGTCATGGGGTCTCGCGGCTCCGTAATACCCTTTTTTATCAGTCAGATTCTTGCCGGCGCTCCCATTACAGTGACTGATCCGAATATGACGCGCTTTATGATGTCTGTGGATGACGCTCTGGATTTGGTGGTGTATGCATTTCAACATGGAAATCCCGGTGACATATTCGTTCAAAAAGCGCCGGCGGCGACCATCGAAACGCTGGCGCATGCCTTGAAACGTCTTTTTAATGCAGATAACGAAATTCGGACTATCGGTACGCGGCACGGGGAGAAGCTGTTTGAAACACTTTTGACCCGTGAAGAAATGGCCAAAGCTGACGATATGGGAGACTACTACCGTATCGCTTCCGATGTGAGGGATCTGAATTACTCCTGTTATTTTACGGAAGGCGAAGCGAAGGTATCCCGACAAGAAGATTATAATTCACACAATACACATCGCCTTACCGAGAATGAGCTGATTCAATTGCTGATGAAACTTGATATTGTCAAAGATGCGCTGAATACGGGGAAGATAGTTTTATAATATGAGCAAAAAGCAGAAAATTGTAATTCTTGGCGGAACGGGAATGCTGGGCCACTTATTGCTGAGAACCCTTTCCGTGTTCCCGGAATACGATGTTTATGCCACGGCGCGAAGCCTCTCCGGCATGGAAAAGCATTTTCCGAAAGATCTGCTTACCCGGTTCCGCCAAGATAGCGTTGACGCCAACTATTTCGACAGCGTCATTAGGGCATTGGCCTCCGCACAACCGGATGTTGTCATCAACTGCATCGGCATTATCAAGCAGCTTTCCCTTGCCGATGATCCTCTTACGGCGATTACCGTGAACGCCCTGCTCCCCCATCGCATTTCCCTCATCAGCCGCACGGCAGGCGCCCGGGTCATCCACATCAGCACGGATTGTGTCTTTAATGGGCTGAAAGGCATGTATACAGAGCAGGATCATTCAAATGCCGAGGATCTTTATGGGCGGACAAAATTCCTTGGCGAGGTCGCCTATCCCCACTGTGTGACCCTGCGGACGTCTATTATCGGGCATGAGCTAAAAGGGCGATATGGGCTGATTGAATGGTTTCTTGCGCAGTCGCAGAAGGTGCGTGGCTTCCGGAAAGCGATCTATTCGGGTTTTCCGACGCTTGAACTGGCCAGGATTATTAGCGAATTCGTCCTTCCCAATCCTGAACTTAAAGGCATCTATCACGTTTCATCTGAGCCGATCTCAAAGTATGATCTGCTCTGCCTGGTTGCAAGGCGGTATGGCAAGGAGATCGAGATTGAACCTGACGATGATTTTGTACAGAATCGATCCCTGGATTCTACCATTTTCCGTGCAGCTACGGGGTATCTGCCGCCGGTATGGGATAAATTGGTTGAGATGATGCACAGCGATTTTATGGCGTACCGGCATTATTACAACACATGAGATAATAAAGAGGGGAAGCAGGCAGAGCATGCCACTCAAAGTATTGACCATTGTCGGAACAAGGCCGGAAATCATTAAACTGAGCAGGGTGATTCACCAGTTGGATGAGCATACTGATCATATGCTGGCGCACACCGGGCAGAACTATGATTACGAACTGAATGAGATCTTCTTTCAGCAATTGGCAATCAGAAAGCCTGATTATTTTCTTGATGCCGTTGGTGAAAATCCCGCCCATACCATCGGTAACGTCATCGCTCGCACGGATGATTTAATGGCAAAGACATGCCCGGATGCCTTTCTTCTGCTGGGCGATACAAACAGTTGCCTTTCCGCCATTGCGGCAAAACGTCGCAAAATACCCATTTTTCATATGGAGGCGGGAAACCGGTGCTTCGATCAGCGGGTACCCGAAGAAATCAATCGTAAGATCATCGATCATATCAGCGACATCAATTTGACTTACACGGAACATGCAAGGCGTTACCTGCTGGCGGAGGGTATGAAACCGGAAACAGTCATCAAAACCGGCTCGCCCATGAAAGAGGTGCTGTCCTATTACAGAAAACAGATCGACGCGTCGGACATATTGAATCGTTTGAAGGTGGAAACGGGGTGTTACTTTGTGGTCAGCGCTCATCGGGAAGAGAATATCGACAGTGAGGTCAATTTTTCCGATCTGATGGCGACGTTGAAGGCGATAGCGGAAAAGTACGATTTGCCGCTGATCGTTTCCACCCATCCGAGGACCAGAAATCGCATGGAAAGCCTCGGTTTGGGTGAATTGGATCAGCGCATTCGCTTTTTGAAACCCCTTGGTTTTCTTGACTATGTGAACCTTCAGAGGCACGCCCGCTGCGTTCTTTCAGACAGCGGCACCATTACGGAAGAATCTTCCATACTGAGCTTTCCTGCCGTAACGATCCGACAGGCCCATGAAAGGTTGGAAGGGATGGACGAAGGCACCTTGATCATGTGCGGCCTGAAAGCGGAGCGTGTCCTGGAATCGATCGATGTTGCTATCGCCCATTACGTCAACACAAGCCGACCATTCAATATCGTTCCCGACTATGATACTGATAATGTCTCCCAAAAAGTTCTTCGAATTATCATGAGCTACACGGATTACGTGAATCGGACGGTTTGGTATAAGTAGCCTGCCAAGAAGAAGACTTCCCTAAAAAGATCAAAATAAGTTCGTGCGCATCTTACTCCTCGTCGTTTATTACCTGCCCAGTACCAGTTCTGCAGCAAAGCTTATACACGATCTTGCTGTAGAATTTGCCAAGCGGGACCATGATGTTACTGTTGTTGCGCCTGATCATACTATTGAGTCGAATTTTCAATGTGTTTACGATGACGATATTCGGGTAGTACGAGTAAAAATGGGCGAAATAAGAGGTGTGCCAAGAATTATACGCGGTTATAGAGAAATTTTTCTATCTAGGATCATTAGGAAAAGGGCAAAAAAATTTTTTAATGAGAATTTATTTGATCTTATCATCTGTTATTCACCTACCATTTTTTTTGGGCCTCTTGTTAAACGTCTGAAGCATTTATTTAGTTGTCCGGCCTATCTCATTATCCGTGACATTTTTCCCCAGTGGGCTGTTGATGCCGGAATACTGAGGAAAGGCTTATTCTACGCGTTGTTAAAGTTTTATGAAAAGATCAATTATGATGCTGCGAACATCATTGGTATCCAATCGCCGGCAAACAGCCTCTATTTTTCCGAGAAGGGGTTGGATAAAAAATATAGAATTGAAGTCTTATACAACTGGATATCGCTCAATGAGTACTATAGATGTTCCGGCAATTTCAGAGAAAAGTTCGGTTTGAACGACAAGGTCCTGTTTTTTTATGGAGGCAATATCGGTATCGCTCAGGATATTGATAATATCTTAAGAGTTGCAGCGCGACTGAAAGATGTGTCTGAAGCATACTTTTTACTTGTTGGTGAAGGAAGCGAAGTGCCTCGTTTAAAAAAAGAGATTGAAAGTAGAGGTTTGAAGAATATTTCTATTCATCCGGCAGTAGATCAATATGAATATATGAATATGGTTGCTGATATCGATGTCGGGATGATTTCCCTCGATCGCCATTTGAAAACCCATAATTATCCGGGGAAAATGCTAGGGTACATGTATCACGCAAAGCCGATTCTGGCCAGTATCAACGCGGGGAATGATTTGCAGGAAATGCTACAGACGCATGAAGCGGGTTTGGTGTGCCATAATGGTGAAGATGAATTGTTCTACAATCAAGCCCTCCGATTGATAAAAAAACCCGCTCTGCGAGTGCAGATGGGGAAAAATGGAAGGAACCTGCTTGAAAGTACATTTTCCGTATCCTCTGCAGCTTCCCAGATATTGTCACATTTTTTAAAGTGATAGGTGGTAGGTTCTTTTGATTGCATAAACCGCACTATCTGGTACTAATATAGGACAGCGATGTCATGAATATATTTTGCTTCTTCTCAATTTACTATGGGTAGCTAAAGGTTATGAGCCTCTGATCCCAGCATGGACGGCCGAGGCCGGGTCTTTGACAACATTTTTGTGGAGCGCTTTTGGAGATCGGTCAAGTACGAAGAGGTTTATCTTCACGAATATCGGACGATCTCGGAGGCGCGGGCTCATTTAGAATCCTGTTTTCGGTTTTACAACGAGGAACGGCCGCACGAATCTCTGGGCTATCGAACGCCGCACGAAGTGTACTTCGGGACTCGGGCGGCCATGATGCCGGCCGCGGAGGCCATGATTTGATATGGACCGGCTCGAGATTGTCGCTCCTAGGGCTTCTGGTTAAGCCATTTTTTCCGGAAATTACCAAAAATGGTTTTTAGACATAGGAATGGTAAAAATGTCCATGAATGGCGAGCCTTTTAGGCACCTTCTAAAGGCCCACACAATGTCCAAAGATTGGGGGGCATTTCAAACACCTTCCGCGGGTTGTATCTAAGTTGTAAACAAAGCTCTATAAAGACAACAGAACTGATGTTAAATTGCCAACCTCGGTCGGTTTTAGTAACTGGTGCAACCGGAGCTGTTGGGCCCAATCTCGTTAATAGACTATGTGAGGAGAGGTTTGGAGTTCGAACGTTATCTATTGATGAGTCGGAGACGGATTTGTTTCCTGACAATGTGGAGGTTCAAGTCGGAGATATTACTGATGCGGCGACTGTTAAAACAGCGATGGAAGGAATAAGGGTTGTCTTCCATCTAGCGGCTTTGTTGCACATAACCAGCCCATCTCAATTTCAAGAAAAAGAATACACGAGAATTAATGTCATAGGAACAAAGACATTGATTGAAGCTGCAATACAAGCCGGAGTTAAGCGGCTAGTTTATTTCAGTACTATATCAGTTTATGGACCACCCAACGGCAGAATAATCACTGAATCAACTCCGCCAATGCCTGATACGATATATTCCAAAACGAAACTTTCTGCGGAAAGACTGGCTCTTGATGCGATTAATAAAGAAGGTCAGCCTTTGGGAGTCGTGTTGCGATTGGGGGCTGTCTATGGAGCACGCGTAAAAGGTAATTATAAGCGACTCGTTCATTCTTTGGCTTCAAATCGTTTTGTCCCTATTGGAAAGGGAGATAACCGAAGGACATTGATTTATGATAAAGATGTGGCGCTCGCTGCAATACTTTCTGCTCAACATCCAGGTGCAGCAGGAAAAATCTATAATGTCACCGATGGGCAGTTTCATTCGGTTAACGAAATTATCAAGGCCATTTGCCGAGCCTTGGGACGAAAATTGCCAAAAATTTATTTGCCTCTCAGGCCTGTTAAAATGGCGGCAAATCTTGCAGATGGAATTGCAAGATTACTGGAAATCTCTTCGCCGGGATTAAAAGATGCTCTTTCCAAATACTGTGAGGACGTTACTGTCGATGGCGGTCGCATTATGAGAGAGCTTGGGTTTAGGCCGGAGTACGATCTTTGGGAGGGATGGAAGGAGACCATACAGGAAATGCGTCAAGAAGGTTACTTATGATCCGCCGATATAAATATAGAAAAAGCCAATGAATCGCCTGGGATTCTTGATATGGTTTTGTGGCTCGTAATATCCTTTATCATAGGTCTTGTTGGGGCTTTGTTAGTTGCTCATCGTGGGTTTCACTGGGGTTTTATTGATGCCCCAAATGTCAGGAGTTCACATCGGGTTCCAGTTCCAAGAGGGGGTGGAATAGGAATTCTGGTTGTTTTCATTGTCGGCGCGCTCTGGTGGCACATTCCGTGGCCCCTATGGATCCCAGCCTGTATCGTATCATTGGTTAGTTTGTTGGCGGATTATCGAGATGTGTCATTCAAAATCAGGCTTGCTGTGCATGTTGGTTCGGCTGCGATATTCAGCTGCTCATTATTTTTTGGAAGGTCGATGTCGGAATTGTCGGTAGGGATAATCGTCCTGCTGTTTGTATTTGGAATATTATACATAACGGCAACGGCCAACTATTATAATTTTATGGATGGAATCAACGGGATTGCAGGCTTGACGGGGACAATTGCTTTTTCTTGCTTGGGGTTATTCGCGTTGTTGGAGGGCAAAGATATAGCTTGGGTGGCAACGGCTTTCGGTATTGCAGCGGCATGCCTGGGTTTCCTCCCTTTGAACTTCCCCAGGCCGAAAGTCTTTATGGGTGATGTAGGAAGTGTGTTGCTGGGTTTCCTTTTTGCATCCTGGGTATTATGGTTTTCTCAATCACTTCTTGAGTTCGTTGTTCTCACTTCGTTTTTATTCCCATTCTATGTCGATGAACTAAGCACTCTTATAGTGCGCATCAAGGACGGAGACAGATTGACTAAGGCCCATCGCCGCCACATTTATCAGATTCTTGTCAACCAGGCTGATCTTTCGCATGCTATCGTTACGTTGTTATATGGATTTATTCAGATTGTGGTGGCTATTTTGGCCTGGATAGCGATGAGAGAGGGCTTGTTATTATTAGTAGGCCTTTTAATATCCCTTTCGGGCCTATTTTTCTTTGGGGGAATGTATATCAGGCGGCGCTGGGAAGGAAAAAACCATGTGCGGTTTAACAAGTTGGGAACAATCTGAGAAATGAAGAATTGGAATTTATCGGCGATATCATTATGGAAATCAGGATAACGTAAGATTTCCATTGATTTATAAAACAGATTACGTGATGGTTATCTCAGGGAACCTAATCAGAGATTTGTTATGGGGGTTGGTGCCATGAAAGAACGGCTGATGGAATTCATCAGGGATATTTTTAAAACGACGACATTTAAAAGGCGGGCGTTTTTTCTGGTTGCGGATATCCTGCTCATCGCCTTTTCCATGTATGCTTCTTTCTGGATCAGGTTTGATGGAAAGATTCCGTATGAATTCTCGCGCTACCTAAGGGAATACATCATTCTGTCCCTGGCAGTAAAACTAGGCTTCCTGATTTATTCCGGAATGTATGGCATTTCGTGGCGGTTCTTCAGCCTCGGTGATCTGCTAAAGCTATTCAGGGCCGTCACGCTGTCCTCTGTTTCACTGGGACTTCTCCTGTTTTTTCTCAAGACCTACGCGCCCTTCATAGTGTTCCCTCGCTCGATAATCCTGCTGGATTATATTTTTACGATGGGGTTCATCGGAACCCTCAGGATTTCGAAGAGGGCACTTCGGGAATTTTGGATAAGGACGGAAAAGCAGGCTAAGGGAAAATCGAGAGTCCTGATCATCGGAGCCGGTTCGGCCGGTGAGCAGATCGGGCGAGAGATGCTGAACAATAAAAAGTCCAGGTATTACCCCGTTGGATACATCGATGACGACCCGGCCAAAAGAGGCATCAGCATCCACGGCATTAAGGTTCTGGGGACAAGGGAGGATATTCCGCGGGTGTTGGAGACGAACAGAGTCGAAGAGGTCCTTGTCGCCATACCCTCGGTGAGTTCGAGGGAAATCAGGAAAATCGTCGAAATCATCAGGAAATCGAACCAGGTGGATAAAATCAAGATCCTGCCCGGCATTGCGGACCTCATGGACGGGAACGTGACCCTTTCCGACATCCAGGAGGTCAAGATCGAGGACCTGCTCGGGAGGGAGCCCGTGGAGATCGATTTCCGGGCGATCAGAGACTTTTTGTCCGGGAAAAGGGTGCTCATCACCGGGGCGGGTGGGTCCATCGGGTCGGAGCTCTCGAAGACGGTCCGCCAGTTCGAGCCGAAGTCTCTGGTGTTGCTCGACATCGACGAGACAGAGCTTTTCCTTCTTCTGCACCGGCTGAGATCAGAGTCTTTTGAGATCGTTCCCGTGATCGGCGATATCAATGACGAGGCGAAGATGGGGGCCGTCTTCGAGAAATACCGGCCGGAAATCGTCATCCATTCGGCGGCCTACAAGCATGTTCCCATGCTCGAATACTCCCCCGAAGATGCGGTCAAGACCAATGTAATGGGGACGAAAATCCTGGCCGGGCTGGCGATGGCGCACGGGGTGGATAAGTTCGTCTACATCTCCACGGACAAGGTCATCAACCCCACGAGCATCATGGGTTCGACCAAACGAGTCGGCGAGGAGATGCTGCGGATTCTGAACAGGAGAAATAGGACGCGATTCATCTGCGTGAGGTTCGGGAATGTCCTGGGAAGTCGGGGAAGTGTCACTGAAATCTTCAAAGAGCAGATTCAGCGGGGCGGCCCGGTGACCGTCACCCACCCGGAGATGAAGAGGTACTTCATGGTGCCCTCAGAGGCTGTGCTCCTCGTGCTCGAGGCTTCGGCCGTAGGAGAGGGCGGCGAGGCTTATGTCCTGGACTTGGGCGAGCCGGTGAAGATATTGGACCTGGCGAGGGAAATGATCAAGCTCAGTGGGCATGAGCCGGATGTGGATATCCCGATTGTTTATTCGGGGCTGAGGCCCGGCGAAAAGCTTTTCGAGGAGCTGCTTGGCGCGGAGGAGGGGTCGGAGCCGACCGAGCATGCAAAAATATTCAAGGTGAGAGATTCAAGGATGAGAGACGAGGGCGAGCTATTGGCGAAGATCGATCGCCTGATAGGTTTATGCCAGGGAAACAACAGCCGTGAGGAATTCATCAGATGCCTCAAGGAAATCGTGCCGACTTATAGTCCTGGGGACATAAATATCCCAAAAGACCACTGGTAGAAAGAGCGAAATAATCCCCAAGCTGAGATTTTGTGAGAGGGACTTGTCGAGGTCTGTCAACGATTTGGAATCAAACGGGGAATGATTCTTACCTACGATGATGAAATGGTAAAGAATAAAAATATTAGACCAATTTTCTTATTGCTTGCTGCAATTCATGCAATGAGTCTTTACTTTTTCTATGTGAGATATGTCCCGCTTGTAAAACCTTTTCAGATTGCGCTAGTTCCTATTATTTTTATTGTCCTTATCTTAACTACAATTAATGTCCGATGGGGAACATTATTTTTTATCTTTTCTTTCCCTCTAATAAATAATCTTCCTTATTTTTTCGGCCTCTATGAACCCCTGCCCCTTGCTCCAACAGCACTCGTTTTATTTTTATTCTATTTTTTAGGGTGGCTATTCCATAATACAGTGCACAAATCAGAACTTTCTCTCAAATACCCAATTTTAAAGCCTATTATTTTATTTTCCATCATTATTTTTTCGTCTGCAATTATTACCTTTTTCCGCTACGCAAATTTTTATCCTTTTCTGAGTGATTATGTCTATGAACTTATGACCAATGCATTCGGTGTAACAGCAGGCGGAGCCATAATGAGCATAGTCTTTAATTCTTTAAATTATCTAGCTGGCTTAGCCTTCTTCTTTATGCTTTTAAATACAGTAAAATCAAAAGAATTCGTAAAAAAAATTATAATTGTTCTCTGCTCAAGTACTTTTCTATCTTTAATTTTTGGTTTGTTCCAGCATTTTAAAGACATGAAATTAGGAAATAATCCTATAAGCATAATCCAGGCATTGATAAATGCCACCTTTAAGGATGCTCTTTCTTTTGGTGCCTATATCGCTATTGTCGTTCCAGTAATTTTGGGTGGGTGTTTTGTCTTTAAAGGGATACTTCGAATATTTTCTTACCTAGTCGTAATTTTATCTTTATACATGATATTTTTTACGGGTTCTAAAAGCGGTTTATTAGGTCTTTTCATTTCTTTATTAATCTTTCTAATTTTATCCTTAATAAATATTTTTAATTTGCTAAAATCAAAATCTCTTTCTTGGAAAAAGATAAACTTATCTTCCCTTGTTATAGTTTTTTTGATTGTATCTTTAATCTTCAGCTTTACAATTTTTAAGGAATCTATAACCGAAACAATAACAAAATCAATAACTTTTTCAAGATTTAAAGGCATAATTCAACGGCGAAACTTGGATGCAATGTTTAGAGGAAGGGCTGATGCTCTTTGGAAAATGGCAGTATCTATGATTCGAGATTATCCGTTAACGGGAGTAGGAATGGGTGGCTATATCATCGAGTCATCCAATTATTCTGAAATCTATAAAACTCCTATCGGTACTCCAGAATCTGCTGAAAACTATATTCTCCAGGTTGGCTCAGAATTGGGGCTTATAGGAATCTTCTTTGTTCTCTGGATTTTCTGGGAAATTGTCAAGCGGATGAGGCGGAGCTATTCAATAATTTCAACCAATGACAGTAATAAATTTGTTCTTATCGGAGCTATTGCAGGAGTCATATCATTCCTTGTAATTATTCAAACTCATACTTTTATCGGAAGTTATGAGATTAAATACACTTTCTGGCTCTTGGTGGGATTGATTTTCTGTATGGGGAGAATCGCAGAAGCGAAAGACAAAAATCATTGCGATAATGGACTAGCGCAAAAGCCTCGCTGGAGCATAGGTCTGAAAATCTCAAGTATAGTTTTCATCGTTCTTTTCAGTGGTGTGCACCTTTGGAATTCCACTCATTCCCTTTCTCTTAAAAGCAGAACTGAGCGCTTTGGCCTGAAGCAAAATTTTGGCCTCGATCAATTAGAGAAAACCAACGACGGCAGAGAATTCCGCTGGACAAGAAGCTACGGAGGCATGACAATCACGATCGAGAAACCGGTAATTCAGATACCATTATTAGCCTCACATCCAGATATAAACCGGAAGCCGGTCAAAGTCAAAATCTACCTGGTCAAGGACTTTTTTAAACAAAAGAAATTGCTGGACGAAATAGTATTGCACGAGAGCGTCTGGAAAACCTATGAATATTTTATTCCAGGGGAAGTCAATCAAGAGGTCATTTTGCTGGTAAAAGTCAGCCGGACATGGAATCCTCTTAAGACAATCGGGACTCCTGACCCGAGAAATCTGGGAGTGGCCATAGGAAAAATTCAATTTAAAGACACTATATAATTTTACTAGCCATCTTAATAAGCAGAAGTTTCTCCAATTTTTTCATCTTGATGTAAAACTGAGTCCTATCACGGCCCCCACCCTTTCTTTCTCAACCAATTGAATGATCACTGAATTTGATATGCTTCCTAGGTATGCGTCTCTTTTTCCGTGATTATCATGGGAAGAGAGTGATAATGGATGTCGCAACAACGTAGAAAATAGGCTTTTCCATCCGAATATTTTTCTGCTATTATAGTCCTGCCTTTGAGGGAGACGTTGGCGTTAAAAAATGATCTGCGGAAAGTTGCGGTCATAAGCTCTCTGGGGCTCATGCTGCCCGCTTCTATCGCCGTGGGGCTGTTCTTCGGCTATTTTCTGGACAATCTTTTTGGGACTCATCCGTGGCTCATCATTGTCTTTACACTTTTGGGAATCGGTTCCGGATTATACAGCCTGATCAGAGGCCTCAGCAAATATATGAACGTCACAGAAGATTCGAAAGGGTCAGACCCATATATTTGACCAAAGACAAAATGAAATGGATGAGGAAAAATTTTTAAGACGGATTCCCCTGGAAATCCTCTTGGCCTCTGCCCTGCTGGCTCTGGGGGCCCTGCTTATCTTTGACCTTCCCACAGCTCTCTTTTTCTTTGCCGGAGGGGCTTTCTCGGCCTTCAGTTTTGCTTGGCTCAAACGCTCTCTTTACAAATTTCTCCTCCCCGAGAAAAAGAAAGCTGTGCGAACAGGCATTGTTCTTTACGCTCTTCGCTTTGTATTGATTCTTGCTATTTTTTTATTTATAATCTTATTCTTTGCGGAAAGGCTGCTGGCCTTTGCCGCCGGTTTTTCAATATTGATTGTCGTTTTCCTCGTTGAAACCGTCCGAGCACTCACCCGAATGAAACAATGGAAGAATTAGAACATAGCCTTTGGATTGTCGATCTCTTCAATAAAATTATCGGGAAGCCTCTCGCATCGCTGTTGGGTATATTGGGAATCCAGATCAAAAATCCCGAGCACTTCATCCCCGACTACATCGTCATGAGCCTTCTCGTCGCGGTTTTTCTCATGCTTTTTTTGGGCCTGTCCTCCCGAAAGCTCTCGCTCGTCCCCTCCCGCCTTCAAAATGTGCTTGAACTCATCGTGGAGTTTTTTCAAAACTTACTCGTTGATATCATCGGGGAAGAAGGAAAGAAGTACCTGCCGGTGATTGCCACCATTGGGCTTTTTATCTTATTCTCGAATATCCTCGGTCTCGTTCCCGGCCTGATGTCTCCTACAAGCAAACTCAATGTGACGGTCGGCTGCGCCCTCTCTGTTTTTATCTACTACCACTGGCAGGGGATAAAATCGCAGGGTTTGCTCAAGTACCTCAAACATTTCACGGGACCCATTCCTCTTCTGGCCCCGCTCATGCTCCCCATAGAGCTCATCAGCCACTTCTCCCGACCCGTTTCTCTTTCCATCCGGCTCTTCAGCAACATCTTCGCCGAGGAAGTTCTGATCGTCGTCATTGCCTCGATCATTCCCTTTCTGCTTCCGCTTCCCTTTATGGCTGTGTCCATTTTTACAGGAATCCTCCAAGCCTTTGTGTTTGTCCTGCTTGCCTGCATTTATATTGCAGGAGCTGTCGCCCATGAGGAAGAACATTAAAAAAAGGAGAATTATTATGAACAAAAGTCTCAAAGTTTTCGGTCTTCTTTTATTTTTCCTGGTTCTTGGGTTCGGAACTCTCTTTGCACAGGAAGGAACTCTAAGCGAATCAAAGGCTTCGCTGTATAAGCTCTCCATCATTGTGGGAGGCGCGATCATCACCCTTACAGCGGCTGCCGGTGCATTCTGCCAAGCCAAAGCCATCAGCAGCGCCTGTGACGGCATCTCCCGCAATCCGGGCTCTGCGCCCCACATTCGCTTCCTGCTCCTTCTGGGATTGATTTTAATAGAAACGCTGGTTATTTACGCCCTCCTCGTTACATTCATCATCCTCATGGTCCGATGGGGTAAATACGCCTGATAACCGTGAGAATTCGCCCTGTTCCCAATTTTCGGATTTTGAGGGATAATGGAAGGGAACATCCAAAGGACGATGAAGTTGCCTTTCTTTGAAATCCTCGGGATGACTTTCAAACGGTTTAACGAGGACAAATGTTTTAACTTTTCGATCATCATCTCCTATTTCGCGCTTCTCTGTTCTGTTCCCCTGATCGCCCTTTTTGCCTTTGTCACCACGAAAATTTTCGGGAGTTCCGAGCTGGCCATCCGCAGCTTGAACATCTTCACTGAAGATTTTTTTGCCAAACTCGACCCCTCTTTCTTTGATAAATTGCACTATGTTTCCAAGAACATCGGCAATCTGGGGTGGTTTGGCCTGATCGGATCTCTAATCGCAGGGAGCTTCCTGTTCTCCAACCTGATCTTCTCCATCAATTTTATCTTCAAGGCCAACTACCAGAAGTCTTTTTTCTACAATCGGCTCATGGAATACATCATCATGTTCACCATCGCCCTCCTCATGGTTTTTTCCCTTTCCATCACAGCTGTCTGGACGGCTCTCCACAGGGCCATCAAAGCGAGTTCATTTGTGGCCACTCACATTAATCCCAGGACGGTATCTCTGGCCAACAACTTTCTGATCCAGTATTTGATCCCCTTTGCCCTGGGATTTCTGGTGCTGTTTTCCCTGTATAAATTCATTCCCGAAGTCAAAGTTCACACCAAGGCTGCAGTCATAGCGGCAGTTGTGGCTTCCGTCCTCTGGGAAATCTTTAAGAGAATCTTCGTCATTTATGTCGCCCATTTCTCGGCCATCGGAGTTGTCCTCTCCAAGCTTCTTCAGGGGACTCTGACTTCGATCATCTTTTTCCTTTTATGGATTTCTTTTTCTCTGGCCATCCTGCTCTGGGGAGCGGAACTGGCCGCTGTTTTGAATGAGCGCATCCATGCCAAAAAAGTCTAAACTCCATCCGCTCTCATTTTCTGTCAAAGAGCTGGCCCGTCTTCTCGAATGTCCGTATGATGGAGATGGGGAGACCAGAATCACCGGTGTGGCAGGTCTGGAGAACGCCCAACAGGGAGACTTGGTCTTCCTCACCCACGCCCGATTCCGATCCCTTCTGGAAAATACCAAAGCTTCAGCGGCGATTATCCCGTCCGAGGACAAATTCAAACGAATCCCTGTGCTCAAATCCGCAAATCCCTATTTGAGTTTCATCAAGGCTGTGGAGTTTTTCTACACACCCTATCGACCGGAGCCGGGCATCCATCCCACGGCCGTCATTTCGCCTTCCGCCAAAATCGGAAATGCTGTTTCTATCGGAGCTTTCTGTTCGGTGGGAGATGACGTGGAAATTGGCGCCCGAACAGTGCTATTTCCTCTTGTGACCCTCTATCCGAGAGTAAAGATCGGCGAAGACACAGTCCTCCATTCTCTTGTCTCCATCCGCGAAGATACCCGAATCGAGAACCGTGTTCTTATCCACAACGGCGCGGTGGTCGGATCGGACGGATTCGGATTTCAACGCGGTCCGGACGGCCGCCTGATCAAGATTCCCCAGAAAGGAACCGTCATTATCGAGGATGACGTGGAGGTGGGAGCCAATACGGCCATTGACAGAGCTGCACTGGGGGAAACGATTATCCGCAGGGGAACAAAAATCGACAATCTTGTTCAAGTCGCCCACAACGTGAACATCGGCGAGAACTGCATCCTTGCCGGCCAGACGGGAATCGCGGGAAGCACAAAAATCGGAAAATCCGTCATCATGGGCGGACAAGTCGGCCTCACGGACCACATCACTATCGGAGACAGCGTCATCATCGCCGCTAAAAGCGGAGTGAGCAAGAGCGTCCCCCCCCATTCTTTTGTCGCCGGGAGCCCGCACGTGGACATCCATACTTTCCGCAAGGTCCGGGCTCTTATGCCACAGCTCTATGACCTTGCCAAGGATTTAAAGAGGATGAAAGCAAAGGTCGAGGAGCTGGAGAGAATCCTCAAAGACAAGAATCCCCAAGCCTGACCGGAGCTGAATAGAATCTCTATGGAAGAGATTCTATTCCTATCAGTTACCCGGCTAGGTATTCATCCACAGCCAAAGCCGCGCGCACCCCAGTCCCCACTGCCGTAGCCATCTGATTGGGGCATGCGTTGGTCACATCCCCGGCAGCAAAAATGCCGGGTTGGGATGTGGCCATCTTGGAATCCACCCGAATTTCCCCCTGCTCGTTCAAGGCCGCCAACCCTTTGACAATTGCGCTCGAAGGGTCCATTCCGATGGAGATAAACAGACCTTCCGTTTTAAGGCTCTGGGTCTTGTTCTGCCTGATATTCCTGATGACTATGGCTTCTAACCTGTCCTCTCCCACAAGTGAATCCACAACAGAATCCCAGACTACTTCAATTTTTGGATGGGCAAGGACTCTCTCCTGGAGGATTTTTTCTCCCCGGAACTGATCCCGGCGGTGAATGAGAATGGCTTTCCTGGCAAATTTGGTTAAAAACAAGGCTTCTATAAGGGCTGAATCACCTCCGCCGACCACCGCCACATCCTTCTCACGGAAAAAAGCACCATCACAAGTGGCGCAATAAGAAACTCCCCGACCAGTCAGCTGGCCCTCTTTGGGAAGGCCCAATCGGCGGTAGGAAGAGCCTGTGGCGATGATGAGGGACCGTGTCGTATATTCTCCCTTGTTTCCCGCAATGACCCAGAGATCCCCTTTCCGGCGGATTCCTTTGGCCTCGTCCGTCTCTATTTTTGCTCCGAATTTCAGGGCCTGCTTGTGGAAATTTTCCATGAGAACAGATGGAACCGCTCCATCCGGGAAGCCGGGGTAGTTTTCGACCAAATCCGTGAGAAGAATCTGCCCGCCAGGGATGGCCTTCTCCAACACCAGAGTATTCAATTTAGCCCGGCCTGTATAAATCGCCGCCGCCAGTCCAGCCGGTCCGGCTCCAATAATAATGACATCATACTGTTCCGTCATATCGACCTACGGATTAGAAATATTTCAGGGCATTCCTCGCCCCTCTTTTAAAAATCGGATTTTCTCCTTCTCCTTCCGATCCCCGTAATATCATGCAGAATTCCTTAAATATGTTTCGTGATTATCCCGACGACCTTATCTTTGGGGAGCGCACCCACGATCGTCTCTTTCAGTTCCCCATTCTTAAAGAAGAGAAGTGTGGGGATTCCACGGATTCCGTAACGGGAGGGAACCTTCATGTTTTCGTCGACATTCAACTTGACCACTTTTATTCTGTCCTTGTATTCCTGGGCGATCGCCTCAACCAAAGAGGCAATCATTTTACAGGGAACGCACCAAACAGCCCAAAAGTCCACCAACACGGGGAGAGGCGATTTTAAGACCTCCTCGTCAAAATTAATATCCGTAATCTCTAAAACTTCACTCTCCAATTAACCCTCCTCTCTTCAACTCTAAAGCCCTCTCGTAAAGCCGGATATATTTCTGAGCCGCGATTTCCCAGGAGAAATTTTTTCGCATCCCGGCGAGTATAATCTTTTGCCAGAGATCCGGCTGGTGATAATAACTCAAGGCTTCTCGCAAAGCGTCCAAAAGAGCCTGCGAAGAATATTTCCTGAATACAAATCCGTTTCCCTCCTGAAAGCGGGAGTTGAATGGCCTGACGGTTTCCTTTAGGCCGCCGGTGGCCCGGACTACAGGAACGGTCCCGTAGCGGAAGCTATAGAGCTGATGGAGGCCGCAGGGCTCATGGAGAGAAGGAATGAGAAAAATATCTGCGCCGGCCGTCAATTTATGGGACAGCGCCTCATTGACCTCAAATCTCACGGCCAATTTTTGAGGATATTTTCTCTGCGCATCGGCGAGCTTATTTACATATTTTTCATCGCCCTCTCCCAGGATGAGCAAGTGGATATCCCATTGGACCATCTCTTCCAGGGACTCCAGTATCAGGTCAAATCCTTTTTGCTGGCTCAGATAAGAAATAATCCCCACAATCGGTGTGGAAGCCGCGCGCTTCAATCCGAACTCTTTCAACAGATCCAGTTTACATTTGCTCTTGCCTTTCAGGTTCACAGGGCTATAATTGGCGGCAATATAAGGGTCGGCTTCCGGATTCCAGGCCTCACAGTCAATGCCATTCCGAATGCTGAAAAAAACCTCTTTTTTCTTCCTGAGAATATCCTCCAGACCAAATCCGTGCTGATTCGTCTGAATTTCTTTCTTATAGGCAGAACTGACGGTATTAATGACATCTGAAAAAAGAATCCCGGCCTTGAGAAAATTGAATTTACCGTTAAAGGACAGCCGCTCAGGTGTAAAAAAGTTCCAGTTCAGCCCCGTGAAGGCCATCGTCTCAGGTGGAAACTGACCCTGATAGGCGACATTGTGCAAGGTCAATACAGTGGCCACATCCTTGAATTGAGACTTCTGAGCGTAGTGAGTCCGCAAGAAAACGGGAATAAGAGCTGTGGGCCAATTATTGCAGTGAATGATGTCCACGAACATTCTGGCCTTAAGGAGAAACTCCAGGACAGCGCGATTGAAAAAAATGAATCTCTCATCATTATCCAGATATTCCCCCTTGGACGATCCGTAAATCTTCTCTCTCCAGAAATATTTAGGGCTATCGATAAAGAAAATCGAGTATTTTCCCCGCTCAACCTTGAAGACACTCGCTTTAACTTTCTTATCTCCGAGCGGGACAATGAGATCGGGACAAACCGTTTCCATGGCCAATGATTCAATTTCCGGCCTTCGGTATTTAGGCATGATGAGAAATATATCAATCCCGAGAGAAGAAAGTATTTTGGGCAAGGACTGGGCGACATCGGCCAGCTCTCCGGACTTGGCAAACGGCGCCATTTCCGGAGTCACGAACAATACTCTGCATTTCTGTTTCATGAGGCAATTTTAATGATAATTTTCACAACCCGAATTGTCAATAAAAGGGAAGCCTCATTCGCCCCAGCTGAGTTTTTCCTGGAGAAGGTCGAAATAATTCCTCTTGGGAGAAGAAATTAAGCGCAATTCCAGATTGGCTCTCTTGACTTCCACAACATCATTTTCGTGCATCCGCGCGCCTCTTTGCCCGTCAAGGGTCAGGTAAACCTCTTCGCCGGAAGTCAAAAGCTGCAACCTGATGGTTGAGGCCGAAGAAAGGACCGTGGGACGGAAGGTCAGCGTGTGAGGGCAGATGGGCGCGACCAGAATAGCGGGTATAAAGGGCTGAATGATGGGGCCCCCCGCAGAGAGAGAATAGGCCGTGGAACCTGTGGGCGTGGAGATGATGAGCCCGTCGGCTTTCACAGTGGCAATTTTCCGTTTATTGATCCAGATTCGAATCTGGATCATTCGCGCCAGCGCGCCTTTATTGACAACAATATCATTCAAAGAATAGCTGACTTCTCCTTTAAACCGAGATTCAAGCAACCATCGGGGGCTGATGATTTCTTCGTTTCCTGAAAGGAAAGTCTCTAGGGTTAAAATCATTTCTTTCAGAGGGACTTCTGTCAAAAAACCAAGGCTTCCCAGATTAACGCCCATAACCGGGATTTTGCTTTCAGCGGCCAAGTGGGCAATACTGAGCAGGGTCCCATCTCCTCCCAAAACGATGACCAAATCAACCTTTCCAGGAAGTTTCTCTCTTGGAATTCCGGGAGGCTTCCTCAATTTGTCGGCCGCAACCTCTTCCAAAAGGCATTGGATCTTTCTTTTGCGACAATAACGGAGGAGCTCGGTCAGAATCATTTCAATGCGAGGAGCATGCGGTTTGATGACAATCCCGATTTTACTGACTTTTTTCATTCCAGACCGCCTCCTTGATCATGTTTTGGATTTTATCCTTATTCCATTCGCCTGATCCTAAAGACCAGTGGGCAAAAAACTCTCTGTTTCCTTTCTGTCCCCGAATTGGGCTTTCGGCCATGCCGCGGAGTCTGAATCCCAACCGGAAAGCCTCCTCGACAACTCTCTTCAAAATGTCTTCATGGAGAAACGGGTCCCTGACAATCCCTTTTCGATTGACCAGGCCTTTTCCCGCTTCAAATTGAGGTTTGAGAAGACAGAGGAGCACACTCTTGCCCAGTACTTCTTTCAGGGCAGGCAAGATTTTCAACACCGATATAAAAGACACGTCCATAGTTATAAGGTCCAACTCCTCGAGGAAATCCTGTCGCTTCAGGTAACGGGCATTTTTCTCAAGGAGAACAACTCTGGAGTCTTTCCTCAGGCGGTAATTCAGCTGCCGGGTATCCACATCTACAGCATAAACCTTTTGAGCGCCCTTTTGAAGGAGGCAATCCGTAAATCCACCTGTCGAAGAACCGATATCAGCCGCTATTTTACCGTTGACAGGAATCCTGAAGACCGCAAGGGCTCCTTCGAGTTTTTGGCCGCCCCGGCCGACATAAGGGGCTGGATTTAAAAGAGATAACTCTTGGTCCACGGAAACGAGTTGGCTGGATTTGACAACCCTCTTTCCCCCCGCATACACCCGGCCGGCCATAATCAGGACCTGGGCTTTTTGGCTGCTCTCCGCCAGTCCTTTTATGGCGAGGAGCTGGTCGACTCTTTCCTTTCTCATCTTAAAACAAATTGGCCATTGCCGCGCTCCGTTTGGAATGACAGATGCGTCTCTCTGCGATATCCCTGTTCATTGGGAAATTTTAGAAACCTCCTTGTTCAGTTCCTCCGTAAAGAACAGGAAAGATCCCCCTTATTTGTTCTGCGCGTAGAAATCCTTGACCTGATTAAAAAGACCGTCTGCATCCAATCGGAGTTTTTTCTTGATTTGGGCGGCCTTTCCCAGAGGATAAATCTCCAGCGGAAGTCCGATGCTCTTAAATCGGATATGAAATATCTTCTCCCTATCTAAAAACTCTCGGACAGCGCTTCCGAAACCTCCGGCCAGGACTCCTTCCTCGGCCGTAATGATCGTCCTCCCCGGCTGTGCATAACGGAGAATTGTCTCCTCATCCAAAGGCTTGGCAAATTTCGGATCCACAACCGCCAGGCTTATTCCCTCTCTCTCCAGCCTATCGGCTGCCTCCAAAGCAGGACTAACCATGCTTCCAAAGGGCAGAAACAGGTCCTTTCCTTCTTTGAGCAGCTCGCTCTTACCCAAGGAAATCTCCCTCCAGGAATCTTCGAGGGGAACGCCCAGAGCCTCTCCTTTGGGGAATCGAATAGCGACGGGATGGAGATAACCGAAGGACGAAAAGAGCATATGTTGGAGCTCATTCTCATCTCGGGGGGCCATAAGAATCATATGGGGCATATGCCTCAAATAGACAATGTCATTGATTCCCTGATGAGTGGGGCCGTCATCGGAGACAATTCCGGCTCGATCAAGAACAAATATGACCGGAATATCCATGAGGCAGACATCATGATAAACCTGGTCGTAGGCCCTTTGGAGAAAGGTGGAATAGACCGCAACGACCGGCTTAAATCCACTTAACGCCAGCCCGGCTGCAAAATTCACCGCATGCTGCTCAGCAATCCCCACATCAAAAAATCTCGCCGGAAACTGATCCGCAAAATGGATCAATCCCGTCCCTTCGGTCATGGCGGCTGTAATGGCAATAACCTTTTCATCTTTGCGGGCGATATTCAACAGCGTCTGTCCAAAGACGGAGGAGAAGGTCGGCTTGTTTTCCTTATTCGCAGTTTCTCCAGTGGGAATACTGAAAGGACTGGCGCCGTGGTACTTCTCCGGATTGTTCTGGGCAGGAGCATACCCTCTCCCTTTCCGCGTGACACAGTGGATGAGCACAGGCCCGTCGTAGGATTTCGCATCCTCAAACACTTCGACCAGTGAGCCAAGGCTGTGCCCCTGAACAGGTCCGATATACTTGATTCCCAGCTCCTCAAAAACAAGACCGGGGAAAAATGTCTTCTTGATCAACTCCTCCAAGGCCCGCCCGGCCCGGATGATCGGCCGGCCCACTGCAGGAATGGACTTGAGGATCGATTTTGCCTGGTCTTTTATCCGGAGGTAATGTTGCCCCGATGCCAGGTAAGTAAAGTATTTGGAGAGAGCGCCGACGCTGGGAGAGATGGACATCTCATTATCATTGAGGACGATAATCAATTTCTCCCGGAGAAGTCCGATTTGATTCAAGGCTTCCCAGGCCAGACCTCCTGTCAGGCTTCCGTCGCCGACTACAGCCACGACATCGAATGTTTCTTTTTTCTTGTCTCTGGCCACTACCATGCCCAAGGCGGCCGAAAGGGCTGTAGAAGCGTGCCCGGTATTGTAGACATCATACTCGCTCTCTTCACGGCAGGGAAAACCTAAAATCCCCTCCATCTGTCGGAGTGTGTGGAATTTATCTTTCCGTCCGGTGATGATTTTGTGGGGATAGCATTGATGTCCAACATCCCAAATAATTTTATCTCTGGGGGCATTAAAAACTTGATGGAGGGCTAAAGTCAGCTCCACAACCCCCAAATTTGGGGATAGATGACCGCCGTTTTTCGAAACCACTTCAATAATCAAAGCCCGTATTTCCGTAGCCAGCTGGTCGAGCTCGCCCAAAGAAAGGCTTTTCAAGTCCAGAGGACTTTTAATTTTATCAATGACTTTACTCATTGGCTCTGGTCTTTGGGACCGTTTCCGGATGGCCCCTCCTTCAATATCAAGGAAAGATAACAGAGTTCTTCCGAATGAAGAGCGGCTTGATTTAAGGCCTCCAGACTCAAATTGACAAATTGGCTGAGCCTGGCCTTAGCTTCTTCCATTCCAAAAAGAAAGGCATAATTGGGCCTTGAAGAATCCTTCTTTTTTTTCTTCTGGGTCAAATCCAGGATATCGTCCCGGATTTGAAAAGCCAGGCCGACGTTTTTTCCATATTCGGCGATGGCTTTCGCCTGGACAGGGGAGGCTTCTCCAAGGATGGCGCCTGTCTTCACAGAGGCGACAATCAATGCCCCGGTTTTTTTGTGGATCAGGTCATGTATTTTTTCACCCGTGCTTCCTTCTGGAGAAAACGTGATGTCAAGCAATTGGCCTCCGATCATTCCCATGACACCGGCCGCGTGAGAGATCTCTTTGATGACCTCCTCTTTTTTGGAGAGATTTTTTCCGTGAAGCGGCGCTTCGGCCATGACCTCAAAAGCAAGGGTTAGAAGTCCATCTCCAGCCAGAAGAGCGATATCCTCGCCATACGCCTTATGACAGGCAGGCTTTCCTCGGCGAAAATCGTCATCATCTAGGGACGGCAGGTCGTCATGAATGAGGGAATAGGTGTGAATGAGCTCCAGAGCACAGGCAAAAGGAAGATTGACGCTGCGGTCCGCCTGAAAACATTCGCCAGAGGCCAGAGCCAGAAGAGGTCTGTATCTTTTCCCGCCTGAAAAAACAGCATACTTCATAGCCTGGAATAAAAGAGAATCCTCCTCTCCCAATATCCGTAGAAGTTCCTGCTCTATGGCCTCTTTTTTCTCGGCCAGCCTGTCCTCGACTTTCATAATGGTTTAAACAGGGAGGTCATCTTCATCCTTCGTGGAGGAAGAGGAGTTCTCGGTCTCCTCAAGATCAAACGCCTCTTGTTTGATTTCTCCTTTTTCATCCTTCAGGAGAATCTCGACTTTTTTCTCCGCCTTGGCCAGTTCCTCACGCAGAAACCGGGCCAGCTTAACTCCTTTCTCGAAAAGCGCCAAGGATTCATTCAAGTTGAGGCCGCCCTTCTCCAATTTCTCGACGATGTTTTCCAGGTCTAATAATGCTTTTTCAAAACTCATAGCCGTCATTTTCACTCCTTAGTCACCCGGGATTCAATGAGTTTCTCCCGGTCCACCTTTCTCACCTGACACCGAAACTCACCCTTATAGAAAGAAACGGTCATCTCCTCATCTTTTCGAACATCTTCAATACAGCGGACAAGACGTCCGTCCTCATCCTTCCAGCAGAGGGCGTACCCTTTCTTTAGTATATTCAGCGGGCTGAGATTGTTCAACTCCCCGGCTAGCCTCTGTTCGCTCGAAAGAAGATCCTGGAGCCTCCTCTTTATGGAGTGAACGGCCTTCTCGCTGAAGAGCGCTATCTGTGACTTATATTCGGCAATTTTTCTCTGCTCTCTCTGGATAAAGTTCCAGGCTCTGATCTCCAGGTCATCGACTTTCTGCTCCAGGCTGAGCAGCTTAATCTTAAAGTTCTGAAAAATCTGGTGCTGGGCCAGACTGATGACGTCATGCCTGCGCTCCTGGAGGAAATATCTCAAGCTCTGGGTGATTCTCCTTTCCAGATTCTCGATCCGTTCCACAAACGCTTCTTCTTTTTCCACAACCATCTCGGCGGCCGCCGACGGAGTCGAAGCCCGGATATCAGCGACAAAATCCGCAATCGTAAAATCCACCTCGTGACCCACTGCAGAAATAATTGGAACCGGGCAGCGAAAAAAAGCCCGCGCCACCGGCTCCTCATTAAACGCCCATAAATCTTCAATCGAGCCGCCGCCGCGGCCGACAATGATGACATCCAGATCGGCCAAGCCGCCGAGATAATCAATCCCCTCGGCGATTTCTTCGGCGGCCCCTTCCCCTTGGACTTTCACTGGAAATATGAGAACGTGAAGACGGGCAAAGCGCCTTTCCAGGGTCCTGAGGATATCCACAATGGCTGCCCCCCGGGGAGAGGTGACGACGCCCACTTTTTTGGGAAGCAGAGGGAGCCTTTTCTTATGTTTGGCATCAAAGAGCCCTTCCGCCCTGAGCCTTTCCTTCATTTGCTCAAAGGCGAGTTGCAATGCGCCTTTGCCTTTAGGCTCGATAACCTCCGCCACAAGCTGGTATTCTCCCCTGGGTTCATAGACATTGATCCGACCCCTGCAGACCACCAGCAGTCCATCCTTCAGCTCAAAACGGATCTGGCGGGCCTCAGCCCTGAACATCACGACGCGGAGCTGGCAGGCCGCATCTTTAAGAGAGAAATAAAGATGTCCAGAGGTGTGGCGGTGGAAATTGGAGACTTCGCCCTGAATCCAGACTTGAGGAAACGCAGACTCGAGTTCAAGTTTAATAAGCCGGGTGATTTCAGAAATCGTATAGATTTTGTCCGGTAATACCGGGCTTTCAATCTTCAAATTTTTCCTCGAGAATGATTTCCTTCTGAATGGAAAGTGCCTTCCCGCTTTTCTCATCAATCTCAATAAAAACGGCGGAAAGGAAAATCCCATCCTTTTCCGGCTCAAAACGCTGAGGTCTGGCGGTTAAGAATCTGTTCAGGGCCAGATCCTTGCGGATTCCAATGACAGAATTCAGCCCCCCGACCATGCCCACATCCGTTAAGAAGGCGGTTCCATCAGGGAGAATCCTTTCATCCGCTGTGGGCACATGGGTATGTGTCCCGATCACAGCAGACACTTTCCCGTCCAGATACCAGCCCAATGCCTGCTTTTCAGAAGTCGCTTCCGCATGAAAATCCACGATAACCACGGCCGTCATTTTTTTTAAAGTTTTAAGCGCTTCGTCGGCGCCCCTGAAAGGACAGTCGATCGGCTCCATGAACACCCTCCCTTGAAGGTTTAAAACAGCCAGCGTCCGATCCTGGCTGTCCTTACCGATGAAAACTCCCTTTCCAGGATTTTGAGGAGGATAGTTGGCCGGACGGAGAAGTCTCGGCTCCTGTTCCAGATACAACAGAGCTTCTTTTTTGTCCCAGATGTGGTTTCCGGATGTCAAGACATTTATTTGGGCCAAGAGTTCTTTTCCGATTTCCTGAGTCATCCCCATTCCTCCGGCCGCGTTCTCGCCGTTGGCAATGACAAAAGAAGGGGAATACTTCTGAACCAGTCTGGGCAGATATCTCTTCAGAGCATTCCTTCCAGGCCGTCCGATGATATCTCCCAGAAAAAGAACTCCAATTTTAGCGGGCATATGCTATGGCTCTCATTTCACGGATAACAGTCACCTTGATCTGTCCCGGATAATCCAGCTCATTCTTGATCTTCTGGGCAATATCCTTGGCGATCAATGTCGCACGATCATCAGAGATCCTCTGGCTCTCGACAATGATCCGGATCTCCCGCCCCGCCTGAAGAGCAAAGGATTTGGAAACTCCTTCAAATGAGTTGGCAATCGCTTCCAGCTTTTCCAGCCTTTTAATGTACGTCTCCAGGAGCTCACGTCGAGCCCCCGGCCTCGCCGCCGAGAGCGTATCCGCGGCCTGAACCAGAACCGCTTCAATCGATGGGAAATCGACGTCTCTGTGATGAGAGGCAATGGCCTGGATGACGGCCTCCGCTTCTCCATACTTTCGGGTCAGCTCAACGCTCAGCTCTGTATGCGTGCCCTCGATTTCCTTATCAACGGCCTTGCCGATGTCATGGAGCAGTCCGGCTCTCAGGGCAATCTGAGTGTCCAGGCCCAGCTCCTTGGCCATCAAGGCCGATAAAAAGGCGACCTCTTTAGAATGCTGAAGGACATTCTGGCCATAGCTTGTCCTGTAGCGGAGCTTACCCAGAAGCTTGACGAGTTCCGAATGAATATTCTGAACGCGCAGCTCAAGAATAACCGTCTCTCCTTCTTGCTTGATCTTCTCCTCGAGTTCCGCTTTCACTGTCTCCACAATGTCTTCAATACGGGCCGGATGAATTCTCCCGTCAACCACAAGTTTCTGAATGGCCAGGCGGGCCATTTCTCTGCGGATGGGATCAAAGCTGGAAAGAATAACGGCTTCGGGAGTATCGTCGACGATAATATCCACGCCTGTGGCCATTTCCAATGCGCGGATGTTTCGGCCTTCGCGTCCGATGATCCGTCCCTTCATGTCTTCGGAGGGCAAGTCCACTACGGAAACCGTTGTTTCCACCACATGTTCAGCCGCCGAACGCTGGATAGCCTGGCTGATGATTTCTTTGGCCATGGCCTGACTTTTCCCTCTGACTTCTTCCTCAACTTTCCTTACGGCCTGGACGGCTTCAAGTCTGGCCTCATCTTCAATCTTTTTGATCAATAAATTCTTGGCCTCTTCTTGAGACAAGCCAGAGATTTTCTCCATCTCTTCCATCTCCTTCTTGATGAGCTGATTGTACTTCTCCTCCTGGAAATCAAGCTCTTTTTCTCTCTGATAAATTCTTCTTTCTTTCCCTGAGATGTCTCTTTCTTTTCTCTCCAGCCCCTGTATTTTTCGCTCTAAATTCTCTTCCTTGTTGATGAGGCGTCTCTCCATCTCATTGATTTTCCTGCGTTTATCCCGCGTCTGCCTCTCGAACTCGGCTTCCTGGCCGAAGAGCTTCTCCTTGGCTTCAAGCGCCGCCTCCCTCATGATCTTCTCTGCCTCAGTTTTAGTTTTATTCAGAATCTCCTTGGCTTCTTCATGAGCTCTGAATAGAGATTGGGCTCCTGATCTCTTCTTAAATAAAATAAATAGGCCGGCAATGGCTAATAAAACAAGGGCAGTGAGGCCTCCGATAAGAACTGGATTCACAGCAAATCACCTCCTTCCTGAGCAAAGACGATGAAAGGAGATGTCAGTATGGAGAGTTAGACCTTCGTATTCCCCCGATGTCCATCTATGAACAAGGAAACTGGATTTTCTGTTTTAAGAAGTCGTTTTTTCCAGGGCTGTGTATGTTTTTTCATTTTTCAGGAATTGAATCTCCAGACTTTCAATCTCTCTTTCCATATGGCCAATGGCTTCATTCAGCTGATCTAACTTCCTCTGAGATAAGTAATATTCGTCGGCAATATTTAAAGCCGCTAAAACAGCTATCTTGAGTGCATCCGAAGAATTGGATTTCAGGGCAACTTCCTGCATTTTCTGATCAACATACGAAGTCAATTGGCCGATATATCTCTCATCTTCTTCGCCTTTGACTCTAATTTTATATTTCCTTCCATATATTTCGATTTCAATGATTCTATCCATCATATGCCTAATTTATCCATCTGATCGATAAGGGCTTCTATTTTTCCTTTGATGACCTCCCTTTCATTTTCGTATCTTTTTAACTCCTCGTCAAGCTTTCCCGCTTTTCGATTCAGCTCCTCCATATCCTTCTTCTCGGCTTTCAACTCCTTGATCTGCTGCTTCAGGCGTTCATTCTCTGCAGAAAGCTTATTCATGAACTCTATCATGCGAGAAATCTTCGCCTCCAGGATTTTAAATCTTTCCAATTCAGTTGTCAATTTTTCCTGCCTCCTTCCCTGAGCTGGATGCCCAGGAGGGACTTGAGATGGATGATTATTTTTTGCTCTGATTTATCCACATCTTCAGCGAGCAATGTCGCCTTCGGATGGCGATAAATAAAGCGGAGAGAGAGACTCTTTTTGCCCTTGGGAACGGGTTCTCCTTCGTAATAGTCTATAAGGTCAAATCCCTCTAAATGGGACACAGAAATTTTTTCGATGGCCTTCTTGATATCTTGGAAGGCCACTGTCCGGTCCACAAGAAAAGAAAGGTCCCGAACAATCGAAGGAAATTTGGGAAGGGGTAAAGACTTAAAAGGTCTGGGCTGTTTGGAGAAAAGGAGGCTCAGATTCAATTCGGCCGCATAAACCGGCTGTTTCAGCTCATAAAAATTAAGGATTCTTCTGTGGACGAGGCCCAGGCGGCCGACGGTCTCCCCTTTATACACCATTGATAGGGAATTTCCTTTTTCAAAAAATGGATGCTCGCTTTTCTTGAAGGAGAAGGGCTCATATCTCAAATGGCTCATCAAGGCCTCCAAAGCTCCCTTGATAGTGTAAAATTGAGTGTCTCTGGGCTTCTCCTGCCAGCAGGGACTTCTCAATGGTCCAGTGGTGGAGAGCCCCAGATGAAGCTCCTCAGAAGTGCTGTCTTCCTCCCAGAAATAGACATTTCCGATCTCGAAAATATGAATGCCGTCAATCCCCCTGTTCTTATTCCAGACGGTCGTCTCCAGAAGGCCGGACAAAAGAGCTGTCCGCAGCAGGGAGGCCTTGGAGGAAATGGGATTTCTGATCTCAATGGCCTTTTTGGAGTTTCCCAGAATGACCTCGCGTTCCGTATCAGAAAAGCTAAAATTGATCACTTCATCAAATCCGTTGTGAAAAAGCACCTGGGACAGCTTCTTAATCTTCTCCCTGTTTGAGGGAAGAGGTTCCAGAACTTCAATCGGCTGAATATGGGAAGGAATTTTATCATACCCATAAAAGCGGGCGATTTCCTCGATCAGGTCGGCTTCTCTTTCAATGTCCACTCTGAAGGAAGGAACTTGGACCTGCCATGTGCCTTTTTGGTTCTCTTTCATGATGAAGCCAAGGCTCTCCAAGGTCCCCCGGATAAAATTTTCCTTGACTTCAATTCCAAGAAGTTCGGCCACCCGGTGGTGGCGGAGGACGATCTCCTTGCGTTTCTTGGGCTTTGGGTAGATATCAATGGCCTCTTTAGTGGCTTTCCCGCCAAATTGCGTCAGAAGAGAAGCGGCCATCACGGCCGCCTGGGGAGCAACCATGATATCCGCGCCTCTTTCAAAACGGTAAGAGGCATCCGTTTGAATTCCCAGAGACTTGCTCGTCCGCCTGATCGAAACAGGATCAAAATAGGCGCTCTCGATAAAAACGTCCTGAGTGGTATCAGAAATGCCCGACCACTCTCCGCCTATAATCCCTGCCAGAGCCACCGGTTTATTCTCATCGGCGATGACAAGCATATCCGGGGAAAGTGTCACATCCTCTCCCTCCAGAGTCCTTAAAGTCTCGTTCTTTTTCGCCCGGCGAACAATGATCCTCTGGCCGGTGACCTTGGCTAAATCAAACGAATGGATCGGCTGGGCTGTGGCATATAAAACATAGTTCGTGACGTCCACAATATTGCTGATGGGCTTTAAGCCCAGGGCTTCAATCCTTTTCCTCAACCAATCCGGCGAAGGCCCAATTTGGATTCCCTTGACCACCAGACCGCAGTACCGGGGACAAAGGTCCTCATCCAGGACCTGGATGTCTACGATCTCCGATGTCCTGGTCGGAAGCTCTGTGAGAGACCAACTCTTCTCAAGGAGAGACCGACTGAGGGCGGCGGCCAGTTCTCGGGCAATTCCGATATGGCCAAGAGTGTCCGGACGGTTGGCATAGGTACTGATGTCCAGGACGATATCGCCGTCCTTCTCCTCCCATCCCTCCGGGACCAGCCCGATCATCGTCAATTTCTCGAGTAGCTGTTGGAGAGGGAGATCAACATCCACATAATCTCTGATCCAGTTCAAACTAATTTTCATTTTTGGTGAAACTGCCTGATAAATCTTAAATCATTCTCGAAAAAATACCGAATGTCCGGTATTTGGTAAGAAAACATTGCTGTTCTGTCAATTCCGATCCCAAAAGCCCATCCCGAATATTTTTCTGGGTCAATATTGACATTTTTAAAGACCTGCGGATCGACCATGCCTGCGCCAAGTATTTCCTTCCAGCCGGTCCCCCCGCAAATGCGACACGCGGGATTTTTACCTCCACAGGCCAGGCACTCAATATCCACTTCGGCAGAAGGCTCTGTGAATGGAAAAAAGCTCGGCCGGAATCTGATCCTGATTTTTTCGCCAAATAGCCTCCGAAGAAAATATTCCAGCGTCCCTTTTAAATTGGCAAAAGTGATGCCTTTGTCGACAACGAGTCCTTCCACCTGGAAAAACATCGGGAGATGCGTCGCATCCGGGGTCTCTTTCCGATAGACTTTTCCGGGGATGATGATCCGGATGGGAGGCTTTCTCCGTTCCATGGCTCGAATCTGAACGGGGGAAGTGTGTGTCCGGAGGAGCAAGGTGTCAGAAATATACAAGGTGTCCCAATCATCTCGAGCCGGATGATTGGGCGGGAAATTCAAGGCCTCAAAATTATAGTAATCGGTCTCAATCTCCGGTCCTTCTTCAATAGAGAAACCTATGGCGGTAAATATATCCTCAATCTCCTGTTGAAAAAGGCGGATCGGATGAGGCGCTCCCCAGTAACGTCTCTCGCCAGGAAGAGTCAGGTCAACTTCGACTGGACTTTCCTGGGACGGCTTAAATTTTTTCCCCAGGAGATTGAGCCTCTCCTGGAGAAACTGCTTGAGGTCGTTGATCATCTGGCCGGCATGAGGCCTTTCTTCGGGTTTGAAGGATTTCATTTCCTCCAGCAACAGCGTCAAATGACCCCGCTTGCGGCTCAGATAGAGATTCCTCAACTCCTGAAGCGACTGGGCGCCCTTTAGGCGGGCAGAATTCTCTTTAAATTTTTCTTTATAAGATTCGATTTTCTCTTTGAATTTCTTTAAATCAGGCGACTGCATTTTTTATCTTCTCTGCGATTCGGCCAAATGTCTGAGGAGAACGAACAGCCAGGTCTGCGAGAATCTTGCGGTCCAGCTCAATTTTTAATTTTTTCAGCCCCTGGATGAAACGGCTATAGGAAAGACCGTTCAAATTGGCCGCCGCCTTGATCCGGATAATCCAGAGCTGTTTAAACTCGCGCTTCCGAGCGCGCCGGTCGCGGTAGGCATACAAGAGCGCATGTTCGACAGCTTCCTTGGCTGTGCGGTAGTTGCGGCTTCTTGCTCCCCAATACCCTCTGGCTTGCGTTAAGATTTTTGACCGTCTCCGTTTCTTTTTGACACCTCTTTTTACTCTTGGCATCTCAAACTCCTTAAATCCCCCCCCAGGAACCGTTTCCGAAAGAAAACAGCCCTGCTGAATTAAAATTCATAAGGAAGCATGGTTTTTATGGCCGCTCTGTCAGAAGGGCTGACAACGCCCCTTTTCCCCAGAATTCTCTTCCTTTTTGAGGGCTTTTTTGTGAGAATATGGCTTTTATACGCCTTTTTGTGAGTTATCTTCTTCTTTGCGGTTATCTTGAATCTCTTTTTGGCTCCCTTGTGGGTTTTTAATTTTGGCATCTTTTCCTCCTAATTTTGCAGGGACCAGCAGCGTGGATATTGCCCACTCCTGTCTGCGCACATTTCCATCTTGGCGCCCCATACCTTGGACATCGTTCAGAACCTTGTCCAGGACCTGTTGTCCCAATTCCGGCTTGGCTTTCTCTCTTCCCCGGAGCATCACAGTAATTTTAACCTTATTTCCTTCTTCTAAAAATCTCTGGACATGTTTCATCTTAAAATTATAGTCGTGAATACTGATCTTCGGCCGGAATTTGATTTCCTTCAAATGAACCTGTTTTTGATGCTTCTTGGCTTCATGGTCTCTTTTGTGTATCTCATAAAGAAATTTTCCGTAGTCCATAATCCGGCAGACGGGAGGATCTGCCTGGGGGGCAATTTCGACTAAATCCATTCCCTTCTGACGGGCCAAGTCCAGGGCCTCGGAAAAAGAAAGAATACCCACTTGTTTTTTCTCTTCGTCGATGACTCTGATTTCTCGGGCTTGTATCATTTCATTAATCTTGTGTGGTTTTGGTTTTCTTCCAGGGGAGAATGTTTGTCTTCGAATAATTGACCTCCTTCACAAATTCACGACTGAGGACTTATTTTCATCCAATTCTCTGACTTTTGCAAGAAATTCTGAGACGCTCATCTGTCCTTTGTCTCCCTGGCCGTGAATCCTCAAGGACACGCTGTTCTGATCCATCTCTTTATCCCCTACGACAAGGATTAAAGGGACCTTTTGGCTTTCCGCCTCCCGGATTTTATAGTTGATTTTTTCGCGGCGCAAATCTGTCTGAGACCTCAATTTATTTTCTCTAAAGAGCCGGTCCAGCCGGGCGGCATATTCATGATGCCTCTCAGAAATCGGGAGGATAATGACCTGAACAGGCGCCAGCCAGACAGGAAAATTTCCATAGTAATGCTCAAGGAGGATGCCAAAAAACCTTTCCAGAGATCCCAAGATCGCCCGGTGAATAAGAAAAGGATGATGAAACTTACCGTCTTCTCCAGTGTATGTCAATTCAAACCTTTCTGCCAGGTTGAAATCCAGCTGGATTGTGGTGCACTGCCAGGACCTCTTCAGAGCATCCTTGATCTTGATATCTATTTTGGGACCGTAAAAAACACCCTCGCCTTCATCCACCTTATACGCAAGATTCGCCGCCTTCAGCGCTTTCTCCAGAGAAGAAATGGCTTTGTCCCAGTCCTCCGGCTTCCCGACATACTTATCAGGCCGGGTGGAGATGTAGATGTCGTGATCCTTGAAACCAAAAGTTGTCAGGAGCCGTATGGCCAAAAACAGGACTCTCTTCACCTCATCTTCAAGCTGGTCCTCTCGGCAAAAAATGTGGGCATCATCTTGAGTGAATCCTCTCGCTCTCAACAACCCATGCAAAACCCCGCTTCTTTCGTAGCGATAGACCGTTCCCAACTCTGCCCAGCGCAACGGCAGGTCACGATAGCTGCGCTGGCGGGAATTGTAAACCATAATGTGGAAGGGACAATTCATGGGCTTGATCTCATACTCCAGGCCTTCGCTCTCAATTGGCGGATACATGGCCTCATAGAACTCTGTATGTCCGCTTCTGCGCCAGACATCGAGCTTGGCCAGATGAGGAGAATATAAAAACTCATATCGGTCCTTGACATGTTCTTCATGCCAGTAGCTTTCAATGGCATAACGCACAGCGGCTCCCTTTGGATGCCAGAGAACCAGGCCTCCTCCCAGCAATTCATTGAAACTGAAAAGGTCAAGCTCCGGCCCAAGTTTCCGATGATCCCTCTTCTTGGCTTCTTCAAGAAGCCGCAAATATTCTTCCAATTCCTCCTTTTTTAAAAAAGCCGTCCCATAGATCCTCTGGAGTTGCTTTCCCTTCTCATCCCCTTTCCAATAAGCCCCTGAGACGGAAAGAAGTTTAAAGTTCTGAAGTTCCCCAGTTGAGGGAACATGGGGGCCCAGGCAAAAATCAATGAAATCCCCCTGCCTGTAGCAGGTGACTTCCCTATCGCCTTTTTCCTGAATAAGCTCGACCTTAAGTCCCTGTCCCTGTTCCTGGAACAAACGAATGGCCTCTTCTTTGGAAAGAGTCAATCTCTCAATCGGCAGGTCGCGCTTGGCCAATTCTTTCATCTTCTTCTCAATCGCCTCCAGGTCATTCACAACGAATGGTTCCTCACGTAAAAAATCATAGTAAAATCCGTTCTCCACGGCAGGTCCGATGCCAATTTGCGTTCCGGGGAAGAGAACAAGGACCGCGTGAGCCATAAGATGCGCAGTGCTGTGCCGCAGGATTTCAAGCCTTTCTTCCGAATTGTCGTTGTGCTGTCTTTGTTTTTTACCGTTTTTCATCGTCCCCGTCCAAATGATAAATTCTCTGTTGTCCTGAGGGATTGGGTGGCTACCCTCAAAGGGAGTGCCCATTCATAAAAAAAGACCCCACTCCTTTGTTCAGTCCGCTTCCGCATTAAAATCTATTAAAATTCAGCCTCGTAAGGGTTCCATTCCGCTCTTCTTTCTATCCTTGCGAATGATCTCTCCTTCATAATGTGGTAGGCGCGGAGGGGATCGAACCCACGACCTCTTCCGCGTCAAGGAAGCGCTCTCCCACTGAGCTACGCGCCTATCTTCTTCAATTTTGAGCGGTTATATATTAAAAAATCTCCCTCTGACTGTCAATAGAAAGAATCCTCCAGGTTTGGCTGGAAGCATCTCCAAACCCGTGATCTCTGAATGACCTTATATTTTTCACGGTTTTGGAGATGCTTACGGTTTGGCTCTAAAATTTGAGCTCTATGGATGCTTTTTATATAATTGACAAGGTGCGGCTCCAGAAGAGCCCATCGAGCGAGGGCGAGAATTTGATCGGCATTATGGCGGACTCTCATGACAATCTCCTCAGGATCAGGCAAGCGATCCGACTATTTGCCGCCCACAAATGCGAGCTCGTTATTCATGCCGGTGACATTGTCGCTCCTTTTTCAGCCAGAGAGTTGGAAGCGCTGGGCTGCCCCGTAAAAGCCGTTTTCGGCAATTGTGACGGGGAGAAAGAGGGGCTGGAAAAAGCCCTCCGGCCTTTTGGCCAGATCCAAAACCCCCCGTTGATCTTCAAGCATCATGGATTTCGCATTATTCTCAGTCACTCGAATACGCTCATTGAATCGCTTCTTAAATTCAACCAATATGACATCATCATCATCGGCCATACCCATACGCCCGAAATTCGAAAAGAGAAGAAGCACCTCTTTGTCAATCCCGGAGAAGCCGGCGGCTGGGTTACCGGAAAAAGCACGGTGGCTGTTTTTGACCCTAAAACTCAAGAGGCAGAAATTATCGTCTTATGAAAATACGCCCAGGAAATTGAAATGCCTCACTCAATCAACAAGCGGCAGAAGCCTGTCTGGCAAAGGCTGCGTAAACCCATGCCTCCTCCGGCCAAGTCGCGCTCTGCCAGAAAGGAAAAACGCGGCCGTGATCGGAAACACAAATCCCTAAAATAGAAAATAAAGAGGGGCTCAGACGGTCCATGTGTGTTCGAAGGCCTTGGGAGGCGGGCGTCCTTCCTATTTACTAATCAAACAGCCTGTATTATACTAATTTACTAATTTTTTGAAAAAGAATTGATTATTTGAAAGGATTTAAACTCATGAAAAAAGCCATCATAATGGGAGCGGCCGGACGCGATTTCCACAATTTCAATGTGTATTTCAGGGACAATCCCAATTTCCGGGTTGTCGCTTTCACTGCCACTCAAATTCCGGATATTGAGGGCAGAAAATACCCACCTTCGCTTGCCGGTAAATATTATCCAGAAGGAATTCCTATCCATGCCGAAGAAGAGCTGGATTATCTGATAAAAAAACACGGTGTGACCAAGGTCTATTTCTCCTATAGCGATATCTCTCATGAATATGTCATGCACAAGGCTTCGCAGGTCATGGCCGCGGGCGCCAGCTTCATTCTTTTGGGCCCTCAGGATACAATGCTGAAAAGCATACGTCCTGTCATTTCTATCTGTGCCGTCCGGACCGGATCTGGGAAGAGCCAGACCAGCCGAAAGGCTGCTCTCATTCTCAAAGAGAAAGGCAGAAATGTGGCCGTAATCCGCCATCCCATGCCCTATGGAGATTTGGTCAAGCAGCGGGTGCAGAGATATGCCACCTACGAAGACCTGGCCAAGCACGAATGCACGATCGAAGAAAGAGAAGAATATGAGCCCCATCTCAAAAGAGGAATCATTGTTTATGCCGGAGTGGACTACGAAGCCATCCTCAAGGAGGCTGAAAAAGAAGCGGATGTGATCCTCTGGGATGGAGGAAACAATGACTTTTCTTTCTATCGGGCCGACTTGGAAATCATTGTCGTTGATCCCCACAGGGCCGGCCATGAGCTTCTCTACCATCCAGGGGAGACAAATTTCAGGAGGGCCCACGTCTTGGTCATCAATAAGATGGATACGGCGCCCAAAGAAAAAGTCGCCCTCATCATGGAAAATATTAAAAAGTTCAATCCTAAGGCCACAGTCATACGGGCCAATTCGCCGATTTTCGTCCATGGAGGGAATCAGATCACCGGCAAACGGGTCCTGGTGATTGAGGACGGTCCGACCCTGACCCATGGAGGAATGACGTATGGAGCCGGAATCGTGGCCGCGACAAAATATGCGGCTGCGAAGATCGTCGACCCGAGACCTGCGGCAGTGGGAAGCCTCAGAAAAATATTTGAAAAATACTCCCATTTGGATAAAGTTCTGCCGGCCATGGGTTATGGAGAAGTCCAGATCAAGGAGTTGGCTGAGACCATCAATAATGTCGACTGCGACCTTGTTATCAGCGCCACTCCGATCGACCTCGGCCGTCTGATTAAAACGAATAAGAAACTCCTCCCCGTAACCTATGAACTGGAAGAAATCGGGTCGCCCAATCTTGAGGAGATACTGAAAAAGTTCTGATGAAAAGAAAATTGGCCCTTATCGCTTTCGGCGGAAACGCTCTCCTCCCTGAAAACCAGCGGGGACTCCAGGAAGAACAGATGAAAAACGCCCAGAAAGCCGCCAAGTTCATTGTCCACATCGTAAAAAAAGGATATGAGCTCATTGTTGTCCATGGCAATGGCCCCCAGGTGGGAAATCTCCTCATCCAGATGGAAGAAGGGATTACCAAGATCCCTCCCTTTACTCTGGAGATCTGCGATGCCATGACAGAAGGAGGCATGGGCTTTATGCTGGAAAAGGCCATTATGAACGAACTCCGAAAAAACTCCATCGATAAAGAAATCGCATCCCTTATCACTCAGGTTGTGGTGGACCGAAACGATTCGGCTTTTGAGAATCCGACTAAACCAATCGGTCCTTTTTACACGAAATACCGCGCTCAAATGCTGGCCCGCGAAAAAAAATGGAAGATGGTCGAGGATGCCGGCCGCGGCTACCGAAAAGTCGTCCCCTCTCCCAAACCCATCGATATCATACCTAAACGGATCATCCATGATCTGGTCAAGGCGGAACGGATTGTCATCGCCGCCGGAGGAGGAGGAATCCCGGTCATTATTGATGGCCGCGGTTTCTTCAAGGGAGTCGAAGCGGTGATCGATAAAGACTTCGCCGCCAGTCTTATCGCGAGGGAAGTGAAGGCGGACCTTTTCATCATCCTGACCACCATTGAGCGGGTTTACCTGAATTACGGCAAACCGGACCAGACAGAAATTTCCAGAATGACTATTGACCAGGCCCGAGAATATCTCAACCAAGGCCAGTTCCCCCCAGGCTCCATGGGCCCGAAAATTATGGCGGCTATTGAGTACATTCAGAACGGAGGCAGAGAAGTGATCATCACTTCCGCCAGCCATCTCAAGAGAGCTCTGATGAACCGGTCTGGGACAATCATTCATTCATCCGATCAGGAGGAGACACATGCTCAAAGATCTCCTGTCCATCCATGATTTATCTCTCTACGAGTTCAACCAAATCCTGGATTTGACCCGAGAAATAAAAGAGAATCCAAAAAAATTTCATAAAAAACTGAAGCATAAAATTCTGGCTATGATCTTCGAAAAACCCTCCTTGCGGACAAGGATGACATTTGAGGTGGGAATGCTTGAACTCGGAGGGGAAGCCGTCTATCTAAGCCCTTCGGATATCCAACTCGGAAAACGGGAGACTGTGGAGGATGTGGGGAAGAACCTGGAACGCTGGGTGGATGGCATCATGATCAGGACTTTCGCCCATCAGATTGCCGTTGACCTGGCCAAAAACACATCAATCCCTGTCATCAACGGATTGACCGACCTCCTCCATCCCTGCCAGGCTATGGCCGACTTCTTTACCCTCAAAGAGAAAAAAGGAGGGCTGGCCTCCTTGAAGCTGTCATATATTGGAGACGGAAATAATGTCTGCCACAGCTTGCTCTTCGCCGCGGCCAAAGCAGGAACTCAAATAGCCGTCGCCACCCCAGCGGGATACAAGCCAAGGCCGGAAATCATCGAGATGGCCAAAAAGGACGGAAAAGAGACTGGCTTCAACTTGATCCTGACAGATGACCCTAAGGAAGCCGCATCAGGGGCAGATGCTGTCTACACAGATGTCTGGGCGTCCATGGGACAGGAGCAGGAAAAGGAGGAGAGGGCGGCCGTTTTTGCTCCTTTTCAGGTCAACCAAAAAATCATGTCTAACGCCAAAAAGGATGCTCTCTTCATGCACTGCCTCCCCGCCCACAAGGGAGAAGAAGTGTCCGGTGAAGTCCTCGATTCCGCCCAGTCGGTCGTCTTTGATCAGGCAGAAAACAGACTTCATATTCAAAAAGCAATTATGCTATTATTGATAGGGAAAAAAGAGGCCCATGGATAAAGAAATTTCGCTCATTCAGATCAGCGAGGAGGATATCCGCTTCATCGAAAAAGAGCTGGCCAAAAGCCGGAGACCTTTTTCCCTGCGAGAATTGACAGAAAAGCTGGCCTACCTGAAAACAGCCAGCCAACGAATCCAAGAAGTCAAAAAGTATGATCCCAGTTGTGTTTATGAAATCGGCGACTCTATCTATAAGGAGTACGATGAACCGCTCCCCCTCAACAGCAAATATGTAGAGCATTTCACAGGAGCAGTAGTATTAAAGGTTATCAATAAAAACTACTATAAGGATTTCAACTGCGAGATGCTGGAAGTCGATTACACGGGAGGAGGGATTTTCCGGAAATACATTGACTTCATGAAAAAAACAAAAACCCAGGTTCTGCTTCCTTCGAATATTGACAGGAACGCCAAGGCTCCTGAGACCATGGGAAAAGAAGAAGATCCCAGGCTCAGCGAACTGCCGATGACAGATAAGGACCTCAAATCCCTGGCTAAAAACCTGAGATCGGCACTCTCCAAATCACCTCTATTTTTTAACTGGAATGATTACTGGCAGCTTACGGAAAGCCCTCCGGAGATTTCCGAAGAACGGATCAAGGAAATAGAAAATCTTTTGTCAGAGACAAGAATTTCCGCTTCCACTGAAGACTTAATCCAAAAATTTTTTGGTCTAGAGACCTCTCATAACGAGTTCGACTTCACTTGCCTCTGGCTCAACAGCGTCCTAGAAACAAAATACAAAAAGGACTTCCTTCAGGTCTCTCCCTTCCGCTGGGGAAAATGGCACCTGAAAACCATTGTCAATTCTTTACCGAACGATTTGCCTCTTTCCGCAGAGCCAGCCGTCCTCCCCGAGTTTGATGTGGAAGAGAAAATCCAGGTAACGCTTTTCCATTCCTTCCCCTTGAAGATCTATCTCACCTGGAGAGAGATCCTGTCCGGCGGTGTGAAAATTCCAAAAAGCTTCAACAAAGAACTGTCCGTATCTCGAGAATATATTCTCACCGACGCCGAAGAAGGAAAGAACTATACCGTCTATTACTACCCTTCTCTTGGCTTCCTACTCGGCCTCCAAGACTTCTTCATCAGCAACAACGTGCCTCAAGGCACAAGCATGACCCTGGAAAGAAAAGGACCTTCCCAATTCAACTTCTGGCTGAAGAAGTCGAAAAAGAAGCTTTCTGTGGCCAAGTTGGCATATGACATAAAAGAGGACAAACTCCTGGACAACGGTGAAGCGTTCACTTTAGCCCTTCCCAATAAAATTATTTATCTGGAACGGGAGACTTTAGAACGGCTGCTCGCCCTTTACTCGCAAAGAGAGAATTTGAATTTAAAAGAACTCCTGATTCTCGTTTTCAGGAATTACAGCCTCCAGTCAAATAATTATTCCCTTCACTATCTCAGAGCGTACCATCTCGCGGATGTCCTCAAGCGGACCACTCAGGAAGATGTCGAATTCACACTCCTCAATTCTCTTGAATTTTCCAAGTCGGACAAAAAGAAAGGCATCTTTTTCTATCAGGAAGCTCCGGAGATAAAAGAAGAAGCAAAGCCTGAGGCTCCAGCGGAAATCCGTGAAGAAATTCCCGGTGAAGTCCTTCCGGAAGAAGTCGTTGGCGAAAAAGTGCCTTTGACGGCTGAAACCCGGGCAGAGATCCTCTTCGAGCAGCCATTGCCGCCGGTTAAAGAAATTACTAAAAGAGAAAAACCTCCTCTCCCGGAAAAAGAGAAAAAAGAAAAACCATTTAAGAAAAAGAAGATAAAAATAGAGGGGGAAAGAGTTCCGCGCCCAAGAAAAAGCGTGAAACGGGTTATCGAAGAAAAAATCGAATTGGAGGAGTCTGAACAGGAAGCTCTTTATGCGCTCAAAGAAGAAGCGCCTATTGAAGAAACAGCACGCGAAATTCAGGCAAAAGAAAAGAAGGAGCCGACGAAACCCGCCACTTCAGAAGCACCGTCATTCGGAATGTTTGCGGAGAAGCTGAAATCCGCCCTGAGCAAAAAAAAGAAGGAAGAGAAGGAAAAATAAAACTGCGGCGCGTTCAGCTTTTTGGATCACGCTTCAATCCAATGAAATCCGAAAAGGGAAGGATGCGTGTATGGAAAAGCTGAAGAAATATCGCAAAAAGAGGCCCTCTCTTTGCTTCAGCCTGATTTTCTTCATTACTTTCTGGACTCTTGCGCCGGCCCGTGCGGAGAACCCGTCTGAAGAAAAAACCCAGTCAAGGGCCGAATTCGAATTCGGAATAGACGCATGGGAGAGAAAATTTTTCAGGCCCCAGCTCAGCTTTTCTTGGCCGCTGAAGTTCATGGCCCAAACACGCCTGTTTTCTGAACTCAGCTATCTGGAAAGAGCAAACAGCCGCCTTGAAGGAGCCGTGGATTTCTGGTTGATTTTAGGTCTGGAAAAAAAATGGGGAGAAAAGGTAAAGTTGGAAGGCCGCCTCAATCATTTTTGCCGCCACATCACCTCTCAAGAGAACACCTCCATTCTTAACCTGAATGAGGCCATTGCCCGATTATGGATAAACTCAGAGGGATCCCAAATGGGGCTCGGATTCGGTGGATACATTGGCGGGACAAAAGGATACAAGAATTTACTTGTTTTCAACCTGAATTTTTTCCCCTTCTTCTCGCAGGATATTTCCATCGGGGGGGAATTCAAATGGGTCAATTTTAAAAATCTCCTCTATGATCTGGAGCTCTCTTTCGTCCTCAACAGAGGCATTCACCTTTTCATCCGGAACTCAAAAACATATCAATTCGAGCCGACTTTCGACATCGGCATCCGAATGAAATCAGAAGGCAACCTGGAAAAACACATCGACCATCTAAAGCTGTCGGCCGGCCTTTATCCTTTCTGTGACCTCCACAAACTCATCGTTCAAGGTGAAAACGGGCTGGAATTCCTTAAAACCCAAAAAACCAGGTTTCTCTGCAACATCCATTACGGCTTGCCCATCCTCAGCGGAGACAGTTACTTTGCCCAATTCTGGCCGGACAAGATAGCCTATCGTCTCCAGGGAGAATACGAAAAGAAAATCAACGAGGACTTTTTTTTCGTCGGCTACGCAAGATATGCCGTTGATATGCCTGTGGACAAAGATCTGGAGTACAGGTCGAGCCTCAGCACAGGAATCCGGATCAGAAATCAGCGAGATTTCGAACAGCTTGAAAAAGGAATTCGCTTCGATCTTTCCGTCGGCTACAGCTTCAAGCTCCTTTATGACCTGAGCGCAAAAATTGGACTGAATACTCTGAATGACCGCTCAAAAAATATCGGCTCGGATATTCTTTTCGAAGCCGATGATGAGAAAAAACTCTTTTCTATGACGGTCTTTATGAATTTTGGCCATGAAATAAATATCCGGCCCTTCTTCGGATTTCGCACAACCATCGTATCCAATAAAAGAAAGACTTGGCCAGGTCCTTCCGAAGCCAGGCTCATCGCCGGCATCAGCCTCTATTCCTGGTTCTAAACCTTTAAAATCTCGCGGACCGGTCCCTTGCGTCGGGTCACTCCCATTTCGTCCAGGAGTTCCAGAAGAGGGATCGCGTATTTCCGGCTGAGACCGATCATTGCCTTAAATTCAGAAACCGTCAACTCGGTCTTGCCCGTCTGTTTGATTTTTAAAATGAGTTCGTCCAGCCACCGCGCATGGAGAAAAAAACCCTCTTTCCCCTGGACAATTTTCTTGCGCTCCATAAGGAGAGAAAGCATTTGCTGAAGCTTCTCCGGCCTGAGGTGAAGCCGAGCTTCCACCTCTTTAAGAGAAACCAGATGAAATTCCCCTTTTAAATACATCTCTTCCAGCTTCTCTAAAAGCCGTTCTTCCCTGGGAGCAGGGAGCATTGTGAAGCGGGAAAGAGCATATGTTTCTCCCTCCTCTCTGATTCTTCCGGAGTGAACCAGGGTTTTGAGAGCCAAAATCAGGATTTTTCGGGACAGGTCGAACCTTTTCTTTATTCTCTCGATAGATGCGCCTCTCTCTTTTGGATGCTTTTCATGAAAACGGGCTAAATGAGCCACTATTTTCTCACAGAAATAATCCAGGCTTTCTTGGGAAAGAAGAAAAAGGGGGGAGAAAGAGATGATTTTGAGTTTTCCTTCCTCTTCCAGAATCTGGCTGAGGTGAAGCAGTCCGGTATGATCCACAGGAAGATAAATTTTGGCCTCTTTTTCATGGAGGCCCCGAAGGTCTTTATCCTGGACCAGGGCCAGCAACTTGTCTTTATCTGTCAGGAGCTTTTTCTTCACCGGCATCCCTTTAGAGAGTCTCTTCCTCCGTAAACATGAACCCCTCAGATGGCATGGGGCGCGGACCTGTCCCCGCTTAAAACCAAAGTCATTCTCCTTAAAACAGGATCCACGGAAGCTAAGGTGACTCTGAGTCTCTCTCCCAGTTCAATCTTTTTCCCTGTTCTCTTTCTCGTGACTTTCCCTTTTGACCTCTTATAAAAGTCTCCTCCAAAGTCCTGGTAGAATAGCATCCCCTCCACTAAATAATCATCCAGTTCCACAACCAGACCGGCTCGATTCATGTCGACAACAAGACCCATAAAATCTTCTCCCATCTTGCTTTTGAGAAAGCGATAAATGCGCCATTCCATAAGGTTTTTCTCGGCCTCATCCGCCTTCCGTTCCTGTTGGGAAGAATGACGCGCCGCTGAAGCCAGAAGAGAAAGTTCGGCTGTCCTTCCCTTTATCGCCTGTTTTAAGATTCTGTGGACAACCAGGTCCGGATAGCGGCGGATAGGAGAGGTGAAATGAGTGTATTCTTTCTTGGCCAGACCGTAGTGCCCATGATTCTCTTCAGAATAACAGGCCAGCTTCAATGCTCGGAGCACCTGAATATTGACAAATTTCTCGAAGGGCTTGCCCTCGACCTTCTGAATGGCCTGCTGCAGGTCCTTGGAAACCACTCGGCTGGACTTGGGGAGAAAAATGCCCAGAGGGGCGAGCATTTCCTGGAGCTTTTCCAGGTCTGCCAAAGCGGGGGGAGGATGAATCCGGTAAATGGAAGGAGCGTGTCTCCGGATGAGAAAGGAAGCCACGGCTTCATTTGCGGCCACCATGAACTCCTCAATGATTCTATGGGCTTCGTTTCGAATCAAGGAAGTGACCGAATGAAGCCGTCCTTCTTTGTAGACTAGTTCGGGTTCAATGAGGTCAAAATCCAGACTGCCTTCGCTCATTTTTTTGTTCTTCAGAAGCCCCGCCAGCTCCCTCATCAACAACAAATCCGGAACAAGAGAGCTGTAGTTTTGCCTTTCTTCCATATCCCCTTCCAGTATTTTTTGAACTGAAGTATAGGTCATTCTTTCTGCCGTCCGGATGATCGAGGGCAGAAATTTCGCTTTTAAAACTTGACCTGTTCCATCAATCTCCAGCAAGACAGAAAAAGTCAACCGTTCCTGGCGGGGACGCAGGCTGCACATATCATTAGAGAGCTTTTCAGGCAGCATGGGAAGTGTCCGGTCTGGAAAGTAAACGCTCGTCCCCCTCTCGAAGGCCTCATTGTCCAGAGAAGAGCCGGGCTTAACATAATGAGACACATCGGCAATATGAACTCCCAGAAGATAGTTGCCGTTGGCAAGCCTTTTGATGCTCACGGCATCGTCAAAATCCTGGGCGTTTTCGCCGTCAATGGTCATGGCCGTCCACCGGCGGTAATCCTCCCGGCCCGCCCTGTCCTGAGCGGAAATGACAGGGGAAACCTCCTCCGTCTCGGATATGGTCTCTTTGGAAAAAGATTCCGCCAGGCCATATCTCTGAATAATGACTTGAGTATCAATGCCGGGTGTATCCGGGAAACCAAAGATTTTTATCAAGCGCAGGCTTGTTCGATCCACCGCAATAATCATCCCAGGAAGGGGAGATGCACCTCCTTTAGAGGACAGCGCTATTTCTTCTGGAGAAGGTGCGTCAAAGGGCAAAAAAAGTGGCTGCCTGTTTCGCTCAACATAAACGCCAATCAATGTCTTCCTTGCTTTCTGAATGACCCTGAGAATCCGGCCTTCAGGCTTTCCCTTTTTGCCGATCTCTTTGAAGAGGACTTCAACGACATCTCCCTGGACGGCGCCCTTTGAGTATCGGGCAGGGATAAAAATATCTTCGGTCGCGCCTCCCTCCGGGACAACAAATCCATACCCTCTTCCGGAAGTCAGAAATTTGCCTTTAATGACTTCGGAATGAAGCGGCAAAAGAAAACGGTTTTTTACCCTTCGGATGATTCTCCGGTTTTCCAGGCTTTTCAAATGGCTATGCAGTTTGGCCCTTTCCTTTCGGAGAACCTTCAGCTCCTTATAGATATTCTGCAAACTCAGGCCTTGTCTTTTTCTGCGGAGCAGAGAGAGGATGCGCTCGTCCATTTTTATCAGTAATAATAAAAAGAAAGATATGGAATATTGAATTTCTTTCTTAAACGCCTCACCAGCTTTATCTTCAAGACTTTTTCCTGGCCTTCTTTCTCCAGCCCTCTGTTTTCAGCCATCATTTCGGTCCTCACTCCAGCCCTTAAATCTTCAGGACAATGGGAGAAAAGAAGCTCTTCAATTTTCTCATCCATCTGCTCAAGCCCTTCTTCATCGGCAGGAGAACAGGAGGCCTTCTTTTTCGCTTCAAGATAAATACCTTTGATAAAATGAATATCGGGGGGAATTTGCTCTAAAAATCTCCGGACTTCGGCCAGGACTTTTTTCCTTTTGTCCTCCCGGCTGGTCACCCTCTTTTTTCCGCCCACCCTTCTTTCACGATACTGTTCAAATGCCCTTAACACTTGAGTTTGGCAGAGGGAGAGGGAGCGGACCTTCGACTTTCCCGAAATTCTCTTTTTCCAATCGGAAAACGCCTTCTCGACGCCCTCCAAAACCACGGAGAGGGGAATCCCCATATCCTCCCAGGTGGAGATCAAATCCAAATCTTTCGCGGAAAGAAAAAACGGAGCGCCCCTCCATGCAAAAAAAGCCCGGGCAATGGCTTGAAAATATCGGCTTCTCTCTTTTTCCCCTGATTTCATGACATTTTATTCTCTTCGGCTTCTCGCCAATTCGATTCCTCCTCCATGTGCTCCACCAATGTTCTGAATGTCCCTCCCTGAACCTTCCCGGGCTATTGATTTCTCTCATAGACAATTCGGAGGCCTTCGAGCACTAGATGAGGGTCATAGAAATTGATGGATTTGATTTCTGGCCAAATCTGTCTGCCGAATCCTCCGGTGGAGACTACTTTGACCTCTCCTTCCAGTTCTTTCTTGATTTCGGCAATGATATTTGTCACCAAACCGATATATCCAAAATAAAGCCCCGACTGCATGCTGGTCACGGTTGTCCGTCCAATGACTCTTGCGGGCTTTCTGATTTCAATGCGCGGCAGCTTGGCCGTTTTAAGGTACAGCGCTTCAGCTGATATCTGGATTCCCGGCGCAATCGCTCCTCCCAGGTATTCCCCTTTGGCCGAGATCGCATCAAAAGTCGTGGCTGTGCCGAAATCCACAACAATACAGGGCCTGCCGTATTTCTCAGCGGCGGCCACGGTGGCCGCCACCCGATCAGCCCCCACTTCCTGTGGATTTTCATAGAGAATAGGCATTTCTGTGCGGAGACCGGGCCCGATGATAAAAGCCTTCGCCTGAAACAAATTCTGACTCAGCGTCTGAAAAACGGGCACCAGCGGTGGAACGACACTGGAAAAGATGACGGCCTGGATCTGGGAAGCTTCAAGGCCGGCGAATTTGAGCAGGTCGAGAAGGATAATTCCATATTCATCGCATGTTCTGTCTTTATCCGTCCTGATTTTCCAGTCTTTGAGCAATTCCTTGTCTTTAAATATTCCGATGGCCACAGTTGTGTTTCCGATGTCTAAAGCTAAAAGCATGGTCTTTCTCCCCTATGGACATTCGATTTTTATGATTTCCGCGGAGTGGAAATAATGGGGTCTTCCTCCCTCCTCCAGAATAAGGGCTCCATCAGGGGCAATCCCGGCAAAATACCCTGAAAAATGCAAATCCTCCCTGAGCACTGTGACTTGTCCTCCCCTGCGGATAACAGAACTTTGCTCAAAATTCCGGATAATCTTCTCAGATTCTCCCCGGACATACGCATTATACCAGAGATCGAGAGCCCGACAAATATTCCGGACAAGCCCTTCTTCATCTATGGGCTTTTGAGACGCCAGTTTCAGGGAGGTCGCCGAAGCCTCTATCTCCTCTGGAAATTCGCTTTTCTCATGGCTGACATTCAGCCCAATCCCAACAACGGCATAAAGCGTCCTGTCCCCGAGAACTCCGCTCTCACAGAGAATTCCTCCCAGCTTCTTTTTTCTCCAGATAATATCATTGGGCCAGAGGAGTTTTGGGCTTAGACCGCAAGTATTTTTGACGGCCTCCCTTGTCGCTATTCCGGCAACAAGAGGGAGGAGAGAAATATCCTTTTGGAGAGGGCGAAGGATAAGGGAAAAATAGAGGCCTTTTTTTTGTGCCGAAAACCACGCTCTTCCTTTTCTCCCTTTTCCCTTGGTCTGTTCCTCTGCAATAACGACTGTCCCCTCCGGCGCTCCTCCTTCAGCCAGCTTTTTGGCCAGATCATTGGTGGAAGGACAGGTCTTTACTTTGTGAATAACAAACTCAATTTTCATCCGCTCTGGTCAAGAATATTCTTCAGGTTCTCCTCTGTCCTGACTTTTCTGTTTCGAAGCTCCTCGATCCTCGTCTGAGCCTGTGCCACAACCGACTGGGGCGCCCGTTCCCTGAAGTCTGCACTCTGAAGACGCGTCTCAATCTTCTTAATCTCGGATTCAATCTTGAGCCGTTCCTTCTCCAGCCTCTGTCTTTCCTGCGCGAGATTAAAAGCGCCTTTCAGAGGAATGGCGATTTCCCATCCGCCGGCCATCCCCTTTAAAATCTTTTTCTCCTGGGGAAATTTCCCGTGGAATTCAATCTCTTCAATACAGGCCAGGGCCTGAATATAGGCCTGATGCTTCTTCACGCGTTCTTCCAAGAGTCCTTTCTTCCTTTTTATCCAGAGAACAACCTTTTCCCTGGGAGGAATTTTATTCTCCGCCCTTATAGTCCGGATATGAATAATCAAATCCTGAAGAAGATTCATCTCCGCTTCTGATTCGGCGTCCCAAAAATTCCTGTTCTCAACAGGAAAAGAAGCTGCAGCCAGGGATTTTCCCGATGAAGGAAGGTGCTGCCAGATTTCTTCGGTGATGAAGGGCATAAAGGGATGAAGAAGCCTCAAGATCTGGTCCAGAACCTCAGCCATAACAGAGGCGGTCGTCCGGTTTCCCTCCTTGAGCGCGGGTTTAACAAGCTCGATATACCAGTCGCAGAATTCATGCCAGATAAAATGATAAATTTTGTCCGCCGCTTCATAGAATTTGTACTGGCCGAGCGCTTCGTTGAGCTCTCCGGTAATCCGGCTCAGTCGGCTCCGGACCCATCGGTCCGCCAGAGTCAATTGCTCCTCTTGAGCCGGAGGAATGCCTCCTTCAAGGTTCATCAGCACAAACCGCGCCGCGTTCCATATTTTGTTGGCAAAGGCTCTGTAACCTGCCATTCTTTCTTCCGAAAGGGCAATATCCATGCCTGGAACAGCCAGTGCCGCCAGGGTGAACCTCAAAGCGTCGGTGCCGTAGTTATCGGCCATTTCCAGGGGATCGATGATATTGCCTTCGGATTTGCTCATCTTCCGGCGCCTGAAGTCACGGACCAGGCCGTTGATAAAAACATGGCGAAAAGGAATATCGCCCATGAACTTCAGGCCCATCATGATCATCCTGGCCACCCAGAAAAAGATAATGTCAAATCCAGTGGCCATGAGGTCTGTCGGATAGAACGTCTTCAGATCTTCTGTCCGTTCCGGCCAGCCCATTGTGCCGAAAGGCCAGAGGGCCGAGGAAAACCATGTGTCGAGGACGTCTTCATCCTGGACCAGATTCCGGCTCCGGCATTGAGAGCACTCCTGCGGCGGTTCCATAGCCACAATGACTTCCTTGCAGTCCTGGCAATACCAGGCCGGAATTCGGTGACCCCACCAGAGCTGGCGGGAAATGCACCAGTCGTGAATATTGTACATCCATTCAAAATAAGTCTTCGCCCAGTTGGGAGGGATAAACACGATCTTTCCCTCTTCCACGACGCGTATGGCTTCCTTGGCAATCGGCCCGATTTTGACGAACCACTGCCAGGAGAGATGGGGTTCGATGATGGTCTTGCACCGATAGCAGTGGCCGACCGCATGCTGGTAGTCTTCGACCTTATCCAGCAAGCCCAGTTCCTTGAGCCTGGCCACGACTTTCGATCGGCACTCGAAGCGGTCCAGTCCTACGAAATCTCTGCCGGCTTCGGCAGTCATTCTTCCCCGGTCGTCGATGACAATAATCTGGTCCAGGTTATGAAGCTTCCCCAGCTCAAAGTCCACCGGATCATGGGCAGGAGTGACCTTGACAGCGCCCGTTCCGAATTCTTTCTCCACTCTTTTGTCCGTGATTACCGGAATCACCCGGCTGGTGAGGGGAAGCCGAACCTTTTGACCCTGGATTTTTTTATAGCGATTATCGTCTGGATGAACGGCGACCGCCGTGTCCCCCAGCATGGTCTCTGGCCGGGTTGTGGAGACAATGACATACCCGCTGGAATCTTCCAGAGGATATTTGATGTCATACAGCTTGGATTGAAGCTCTTTATGCTCGACTTCAATGTCCGAAAGAACCGTCCCGCAGTGGGGACAGTGGTTGACCAGATAGTAATCCCTATAAATCAGCCCTTCATTGTAGAGATCGATAAAAACGTGCCGGACCGCCTGAGAAAAACCGTCGTCCATTGTGAAACGTTCTCTCGTCCAGTCAAGCGAAGCGCCGAGTTTTTTTAACTGTTCGGTAATGACCCCGCCGTATTTGTTTTTCCAGTCCCAGGCCAACTTGAGAAATTCTTCACGGCCGAGCTTTTCCCGGCTGAGTCCTTTCTCTGCCAGGCTCTGTTCGATGACGTTGTGGACGGCAATGCTGGCGTGGTCTGTTCCCGGGAGCCAGAGCGTATTGTATCCCTGCATTCTCTTCCAACGGACGATAATATCCGGAAGAGTGAAACAAAGGGCATGACCCATATGGAGAATGCCTGTGACATTGGGAGGCGGAAGGACGATAGAAAATTTTTCCTTGGAGGAGTGGACGTCGGCAACGAACACCCCTTCCTCAATCCAAAATTTCCGCCACTTTTCTTCAACGGGTTTGGGGTCGAACGCTTTGTCCAAAAGGAGTTTCTTTTTCATCTTTGGCTTACCTCTTCGGTTTGAGCCCTTTTAATTCCTCAACCATCCATTTCCGGAACTCTGCAGAAACAAGGTCCTTGACCATCTTTTCAAGCCGGAGGCTCATTCCCTGAACTTCTTTTTTGACGGCTTCACGGATTTTTTCTTCCATATCCGCCATCCCTTCTGGAGTCATCAAAGGAGGAGATTCCAGAGGGGAACTCGGCTGCTCCGCCTCCTCTAAAAAAGGTTCTTCAGGCATAAAAGGAATATCTTTTTTCCTTTCGATGGCTTCTCTGACCGACTGGGCCAATTTCTCCGAATCAATGGGCTTTCGGACAAGCAGATCATAGTCGATCGGCGAAAGTCTCTGAGAATCCAGAGGCTCAAAAGCTCCTCTGAGTAAAATAAGCGCTGTCTGTTTGTAGGCATCCTGCGTTCTTAAAAAAAGGCCTAACTCATATCCATCCTTGGAAGGGAGGGAGAGGCTCAAAAGGACAGCGTCCGGCTTGAGCTCTGGAAGAGATTTTAAAGTCTCAAGCCCGTCCTTAAAGGTATAAACTTTAAACCCTGATTCAGAGAAAGCCGTTTCCACAGCTCTCCGAACAGAGATGGAACTGTCCGCAACAACGATTCTGTAAGCCATTCTCGCTTCTCAAATTCCTGTGGAAACTTTGGATTTAATTAACATTTTCTCTTCCCATTGTCAATTTCAGGCGCCAATCCTCCTCTCTTATTGTACCCATTCCTGATCATCCTGGCGAGAGGAAAGTGTCAACAAACCAGTCAAATGACGGCGCCTCTTGACTTATTTTTTTGAGGTGAGAAGCGAATATTAAGAAAACCGTTTTCGCTCTAGCGGATATGACTGTTCCTTTTCATGTTGAGGCGAGGGCTGGATGCTGAAAAAACCGTATGAAAGGCCGAACGGGCACGGTTTCTCGACTGAAAAGGAGAAGAAGAGCGAGGCCTTGAATCGAGAGGACTTTGCCTCGCTGGGGTAAAGTCCTCGTGTTTTTGAAGCATCCAGCCCGAGCCCTATTTCAATATTCGATGAAAACCGAGTCCTCTCCCAGCAGATTCTGAATATTTTTGGTCAGCTCTTCGGATGGCAGAACGCCTTTGACAGAGACAGACTGGGCGAGCACCCGGTAGGAGTGGGGCGTTTCCAGCTCAAAAATAACCGGGCATTCTCCCGAATGTTTTTCCAGAACCGTCTTCAGCTCTTTGATTATGGATTCTTCAAGCCCGGGGAGGAAAATGCGAAGGACCATCCTCTTGGCCTGTTTCTGGAAGGCCTCGGCCAGGGGCATGACTTGCAGAAGCTGAACTCTACGGCTCTCTCCTCCACCCAAAAATCGACCCTTTATCCAGATAAGCCGGTCTTCATGGAGATATTCATAATACTTGCTGTAGCTGTCGGGAAAAGCGACGATTTCCACCCGTCCTGTCATGTCTTCCAGGATGAAAGCCGCCATCCGCTCATCTTTCCGTGTCTTGAGCGGCTTCACAGAGATGATGATTCCGGCAAGTCGGACTTCATTGTTAAAGTCTTTCTCGTCATCCAGTTCTCCCATGGTATGGGATATGAGCCGGCGGAGATTCTTGAATTGGGCCAGGGGATGACCCGTAATGTAAAACCCTACGGCGTCCTTCTCATAAGAGAGGAAAAGCGACTCGTCCCATTCCCGCATCTCTTTGACCTCAAAGGGAATGGAAGGGGGTTCGAGCTGGCCGCTTCCGAAAAGAAGGTTTTGTTTGGCCGCTTTCATTTTCTGGATTTCATGGGCATATTCAATCATCCTGTCCACAAGATGAAAACACTGAGAGCGGCGCCACCCCAATGAGTCGAAAGCGCCGGCCTTGATCAGGCTCTCGATGACTTTCCGATTGACCACCTTGGAATCCACTTCGCGGAAGATATCGAAAAGGGAACTGAACTTGCCGTTTTCCTCCCTGGCTTGAATCAAGGACAGGGCGGTTCCCTCGCCGACATTTTTTATGGCGGACAGGCCGAATCGAATGGCCCCTTTGGAAACGGTGAAATTGAAATCGCTCTCGTTAATGTCCGGCGGCAGCACTTCAATTCCCATTTCCTGGCACTCATTAATGTATTTGACCACTTGAGAAGTCGCTCCTTTTTCGGCTTCCGAAGTCAGAAGGGCGGCCATAAAATGGACAGGATAATGGGCCTTTAAATACGCGGTCTGAAGAGCCAGTGTCGCATAAGCGGCACTGTGGGATTTATTAAAGCCGTATCCGGCAAACTCCACAATCTGGGCAAAAATCTTAGTGGCCTTGGCCGGACTCAGGCCTCTTTTCCTGGCTCCCTGGAGAAAACGCTGCTTCTGGGCCTTCATGATTTCCGAGACCTTCTTGCCCATGGCCTTTCGCAGAACATCAGCCTCGGCCATGGTGAATCCGGCAACTTCCGTGGCGATTTGCATGACCTGCTCTTGATAGACAATAATCCCTTTCGTCTCTTCAAGGATGGGCTCAAGCTCCGGACATTCATAGGCGATCTGGTCCGGATGATTCTTGCGCTTGATAAATTCATCCGTCATTCCGCTTTTTAAAGGACCGGGACGATACAGGGCGTTCAAGGCGATCAAATCCCGGAAGTTCTCCGGCCTGTACTTTCGCAGCAGGTCCTTCATCCCTGGACTTTCAAATTGAAATACGCCGTCCGTATTGCCCGCCTTAAAAAGATCAAACGTCTCTTTATCTTCGAGGGAGATCTTCCGCAAATCAATCTTCTGGTTCAAATCTTTTTCAATAAGTCCGATGGTGTCCTGGATAACCGTCAGGTTGCGGAGCCCCAGCAGGTCCATTTTGAGCAACCCGATGGACTCAATGTCTTCCATCGGAAACTGAGTGGTGATCTCTCCTTTGACGGACTGGTATAGAGGCATGAACTCCGTCAGGGGTTTGGGAGTGATGACAATTCCTGCGGCATGGATCGAAGGATGGCGCACCTGACCTTCCAGCCTCTGGGCCACGGAAAGAAGATGGGCGATCTTGACGTTCTTCTCCCTTAACTCTCTGAGCTGGGGGATGTTGTTCAGGGCTCCTTCGATCGTCGCTTCAGGCCCAAAAGGCGGGATCATTTTGGCGATTCGGTCCACTTCAGGAAGGGGAACTTCCAGCGCCCGGCCGACATCCCTGATGGACTGGCGGGCGGCCATGGTCCCAAAAGTAATAATCTGGCACACATTCTCCTGGCCGTATTTTTGGGTCACATACTCCAGGACTTTCTCCCTCCGTCTCCCGCAGAAATCAATGTCAATATCGGGGAGGCTTATTCTTTCGGGATTTAAAAACCTCTCAAAGAGAAGGTTATATTCAAGGGGATCAATGTCGGTTATTCCCAGGCAATAGGCCAGCAGGCTTCCTGCCGCCGAGCCCCGGCCCGGACCAACAGGAATGTTTTTTGACTTGGCCATGCGGATGAGGTCCCAGACGATCAGGAAATACCCTTCAAACCCCATCTCTTTGATCAGGTCGATTTCTCTTCTCAACCGCTCCTCGTATTCCTCGGGGCTATGAGAGACCTGGCCCTTTTCTTTTTTAAGGGGCAGGTCTTTCCTGCGCCCTTCGAATCCCTGCCAGGCAACCTGCTCAAAAAAGTCCTCTAAAGAAGCGCCTTCTGGAACTTTAAACTGGGGCAAGAAATGCCCTGAAGAAGGAAGGGTGAAATGACAGAGTGAGGCAATCTTGGTCGTGTTCTCTATGGCTTCCGGGATCTCTCGAAAGAGCTCTGCCATCTCTTCGCCTGTCTTGAAATAAAACTCCGTTGAACCAAAGCGAATCCTATTCTGGTCGCTGACTTTCTTGTTTGTCTGGATACAGAGAAGGACATCGTGGCTCTCCGCATCGTCCTTGTGCAGGTAGTGGACATCATTTGTGGCCACGATTGGCAGATGGAGCTCGCGGGCAAGTCGGACAAGTTTGGGGTTGACCTCTTTTTGTGGCTTGAGTCCATGGTCTTGAATCTCGATAAAAAAGTTGCCTTTGGCAAAAATGGAAGAATATCCTGAAGCCACCTCTCTGGCCTCCTTCTCCAGCCCTTTATCCAGGAGGAAGGCGACCTCCCCTTTAAGGCAACTGGAAAGTCCGATCAATCCTTGACTGTACTGGGCCAGAAGCTCTTTATCGATCCGGGGCCGATAATAAAATCCTTCCAGATAGCTCTTTGTGATCAGATGGCAGAGGTTTCTGTATCCCACCTCATTCTGCACCAGAAGAAGCAAATGGAAATGATAGGTCTCTTCTCTGTCCTCCGCTTTTTTGTTAAAACGGCTTTTGGGAGCCACGTAGACTTCGCACCCCAGGATGGGTTTCAGGCCGCGGGATTTGGCTTCCTTGAAAAATTGCACGGCTCCAAAAATATTTCCGTGGTCCGTGAGGGCAACGGCAGGCATGTTGTTCTGATAAGCGGTTTCAATCAGGTCTTTGATCTTTAGAGCCCCATCCAGGATACTGAACTCTGAATGGTTGTGAAGATGGATAAAGGAATGCGCCATGATTATTCCCACTCTATTGTCCCAGGCGGCTTGGCTGTGACGTCATAGACAATGCGGTTAACTCCTTGAACTTCATTGACAATGCGGGTCGATATTCGCGCGAGAAGTTCCGGCGCGGCTGGAAACCAGTTGGCCGTCATCCCGTCCACGCTTTGAACAAGCCTCAGGACCACAACCCGCTGGTAGGTCCTCTGATCTCCCATAACTCCCACCGATTTGACGGGGAGGAGCACAGCAAATGCCTGCCACAGTTTGTGATAGAGACCCGCCTTTCGAATTTCCTGGAGGAGAATATGGTCCGACTGCCTCAAGATATCGAGGCTCTCCTGATTGACCTCCCCGATAATTCTCACAGCCAGACCTGGCCCTGGAAAAGGATGCTGAAAGACAAAGTCCCTGTCCAACCCCAGATCCAGAGCAAGGGTACGGACCTCATCTTTAAAAAGCTCTCTCAGGGGTTCCACGAGCTTGAATTTGAGACGCCGTGGAAGGCCCCCGACGTTATGATGAGATTTGATGGTCGCAGAAGGCCCTCTGACAGGATTGCTCTCGATGACATCCGGATAAATCGTTCCCTGGGCGAGAAATTCAACGCCGCCAATTTTTTGGGCCTGCTCTTCAAATATACGGATGAAGAGGCCGCCAATGATTTTTCTCTTTCGCTCCGGAGAAGAAACGCCGCGGAGTCTCTCCAGAAAAATCTGTGAGGCGTCGACGCCAAGGACATTTAAAGACAGCTTCTCTCTGAACTTATTCATTAGCTCCTGGTGCTGTCCTTGGCGGAGAAGTCCGTTGTCGACGAAAATACAGTAGAGATTTGACTTTACGGCTTTATGGACGAGCAGGGACGACACCAGCGAATCCACGCCTCCGCTGAGCCCGCAAATAACCTTGTTTTTTCCCACAGCCTGGCGAATTTCATCCACTTTTTTCTCGATAACTGAAGACATATTCCAGTCCGCCCTCAAGCCGGCTATCTTGAACAGAAAATTAGAAAGAATCTTTTTCCCTTCTTTGGTATGAATGACTTCCGGGTGAAATTGGACGCCATAAAAATTTTGATCTCTGTTTTCAATAACAGCCGCTTCCGTGTTGGCTGTCTTTCCGGAAATCACAAACACGGGAGGAATTCTCTCTACCCTGTCTCCATGGCTCATCCATACCTGCTCACAATCCTTGACGCCGTCCAGCAGCCCCTCCCTCTCCAGAACCTTGAGGGAAGCGAATCCGTACTCTCTCTTGGCCGATTTAACCACCCTTCCCCCCAAGAGATACGCCATAAGCTGCAGCCCGTAGCAAATTCCCAGGACGGGAACTTCCATCCTGAATATTTCCGGGGAAGGAAGGGGCGCGCTTTTTTCATAAACGCTCTGGGGGCCGCCGGATAGGATGAGAGCCAGCGGTTTTTCTTTTTTCAGCCTGGAAACAGGAGTATGGAAAGGAAATATCTCGGAGTAGACCCCAAGCTCCCTGATTTTGCGGGTGATGAGCTGCGTGTATTGAGAACCAAAATCAAGGACAAGGACTTTCTCCATGTTCTGATTTTAGCAGAGGAAGTTCAACCTCACAAGTAGCGATAGTGCTAAAGGACGCAGGTCTTCGAATCGAGGAAATTTCCGCCGAGGGGGAAAGCGAAGCTGTTCCCCCCTCCAAGACGCCGATGGGGCCAAAGCCCGCGGGCCTTCGAACCGCGTACTCTTTGCCCAATGACCTTATATTTTTCACGGTATTGATTACATGGCCTTGAACAAAATTGACATCAAAGAGGAGATTTTTTATAGTGTAATCTTATGGACTGGGAAAAAATCGCGAAAGATTTATCCGTCGCCACAGAATCGAAGATTGTGCTTTTAGTCATTGACGGGCTGGGCGGAGTCCCTGTCAATGGAAAAACAGAGCTCGAAGCGGCCCGCTCGCCGCATCTCGATTCTCTTGCGGCCAAAGGAATCTGCGGCCTCACTGATCCTGTCTTCATGGGGATAACACCCGGAAGCGGCCCGGCTCATCTGGCTCTCTTCGGCTATGACCCTCTCAAATACCAGCTCGGCCGGGGAATTCTCGAAGCCCTGGGCTCGGGAGTCGAGGTAGGAGAAGGAGACCTTGTGGCCAGGGGAAATTTCGCTACACTTAAAGACGAACTGATCATCGACCGCCGGGCAGGAAGGATTCCGACAGACGAATGTGAAAAATTATGCCAACGTCTAAACCAGGCCTTAAAAGACAGAAAAGGAATAAAAATAACCCTCTTTGCCGGAAAAGAGCATCGTTTTGTGGCGAAGTTCAGCGGACAAGGACTTTCAGACGCTCTCACGGACGCAGACCCGCAAAAAGACCACAAGCCTAGAGTTCCCACCCGGCCTCTATCTCCTGAGGCGGCCTATACCGCAGAGGCTGTCAACCGATTTCTGGACGAAGCCGTGGAAATCCTGAAAGGTTCTTCAGCCGCCAATGCCGTCCTTCTCAGAGGCTTTTCTTTACTCCCCCTGATCCCCCAAATGCAGGATCTCTATAAGCTTAATCCCGCAGCCATAGCCAACTATCCCATGTATAAAGGGCTGGCCAGGCTTCTCGGAATGAAGACCTACGATGTGGGTCCTGAGACAGGCGAGATTTTTGATTCTCTCGAAAAACACTATCAAGACCATGACTTTTTCTTTGTTCATTATAAAAAAACAGATGCGGCCGGCGAGGATGGTAATTATGAGGCCAAGGTTCGCGCCATTGAAGAAATCGATCGCTTCCTTCCCCGCCTGGAAGCCTTAACAGCAACCGTCCTTGTGATAACCTCCGATCATTCAACTCCATCGCTCCTCAAATCCCATTCCTGGCACCCCAATCCTTTTCTGCTCATTTCTCCTGCGTCCATCCCTGATTCAGTGGCGTCTTGCACGGAAAGAGAGTGCGCCCGCGGGATGCTGGGAAGATTTCAGGCTATCTATGCCATGCCCTTGATGCTGGCCTATGCGGGGAAAATGCGAAAATTCGGAGCATGAACAGACATATTAGGCAACCGGACGATCGGAAAATTACTTTGTGTAAACCCAGGTGGCATTGAAAAAGACATTTATTTTCCTCTGGTTTATATCTTTCCTCTTCTCGGCCCCGAATATTTCAAACTCGCAGGCCCTCGCGGAAGTCTACAACCTTCGCCATTTCACCCATCCTAACTTTACGCGGATTGTCATCGATGTCGGCGTATTGAGGGAATATGTCTATAACGAGTTGCGCCAGCCGGCGCGAATTTATGTGGATGTCTTCCAGGTCAAGCTGAATCCGATTCTCCACGAACAGACTTTTGTGATTAAAAATGATTATCTCGACCTGATCCGCATAGCCCAGAAAGAGCCCTCCACCGTGAGGGTTGTCGTCGAGCTCGACTTTAATAAAGTCGAGCGCTACCAGGTTTTTCATGTCTTTGATCCCTTTCGAATCGTCATCGACATCTTTCCCAAAGGACCACGCCTCTCTGATCCCTCTCCCAAGGCTCCACAGCCTCCGGTGCCGACAAAATCGGGCTACAGCATGGCCAGGCAGCTCGGGCTGGGAATAAAAACCATTGTCATCGATCCAGGGCACGGCGGTGAGGATCCGGGCTGTATGGACCGGACCGGGGAAAAAGAAAAGGATATCGTCCTCGATGTTTCGCTGCGGCTGAAAGCGCTCCTGGACCAGAACAAAGACCTGAGAGTGGTCCTGACGCGGGAAACAGACATCTTTATTCCTCTGGAAAACAGGACGGTCATCGCCAATCAGCAGAAGGCCGACCTCTTCATTTCCATCCACGTCAACTCCAGCACCAACAGAAATCTCCGGGGAATTGAAACCTTCTACCTCAATTTCAGCCCTGACCTGAGCGTTAACGAAACGGCCGCCAGAGAAAATGCCACGAGCGCCAAAAACATCAGCGAAATGGAAAAAATCATTAAAAAAATCGTCCGCAACAGCAAGATCATTGAATCTAAGGATCTGGCTGAAAAGATCCAAAATCATCTGATCAAACACATCTCCAGGACTTTCCCCGATACGCATACCCTGGGAACAAAAGGAGGTCCTTTCTGGGTCCTCATCGGCGGGGAAATGCCGTCGGTGCTCATCGAGGTCTCTTATCTGTCCAACATCAAGAATGCCCAAAGACTGAAAAGCGTTTCATTTCGCCAGTTGGTTGCAGAGGGCATTTTTCAGGGCATAATGGAATACATCCACTCTTTAGGAAAGGCATAAAATATGAAGCGAAGAGATTTTCTAAAAGACGCGGCTTTGGGAAGTCTTATTCTCAAATGCAGTCCGCGCCTCTTGGCGCAGACAAATTTCCCGGACCTGGCAATTGTCCATGGAAATTCTCCTTCAGCGATCACCAAAGAAGCCATTGCGACACTCGGCGGGATGAAGCGCTTCGTGGCAAAGGGCGATTTGGTCTTAGTCAAACCCAATATCGGCTGGGACAGGACTCCGGAGCAGGCGGCTTGCACCAATCCTGAAGTGGTGAAAACGCTTGTCGCGCTCTGCCTGGAAGCCGGAGCCAAAGAAGTCATCGTCATGGACAATACGATCAACCAGGCCAAGAGGTGCTATGTCCGCTCGGGAATTGAATCGGCGGCCAGAGAGGCCGGAGCCAAGGTGCTCTTTCCCAATCCACGCCACTTCAAGAAAATGGCCATTCGAGGCGAATGGCTTAAAGAATGGGAAGTCATTCAGGATTTTGTCGAAGTGGATAAACTCATCAACGTCCCGGTGGCCAAGACCCACAGTCTTTCAAGGGTAACTCTCGGTATGAAAAACTGGCTCGGTGCGATCGGTGGAAGCCGCAACCAGCTCCATCAGAAAATCGACCAGGCTATGATTGACCTTGCCTCCTTTTTCAAACCCACCCTATCTGTCCTTGACGCCTACCGCATTCTCACCAGGAATGGGCCGCAGGGAGGCCGCCTTTCGGACACTCAACTCTTCAAGACCGTTGTGGCTGGCGTGGACTATGTGGCGGTAGACGCCATGGGTTCCACTTTCTTCGAGATCCCTCCAGAAGAACTTCCCTTTCTGAGCATTGCCCATCAAAAAGGGCTTGGCAATATTAATCTGGAGAAGCTTCACATTGAAAAAAGAACGGTCTAAAAAACATAGGTTTCTTCAAGCTTTGCGCATTGTCTCCCAAGCGGTATTCTTCCTGCTCTTCCTCTATCTGTTCTTTGGCACCCATTTCACCGGAAAAGATTACATCGGTCATGTGGAAATCTTTTTTCACTTTGATCCTCTTTTAGGCACAGCCACATTTCTTTCCTCTCGGGCGGCCCATGCATCTTTTGCCCTGGCGGCGGTGACCATTCTGGTCACATTTATCCTGGGCCGGGTTGTCTGCGGCTGGATTTGCCCGCTTGGTGCCTTTCACCAATTCTTCTCCTTTGTCTTTAAAAAAGCGAAACTCCTGAAGGTGAAAAAAACACAGAACGCCGGACTGGCCTGGAAATATTATATTCTCATCTTCATCCTTGTCGGTTCGCTGTTCACGCTCGACCTTGTGGGAGTCTTTGATCCTCTTTCGCTGCTCTATCGGTCGATGACCACAAGTATTGTCCCTGCTTTGGCTCAGGATTTTTCAGCCATGATTGGACTTTTCTACACAGCGCATCTGGCTTCAGCTGGAGACAGCCTCATGCAGTTTTTCCAAAACCTGATGATCCACTCAACCTTCCGGCAGGGATTTTTCATCGGATTAATCTTTCTCGGGCTTATCCTTCTGAATCTGGCCAAAGAGAGGTTCTGGTGCCGATACTTGTGTCCGCTGGGTGCTTTTCTGGGGCTTGTTTCCCGATGGAATATATTCAAGCTCAAGGTGGACGGTCAGAAATGCATCGAATGCCACCTCTGCACCCTTCACTGCGAAACACAGGCCAATCCATTCCCAAATGAAAACTGGAGAAGCCAGGAATGTGTCTACTGCGAAACCTGTGCCGCCGTCTGTCCCACTGCAGCCATCCGTTTCCCCCTGAAGGGGACGCCCGAAAAAACGACTTCCCTTAGCCTGAGCCGCCGAAAGCTCATCCTGACTTCTTTCCTGGCCTTATTTTCCGTGCCTTTCTTCCGAATATCCCAGGCGACAAAACGCTCCTCTGAGAAGCTCATCCGTCCTCCAGGAGCGCTGCCTGAAAAACAATTTCTTCCGAAATGTGTCAAATGCGGTGAGTGCATGAAAGCTTGTCCCACAAACGGACTGCAGCCGGCGTTGACGGAAGCCGGACCGGAAGGAATCTGGACGCCGATGCTCGTCCCTAAAATCGGCTACTGCGAATACTACTGTTCGCTCTGCTCCCAGGTCTGTCCGACAGGAGCAATCAAGGAACTGGCTGTTGAGGAAAAACTGAAGGTCAAGATCGGCACCGCCTGGATCAATAAAAACCGGTGCATTCCATATTTTCTCGGAAAGCCCTGTATTGTCTGTGAGGAACACTGCCCGACCTCCCCCAAGGCCATCAAATTTGTCTGGGTGGAAACCAAGCTTTCCGACGGTTCGACATCCACTCAAAAAGCACCGGTCATTGATCTCACCCTCTGTATTGGCTGCGGTATTTGTGAAAACAAATGTCCCGTTGTCGATGACCCGGCCATCTATGTCACCAGCGTCGGCGAGAGCCGATCCGAACGAAACCAGCTCCTCCTTCCACTGAAATAGGGGACACCATACTTATTTCCTAATTTTTCTATCCGGAAAGAAGGATCTTGAGTTCGTCCTTCAGCGGTGGGATGACCTGAAATAAGTCCGCTACGATTCCGTAGTCAGCGACTTTGAAAATCGGGGCCTCGGGGTCCTTATTGATAGCGACAATACACTTGGAGGAACTCATACCGGCCAGATGCTGGATGGCCCCGGAGATTCCAAAAGCCATGTACAGGTTTGGGGAGACGGTCTTCCCCGTCTGCCCGACCTGATTTTGATGATCAATCCAACCGGAATCCACTGCCGATCGCGAAGCCCCAACAGCCGAGCGAGGTAAAACGGCGGCGAGATCTTTGAGGAGAGCGAAATTTTCCGGTCCTTTCATTCCCCTTCCTCCGGAGACGATGATCTCCGCCTCAGTCACATCCAGATCCTCGCCTTTTTCTCTCAATACTTCAATGACCCGGCCTTTGACCTGATCTTCAGAAATATTCATTTCTCTCCGAACCACTTCTCCCGAGTGGCTTTTGAGCTCACCCAGAGGAAAGACATTCGGCCTTAATGTCGCCAGCTGCGGTTTGGATTTGAGCGTGAACGTCATGAACGCTTTCCCGGCATAGATCGGCCGCGTAAACTCAAGTCGTCCGTCTTTCACAGAGACGCTTGTGCAGTCTGAGGCCAGGCTCGTGCCGAGCTTTGCCGCCAGCCGGGGCGCCAAGTCTTTGCCCATTGAAGTGGCGGCGAATAGAACGGCCTCCGGATGGACCTCGTTAACCAGATCAAAAAGGGCAGCCGCGTAGCCCTGCGAAGAATACTCACCGAGCCGGGGGCTCTCCAGCAGAAATACCCTGGAAGCTCCATAAGGAAAAATCTCCGTGGCCAAATGCTCCATATTGGGTCCGACAAGCGCTGCCGCAACTTCCATATTCAGCTCCCCGGCCCTTCTCTTAGCCTCAAAAAGGACTTCCAAAGAGCTCTTTTTGACTTTACCCTCTCTTGTTTCTATATAAATGAGAAACATATTTTTTCTCCTTTCAGATGACCTTGGCTTCCTGGCGTAAAAGCGCGACGAGCTTCTTCGCCGCTTCTTCTGGCATGCCTTGGATAATCGTTCCCGCCTGTCGAACAGGAGGGGGTTCCATCTTAGTTATTTCTATATGAGAAGCCACATCTTCCTTTGTCAATCCCAATTCTTCCAGAGAAGTACTGGGAATAACCTTCTTTTTGGCAGCCATAATACCTTTCAGGGTTTCGTAACGCGGTTCATTCAGGCCCTTCTGGGCAGAGACGACCGCGGGCAGGGAAAAGGCCACTTTTTCCGTCCCCCCTTCAATCTCCCGCAGCGCAGTGCCTTGGGAGCCGTCGATCTCCAACTTGGTCACAACCGTAGCTTGAGGTAGCCCAAGCATCTCGGCCACCATGGAGGGAAGCTGAGCGTTATCTGATCCGACAGACTGTTTTCCAAAAAGAATCAGGTCAAAGCCGGAGAATTTCTTTTCCACTGCGCGGGCAATAATTTTGGCAACACGCAGGCCGTCATAAGCCTCCGGGGTGTCATCCTTGAGCAGAGCGGCCTCGTCGGCACCCATGGCCAGGCATTTTTTGAGAATGGTGATTGATTCGTTGTTCCCGACCGAAACTGCCGTGACCTGCCCGCCTTTGGCTTCTCTCAGGCGGAGGGCTTCTTCAACCGCATACTCATCATATGGGCTTATGATAAAGTTCAGGCCTTCCTCGATAACACTCTTTGTCTCCTGATTGACACGTATTTTAGATTCTGTATCAGGGACTCTCTTAACAAAGACAAGGATGTTCATGCCTTCCTCCTCAATTCGTATTTGTTTGAAATTAAATCATATTCAATCCTCAGGAAAAAGTGAAGCGCTCCGTGGCAATCCAAAATTTGATAGAAAAAGAGGATGGGTCCTGTCGCGCTGTGTCCCCGTCCGTTCGAAGACCTAGGGTCCGGGGATGGAAGAGAAAAAATGTCAATTACTCTTCATATCGTCTGAGCAACAGGGAACCGTTTGTCCCGCCAAACCCAAACGAATTACTCAGTCCATAGACAACTTCTGCCGGCCGGGCCTTGTTCGGGATATAGTCCAGATCACATTCTGGGTCCGGGTGCTCATAATTGATGGTCGGAGGCATGATCTGATGCATCAGACAGAGGGCTGTGATTCCTGCTTCAACCCCTCCCGTGGCCCCCAAGATGTGGCCGGTCATGGACTTTGTGGAATTGATCCCAATCTTGGAGGCATGTTCCCCAAATACTTTTTTGATCGCCTGGGTCTCAATCTTGTCATTAAATGGAGTGGATGTGCCGTGGGCGTTGATGTACTGGACCTCGTTGGGATCTATTCCCGCATCATCCAGGGCGCTCTGCATGACACGCACAGCCCCATTGCCATCTGGGCAAGGAGCCGCGACATGGTAGGCGTCGCCGGTCATCCCGTAGCCCACAACCTCAGCGTAAATCTTTGCTCCCCTCTTCAAGGCCAGTCCCAATTCTTCAAGCAAGACGATTCCGGCCCCCTCACTCATGACGAATCCATCGCGCTGGGCGTCAAAAGGCCGGGAGGCCTTCTCAGGCGCATCATTCCGTTCCGAAAGGGCTTTCATGGTGCAGAACCCGGCCACTCCCAGCGGAGTAATGGGAGCCTCAGAGCCTCCGGCGATCATGCGGTCGGCCTCGCCTCTGGCAATAATCCGGAAGGAATCACCGATGGTATGTGTGCTCGTTGAGCAGGCTGTCGCTGTAGCGGAATTTGGGCCTTTGGCCCGATATTTTATCGAAACCTGGCCCGAAGCCTCATTGATTATCGTCGAGACCAAGAAAAAGGGAGAAACCCGTTCCGGGCCTTTTTCGAGCAGCACCTTGTGTGTCTCCTCGATAAGGCCAATCCCCCCGATTCCTGAGCCAATATAAACGCCCGTTCTCTCTCCTTCGAGGATGGCCCGGCTGATGGCGGAATCTTCGACAGCCAGATGGGCTGCCGCCAGAGCAAACTGGATAAACAGGTCCATTTTTCGGACTTCTCTTTTATCGATGTAATCATAGGGATTGAATCCCCTGACCTCTCCAGCGATTCTGGTTGAGTAGCGGGATGTATCAAATTTCGAGATGAAGCCGATCCCGCTCTGGCCGGCTAATAGGGCATCCCAAGTTTTCTGGACTCCTATCCCTACAGGAGTGACAAGGCCGATTCCCGTAATAACGACTCTTCGCGGCGAGATAATCTTTTTTTTCTCCCCTCTATTTAGAGACATGGCTCAAGATATACTCAATGGCCTTGCCGACCGTAGTCAACTTCTCTGCGTCATCATCCGGAATGTCCATTCCAAATTCATCCTCCAAAGCCATAACGAGTTCCACTGTGTCCAGAGAATCTGCCCCCAAATCCTCAATGAATGATGCTTCCTCGGTGACCTGGTCTTCACTGATGCTCAGTTTGTCTGCGACAATCAATTTCATTTTCTTCAGTAATTCTTCTCTGTCCATCATTTCCTCCTCTTTCGTTAAATTCAATATTTGACGGCGGAACGTACAGAGCTGTCTTTTGCTCTCACATATACAATCCGCCGTTTAAATGGATGACCTGTCCGGTGATATAGGCGGCTTCATCCGAAAGCAGAAACTTAACAACAGAGGCCACTTCTCGGGGCTCTCCAAACCGCTTCATCGGAATCAATTCCATAAATATCTTCTTAACGTTCCCGGAAAGGCTCTCTGTCATGGACGTGGCAATGTATCCTGGAGCCACACAATTGGCCGTGATTCCACGACCGGCCACTTCCCGGGCCAGAGATTTTGTAAATCCGATGACTCCCGCTTTGGAGGCCGCATAGTTGGCCTGGCCGACATTGCCCATCACTCCAACGACCGAAGAAACATTAACGATTCTTCCATAGCGGTCACTGATCATATTCCGGATGACTGCCTTTGTAAAATTAAAGATTCCTTTGAGATTGACCGCCAGCACGGCATCCCATTCTTCTTCCTTCATCCGCATCAAAAGATTATCCCGGGTGATACCGGCATTATTGACGAGATGGTCAATCTTCTGATGCTCTTTAATAACCGTTTCGACGACTTCCACGGCTTGATCCATGCGGGTGACATCAGCCGGATAGACAGAAGCTTTTCCGCCTTTTTCCATAATCCTCTGAGCGACTTCCTCGAGCTTCTCTTTCTGGATATCCACAAGGACAACGGCGGCTCCTTCTCTGGCGAGCTCAAAAGCGATCGCTTCCCCGATTCCCTGAGAGGCCCCGGTAATCAAAGACACTTTTTCCGAGAAAATCATTTAATCCTTCACTCCTCCCACGGCTTGGGCAACTTTGGCCAATTCCTGTTGCATTTTCTCTTGAACCCGGTGCGTAACGAAGTCCTTCGCCATCCTTATGGCATTCTTGACAGCATATGGGCTCGAGCGGCCGTGGCCGATGATACAGACGCCGTTCAATCCGAGCAAATGCGCTCCGCCGTATTCAGAATAATCGACTCTTTTAAAAATCTTTTTCAGATTTCTCTCCATCAAGAAAAACCCGATCTTTGCGAACAGGTTTTTCATGATTTCATGGCGGGCCATGGAAAAAAAGACTTCGACAATCCCTTCGCTGGCTTTGAGGGCGACATTTCCAGTAAATCCGTCGCTGACAATAATATCCGCTTTCCCGGAATAAATATCTTTCCCCTCCACATTTCCGATAAAATTGAGCTCCGAAATCTGAAGCCTCCGGAAGGCCTCCCTCGTCAAATCATTTCCTTTGGACTTCTCCTCGCCAATGCTCATAAGCCCGATCCGGGGATTTCTCAGTGCTAGGACACTTTCCATAAAAATTTTTCCCATGAAGGCAAACTGCTCCAGATCGACGGGACGGCAGTTGGCATTGGCCCCCACATCCAGGAGCAGGGTCAAACCCTTTAAGGTCGGCACAAGCAAAGCCAGGGCTGGCTTTTGGACGCCCTGGAGAGCTCCCAGGACTTTCCGGGAAATATAAACAACCGCGGCTGTGTTTCCTGTACTGACCAGAGCATCGGCCTGCTTCTCTTTGACCAGTTGAACACCGATACGGATGGAAGATTTGTTCTTCTTACGAAAAGAAAAAATCCCCTCGCTCATGCCAATCGCTTCCGGAGCATCTATAATGGTCACCCGGGCATCTGTGTTTCTATGCCTGTCAAACTCTCTTTTGATCAGTTTTTCGACGCCAACAAGAATCACTTCAAGGTTATACGCTTTTGAAGCATTGACGGCCCCTTCAACAATCACTCCAGGGCCAAAATCTCCCCCCATCGCATCCACAACGATTTTCATCTGAGAGTCCCTGCTTATTCTTCAGCTTCTAGGATCACCTGTCTTCCCTTATAGAATCCACACTCCGGACAGGCCCGATGTGGCAGTTTGGGCGTGCCGCAGTTTGAACATAAGGAAAAGGAAGGAATGACAAGGGCATCATGGGTCCTTCTTTTTCCTTTTCTGGAATGAGAATGTCTTCGTTTTGGATTAGGCATTTAACTCTTATCTTTCATGAATATTTTAAGTGTATCCATTCTTGAATCGGATTCTTTAACCAGGCAGCCGCAATTCCCGCTGCGGCGGATTTTGCCGCACACCGCGCAGATCCCTTCGCACTTATCTGAGCAGAGGGGCTTCATGGGGAAGGTCAGGTTTAATTGCTCCAGGATGATTTCACGAATATTGATATGGTGGCCATAAAACAAGTTGTTGATATCCTCATCATCCAGCTCTTCCTTGAGCACATCCCGTTCTTCGGGGAGGAAAATCAGGTCGAATTTCGAATCCACAGTGAAATTAAAAGGTGTCAGGCACCGGCTGCAGACAAAGCTGAAACAAGATTCAATTCTCCCCTTGACGGAGATTTCCTGCCCGATCTTCTTCACCGTCACCTCGGCATGGACAGGTTCGAGAAATACCACCTCCTCTTCCACAAGTTCCATACTCCCATAATTATAATCGCGGCTGATTTTTAGCCCATCTTTAGGAAGTTGATCCACATGTATAATCATCGTTTTTCCAAAATAAATGCCTTTATTATACTAACTTACCTCTCTTTGTCAACAAGAAGGGTCCCTCCAAAATTGCCAATAGACATTTGAGTATCATTGTATCTCTTTTAAATTTTCGGAAATAGAAAGAAAAGAGATTCATTCAAGAATGATATCCGGATGGATCGAAGCGACCAGTGAAGGCGAAACCTTCCCGAGGCGCTATTGGAGGGAAGAGGAAAAATAAATCGGGCCCATGATCAACTTGATTCTTCTCTCAAAAGAGATTAATAATAGAAAGTAATGAGCGGCTTCAACAACGAGATCAAATATAAAGGAATCTCCCTTCACGTCCAAACGCAGGACAAAGGGCTCCAGGCCCAATACGTCGAAACTCTCATCTATAAGGCAGGAAGGCTTATTTTCTCTCAAAAGTCCTCTTATACCCAATTTCTCGAAGATCCCGCCCTCAAGACAAAAATCGCCCAGATCATGGAAAAACAGCACTTCACCTTCTTAAATGAAATTTATGATGGGAAGTACGACCGCTACCTCCTCTCTGAAAGATGATGAATGGAGACAAAATCTTCCTCATCGACGGTAACTCCCTCCTCTACCGTTCCTATTACGCCATTCAGCACCTGTCCACTTCTCAGGGCTTTCCCACGAATGCCATCTTCGGATTCATCAATATACTCCGGAAATTTATGGAGAAAGAAAAACCCCGCTACCTGGGAATCGTTTTCGACACACCGGGCCCCACGTTCCGCCACGAGGTTTTCAAGGAATATAAAGCTCACCGCAAGCCCATGCCTGAGGACCTTGTCCAACAGGTTCCCGTCTTAAAACAAATCATCCAGGCCTTTAACATTCCCATCTTTGAATATGAAAAATACGAAGCCGATGATGTCTTGGGAAGCCTGGCCGGCGAGGCATCTGCCCACAAGTGCCAAACCGTCATTGTTACCACCGACAAAGACCTCTTTCAGCTCGTCGATAAAACAACCGCCGTCTACAATCCGGCCAAGGAGATGTACCTGGATGAACAAAAGGTCAAGGAATTCTTCGGCGCTTTCCCTTCCCAGGTTGTCGATGTCCTTGCCCTCTGGGGAGATCCATCAGATAACATCCCGGGCGTGCCCGGAATCGGAGAGAAGACCTCTAAAAAACTTATCAATCAGTTCGGATCCCTGGAAAATCTCCTTAAAAACCTTGGACAAATCAAGAATCCAAAGCTCAAGGAAAAAATCGAGCAAAACCTGGACGCACTTCGCTTGAGCCAGAAGCTGGCGACCATTGAAAAAGAGCTGGATATTCCCTTTCGGCTCCATGACTTTGCCGTATCCGAACCGAACGATAAAGAAATTCTTCGGCTCTACCAGGAACTCGAGTTCTCATCCCTCCTCTCGGAACATCTCAAATCCCCCAAAAAAGCTCCCAAAAAATACACGGTTGTTTTCAAAGAAAAAGAGCTTCAAGAACAGGTGGAGAGAATGAAAAGAGCCAAATTCCTTTCTCTGGACACAGAAACAGACAGCGTCTCTCCCACCCAGGCCCATCTCGTCGGGATCTCCTTCTCTTTGGAGCCCGGGGAAGCTTTTTATCTCCCCCTCGGTCACGATTATCCTGGCGCGACCACGCAGATTCCCAAAGAGAAAGCGTTGCGTCTTCTCAGAGACGTGCTCCAAGATCCAAAGATAAAAAAAATCGGTCAGAATATTAAGTATGACTTGATCATTCTTAAAAGAGAGGAAATCTCCTTGGAGGGAATTGACCTGGATACAATGGTCCTGTCCTATCTTCTGGAGCCAAACTGGGGGAAACACAACCTGAATAAGTTGGCCCTCCATTATCTTCAGGCCAAATCCATTCCCTATCACGAGGTGGTCGGAAAAGGCAAGAATGAATTGACTATGAACCGTGTGGAAATCGAAAAAGTCACTCCCTATGCCTGCCAGGATGCGGACTTTGCCTTTGAACTGAGCCAGATTTTATGGCCACGAGTTAAGGAAAAGAAATTGGATACCCTTTACAGGGAAATCGAGAAGCCCCTGATCGAGGTTTTGGCTGAAATGGAGATGGCCGGAGTGAAAATCGACGCAGAAGCCCTCAAAGGCCTCTCCGTAGAGTTGGAGGCTGAACTCTCTCTCCTGGAGAAGAAAATCTATGAAACAAGCGGTGTGAAATTCAACATCAATTCCCCTCAGCAGCTGGCCCACATTCTCTTTAATAAAATGAACCTCCCTCCCTCACGGAAAACCAAAATTACCCGGGGATATTCCACCTCCATCAACATTCTCCAGGAACTGGCTCCTCTCCATCCCATTGCCCGGTACGCCCTGGACTACAGGCAGCTTTCAAAGCTCAAATCCACTTATGCGGATGCACTGCCCCTCTTGATCAATCCGGAGACCGGAAGGATTCACACCTCATATAACCAGACGGTTGCGGCCACTGGCCGCCTTTCCAGCTCCAATCCGAACCTTCAGAACATCCCGGCCCGCGGAGAAATGGGAAAGAGGTTCCGTCAGGCCTTTATTCCAGAAAAGGGGTGTCTTTTCCTCACCGCTGATTATTCCCAGATTGAACTCCGGGTTCTGGCCCATCTCTCGGAAGACCCGGCCCTTGTTGAATCATTCCTCCACGATCGCGATATCCATGAGGAAACCGCCCTGCGCGTATTCGGAACCACGTCTTCCCTCTACAAAGAGGAACAACGCCGGAAAGCGAAGGTCATCAACTTCAGCATAATCTACGGGACTTCTGCCTTTTCTTTGGCCAAAGAGCTGCAGACCTCGACTTCGGAAGCGCAAAAATTCATCGACCGCTATTACGAAAAATACCCGAAGGTTCAGGAGTTCCTGGAAAAGATCGTCGAGGAAGCAAAGAGCTGCGGGTTCTCCAAAACTCTCTTTGGGAGGATCCGACAGGTCCCGGAGCTCAAGCAGTCGGAAAATTCAATCCGTCAGGCCGGCCGCCGCATCGCCCTCAACACTCCCATCCAGGGTTCGGCCGCAGATTTAATGAAAAAAGCAATGATCGATATCTGGCGGGAATTGCATCGGCAGAATTTGCAAACACAGATGATTCTTCAGGTCCACGATGAGCTGGTATTTGAAGTCCCGGGAAGAGAAAAGGCCGAGGTGGAAGGTATCGTTAAAGAGAGATTGGAGCATGTTTTTCCGCTCAAAATCCCGTTAAAAGTTCAGCTCGGATGGGGGCCGAATTGGGCCGAAGCGAAATAGAGAATCAACGGAAGTCTTCATAATTCTCGCCGTTTTAGAGATTGTGAAAAGGGGAAAAAAGAATTTTTGACAGCCGATATTTCCTGTGTTATAAGCAAGTTTTAAAGGAGTTGTGTCGGCCTCAATGAATCTGGAGCTGAACCAAAAAATCGGTCAAGAGGCGAGTGTAAAAATGTTCGTCTACGTCTCAGAAATCCTGGGTTGTCCGGTGCTTGATGCGCACGGCCATTCCCAAGGAAAATTAACCGACTTGAAAGTCAAGCTGGGAGAGCTCTTTCCAAAAGTGACAACCCTGGTGGTTAAAAAGAGGGGGGAGAGAAAGCCTATAGAACTGGAGTGGATCGGCGTGCAAAGCTTTTACAGTCACACGGTCCAACTCAACCCAGGCGCTGAGATAAAATTCAAGCCCCTTGAAGTTAAAACGGATGAGATCCTGCTGCGAGAGGAGCTTTTGGACAAGCAGGTGGTAGACACTTTCGGAGCCAAAATCGAACGGGTGAACGACATCCATCTTCTGGTTGTGAACAAAGAGCTCCGTATTGTTCATGTGGATTACGGGATCAGAGGGATTCTGCGCCGCCTTGGCTGGCTGAAGACAATGGACGCCCTCAGCAACTGGCTCTTTGCCTTTCAATTCAAAGAAAAAATGATCTCCTGGAAATACATCCAGCCGCTCTCCAGCGATCCCAGAAAGAAGAACCTCAAGCTGAATGTAACGTCAAGAAAAATCCATGAGATCCATCCCTCAGATCTGGCGGACATCATCGAAGAGCTCGATCGGTTCAACCGTTCCACGATCTTCCAGTTCCTGGATTTGCAGACCGCCGCTCAGACGCTTGAGGAGGTCGATCCCAAGCTTCAGGTCGCCTTGATCCAATCCGCCACTGTAGAAAAAGCCTCTGATATCCTGGAGGAAATGGCTCCCGACGAGGCAACAGACCTGCTCGCTGACCTGCCGGAGGAAAAAAAGCAGAAATTGATCCGGACCATGGAGAAGCTCTCACGAGAGGCCGTTGAAGAGCTCCTCAAGTTTGAAGAGGGAACAGCCGGAAGCATTATGACCAGTGAATTTTTTTCAATCATCCAGGATCAGACCATCGGGGACGCCATAGAAAAATTCAAGACAACGATTCACCCGCTGGAAACCCTGGCCTACATCTATGTCACAGACAGGGAAAACCATCTTGTGGGCGTCTCCACGTTACGGTACCTCATTACCTGTCCCAGAGACACCCCTCTGTCGCAGCTGATGAATACACATCTCATTAAGGTTGAGCCGGAAGACGACGTGGACAAGGTCGCTGCGCTTTTCAAAAAGTATAAACTCATGTCTCTGCCCGTCATCGACCAGGACAATGTCCTGAAAGGAATTATCACCCTTCAGGACATTATGGAATTAGAATTCAAGGAATAAATGTATAGCGGTATGGGCCCGATGAAAAGACCGAATCTCAAGTCCCACTGGAAAACATTCCTTCTCTTTCTGGCTGTCGCCGGCCCTGGGATTATCACGTCCAATGTCGACAATGATGCGGGCGGAATCGCGACATATTCAATGGCTGGAGCCCATTTCGGATACAGCCTTCTCTGGTCGCTCATCCCCATCATGTTGGCCCTCATTATCATCCAGGAAATGAGCGCCCGAATGGGCGTCGTAACCGGAAAGGGTCTTTCGGACCTCATCCGCGAACGATTCGGAGTTCGGATCACTGTCTATCTTCTTCTGACCTTGGTCCTGACCAATTTCGGTAATGTGATTGCCGAATTTGCCGGAGTGGCCTCGAGCCTGGAAATATTTCACGTCTCAAAGTTCATCTCTGTTCCAATCAGCGCCCTACTGGTCTGGCTCTTGGTCGTCAAAGGAACCTACCGGTCCGTGGAAAAAATCTTTCTTTATGCCTGTCTGTTCTATGTGACGTACATCATCGCTGGCTTCCTGGCCAAACCTGACTGGGGAGAGATTGGGAAAAATCTGATCCATCCAGCATTTGACTTCTCCTCTGTAAGAATGGGAATGCTCATCGGCCTTGTCGGGACGACCATTGCTCCCTGGATGCAATTCTATCTTCAATCCTCAGTTGTGGAAAAAAATATTGCTGTCAGGGATTATAAGCATGCCCGGCTGGATGTCGTCATCGGAAGTTTTGTGGTGACCATTATCGCCGGTTTCATCGTTCTCACCTGCGGAGCCACACTTTTTAAATCGGGAATAAAAGTAGACACCGCTGCAGATGCGGCCCTGGCCCTGGCTCCTTTGGCAGGGAAGTACTGCTCCGCCCTTTTTGCCTTTGGACTTCTTAATGCTTCCCTTTTCGCCGCTTCTATTTTGCCCCTCTCCACAGCCTTTGTCGTCTGCGAAGGCATGGGCTGGGAGAATGGAGTCAATAAAAAATTTTCTGAGGCCCCCCAGTTCTACGGGCTCTACTCCATGCTGATTTTTCTCGGGGCGGGCATCATTCTTCTCCCGGGAATCCCTCTTTTCCCGGTCATGTATATCTCCCAAGTCATCAATGGGCTCGTCCTGCCTGTGATTTTGATTTTCATGCTTCTTTTGGTCAACGACAAAAAGCTGATGGGAGACTATGCGAACAAGCGCGGCGAGAATATTTTTTCCTGGGCCACAGTGATGCTCTTGGTCATCATGAGCATCTTCTATCTCGGTTCGCTGCTCGGGATTTAGTCTGAACTCAATTTGGGACCGCTGCCCTCAGCCGTGCTATAAAACTTTCTGGTAGACCCGGTATTTTTTATATAGTTTCCCCCCCATTCGTTCCATCTCCGCCCTGACCTTCACGTTGGCTTCCAGTTCATGATGGGTGTCCATAATTTCGAATCCCGCCTCAGAGGCAGAGATAATCATCTTCACTCCCATGAGGACATCCAGCCCGATGCCTCTGTATTTTTCTTTAATTCCGCCGAGCAGAAGGTCCAGTTGTTTTGTCTTTTTGGCTGCCCGAAGGATTTTGAGAAATCCAAAAGGAAAAAGCCGGCCCCGAGCGTTCAGGATCCCCTCCGTCATATCAGGAATACCGATAACGAAGGCAACCACTTCGTCGCCTTTCTGGACCGCCTTGACAAACCTGGGGTCGATCACTGGAAGATAGCGCTTGGCCAGGTCGTCCATCTCATTTTCCTCCAGGGGAGCAAAGCCATAGATATTGCTTTCTGTGTAACATTCATTCATCAGGCTGAGAACAGGCCGAATCCACGGCTTGAGATCTTTCTTTCTCCGGAATTCACGAATTTCAAAATTCCCGCGCCGTTGAATCCGCTCATAAATTCTTAAGTAAAAATCAGGAAGCTTCTTCGGCACATCCAGCTTATAGACAAAATAATCCACATCTTTTGTATAGCCCTCGTGCTCGACCACTTGAGGCAGCCATTCAAAATTGAAATACGTGGCAATTGTTGCCCGGTTCTCAAATCCTTCGATGAGGAATCCTTCGGGATCCTGGTCTGAGAAGCCGTAGGGCCCAATGATGCGTGTCATTCCGCGTGCCCGTGCCCACTCTTCAATGCGGGTCAAAAGGCCATGAACAACTTCCTGGTCTTTCGAGGTCTCAAGATATCCAAATCTGGCGATCCGGACATTGCGGTGCTCATTGTAACGCGTATTGATAATCCCCATGACGCGGCCGACGGCTTCCTGCTCTCTGAACGCAAGAAGAAGGATTGTCGGACAATACGAAAACGCCTTGTTTGTTTTCGGATTAAAATATTTCCATTCATCCATATAAATTGGATGAACCCAATTGACATGATGCGCATGGATTTTTTCCGGAAGATAAATAAAAGTCTTAAGGTCCTTGCGCGTTTTGACTTCTCTTATTTCAAGATTCATTCGCCCTTTCCTTCTTTCATGAAAATTTACTAAATTTATCCTATAATGAGCGATAAAAATCAACACATTTTTTCTCTGACCGTATCCCACTTTGTAAGAGAAAGGAGGGAAATTCAGAGCCTGTCCCACAACGGGGATATAATCCGAATTCCCTTGTTTCGGTTCGTGTCCTCGCTTTCCTCGAAATAGGAAAATTACGGACTCGCTCCTTCGCGCCCAATCGTCTATCCACAGTTGACAAGTTCTTGTCTTTCTTAATACACTTGTCCCTCATTTTATATTTCGCCTTAATAGCCATGAAACGCAATACTTTTCCTCGTGGAATTCATCCTCCGGAATTGAAGGATCTGACCGCAGAGAAACCCATCGAAGTTCTTCCTCCTCCGGAAAAAGTCTTCGTCCCTCTGTCTCAGCATTTTGGCAAACCGGCCCAGCCTCTGGTTAAAAAAGGCGATGTCGTCTATCTCGGGCAAAAAATCGGTGACGCCAGTTCTCTTTTTTCAGCTTCTGTTCACGCTCCTGTCTCTGGAAAGGTCGTCTCCATAGATGACTATAACCACCCCTGCGGAAAACCGGTACCTACCGTAACCATAGCCAATGACGGCCAAGACCTGGCGCCTTCAGAAAGACCGGAAGAAAATGGAAAAGGTCCGAGGCTTATGCCTGCTGAAGACCCTTTTTCTCTCAGCTCTGAGGAAATATGCCAGAAAGTCAGAGAAGCCGGAGTGGTCGGGCTGGGAGGGGCCGCCTTTCCCACCGCGGTCAAGCTCTCTCCACCCAAAGACGCGAACATCGACACAATCATCATCAACGGTTGCGAGTGTGAGCCCCTGCTGACAGGAGATTACAGGCTCATGATGGAATATCCAGAAGATATCCTTCAAGGCGCAGAAATCATCCGGCTGGCCGCCTCTGCGAAAAAAGTTGTTGTCGGCATTGAAGATAATAAAATCAAAGCCTTCGAAACGCTTCAAAGATATCTCAATGGATTCCCCATAGAACTTTCTCTGTTGAAAACGAAATATCCACAGGGAGCAGAAAAGAACCTCATTTTTGCTCTTCTGCGGAGAGCGGTTCCTCGCGGAGGGCTTCCCTTTAATGTGGGAGTTGTCGTCCAGAACGTGGGGACAGCCAAAGCTGTTTGGGATGCCGTCAAAAAAGGAACGCCTCTTTACGAAAGAGTCATCACCTGCTCCGGTCCGGGGATCAAAGAGCCGAAGAATGTTCTGGTGCGCATCGGGACGCCTGTCCAGAATGTCATTGACTTCTGCGGCGGGCTGAATGACGGGGCGAACCTCCTCATCATCGGCGGCCCAATGATGGGCGTCTCTCAATGGTCTCTGGATGTGCCCCTTATTAAAGGGACATCAGGAATTCTCGCATGGCTTCCCGGACCGCAGCCGCGCGAATACAGCTGCATCCGCTGTGCCCGCTGCGTCGACCACTGCCCAATGGGTCTTGTTCCGACTCAGTTGGCCAAGTTTATCAAATACGAAAACCTGGAAGAAGCGGAAGCCTGGGGTGTACTGGATTGCGTGGAATGCGGATGTTGTCAGTACATCTGTCCTTCCAATATTCCGCTCGTTCACTGGATTCGCCTTGGGAAAAGTTCTGTCAGCAGTTTGAAATCGAAAAAGAGAGCCGGATGACAAACCATAATTTCATCATTAAGTCTTCCCCTCATTTCCGGGACAGAGATTCTGTCCCAAAAATTATGTACACCGTCATTATCGGCCTCGCTCCGGCCGGCCTGGCTTCTGTGTACTTTTTCCGTTTCAGAGCATTGGCTCTACTCCTCTCTTGTGGTGCAGCCTGCCTGGCCACAGAAGCACTCTTCTTTCTAGTCAGGAAAAAATCCATGCATTCTCTTTTAGACGGATCGGCGATCATCACAGGCTTGCTTCTGGCCATGACTCTCCCCCCCTCTTTGCCGGTGAGCATGGCCGTCATCGGCTCCGTTGCCGCCATAGGGATTGGCAAACAGGTTTTTGGCGGACTCGGCCATAACATTTTTAATCCCGCCCTTGTGGGAAGGGCTTTCCTCGCCACTGCTTTTCCAGCGGCTATGACCACATGGATTCCTCCGGTTATGGTCACGGTCAACACTGCCACATATGCCACCCCGCTGGGGGATCTGAAATTTCAGAGCGCCCTTGCCAAAGGGACACTCGTTCCCCTGAAAAGCCTTTTCTGGGGCAATGTCGGAGGTTGTCTAGGCGAAACATCGGCCATTGCCCTTCTTCTGGGAGGTCTTTTTCTCCTCTTCCGCCGGACCATTGACTGGCGAATCCCTCTGGGCATTTTACTCTCCCTTACCGTATTTACAGGAGTCTTCTGGCTGGCCAGTCCTGATAAATACGTCTCCCCAGGCTTTCACCTCCTTGCTGGAGGTCTTCTTCTGGGCGCCTTTTTCATGGCCACAGACATGGTCACCTCCCCGCTGGCACCAATGGCCACCTGGATATATGCTCTAGGAATAGGATTTCTCATCGGCCTCATCCGCCTTTTCGGAGGATTTCCTGAAGGCGTCATGTATTCTATTCTCTTGATGAATGCCTGTGTCCCGCTGTTGAATATATACATTCGCCCCCGTATTCTGGGCCAAGTAAGAAAGAAAAAATGACACTCTCTTCGCGAATGCTTGTCGTCCTTTCTTCGGTCGGCCTCCTCTCTGGAGCGCTGCTGATGAGCGTCAACCTCTTGACCAGGGAAAAGATCGCTGATAACAAGCAGAAAGAAATTGAAGCGGCCGTGACAATCGTCATCCCCGGAACAGAGACAAGCCAGAAAATCTATGAAGAAAAAGACTTTACCGTTTACGAGGGCATAGACGCCCAGGGACAGGTTGTGGGCTTTGCCATCCAAACCGCGGTTGCCGGATTTCAGGATAAAATCCTTTTCCTTTTCGGGACAAACGCGCCCCTCACGAAGATCAACAGCCTCTACATACTGGACCAGAAGGAAACACCGGGTCTGGGCGCAAAAATCACGGACCATGAAGCCTTCCTTCAATTCTGGGAGGAGAAAGTCTTCACCCGGCCGCTCACTCTGCACAAACCTCCGGCCAAAAAAGAGAATCTTTCTTCGTCGGAAGTGAACACCATTACGGGAGCGACCATTTCCTCGGAAGCGGTTCTCTCCGGTGTCAATAAATCGCTAGAAAAAATCAAACAATTAAAAGAAGAGGGAAGGCTTTTCACCGAGGGGGCCCATGCCAAATAAAAGCCTGGGGCAGGAATTCACGAAAGGGCTTTGGTCAGAGAACCCTGTTTCACGACAGCTTCTAGGCCTGTGTTCGGTCCTGGCCATCACGAATGCCGTTATTAACAGCGTAGCGATGGCGTTGGCCGTGACCTTTGTCACAATCTTCAGCTCCCTCTTTATTTCTCTGGTGAGGAAGCTGATTCCCAACCAAGTCAGAATCGCCTCTTATATCGTCATCATCGCTTCCTTTGTCACCATTGCAGACCGTTTTCTGGCCGCCTATTTCCCTCCGCTCTCCAAGGCGCTCGGCCCCTATGTCCCCCTGATTGTGGTCAATTGCATCATCCTCGGCCGAGCCGAAGCATTTGCTTCAAAAAACACGGTCGGCCGTTCCTTTGTCGACGCCCTCGGCATGAGCGCGGGATACACTGTTATTATTATCCTCATAGGCGTTATCCGTGAAGTCCTCGGAAACGGTACTCTTCTCGGTTTCAGGATCCTTGGCGCCTGGTATGAGCCCTGGATTGTCATGATCCTCCCTCCTGGAGCCTTCCTCACGTTGGGGATCATTGTCGCTGTGGCCAACCAGATTGAGTTAAAGGCCAAAAAAAGGAGATAGCCGTGGAGCTTTTCATTATTTTCATTTCTGCGATTCTGATCAACAACTTCGTCCTCCGCTATTTCCTGGGGCTCTGTCCATTTCTTGGCGTTTCAAAGAAGATTGACTCTGCCTTTTCCATGGGCGTAGCCGTGACTTTTGTCATGGCCCTGACAGCTGTGGCTTCCTGGGCCATCAACTACTGGATTCTCATCCCCTATAAGCTGGACTACCTCCAGATCGTCTCCTTCATTCTGGTCATCGCTGCTCTGGTTCAGCTGGTGGAAATGTTTATCCGGAAGACCAGCCCTCCGCTCTATCAGGCGATGGGAATTTACCTCCCGCTCATCACAACAAACTGCTGCATCATGGGCCTGGCTCTTCTCACCGCATTAAAGGAATACAATTTTATGGAAGCCGTTGTGTTTGGTGTCGGGGCAGGAATCGGATTTACTGTGGCGATTGTCCTGATGGCCGCCATTCGCGAACAGCTCGATTTGGCTGACGTTCCCGAGGCTCTCAAAGGTGCCGGAATTTCCCTTATTGTCACAGGAATCCTTGCCCTGGCCTTCTTGGGCTTCTCCGGAATGATCAAATGATGGATATTCTCGTTCCTGTCATCACTATGGGAGGCTTGGCGTTCATCTTTGCCCTGGGCCTGATTTATGCCTCAAAGAAGTTCCATGTTTATGTCGACCCTCGGATCGAAAAAATAGCCGAATTTCTGCCGCAGGCAAACTGCGGAGCCTGCGGGTATGCTGGCTGCCGGGCCCTGGCTGAAGCCGTGGTCAACGGGAAGGCTGCCGCCAACAGCTGTCCAGTCGGAGGGGAGGAAACAGCCAAACGGATCGCTGAAATCCTTGGCGTTCAAACAGAAGGAATCATCAAAAAGATTGCCCGTGTTCTCTGCCGGGGCACATGGAAGGCGGCCAGGTCCCGGGGAAGTTATCAGGGACTTCTTTCCTGTAAGGGCTCAAATCTGATCGGAGGAAATAAGCAGTGTTCCTACGGCTGCCTCGGGCTGGGGGACTGTGTTTTGGCTTGTCCTTTTGATGCTCTGTTTATGGGCGAGGACGCCCTGCCTCACGTTCGCAAAGACCTGTGCACGGCCTGTGGAAAATGTGTCGAAGCCTGCCCGAGAAATATCATGGAGCTTCATCCGACTTCAACGGAAATCCTTGTCTTCTGCCGCTCTCTGGACCGCGGGCCGACAGCCAGAAAAGTTTGTGACAACGCCTGTATTGCCTGTGGGATTTGCTCCAGAGCCTGTCCCGAGGGTATAATTATAGAAAATTACCTGGCCAAAATCGTCGACGATAAAAAAATAACTCCGGAAAAAATACCGGAAATAGAAAAATGCCCCACCGGAGCGATTGGCCGGATTCCCAAAAATGATTGATGACGCCGTGGTTGTCTCAACGCAAAAAGATATGGCCCGTGTGAAGGTCACTTCAAGCTCCCTCTGTTGTTCCTGCTCAGCCCGCCTTATCTGCCAGGGACAACAAGGTGAAGGCGGAACCCTTACCGTCTTTAATCCCCTGAAGGCCGCTCCAGGAGATTTGGTTAAAATTAATATCCCGGAAGCCAAATACAACAGGGAAACCCTCCGGATTTTTGGAATCCTTCTCATCTCTTCACTCCTGGGTCTTGCCCTGGGCTATCTCGCCGCTCCAATGCTCAAGCTGCCGGCTCAAGCCGCTGGCTTCATCGGGCTTCTGGTCGGTTTGGCTCTGGGAGGCCTCGGTCTTTTTCGCTATTCCCGAACCCAAAACAAGCGAAAACTGTATCCGGTGATCTTGGCCATCGTCCACAAAGGAGAGACTCATGGATAGACGAGATTTTTTTAAAAATGTCCTCTCGGCTTCTCTTCTCACACCGCTTTTTATCGGATCGAAGCCCGCAAAGGAGAACTCCGAGCTCTTCCTCATCTCCGACAATTCCCACAGAGTTGTCCCCACCCTCCTGGAAGAATTGACGGGCGTCGGCCTCATCAAGGGAAAAAGCTTTGACTTCCTCAGCGTCCATCCTGAAGCTGAAGAAATAAAAAAATCTCTTGTCCATTCCGGCTGGAAGCCGTTACCTTCTTCTTCTCCCGCTGACATTTCCATTGCCTTCCGACTTCTTCACCATCCGGTCCCGCCCTCTTTTACGCTCATCAAAGAAGGGCAGATCGTGGAAATAAGAACCCATCGACTGCTCGCCCTGTGGACAGAAATCAACCGAAATGAAAGGCCTTCTTCTTGCCTGACGACGCTTTCTATGGCGAAAGTCCGGCCCCGTCTTCAACCCGGAGTTTTCGCCACAATCTCTCTCCAGGGAAAGACAGTGGACAAAATCTCCCTCGAGAGAGACATCCAAAAAACTTACCTGACAAAGAACGGGAACCTCTCTGTCGTCGTGAAATCGGGAAAGGCCGAGGTCGCTTCTTCGTCATGCCCCCAGAAGGTCTGCGTTTCCTCTCCCCCCGTTTCTCTGGCTGGAGAGAGAATCATTTGTGTTCCGAATCATTTCCTTTTACAAATCGAGGGGCCCCATTTATTTGACACGATCATTGGCTAAAAAGCCTTTTTCTCTGCTTTGTATCCTCTGCCTCCTGGTCGTGAATTGTCGGGTCAGAGAATCCTGGCAGACCACCACCCTCCTCTTTTTCGACACGGTCTGTGAGGTCCGCCTCCTCGGCTCCCCCTCCGGCTTTGAAAACGGCCAGAAAGAGGTCGCGCGGACCTTTTCTGAAATAGAACAATATTTCTCGCCCGGCACCGCGCCCCTTTCTTCCCCATTGGTTTCAAATCTTTTTCAGAAAGCCCGGCAAGTCTTCCTGGACTCGGACGGGGATTTTGATATCACCGTGGCCCCCTTATCCCGGATCTGGGGATTTCGCCATAACTCCCATCGAATTCCATCCCCAGAAGAAATTCAAGCGGCTTTGAATCACGTGGGGATGAATAAAATTAGTACAGCAAAAGGGATTTTAATTCTACTTCCCCAGATGGAGCTCGACTGGGGAGGGATCGCCAAAGGATTGGGAATTGACCTGGCTGTTCAGTCCTTAAAAAAATTAGGATTTTCAAACGGCCTTATCAACTTGGGGGGAGATCTCTTCTGTTGGGGCAAAAATCCGGATTCGCAGCCCTGGAAGATTGGCATCCAACATCCCCGGAAGAGCGGATTTTTAGGAGTTTTGAATATCTCCGATCTTGGGGTAGCGACTTCCGGTGATTACCAGAGGTACTTTGAAATCAATGGCATCCGTTACCCCCATATTTTTAATCCAAAAACCGGATATCCGGCCCGAGATAACCAGAGCGTGACAGTCATTGGGCCGGAAACCACCCTCTGTGATGCTCTCTCAACAGCCCTTTTTGTCAGCCGTCATCCCGAGGGAATACTAAATAAATACCCCGATTACGGCGCGATTATTGTGGATAAAGAAGGAACGGTCTTTCTCCTGGGCAAGCGCTATCCGATGGAAATATTTTAGTTCGTTTTTCGCTTCTTAGATTTTCATCGGCATGAGGACATAAAGGCTTTTTATTTCGCCTTCCACTTCAGGCCGGATGAGAACCGCGCTGTTTTCATCTTTAATCTCAAAACGAACTTTTTCTGTGTTGATTGTCGTCAAATAATCAAGAATATACTGAGCATTAAAGCCGGTTTCCAGACTCGATCCCTTATACTCAATTTCCAGCCGGTCTCTGGCTTCTCCAATTTCCGGATTGGAAGAGAAGAGGCGTAATTGATTTTTTTCGAGGTAAAACTTAATTCCTTTGGATCTCTCTGCAGACAGAAGCGCGACCCTGCGAATGGCATTTATAAATTCTTCTCTGGGAAGAAAAACAATATTCGGGTTGTCTTTAGGGATGACGGCATCAAAATTTGGAAACTTGCTTTCTATAATTCTGGAAATAAGAATTCGATTATTCACTTTAAAGAAGAGATTGTTCTCGTCCATATCAAACTCTATATGCCCGTTATTGAATTTTCTCAATTCACTCAAGGTTTTTTTGGCAATAATCACTCGAATTTCCGTGTCGGTCTTTAAATCATCAATCATTTTCGACGTATATGAGAGGCGGTGGCCGTCTGTACTCACTAGTTCGAGGGATTTGGGTTTCAGCACCATTAATGCGCCGTTGAGGTAATACCGCTGTTCTTGGGCAATGGCGAAATAAACCCGGTCGATCATCTCTTTGAAGCTTTCTAAGGGAATTTTAATTCCTTTCTCAAATGCCGTTTCCGGAACCTGAGGATAATCCTCTTTGGGTAGGCAGAGAACTTTAAATTCACTGTCTCCGGATGTGATTTCCATTATCAGGTTTTTATCTTCTTTGAAAGTGACGACTTTTCCGTCCAGTAGAGATTTGACAATTTCAAAAAGTTTTTTTCCTGAGATTGTGATAGATCCAGGCTCATCCACTTCGGCCTGGAAATATGTTCTCAGCCCAACTTCTAGGTCTGTTCCTGTCATTTCCACTTCTTCCTTGGATACTTTCATCAATATATTCGCTAGAATGGGCATTGTATTTCTTTTTTCCACAATTCCTTGAAGAAGCTGAAGTTCTTCAAGAATATTTCCCTTAAGAATTGAGAATTTCATATCTTTCACCGTTCCTTTATTATTATTCTTATTTATTCTTTAATAAAAGATTAAATAATAAAAAGAATAAAATCAATGAATATGTGAAAAACTCTTTTAAATCCCTGATTTCATTATTGAATATAGCTAATCAGGCTGTTTATTTCTTTGTTAAATTCTGATTTTTCTTCTCGCATTTTTTCAATTTTTCGAATACTGTGAATAACAGTTGTATGATGTTTTCCACCGAATTTCTTGCCAATTTCAGGAAGCGAAGATTTGGTTAATTCTTTCGATAAATACATAGCGACCTGGCGGGGGAAGGAGAATTTTGGGGAATTATTCTTAGATTTCAACTGAGCGGGTTTGATTTTGTATTTATGACATATAAATTTCTGAATTTTTTCCACAGTGACAATATGTGAAGCGGAATCCAGCAGATCTTTAAGGGATTCCTTAGCCAAATCCAGATCAATTTTCTCTCCGCGGAGAGAAGAATAAGCGACGACACGCCTGAGATATCCTTCCAGCTCTCTAATATTGGAGTGGACTTTATCCGCGATGTAAAGTGCCACGCTTTCCGGAAGATCCACCTCTTCGAGCTCCGCTTTCTTTTTCAGAATGGCAATTCTCGTCTCAATATCCGGAGCTTTCAAATCCGCAATAAGTCCCCATTCAAAACGGGAGCTGAATCTTTCCTCGAGACCCAGAATTTCCTTTGGAGGACAGTCGCTGGAGATGACAATCTGTTTTTGGTTGTCGTACAGATGATTGAAGGTATGGAAAAATTCCTCCTTTGTCCGATCTTTTCCAGAGAGATTGTGGACATCATCCATTAGGAGCACGTCGATGCTTCTGTATTTCTGTCGGAAATCAAGAATTTTACCGTACTGGAGGTGGTTGATAAGGTCATTCATGAATTTTTCTGTGGTGATGTAAAGAATTTTCAAGCGGGGGTCATTATGGATGGCGAAATGGCCGATGGCATTCATCAAATGAGTCTTTCCCAGGCCGGAGCCGCCGTAAATATAAAGAGGATTATAAGATTTTGCCGGGTTTTTAGCCACGGCAATAGAGGCCGCATGAGCAAATTGATTGCAGGATCCGACCACAAAGTTCTCAAATGTATAATTCGGATTCAGGTTTGGATTGAGAAGGGTTCCGTACTTTGACCTTCTTTCCGTCGGCGAACGGCGCATGAAAGAGAACGAGGCATCGTCAAAAATGTATTTAATGTCAAATACTTTTCCGAAAAGATTCTGGGCGCTTTCATTGATTAAGCCGGAATAATGAAAGGAAAGCCAGTCTCTGAAATAGGAATTCGGGACTTTGATATAAAGACAGCCTTTTTCCTGGCCGATATAGGTCGTCGGCTCAAACCAGGTTTCAAAACTGTTTTGGTCGATCTTTTTTTGAATCTCCAGAATGATTTGAAGCCAAGGGTTATTTTTATCTTCCATTTGCATGATGGCGAATTAGTTTTCCACAGACATTTCCACAGCTGTGGAAAAAGCCTTCCACTTTTGCTGATGTAAGTGAAGAAGGCTTCGCCATGATAGCATGCTTCATATAGGAATTCAAGGGATTTTTTAGAAATCAAAGCCGATCCAGAATTTTATTTTATATTTGCCGACGGAATCAAATTTGAATGGATTGGACAGGTCTGGAAAAGAGAGCCTTTGAGCGAATTCCAGGTGGAGAGGAAGCCCTAAAAAATAAAACTCGATGCCATAGCCGAAGGAGCCGATGGCATCATCCTCTCGTATGCCAGTGTCGCCAGGATTGAATTCGCCAAGAAAAGTAGTGATTTTCGCGGGGAATCCATTAAATTTTGCCCGAGTGATATCAAAAAACAAAACGCCCCGAACAGGCCCGATTTGGCCAAGGATGGAAATAGCGGTGGCGATAAGGGGGAACCTCAGCTCCGCATTGGCAAACCAGCATTCCGTGGCGATGATATTGTTGAAATAAGACGAGCGGACCTCGTTATTACCGCCGTAATAGAAAATAAAAGGATTTTTCCCACGGCTCAAGAATCCATCGAGGCGGAAAGCCAGAACAATATCCGCTCCTAAATGGAGGTACTTGCGAAGGTCGGCCTGAATCGTAGTGTTCTGTATAAAATCGCTGGAGATCGGAACGGCCTGAGAGGCGATCAACCGGAAGGTGCTTCCAGCCTTGGGGCCATAAATAGGATTAAACAGGGTGGTCTCGCCCGTCAAAGAGAACGAAGCGGAGATCTGCTTCCCTTCCAAAAAATAGCCGTATCCACCGGCTGAGTATAAGCGAATCAAGGAAGGATCTAAAAATTCCTCTTCGTAACTGTAGTAGCCGAGGTTTGCTTCCGCTCGATAATATTTATTGAGAGGATAATAGGCGCTGATTGCTAACCCTGATATTTTTCGGTAGGCGATGGCATCCCGGTAGGTCAGATAGTGCCAGAGAGTGGGGTCAAGATAGGTGTAATCGGGATAGTAAAACTCCGTATACTGAAAAATACTGGCCATAAACTGGAATCTTCTTTTCTGGTTGATATAAGAAAAGAAATGGGAGCGGAAGCTTCTCATCTGGTAAGCTTCGATGATGAAGTAGTGATCTCCAAGAATATCGGAGAAAGCAAGGGTGGCCCCTCCCATGATGGTCCCGTCGGTGGAAACAATAGCTCCGATGGGAGGCCTGGAGGTGAGATAGAGTTTTCCTATTCCCTTGTGCGGTTGAATATTCTCTTGATTGATCTTCAGGGTGAGAGTGGACTTGTATTGACTCAGCCGTGACATCTCCTCATCTGTCCCATATTCCGTAAAGCTCAGGACGCCGTTTTCGGCAAAAGGCAGAGTTCCTTCTGCGGTCCCTTGAAATTCACTCTTAAAAAGCTGGAAAGCGCCTTTATTGAAGGAAGAAAAAACTAGTTCATTCGATTTATTCGGGAGGGGCGCCGGGAAAAAGTTGCCGGTTCGGACGTCGGTATACCTTTTAAGCTCACCGGATTCCAGGTTCAAGGAATAAATGTTATACGCATCCCGCATGTCTCCGGAAAAATAGATCTCCCTGGAGTCCGATGAGAATTGGGGGCTTATCGTATTCCCTTTTTCAAAAGTCAGTTGAATTTTTTTCTTCAAATTATCAGAAGGGGAAAGAAAGAGCGTGTCATAGATATCCATGCGAATCGTATACGCCACATATTTCCCGTCGGGAGAGATGGCCGGAGCTTTCTCATATAGGCTGTCCTCGGTGAGATTCTTGATTTCTTCGGTCAGAAGATCAAGCTGGAAGATGTCCCTCTGCCCATTTTGGAATCCGGTAAAGAGAATCTGGCCGCCACCCGGTGAGAAGCAAGGCGCGCAGGGTTGGTCCACGGAGATTGGGATCTTTTTATTTAAGATTCCTTTCAAAGCCTCGATGATAAACAGGGAATATTTTTCTCCATCCCGCGCAAAAAAAACAATCCGATCCCCTCCTGGAGACCAGGCCAGATTTCTCCCCAGGGAAGGATCTATTTCAATTTTTATATATTCATATTGACTTGTATAACCCCGGGTGATGTTTTTCACAATAGAGCCGTCCTTCGTGGAGAGGAGCACAATATCCACATCATAATCATGAATATTATAGGTAATAGTGGCCACGAGGTCTCCAGAGGGAGAAAGAGTATGGGAGAAGGCAAAATAGTATGGATTCAAAGGAAATAGAGGGCCAAGAGGAATGCTGTAATCTTCAGGATTTTCCCTCAGGTAAAATTCCTTGACTCGTTGGCGGAGATATTTTTTAAATTCAAAGCTGAACTCGTTGAGCTTCAGGTCAAAGACCTTTCCCAAGGAATCTTTTCTTCCAAAAAGGGGAATGTTCTTCATCGCCAGAAGGAATTCCCGGATACTATTCTTCCCGTATTTTGATTCCATAAATTCATAAATGGCATGTCCAAAATCATACGCCGGCTCGCGGGGCAGAGGATAGCGCGAATAGAGTTCTCCCGCTTCCGTAAAGTCGGGAATGCGGTCATTTAGAGCCGCATCTCTCACGATGAGAGTTGACCAGAGAGACCATTTCTGGGTGACATATTCAGACAGGCCTTCAAATACCCAAAGAGGAGGAACGTTCATCGCATAGAGCCTTTTCTCAGGGCTGCCCCAGAGAACGTCAAACTCAAAAATATGGCCCAATTCGTGCTCGACAAGGCTCTGGATTTCATCCAGAGGCATGTCTCCATGGAGGCCGATCCGGTTCAGGGCAGGCTCTGAGGCGCCCAGGACCCCCTCGGATACCCAAAACATATTTGTCTGTTCAAAATCCGTGAAGGTTTTGTAGTAAATAATAGGGACCGGAGAGGAAAGGGAGTGTTTGAGAATCTCACTGATCTTTTGATAAGCACTCTCCGCCATCTCAGCGATGTTTTTGAGGACTTGAGGGACCTCAGAATAAAAATATATTTGGAAATGATCCGTGGCATAGCTCTTCCAATTAAAACGTTCATAAAGGACTTTATTTTTCCCATAATAAGGGAAGTAATAGCTCTGAGAAAGACAGAACAGTGAGGCGAGAGCGGAGAGGCCGAGAAAGAAAAATAGATTTCTCAAGAATTTCATCGGAGCTCCATTATTTCACTAAAAGGTATCTTTGCTGGATTTTCTCCTCATTGAAGATCTCGCGGAAGAATTTCAATTTAATTGTTTTCATAAGGTCATAAATCGCAAAATGCGCAGGATGCTTAATGTTTGGATTATGAACGGTTTCCTGGTAGTCCTTTTGGAGGAGTGTTTCTCCGGTTGCGGCATTGACCAGGCGGAGGCTGAGCTTGAGAGAACAGGTCTTCTGCTCCGCCCAGCTTTTTTCTGGAGCGAAAGGGCCGTCGATTTCCCCTTTGGTCTTTTTTACGAGGGCTTTACGGATCTCTTGAGAGAATTCCGCCTTCCCAGTCAGAAAAAGAGCGGCCTTTGAATCCGGCGAGAGCTGTCGCCAGAATTCCTGGTTTCTGAGCGACTCTTCTTTTTCCCAGGAAATGGTTTTTAAAGTTATAATTCCTTTGAATTTATGACGGAATTCTTCTGCAAAATAATTTGTCAATACCTGATTCAGATCAAAGTCCTCGGCCTCTTTTTCCAGATGAAAATTCGTCACGATGATTTCTTTAAACGGTCCGAGATCGACGGCAGGCGCCCGAGGAATTTCCAGCTTCAGTTTAAGAAAATCGTTTGAAGTGCAGGATATGAAAATAAAAAACAGGAGAAAAACCAGATAGTTACTTTTCTTCATTGGATTCTTTTTTCGCGGGATTCAAATTTTCTTTACAATTCTGGTAATTCATCTTTACGTGAGAATTCTCTGGGGAAAGCTCGAGGGCCCGCTCATATTCCTGAAGGGCTTCCTTGAATAGCCCTTTAGTCTCATAGGCGACAGCGAGGTTGTTGTGAGCGACGACAGAATTCGGGTTTAAAGCCAAAGCCTTTTTCCATCGAAAAATGGCTTCATTCCAGAGACCTTTCTCTGAGGCCCAGAGGCCCAATTTTATCTGGTCGTCTACAGGGGAAGAAGCGCAGCTGATAAAGAAAAGAGCTAGATAGATGAGAGCGAGGAAAATCAAAATGAGATTTTTTTTCATCGGATACGCCGTTTCAAAATTACTTCTTTTTCCCAAATTCGTCAAGCGAAGCTATCCACAGCAAAATATATGCCAAAGAGGCCTGTCAGAGATGCTCATGTTCTTCCATCTCGAACACATGAATGAAGTTCGGGGGATTTCAGCGTTCGATCAATTCTGGGAGGAAACCCAGGGTTGTCAGCGGGAGGGGACAACTGTATAATGGCCTGCAGGAGAGAAAGGAGGAGAAAAATATGGGGATTTGGCTTGAAGGAAAACGCCTGGCAGATAAGATCAAAGAAGAAGTTCGCGAGGAAGTCGCATTTTATAAAAACGCGAAAAATGCCGTTCCCGGACTTGTAGGGATATTGGTCGGAGAGAACAGATCCTCCCAGGTGTATCTGAGGGGAAAAGAGAGAACCAGTCAGGAGGTAGAGATTTCTTCCCGAATTCTTGCCTTTCCTGCTGATACAAGCACATCTTTCTTAACAGCCAGGATCGAAGAATTGAACCAGGACAACGATGTGGATGGAATCCTTGTTCAATTGCCCCTGCCTTCAGGCTTGAACGCTCAGGAGATCATCGCCACCATCCGGCCGGAGAAAGATGTGGACGGATTTCATCCTTACAACCTCGGGAATTTATTGATGAATCAGGAAGGCTTGAAACCCTGTACACCGTCCGGAGTTATGGAGCTGCTGAAGTTCAATCAAATCGGGATTGAAGGGAAGGAAGTCGTCATCATCGGCCGGAGCCTGATCGTGGGAAAGCCATTGGCGGCGATGATGACCAACGCGCATGGAACGGTCACCATCTGCCATAGCAAGACGAAAGATTTGCCGCAGGTCGCCTCACGGGCGGACATCCTGGTGGCGGCCATGGGACGGGCCGCATTTGTCCAGCCTGAATTTGTGAAGCCTGGAGCGACAGTCATTGACGTGGGCATAAATTCTCTTGCCGACAAGGAGAAGGTTGAAGAGCTTTTTGGCCAAGACCCAAAAAGAGAAAAGGACATTCGTGAAAAAGGGTACACGATTGTCGGAGATGTCCACCCGCGAGCGATTGAAAGAGCCGCGTTTATGACGCCTGTGCCCGGGGGAGTAGGCCTGTTGACAAGGGCCATGCTGATGAAGAATACGCTTCAGGCCTTTAAAAGGAGAAGAAATTTTTGACCAAGAGTTCCCGAATTATTAATGGTTGGCCGTGGCTCATCTCTATTTTCCAACGGAAATTTCGGGAACGACCCAAATTTACCGATCGGATGCTGGAATTCCGCTAACTTCATTCATGAGATTGAGATGAAAGGAACGCACGCATCGTCCGATGGGGGACCGTCCGGACCTCATCTTCATGTTCTATCGGCAAATCTGGAGAACGAGAGAGAAGTTGCGAAGAGCCCTTTTTTATGCTATAAAATAGGCCTTTAGAGAGAGAAAAGAAATGCCAAAAGTGTGTGAAATCTGTAGAAAGGGCCTTCTATTTGGGCACAGTATTAGCCATTCCCATAAGGCCTCCCCCAAAAAATGGAAGCCAAACCTTCAGCACGTGAAGGCACGAACCCCTTCTGGCGTGAAGAAGATTTGGGTTTGTACAAGATGCCTCCGTTCCGGAAAGGTCATCAAAGCGTTATAACCTTCCACTAATATCTGGCTACAGAATAAATTTCTTTGATGATCGAAATATCTTTAATAATGGACTCGAGATGGTTCATGTCTCGGATGAGCAAATCCAGTTTGATTTGAGCCTTTTTATCGGCAGAGGTCGTCACTTCGGCTCTTCTAATATTTCCTCCTCTCTGAGAAATGGCCGTGGTCACTTGGGCCAGAACGCCTGGTGAATCCGCGGCATGAATCATTAAGCGTCCTTTATAGGATTTCTGGGAAAGGCTTCCCCAGGTGACCTCGACCATGCGCTCACTGTCCAAAATTTCTTTGGTGATGAATGGACAGCTCCTCGAATGAACGGTAATCCCCTTCCCTGAAGTGATATAGCCGATGACCGGCTCTCCTTTGATTGGAGAACAACATTTGGCAAGGTGGACAAGCTCCTCCTCTCCGTCTTTGACCTGAATCTCGCTGGCTGGCCGTTTGGTCACTCGGGCCACGAATTTGTGGAGAAAGGCTTCTTTTTCGCTCTTCTCTGTTCCAGAGGGAAAAAACTTTTCCATCCACTTTTTATTCGCGATAATTTTTCCTAAACCGATAAGGCCGTAAAACTCATCGATATCCCGAATTCTGAAACTTGTAATTTCCGCAACGCGCTTCAGTAAAGTTTCTTCTTTGAGAAGGCCGGAGGGGAGGGTGTATTTTTTTCTTTCTTTTTCCCACAATTTTTTCCCCAGGACAATGCTCTTCCTTTTCGCCTGCAAGTTCAGCCAACGTTTGATGTGGTGGCGGGCGCTAGAGGTGAAGGCAATATTTAGCCAGCTTCGATTGGGCGTTTTTTCGGGGGAAGTAATAATTTCCACAATATCGCCCGTTTTCAAGAGAGTTTTCAAGGGAGAGGAGTTGCCGTTTATTTTAGCCCCGGCGCTGTGAAGGCCGATTTCCGTGTGGATTTTAAAAGCGAAGTCCAAGGCCGAAGCCCCCATGGGTAGAGAAATGACCTTTCCTTTGGGAGAGAACACGTAGACTTCTTCGGGAACAAGGTCGATTTTAATGTTCTTCAAGAATTCCATCGGGTCTTTCTGTTCCTTGTAAAGCTCGACGATTTCCCGCAGCCACAGGAGCCTTTTGTCCTCTTTCATCAGAGCCTGGGGCTCATCTTCTTTATATCTCCAGTGGGAGGCGATCCCGTTTTCTGCAATGTTATTCATTTCTTTTGTGCGAATCTGAATTTCAAAACTTTGTTTGTCTTCAGTGATGATCGTTGTGTGCAGAGCTTGGTAGAGGTTGGGCTTGGGCATGGCAATGAAGTCCCGGAATCGGTAGGGAATGGGAGGCCACCTTTGGTGGAGAATACCGAGTGCCGCATAGCAGTTCTTAACCGAGTCCGTGATAATGCGCAGGGCCATAAAGTCATAAACCTGACTGAAGTCAATGTGCTGGGCTTTCATTTTCATGTGGATGCTGTACAGTCTTTTAATCCGGTAATAGATTTCAGCGGGGATGTGATTTTCTTTCATTAAATGTTCCAGTATCTTTTTAAACTTCTTGAGCTCGAATTCCGCTTTTTTCCGCAGGGGTTCAACCAGAGAAGCAACCCGGAAATATTCCTCGGGTTCCACATAGCGAAAAGCAAAGTCCTCCAGTTCGGCCTTGATTCTTCCCATGCCCAGTCGGTTGGCGATCGGGGCATAGATTTCCAGAGTTTCTCTGGCGATTTGCATTTGTTTTTCTTCGGATAAGAATTTCAGGGTTTTCAGATTGTGCAACCGATCGGCCAATTTGATAAAGATAACCCGCAGGTCATCGGTCATGGCCAGGATAATTTTTCTGATGGTCTCGGCCCGCCGGACTTCCGGAGAGACGGCCTGGACGCGGCTGATTTTAGTCACTCCTTCGACTAGGGCGGCGATGTCTTTCCCGAATTCATCTTTAAGCTCAGAAGCGGTCACATCTGTATCTTCAAGGACATCATGAAGCAGGCCGGCCACCAGGGCTGTCTTATCCATGTTCAAATCGGCGAGCATTTTTGTGACTTCCAGCGGATGGCTGAGGTACGGCTCTCCGGACCGCCGGATTTGCCCTTTATGCGCCCGAGCGGAGAATACATAGGCTTTCTTGAGAAGAGTGATATCCTTTTCGGCGTAATTTGAGGATAATTTTTCCAGAATATCGTCAAATCGAATCATTGAACTGACGTTGCCTTATTTTGAAATGGATTCCTATCATTCGGAAACGGCATCCATTTTTTTTTCTTCATCAAGAATCCAGTGGACGGCTTCGAGCACGTTCTGGGCGATATAAGAAGGCCGGACTTGTAATTCCTCCAGCTTCTGCCGGGCTTCCTGGCCATAGCCAGTTAGAACGAGAATTGGAGAAGCCTGGATGTTGATCCCAAAAAGGATGTCTTCCACCTTGTCCCCGATCACGTATGATCTTTTAAGGTCAATCTGGAGGTCAGTGGCGGCTCGAATAGCCATTCCTATCTCTGGTTTTCGGCAGATACAATCTTTCCGATAGCGGGGAGACGAAGAGAGCGCGTAATGGGGACAGAAATAAATTCCATCAAAGAAGACGTTCTGGGCCGCAAAAGAAACACGCAGTTTTTGGTGAATATCAGAAAGGTTCTTTTCGGTCAGCAGCCCGCGCCCGATACCAGACTGGTTGGTGACGATAACTGCCAATAGGCCGGCCTCTTTGGCTTTCCGGACGGCCTCATAGCTGAAGGAATAGATTCGAATTTGATCGAAGCTTTTCGGATATCCGACGTCGTCGTTTAACGTCCCGTCTCTGTCGAAGAAGACAGCCCTTTTTTTCATCCTAAAAATTTTCGGCTCACATCATAGACTTCTTCAGAAGAAATGCCCATCATGCACCTGTGGTCATAGGGACAATCTCTATAGCGGCAAGGCGAGCAGGCGGTTTCCTTTTGGATAACGACAGCCGGCTGGTGGAAAGGGCCTGTGATTCGGGGATTCGTGGGGCCAAATATAGCCACGACAGGAGTTCTCAGCGCATTCGCTATGTGCACTGGACCCGAGTCATTGGAAAGGAAGAGAGCGGACTGGCTGATGACTCCCAAAAGCTCGCGGAGGCTTGTCTTGCCCACAAGACTTTTCGGCAGGATTTTCATTTTGGAAATAATGGATTGAGTTAAGCCCATTTCCTCGGAGGAACCGATGAAAAGAGGTTCCGCATTTCTTTTTTCTTGAAGGAGAGCGGCGATCTCAGCGAACTTAAACGGAGGCCATCTTTTGGCGGATCCATAAGCGGCGCCAGGATTGAGGATGACGAGAGGTTTCTTTAAATCACAGCCAAGGGCGGCGAGCTTTTGTCGGGCCGCCTCTTTTTCCTCTGCGGAAACAGATATTTTTATCTCTGGAGACACCGTTGGGAGACCCAGCCCCTTCAGCAGGTTGAGATAGTAATGGACTTGATGGAGGCTGTTTTCTTGGCTTTGGCGGGGCACGCTTTTTGTCAGGAAAAGGCGGCGTCCATCACTGGAATAACCCCAGCGCTCGGGAATTTTCGCCAGATAAAAAAGAAGCGCTGAGGAGAAAGAGTTCGGAAGGAGCAGGCCGGCATCAAAGCCGAACGTTTTCAGTCTCTCGGAAGTATCCTTCAAGAGTTTGATATTATTGGTCTCAGACAGAGGGATGACGCTGGCATTGAAATCGTTGGGAGTGAACAGGTCTTTGGCCCATTCTCTGCCGGCCAGCCAGATCTGAGCCTGCGGGAAACCTTTCTTCAGGCTTTCAATGGCCGGCAGCGAAAGCACCGCATCGCCGATCCAATTGGGAACCCGTATGATGACCTTCATTAAAAATATTTTATTCTCTGAAGCAAGCCTTGTCAAAGTAGAAGAAAACTTCCAAATTTGGCGATCGGATTGAAAGAGGGGTCAGTCGGAAGAGGGCGGAGAATCGGATTTAAATGCAGTTTGTTTTTCTTTTGGTTCTTTGCGCACGTCTTCTTTGGCCGGCTTTTCTTTCTTTACATAATCGGTGATATAAAAGCCGCTGCCTTTGAATTGGAGAGCTGAAGGTGAGAGGATCTTTTCCAGAGGACCGCCGCACTGAGGGCATTTTTCTCTCGGGCGGTCACTGATTTTCTGCATAACTTCCAGCCGGGCTTTACATTTTTTACACTTGTATTCATAGAGGGGCATTTTAATCTCTCTAATAAACCGTAATTATAACACAGAATTGAGGTAAATCAATATTTTTCCGAGGCCTTGGTAGCATTTCTATTTCTGTGATGGGGGCGATCGTCGAGGGAGGGTGGCACGGCGGAGGGGCTCCCCGTCCGCCCGGAGCCTTACGGCCCTTCGATCATTCCTTATCTTGCCATTCTCCAGGAGCGGAGGTGAGGATGGACGGGGGGAGCCGTGACAGGACCCTATCCCAAATCTGGGTCATCTGTGTGTTCTCGACCAAATCCAAACTGCCCCCTCGGTCTTTGCATACACAGAAATTGTCCGGCTTTCCTCTTTAATTTCTGTCGGCCGTTTTGGGAGAAGGAGGGATTAATGGAAAACAAGGGCTTCAAAGATGTATATTTCCGCTCCTTTTTTCCAGGCATCTCCCTTCAATCCGGCCTTCAGGCAGGCATGGCGAAGGAACGTTTCTCTGGACCAGTGATTTTCGACGGCCACCTGGGGAAGGAGAACCCCGTTTTGGTCTCCCATGGATATCATAAGGCCGTGTCTTCCAACTTGGATGAGACGGGGATTGTCAATCTTTAATAATGGAGTGAGGATAGAAATTTCAATTTCTAAAGTCTTGAGCTCGTCCAGCGTAAGCGGAGGGAATCTGGGATCCCTGCTTGAGGCATAGATAGCGGCCTGTATGACAGCTTGATAGAGTGGAAAAGCCGGACTGAGAAATCCGATGCAGCCCCTCAGGTTTCCCTGCTCTGTTAAAGTGACAAAGACTCCTTTTTCTGCCAGAAAATTTGGGGAATTTATTTCATACGCCAGGACGGTTTTTTCTTTGATATATTGAATTATGGCTTGTCGCGCAAGATGAAGCAGCTCCTTTTTTTCCTCCTGGGATAAAGACCATTGCGTCGCTGAAGGACCGGCGCAAATGGCGGCAGCCAGATATCCCACCACTTTTGTTTCCGGCCCTCCCCTTTTGGAGGAGTCTGCATAACTTAAAACTTCAACTCTGGGAGTCCCGATTTTTTGGGCATAAAGGAGAGCCGCGGCAACAGCGCCTCCCCCGCAAAGAATATTTTCACCCCTTTCGACCTTTCGGAGAAGGGTGTTGATGCTCAGCGATTGAATCAGGGAAATCGTATTCCTGTCGAGATGATTGGCACTTTCTCTGGATAAAAAATGGGACATGTCTGTGGAAGCAACGACCAGGATTTTTTTCTGAGGGAGAACGCCGGCAAGAGCATTGGCCAGCCGACGCACGGTATGTTCAGAAGGAAAACCCATGACGATGGGAACGATTTTTGCCCGGGGAAGGACTTTTTGAATAAACGGGACTTGCACTTCTAATGAGTGTTCCTCTTCATGGGCCTGAGGAATGAAGGAGAAACCGGAAGCATTGGAAATATCGGAGGCCAGAGATTCATCAATTTTGGCAACTCCCAGAGGAGTTTCAAATCCTCCTTTCGGATAAATGGAACAGCCATCAAACCCGAAATAATGGGAAGGGCCGATGATGACAACCGTTTCAAAATCCTTCCCGAGAACCAGGCTGTAGGCCGAGGCCGCGACCGGCCCTGAGTAGACATATCCAGCGTGGGGAACGATAAGGGCAAAAATTTTATTCGGAGGAATAGGGTTGGTTTTCTCCGCTTGAAGAAAAGCATCAATTTGGGAGGAAAGACGCTCAGGATTCTGCTCATAGAATTTTCCTGCCCAGACGGGTTTCCTTGTCCCCTGGGCCCAGGAAAAGGAGACCGCCAGGAAAAATACCAAGAGACATACAGATTTTTTTTGGCTCATATGATCCTCTTCATTCTGGAGGAGGATGCGTCTAAAAAATATATACGGGAACGCATAAAAAATCAAATTTTTTGCCGGTTCAGCGGCAATCAGGTGCTCTATGACAAAAAGGATGTAGGCGACATTGGTTTAAGATATGAGGAAGGAGAGGTGGCGCAGCGTGTCCCCGCCCGCCCGAAGCGCATGGTGGTGGGTGGGTTGGGTCTTGCGCGAGGACGGACGGGGATGTGCCGCGACAGGACCCTTCCTTCTTCAGAACACATCTCAAGAAACTTGCCACACTTTTTGTCATAGAGCGTCAATCGGATTGACTTTTTTTTAGCTTTGAATAAAATATTATCAGGAAGGTTTTGATGAAGGATTTTTTAAAGACGTTGCTGACAATCACCTTGTTCTTTTCAGGGTTTTTAGTCGGCTTTCATTTTGGCAAAGAGAAGGAAAAAGCGAAGATCCCTGAGTTTCAGGAAGATTAAACCGAAAAGCCTGGAATTCAAGGGATATTTCAGATAACTCCACTTTTTCTTGCATTTTTCCCCTAAGCGAGCTCTTTTTTGTCTTTCCTCTCTGGATTGACTAATCCAAGGGGCGGGAATATAATTGATGCGCAAAGACTCTTTTTAAAGCACCCTGAAATATGTTCATTCAACAAAGGATGAAAAATGAATATCGGTATTTACGGAATACTTATTGCATTTGCCCTATTTATCATTATTTTGATTGTTAATCCGAATCTCTCTTGTTTTGGAAAGCGTCTGAAGTCTCCTTTTTACCCTTTATTAAGGAGAAAGAGGGCGGGAACGCAGAAAAAGGCAGAAGATTATGGATTTCACCTGACGGAGGAAGGGGAAGAGAAGACAACGGTTTCAGGGATAAAAAAGGGCAAGAAAGTGAAGACAAAAGATTATGGATTTCATCAGGATTAGATGAAGAGATGCGGAAAGGATAAATCTCTAGTACCGGACCAAGATGAGAAGGAGGATTATTTACCTTTTAATTCTCAGCTCTTTTTGTTCATTGTTAAACCGGTGTCGCATTCCCTCGCCGGGTTTGACCTCTATTCCCTCTGAAATTCAGTCATTGGAAGGATATGCCACGCTGAAGATTTACAGATATCCAGAGACGGCGAGAATGAAATTTTCATTTCTTTTCCGGCTTCCTTCTCAGGGCCGAATGGAAATCTTCGATTGGCTGGGGAGGACTGTGTGTGAGATTTTCATTGTGGAAGAAAAGGGCTATTTTGTCCTTCCGGCAAAAAAGGTTTATTGGGAGGGAGCAAAGGAAGACGCCCTGGAGAGGCTTCTGGGATTCCAATTGAGCCTGGAGGAAATGGCGCACCTGTTGGGAGGAGGCTGGTCAGAGCCAGAGGGAGCGAAGACCAGGGGCTGGATTTTCAAAAGAGATGCTCAGGGGAGGATCGTTTCCGGCCGGAAAGAAGAGTTTCGTTTTGAGGTCAAAGGCGTTTTCCCAGGGAGTTTTATCCCGCGGCACATTGCTTTTCAAGGAGATGAGAGTGAAGGCCATCTCAAAGTATTGAGCCTGAAATTTAATCCGTCCCCTAAGGAGGGAGTTTTTCTTCTCGATTTTTTAGAGCGTTTCACTCCCGCCAGCTGGGAGGAGATTGAGAAGCTTTTAGGAAATGAAAATTAGGTCATTCGCCAAGATCAACCTCGGTCTGGAAGTGGAAGGGAAAAGACCCGACAATTATCATAACATCAGGACCCTTTTCCAGGCCATAGATGTTTCTGATATTCTGGAATTTATCCCCCTCTCGAGCAGTTCCATTGATCTTCAGGGAGATGATGAATCCATTTTCTGGGGCGAAGATAATCTTGTGTTCAGGGCCGCACGGCAGCTCCAGGAGAAGTTCCGCATTACGGAGGGAGTGGGCATACGGGTCTCAAAGAACATTCCTGCGGGAAGAGGCCTGGGAGGTGGGAGCAGCAATGCCGCCATGACTCTTTATGCCTTGAACAAGATGTGGGCGCTCGGCCTTTCCAAAGAGGTTTTAATAGAGGAAGGAAGGACGCTTGGAGCGGACATTCCTTTTTTCTTTGAGGGGGGATTGTGTCTGGGCCTGGAGAGAGGCGACCATATCCTTCCCCTGCCTGACATTTCCCCTCTTTTCTGTGTTCTGGTGATCCCGCCCTTTCCTGTGGGGACCGCCGGTATTTATTCCAGTCTTCTTCCTTCATTCTTGACTTCGAATAGTAAAGACAGTAAAATTAACAGGTTTTTGACAACCCGAGAGCTCGGGTTTTTGGAAAACAGATTAGAAGAGACCGTATTTAACATCTATCCTCAATTAAAAGATATTAAGAGTCTTTTCCAGAGCCAAGGAGCGGTCTTATCTTTAGTGACGGGAACAGGCTCTGCAGTGTTCGGAATTTTCGAGGAGAGGGGAAAGGCGGAAAAGAGCCTGGAAAGGATGAGCGAACAAAATGCAGCAGTTCTGGCGGAGACGTTGCCCCGAACGACATATTGGAAGAGAATTGATGCTGGGGTGTAGCCAAGCGGTAAGGCAGCGGACTTTGGATCCGCCATTCGGGGGTTCGAATCCTCCCGCCCCAGTTGCTTCTATTGAGGATTAATTTGAAAAAGGATACTGTCATGAAAATATTTGCCGGGTCTTCGAATGCGGCCTTAGCCGAAGAGATTGCGCAATATCTCAAGATTGAACTGGGCAAATGTGTCCTCGAGAAATTCAGGGACGGAGAAATCCATTTCTACATCGATGAGAATGTCCGCGGCGAAGATGTTTTTGTCATTCAAAGCGGTTCTTTTGATGCGAATTTCCATCTCATGGAGCTTTTCTTGATGATTGATGCCTTGAAGAGAGCTTCCGCAGAAAGAGTGACCGCTGTCATGGCGTATTACTGCTATGCCCGGCAGGACTGGAAAGACAGGCCGCGTGTGCCGATTTCCGCCAGGCTTGTGGCCGATTTGGTCGAAGCGTCCGGGGCGGACAGAGTGCTTACCATGGACCTTCACTCCCCTCAGATTCAGGGCTTTTTTTCGATTCCCGTGGATAATCTGATGGCCGCTCCAGTCATCGCCAAATATGTTCAAAGTCTGGAACTGAAGGATCTGACGGTTGTCTCCCCGGATGCCGGCGGCGTGGGAAGGGCCAGGATTTTTGCCAAGAGAATGGAAGCCAAATTGGCCATCATCGACAAGCGAAGGCCGGCTCCCAATGAGGCTCAAGTTCTTCATGTCATCGGCGAGGTCAGGAATCAAAATGTGGTCATATTCGACGACATGGTGGATACGGCCGAGACGCTGGTTCTCAGCGCGGAAGCTCTGAAGGCGGAAGGCGCGAAGAGAATTCTCGCCGCCTGCACCCATCCGGTATTGTCTAGAGAGGCGATCCAGAAAATAGAGGCTTCCCCTATCGAACAACTCATTGTTTCCAATACAATCCCCTTAATGGAAACAAGCCGGAGCTGTGCCAAGGTGGTCGTGCTTTCCATGGCAGAGCTTTTCGGGGAAGCCATGCGAAGAATCAATGAAGGAAGCTCTGTGAGTTCATTGTTTGCGTAAGGAGGAACAGAGAGATGAGCATGATTATTAAAAGTGAGAGACGTGATATATTCGGGAAGAATGCGGCGCGCCGAATCAGAAAAGAAGGCCTGGTTCCAGCCATTCTTTATGGAGAAAAGGAAAATCCCATCCCTCTCATCCTGAATAAAAAGGATATCTTCAAGATTTTAAAATCGGAGACCGGGGAAAATACAATTTTTAAAGTGGCCTTTGATTCAGAAAAAAGAGATACGATGATCAAGGAGCTCCAGATAGATCCAACGACGGACGAACTCCTTCATACCGACCTGATTCAGATCGCAATGGACAAGGATATCAGGGTTTCCGTTCCCATCGTTCCTGAAGGAGAGCCGATCGGCGTTAAGACCGAAGGCGGATTTGTGGAGTTTATGACCCGGGAAATCGAGATCGAATGCCTTCCCAAGAATATTCCGGAGCATGTGACCATCGAGATTTCTCATCTCCACCTTCATCAATCGATCAAAGCCGGAGACGTTATTCTCCCGGAAGGAGTGAAGCTGATCAGTGACCCGAACTCCGTATTGGTCCTGATTGAAGTGCCGCACAAAGAAGAAGAGGTCGAAGTCAAGGCTCCGGAGGAAGAAGTCATTGCCGAGGAAAAGGAGCCTGAGGTCATCAAGAAAGAGCGGCCCGAAAAAGAAGAAGAGAAGGAATAAGCTTTGTGGGCAGTGGTTGGCCTGGGAAATCCCGGGAGGAGATATTCGAAGACGAGACATAACGTGGGCTTTATGTTTATCCAGCAGATGGCTCGGGCGTGGAAGGTCAAGGTCCGGAGAAGAAAACATCTCTCCAAAACAGTGACGGTGGAGAATGATCAGAGGCCGGTCATTCTGGTCATGCCTCAGACTTTCATGAACCGAAGCGGGATTGCCGTCAGAGAGCTACTTCAGAATACGGGAATTAAGCCGGAGTGCCTGGTCGTGGTCTATGATGACATCGATCTTTCTTTAGGGGAAATTCGCATTCGCAGGGAAGGCGGATCCGGTACCCATCGCGGTATTTATTCCATTATCCAGGAGATCGAGACCCAGAAATTTCCTCGAATACGAGTGGGGATCGGCCCCGTGTTATCCGGGCAAGACATGACGGATTTTGTGCTTTCTCCTTTTGAGCCGGAAGAAGTCCCCCTTCTCGAGCAAAGTTTAGGCAGAGCTCAAGAGGCGTTGGAGCTGATTCTGGCAGGACAGATCGAGAGGGCCATGAACGGCTATAATTGAAAGGGGAAACTGAAAAGAGTTCTCCTTGTTCTTCCTTGTGAGGAGGAGGAACTGTAAATCCATAAGGAGGTATCTATGAGCTTGTATGAGACAGGATTTTTAATCTCACCGTTCCTATCCGAAGAAGAAGCGGAAGCCATCATCGCCCAAATGGCGGATATCATTTCCCAAAAGAACGGGAAAATGGTAAAACAGGAAAAATGGGGAAAGAGAAAGATGGCCTATTCCATCAAAAAAGCCAGCGAAGCCTATTATGTCTTTTTTCACTACGAAGGCGATCCGGACATTCCTCTGGAACTGGGAAGGCGATTCCGGCAGATGGACACGGTTCTTCGTTATCTCACTCTCAACAAGGACGGAAAAGAGAACTTCCGGAAAAAGAAGAAGGAAAAGGGAAAAGAACCGTTTGCTGAGGAGGGGGCCGCGGAGAGAATGAGCGATAAGGGTGGAGAAGAGCCGCAAGGAGAAAAAAGAGAGAAGAGTCCGAAGGAGAAACAACATGGCGACTGAGGAAAGAATGGAAAGGAGTTCGGGCAGAAAATATTTTCCGCCAAAGAGAAAGTTCTGCCGTTTTTGTCAGAGAAACATCAAATTCATCGACTATAAAAACATTGATATCTTGAGGCGGTATATCCCGGACAGGGGGAAAATATCGCCCCGGCGGATCACTGGAACGTGCGCTTATCACCAGAGGAAGCTGGCCATTGCCATTAAGAGAGCCCGCCTTATGGCGCTTCTTCCGTATGTTGAGGATTAGAGGTTCGGTTGCCAAACAGGAGGAAATATGAAGGTAATCCTGAAACTGGACGTTGAAAATTTAGGAAGGAAAGGCGATATTGTCAACATCTCTCCAGGATATGGAAGGAACTATCTTGTTCCAAATAAATTGGCCCTGGAGGTGACTTCCTCTAACATGAAGATGATCGCCATTGAAAAGCAAGCCCTGAAAAAGAAAATTGAGCAGGAGAGATCGTCCTATCAAGAATTGATACAGAAGCTGAACCAAATTACACTTTCTTTTCGAAGAAAAGCGGGAGAGAAGGACACGATTTTCGGCTCGGTGAGTTCCACGGACATCAAAGAAGCGCTCGAGAAGCAGGGATTTGAGATTGACAAGAAGAAGATTGTTTTGGATGAGCCCCTCAAAAGGCTGGGGAACTATACCGTGCCCGTTAAGATCTATCATGAGGATAAAGCGGAGATCAAAATAGAAGTCCTTAAAGAGGAAGGACAGGACGAAGAACCCAAAGGAAGAAAAGAGACTGGAGAAGAGAAGGAAGACCGGTCGAGAGAATAATTGAAAACATGAATTTATTATAGCGCCGGAGAGAGGAGAAGTGGAACTTGATCTGTTGTTTTTAAAAAAAACCCCTCCTCAAAGTCTGGAAGCAGAAAAGACTGTTCTGGGAGGAATTCTGGTCAACAATGAAAATCTCAATGTGGTGCTCTCCATCGTCTCCCCGGAGGATTTCTACAGGGACGCCCATCGAAAAATTCTGGGAAAGATCATTTTCCTGGTTGATAAGGGGGTTCCTGTCGAGCCGCTCTCTCTGACCGAAGAACTCCAAAGAGACGGCTCTCTTGAGGAAGTCGGCGGAGCGGCGTACCTTTCTTCTCTTATGGACGGAGTCCCCAAAAACCTGAGTGTTGAGTACTATGCCCAGGTCATTAAAGAAAAAGCGCTGTTAAGGCGGCTTATCCTTTCCTCTGCCAAGATCATCTCGGCCAGCTATGAACAGAAAGAGGACGCGGACGAACTTCTCAATGCCGCCCAGGCGGCGATCATTGATGTCGCCGAGCAGAGAATCAAGCCAGGATTTGTTCCCCTGAAGGCGTTGACCAAACCGACAATGGATTTGATCGAAAGCCTCTCCCAACGGAGGGAAGCGGTTACGGGCATTCCCACTGGATACAGGGAGCTGGATAACATCACGGCGGGATTCCACAGCTCTGAGTTTATCGTGATTGCCGCCCGACCTTCCATGGGAAAAACGGCTCTCAGTCTGAATATTTCCCAGCATGTCGGCGTCAAGACCGATTATGCCGTGGGCTTTTTCTCCATGGAGATGTCGAAAGAGCAATTGGTCATCCGCCTTCTTTGTGCGGAGTCGATGATCGATATCAAAAGCGTAAGAACTGGGTTCATCAGCGAAAGGGAGCTGGAGAGACTCAGGCTCAGCGCCGAGACGCTTTCCCAGGCGAGAATTTATTTGGATGAGACACCCGCTTTAACCGTTATGGAGATGAAGGCCAAGGCCCGGCGTTTGAAGATGGAACACAACCTCGATATCCTGTTTATAGACTATATTCAGCTCATGCGGACAGGCGGCCGATTTGAGAACCGAAATCAGGAAATGTCCTACATTACCCGTTCTTTAAAGGAGCTGGCCAAAGAGATTCGAATTCCCGTTGTGGGCATTTCTCAGCTCAGCCGTGCTCCGGAAAAGATGCGCCGAGAACCGCGCCCCCAGCTGTCTGACCTTCGTGAATCCGGGGCGATCGAGCAGGACGCCGATGTGGTAATCTTTATTTACCGTCCCGAAATGTATCTGTCCAAAGAAGATCGGCTGCGGGAGTTAAAATGGCAGGGCATCGCCGAGGTCCATGTGGCCAAGCAAAGAAACGGGCCGACCGATACGATCAAACTGGCTTTTCAGGATAAATATGCCAGGTTCGATGACCTGGATTATTCATATTTCTCCAAGTCTGAGACATGAGAGATGGTTCTGAAACCGAGACCCGTGAGTGACGTGACCCTTTCTCCCTCAGCCTGGAAGTCGATGAGTCATCCCCTGGAGAAACCCATTTTTCACAGCCGTGAGAACAGAGAAGGGCGGTCCTTTTCCAGGAACTTCAGAGAAAGGCGCCAAGGATAGAATCTTTGATGAAAGACAAGACAGCTTTTGTCTGTCAGAATTGCGGATTTCACTCTCCGAAGTGGTTGGGGAAATGCCCCAACTGCGGCGAGTGGAATACCCTCGTGGAAGAGATTGAGGGGGATGCGGATGCAGAGTATTCCTTTCCTCCTTCTGAGCCCCTGCTCTATGGAGAAATCAAAGAGGCGAAGAAACAGCGAGTCAAGATTGCCATCGAAGAATTCAATAAGGTTCTTGGAGGAGGTGTTGTCTTGGGGTCTCTGGTTTTGATCGGGGGAGAACCAGGAATCGGTAAATCGACTCTTCTCCTCCAGGTCTCACGGGATTTTGCCCGGCAGGGGGAAAAAGTCCTCTACGTTTCAGGAGAAGAATCCCTGGAGCAGATCAAAATCAGAGGGGACAGGCTGGGTGTAGGGGATGAAAAATTATATCTTCTGGCCGAGACTAGCCTGGAAAGAATCCTGGCTCATGCCGATAAACTTCAGCCTCAAATCTTTATCCTCGATTCCGTTCAGACGGTCTTTTCTTCAAAACTCACTTCAAGCCCGGGCACCATCAGCCAGGTCCGAGAAGTGGCCAATCAAGTTTTCCGTTTCGCCAAGAAAAACCAGGTTTCCTCATTCCTGATCGGACATATCACCAAGGAAGGCTCTCTGGCCGGCCCAAAGTCCCTGGAGCACATGGTGGATGTGGTTCTCCTTTTTGAAGGAGAGAGGGATCACAGCCATCGTGTTCTGCGGGCATTAAAAAACCGCTTTGGACCGGTCTCGGAGCTGGCGATTTTTGAAATGCAGTCGAGCGGACTCCAGGCGATTGCTAATCCCTCGGCCTTTTTTCTCAAAGAAAGGCCGGAGAACGAGGCCGGAAGCGTTGTTGTGGCCACGATCAAAGGGTCCCGGCCTTTGCTCATTGAAGTCCAGTCCCTTGTTTCGGCCACTCTTTTTACTGGGAACCCGCGGAGGATGACCGTTGGCCTTGACCATTTCCGAACGGCCATGCTTTTAGCTATAATTGAGAAGAAATTGGGCTCCAGTTTCTCCGGAGAAGATATCTATCTCAACGTGGTTGGAGGTGTGGTGATCGAAGAACCGGCGGCTGATCTGGGAGTGATAATGGCGGTTGTCTCCTGTTTGAAAAACAAGCCTGTTCTCTCCCGTCTGGCCGTTTTTGGAGAAGTCGGCTTGAGCGGGGAGGTCCGCTCTGTGGGACAGGCTCTGGCCAGAATCAAGGAGGCCCATGCTCTTGGCTTTGACAAAGTATTATTGCCCCAGGGCAATCTCTCGCTCCTGGATAAAAAAGAGTTACCGGAGGTCAAGCTCCTGGGCGTCAGCAGCATCCGGCAAGCGGTGGAAATGATCTTTCATTAAATATATTTTATTAAGGATTAACCGATGGGTATTATTATTTTTCGGCTTTTTATTATCACGTTTATCACGGCCGCGGGATATTTTTTTCCCATATTTCTCCTCGACCGGAAGATATCAGCGGCCATCGCTTTTGGCCTGGGGGCGATCATCATGTATCTGGAGACGAGAATCCGGAAGACCCAGTTCAAAATTATCTGGAGCTCGACCATCGGCACTTTTGCCGGAGTCGGACTGGGCTGGGGATTGGGCGCCATCTATCAGGCCATCACGGACGATCCCATCACGTCCACGTTTATCCGGATATTCTTCCTGATCATCATGCCCTATATCGGATTTCTGGTGGGAACACAGAAATACGAATGGCTGGATCCCGCTCATCTTTTCCGCTTTTTCAAAGAGAAAAGCGTGGGGCGCAGTTATAAAATATTGGACACAAGCGTGATCATTGACGGGAGGATCGCGGATTTGTGCGACACGGCCTTTATCGAGGGGACGCTGGTTGTGCCGCAATTTATTCTCAAAGAGCTTCAATTGGTGGCCGATTCCTCGGACGCCTTGAAAAGACAGAGGGGCCGGCGCGGCCTGGACATCCTGGACCATCTTCAAAAATCCTCGCAAGTCTCCGTGATTATTACGGAAATGGATTTTCCGGAAATTAAAGATGTGGATTCCAAGCTGATTGAATTGGCCAAACACCAGGACGCCCTGATTGTCACCAACGACCTCAACCTCAATAAAGTGGCCAGGCTCCAGGGAATATCGGTCCTCAATATCAATGAGCTGGCCAATGCCCTTAAACCGATTGTGCTGCCCGGCGAATTCATGAAAGTGTTTATTATTAAAGAGGGCAAGGAAAAGGATCAAGGGGTGGCCTATCTGGACGACGGGACGATGGTTGTTGTGGATAATTCCCGGAGGATGATCGGTCAGAATATAGACATAACCGTCACTTCTGTTCTTCAGACGACCGTGGGTAAGATGATCTTTGGGCGCTACAACGAAGACGTGCGATGAATGATGTCACGACGATTGTCGTTGCCGCCGGAGAGGGAAGACGCTTCGGCACTCTTAAGCAGTTTGCCCTTCTCAAGGGGAAGCCCATTCTTGACTGGTGTCTTGAGAAATTTGAAGCCCATGTGGAAGTCGATGAAGTCATTCTTGTTTTGCCGGATCTCCGTCAGCGCCAGAGATACATGAATCGTTATTCAAAAATCAGTGCCGTTGTCAAGGGAGGAGAAAAAAGACAGGATTCTGTTTGGGAAGGATTCCGCCGGATTGATCCAAAAAAGACAGAGATCGTATTAATTCATGATGGCGTGAGGCCTCTGGTCAGCCCGAAGACAATCCACCGGGTCATCGAAGGAGCCCGGAAGAAACAGGCTGTTGTTCCCGGCCTTGTTCTGGACGAGACAGTCAAAGAAGTCAAGGAGCAGGCGGTTGTCCGCACCCTGGAAAGGGAAAGGCTTGTCCGAATTCAAACGCCTCAGGCGTTTTTGTATTCTTTGTTGAAACGGTCTTTCCAGAAGGCCGCCGATGAGCATTATTACGGAACGGACGAAGCCAGCCTGGTGGAGAGGCTGGGAGAGAAAGTATTTATCCTTCCGGGAGATCCCAGGAACATCAAGATTACGTCTCCTCTAGACCTGAGAGTTGCGGAGGCTTTACTTGAAGATTAAACCCGGAATCGGCTATGACATCCACAAGCTCGTGCGAGGACGGAAGCTTTTTCTGGGAGGGCTGGAAATTCCATTCTCTTTGGGCTTGGCGGGGCATTCCGATGGAGATGTCGTTATTCATGCCTTGATTGACGCGCTTCTGGGAGCGATGGGAGAAGGAGATATTGGCCAGCTTTTTCCGGATACAAAGGCAGAATACAAGAACATCCGCAGCACAGAGCTCTTGAAAGATATCATGGGAAGGCTGAAAAAGAAAAATTACAAAATTGTCCACATCGATACGATTCTCATCGTCGAAAGGCCAAAACTGGCGCCCTATCTATCAGAGATGAAAAAAATGCTCTGCCCTATCCTTCATATCCGGGAGGAGAGCCTGGGGATTAAGGCTAAAACCAATGAAGGGCTAGGTGCGATCGGCCGGGGAAAAGCTATTGCCTGCTGGGCTTTAGCCCTTCTGACGGGAAGGCCGTCGGATTAAGCAGAGGTCATTTTTTTTACTCCGCGTGCAGGAAAGAGTCTCATTTTTGGCTGAATGGGACTGTATGGCCTTTATGGGAACAGGTCTCTTTAAAGCGGGAAAAAGGGTAAAAAAAAAGGCTGCAGTTTTTCTCTTTGGGGGAGTGACTGCAGCCTCTCAGGTGATTGGAATGGGTTGGGAGGGGAGGATTATACTTCTAATAATGGATGGAATCCATTTTTCCAGATTATTCACCCACCATTCCCAGAAGATCAAATGGACGCTCTTTGTCCTTCTTTCCATCCGGCTCAGCCTTTTTAGAGAAAAGAACGCCGAGTAAACACATCCACTTTGGCCAGGTAATTGGCGATAATTTCATAGCCAGCGGCTTTTCCGACTTTTAGAATTTCGTAAGAGGGAGCGGCGATGGCGTTGAACCCGATAAAAGTGATGAGAACAGCAACGATAAAGATAACGATTTTTGTTTTGATTTTCATTTTTGACCTCCAGCTCTCATTTGTTATCCTCACTCATATATACGCTTCATCCTGGGAAAAGGTTCCGATTTAATTCATTGATTCTCTTCCATTCTGTGTGGGTGAGAAAGGAGATATCCGGAATGGCTGCGCTCCCCTTCAGGTTTTTCACGCCGTTCCCTCTCCGCTCCTGGAGGCGGCTGCGGAACTCGCTTCCAGAGAAGCTCAAACATCCTCGCCGCCCGGCAGAGCCGGGTTCCCTCCAGGAGCGCCTCGGGAAGGCTAAACCTTCAATGGTCGCTTTCGCCATTCCGGATATCTTCCTTATATGAATCCACCCAAAATGGAAGAGAACCAACTCATTTTGTTATCGGATAAAGGAAGGATCGAAGGGCCGTGAGGCTCCGGGCGGGGAGCCCCTCCGCCGTGCCACTTTCCCTCGATGATCGCTCCCATCACAGAAGATGCTACCGGAATTGAGAGGACAGTTGACTTGAATAGAATTAGTGGATATGCTCATTTCAAATTATGAAAGGAGAAATCCTGTGAAAAAAATGTGCCGGCAAGCTCTTTATTCTTGTCTGCTCTTCTCTTTTATTTTTTTATATGTTTTGGCCCAAGAGCCGCAGCTTTCGAAAATCTATACCGTGGGCGGCACCCGGCACGGAGCGAGTTTTTTTCCCCGCGTGGATTATTCTCAGACCAGGCCCAAGGTGCCCGGAGAGATGGATTTCAGCCATTACCACAAATACGGCGAAGTGGTGGATTTTCTTAAAAAGTGGGAAAAGGAATACACCCATCTCGTTGAGCTTTATTCCGTCGGAAAAAGCTTTGAGGGAAGAGACATCTGGCAGATAACCATCACCAATAAGTCCACTGGAAAGGATGTCGACAAACCGGCCATGTTTATCGAAGGGAATCGACACTCCGGAGAAGTGACCGGAGCAGAATGCGCCCTTTATTTTGCCTGGCACGTTCTCACGAGCTATGGAAAAGATCCGCAGATCACCCATCTCGTCGACACTAAAGCTCTGTATGTGAAAATAAAAAATAATCCGGACGGCTCCGAGCTTTACCTCAACACAGCTCAGAGCAACCGGAGTACCGTAAGACCCCACGACTCCGACCGCGACGGCCTGCTGGATGAAGACCCGCCGGAAGATCTCGACGGAGACGGATTCTGCATGCAGATGAGGCAGAAAGTCGAGTTGGGGAAGGGTGACTATATTCTTGATCCGGAGGATTCAACCGGGCGGTTGATGAAACGCGCGTCTGGCGGGAAGGGAGATTACAAGGTCTACAGCGAGGGCATCGACAACGACGGAGACGGACAGTATAACGAAGACGGCATCGGCGGTCTGGACCTCCACCGGAACTATCCTGAGAATTGGCGGCCGGAGCCAGGATTGGACCTTACCGGACGCGGTTGGACTCAGGGAGGCGCCGGTGAATTTCCTCTTTCGGAAGTGGAAACAAGATCTGTTGTCCTTTTTCTCCTCCAGCATCCGAACGTCTCTATCGTCCAGACTATGGACACCACTGTCCCCATGTTGCTGCGCGGACCTTCGACCAGCCGCTCAGAGGATTCCATGTTTCCCGAGGACCTGAAGATCCTCCGCTACTTTGATGAAGAGGGGAAGAAGATTACAGGCTACAGGAATGCCGGGGATACTTATTGGGATTATGCCAACGTGGGCCGGGCCTTCCGGAGACTCGAGGATGAAGAAGAACGCGAACCCAGAGGATTTCCGCTCTTCGGTCATTCTCCCGACTTTGGATATTCCTATTACGGGTCCATCTGGTACGGAGATGAGCTCTGGTGCGGCGGCAGAGTTGTGGATTATGACGGAGACGGCAGAATCACAGAACTGGAGAGCCTGAGGTGGAATGATGAGGTTCTGGCCGGAAGGGCGTTTAAAGACTGGACTAAGTTTCTCCATCCCCAACTGGGCGAAGTGGAAATCGGCGGATTGAATCCCAAGTTTTTCCGTCAGAATCCTCCGCCGGAATTCCTTGAAGAATGGATAAAGAAAGAAGCCCTGTTTAATCTTTTCCTGGCCAAATCCCTGCCTCAGATTAAAATCCTTTCCACAGAATGCAGGCCGGTCAGAAAAGAACCGGATGTCTATGAGTGTGTCTGCGTGGTGACCAATGAAGGATTTTTACCCACGGCTCTGAAAATAGCCGAGCGGGTGAAAATTGTGAAGCCGGATTGGGCAGAACTGAGGCTCCCTTCCGGCGCCGAATGGATGGACTCCAAGGGCCGGCAGGAAATCGGTTTTCTCAAATCTAAGGAACGGAAGGAACTGCGGTGGAAACTAAAGATCAAAGAACATAAAGCCATGGAAGCGGAAGTGATCGTCGGCTCTACGCGCGGCGGTCTGGACAGGGAAATAATAAAGATAAGAGAGGCCGGCGATAAGGCGGATTGATGGAAGGGAGAGCACAAAGCGGTTCCCTTTCCAATATAAAAGAAGACAAAAGAATGGATATTCTTTGATGACAGAAAGATACGCGGAGCTCATTCAGCTTCTTAAAAACAACACAGAAGTATCTCTGGCCACGGTTGTCGAGGCCAAAGGGGCCACTCCGCAGGTCGTTGGTGCTTCCGCCCTTTTTTCTTCTTGCGGCCGGATTTCGGGCACGGTCGGGGGAGGAATTGTCGAGGCGGAAGTCCAGAAGAGGACGCTTCAGGCATTGAAAAAGAAGAGGCCAACTCTCGTTCGCTTTAATCTTTCCAACGCAATGACCTCTGAAGAAGGGGCGGTCTGTGGAGGGGAGATGCGTGTTCTGATTGATCCTCTGCCGGGAAGACACGTTAGGGAATTTTATAAGATGAAGCGTGCCCTTTCCAGGCGGAAGAACGGTATTTTGGCCACGCTCATTCGAAAGGGCCATTCTTCGGATCAATGCTCTCTTTCTCGCATCTGGCTTTCAGAGAGAACCGATTTAGGAAAATTGGAGAGAGCCATCGGCTTCAAACACCGGGATCAAATCAAGAGGATTTATGAAGAAATGGGAGCGGCCTTCATGAAAATAGAAGAGAAGCGCCCCGGAGGAGCAGAGCCGGAAGGCTGGCTTTATCTGGAGCCGCATTTTCCTCTCCCTCAACTGCTCATTATCGGGGCCGGCCACATCGGACAGGCGGTCGCCCACCTGGGAAAAATGATTCATTTTGAGGTCATTGTTATGGACGACAGACCTGAGTATGCCTGCCGGGAAAGGTTTCCAGAAGCGGACCGCATAATCGTTGGGAACATCCGTAGAGAGATCCGCCGTTTTCCATTGGCATCGGATATATATGTCGTCATCGCCACGAGAGGCCACAGACATGATGAGGAGGCATTGCGGGAATGTATTCATAGTCGCGTGGGCTATCTGGGCATGGTCGGGAGTCTGCACAAGGTCCGGCTCATGCGGGAAAGATTTACAAAGATGCGCTGGGCGAAGTCCCCTGAATTTAACCGTGTTCATGCGCCCATCGGCATTCCGATTTGTTCCAAAACCGTTGAAGAAATCGCGATGAGCATCGCGGCCGAACTTATTCTGGTCCGCCGCCAAAACCAGGAGAGGAAAAGCAAAAAAGGGAGAAAATGATCTGGGCCATTATCTTGGCAGCGGGGGAGTCAAAAAGGATGGGGGAATCCAAACTCCTTCTTCCGTTCGGCCGGGAATCCATCATTGAGAAAGTCATTGAGAATGTCATTCGCTCATCTATTGACAGGATTATGGTCGTCTTGGGCGCGGAAAGGCAGAAAATCCAGGAGAAAATGAAACGTTTCCCTGTAGAAACGACCGTCAATACGGATTTTAAAAAGGGGATGCTTTCTTCAATCCAGCGAGGATTTCAAAGTCTTCCCCGGAATGCGGAAGCTGCACTGGTGATTCTTGGCGACCAACCCAGAATTTCGACGAAGACGATCAATAGGGTCCTGGAAGCCTTCAGAAAAGAGAGAAAAGGGATTGTCCTCCCGGTCTTTCATAATACCGGCGGTCACCCTCTTCTCGTGGACATGAAATACAGGATCGAAATTCAGGCCTTGAATCCGAAGATAGGACTCCGTGAGCTTCTTTCCCTTCATCCCGAAGATATCCTGAGGGTCGAGGTTGAAGATCCCTTTATTCTGAAGGACATTGATCGCCCGGAGGATTACAAAGAACAGTCGGAAAAGAGTTGAACCGCAAAAGGGAAAAGGAGTCAGCAGAAAACTGAAACCAAAGATTGAGAGAAGGCGTTTGACTGGATAAAAACGGAAGATTTCTGTGGGACCTTCGTCTAAAGTATGACGGAGGTCAACAGTGGCTGAATCCATATGGATGACAGAGAACTAGTTGAGCAGGCAAAGAGTGGAAGTCATGAGGCTTTTGCCATTCTGGTTAAAAGGTATGAGAAGAAAGTGTTCCATTTAGCGTATCAGTTCACGCGGGACCAAGCTGTGGCCGATGACCTGGCGCAAGAAGTTTTCATAAAAGCCTATTGTGCACTTCCGAAGTTTCAGTTCCGTTCGGAATTTGGGACATGGCTTTACCGGATCGTTGTCAACCATATCAAGGATTATTTAAGAAAAAGAACACGAGCCAAAGAAATCGCCTTCCCTCTTCGAGAAGACAACCGTTTACTTGAAGTCGATGAATGGAAGAAAAAGGAAGAAGCACAGATCGAAGAATACAGAAGGACTTTGGTTACACAGGGACTGGAAAGCCTTCCCCGGAAATATCATCTGATCATCACTTTAAGAGATATTCAGGGGCTTTCTTATGGAGAGATTGCAGAAATTCTCAAGATCTCTCCGGGCACTGTGGACTCGCGGTTACACAGGGCCAGGAAGTTGCTGCGAAAAAAAATGGCTTCACTCTTGAGCCATAAAGGAGGTGGCCATGAGGTGTAAGAAAGCCGAGAAATGGATTTTACGCTCTTTGGACAGGGAGCTGAAGAAAGAGCAACGGCTGTCTCTGGAAGGACATCTGCGGCGATGCTCCCTCTGCCAGCAGAAGCTCAAGGATTATCAAATCATGTGTACGACTCTCCGAAGAGAGATATCCGCGGAACCGTTGCCGAATTTCTGGGAACGTCTGCAGCCCAAGTTAAGAGAAAGGGAAAGACTGGAACCCTTGTTTGTCTGGAAGACATGGGGCCTCAGAGTCATCCCCGCCTCTGTCCTTCTGATTGTGATGTTTCTCGGGGCTTTGTTCTTCCTGCTCCCATCAAAAGAGAAAGATATGAGTCAGACGGAAGCCCTGCTCCTCCGCAATGCCAATCCCGTGGCCGAAACACAGAGGTTGTTTGAAGAGGAAAGGCTGGAGGACAGAAACATGATTGTCATCTTTACGGCGGGGGATGAAGAGAGCTCCTCCAGGAGATATTTCCCATGAAAAGAATAAAATTTTGGATCATTTTTTCTCTGGTCATTGTCTTTATCGCCGGCGCCGTGGGGGGAATTTTCTGTGAACGATACCTGGTTTCAAAAAAATGGGGAGCCCGGAAACGCGCGTCCTTTCGTCCCCATTCTTTCCAGGAGCTAAATCTCACTTCTGATCAGGAAGGGAAAATTAAAGCCATTTTCAAGGAAAACGATGTACGGATAAGGGAATTAAGGTCCGATTATTATAAGCGTCTCGGAGAGATAAGGTCCCAACTGAAAAGCGAGGTGGACAAGGTGTTGACTCCCGAGCAGAAGCAGAAGTTGGAGTCTATGATCCAGAAATTCAGGGGACAACGGAGACGGGAGTATGAGGAGAGAGAGAAGAAGTTAAAAGAACAACCCAAAGACAATCCAATGAAGGAGAAAGAACATGAAAAAGAAGATTATCATCGGAGCAGTAATTCTGATAATCATTACAGGTCTCATCCTGGCATTTGTCCTTTTTAAGAACCACAAGAACAGCTCCGTCAAATACAAAAAAGAGGCCGTCGCACGCGGAGATATCGAGGCCCTTGTCGTGACTTCGGGCACGCTGAATCCCGTCAATGTCGTCGATGTCGGGAGTCAAGTTTCCGGTAAGATTGCCCGTCTATATGTCGATTTCAATTCGCTGGTCACGAAAGGCCAAATTGTGGCCGAGCTGGAAAAAGATATCTTAGAGGCCCGGGTGGAACAGAATGACGCCAACTATCAAAGTGCTGTGGCCGCTTTAGAGAAAGCCCGGGTGACCCTTGAGAATCTCAAGAAGAAATATGAGCGATCGCTGGACCTGTTCAACAAGAATTTAATTTCCTTTGAAGAAAAGGAAACCGCCGAAGCCCAGTATTTTGGAGCCAAGGCAGACCTTCAATCTTCAGAGGCGCGGGTGATCCAGGCCAAAAGCCAGCTTGAATCGAGCAAAGTGGATCTGGGTTATGCCATCATCCGGTCCCCGATTGACGGCATCGTCATTTCACGGAACATCAATGTTGGCCAAACCGTGGCCGCGAGCTTTCAGGCGCCGGTTCTCTTCCAGATAGCCAATGACCTCAGCAAGATGCAGGTCGAATGCAATGTGGATGAGGCGGATATCGGCAAGGTGAAGGAAGGGCAAAAAGTGAGATTCAACGTCGATGCATTTCAGGGGGAGACTTTTACCGGGGCCGTCAGGCAGGTCCGATATTCTCCGGAAGTGGTCCAGAATGTCGTCACTTATACAACAATTGTGGATGTGGAAAATCCCGAGATGAAGCTCCGGCCCGGAATGACAGCGACTGTGTCCATCATCATCGGAGAAGCCAAAAATGTTCTAAGGATTCCGAATGCGGCCCTCCGCTTCACTCCCAATTTGACGCCCGAAGAAATGGCGATAATTTTTAATGAGGTGAGAGAAAGAATGATAGCCGGCCGGCAAGGGACGAGCCCAGAAGGAGGGACGGGGCAGCCCGGGGCTTCCCAGACACCTGGCGGACAGAGGCCTTCGGGTGGATTTTCTCCGGAGATGATGGCCCGATTTCAGCGCAGCGGCCAGGGAGGCGGAATGCGACAGGCGTCTCGGATTTGGATTCAGGATGAACAGGGAAAAATCATTCTGGTGTTTCTCAGAACCGGAGTTACGGATAACACCTTCACAGAAGTCATCCGTGGAGAGATCAAAGAAGGGCAGCTTGTGATCACCGGAGAGGATTCAAGGTCAGGGAATCCATCCTCTTCATCATCCGGTTCCAGAGACGTGAGAAGAAACGTGATGTTCATCGGCCGATAAGCGTCTATTTTAAATGGATGAAGATCAAATGGAAAAAAATCTTATTCAACTGGAAAACCTGAAGAAAACCTACACCGTCGGAGAAACCGAGGTTCGGGCCCTCAGAGGAGTTTCCTATAATATCCGTGAGGGTGAATTCCTGGCTATTATGGGGCCTTCGGGGTCGGGTAAATCCACGTTAATGAATATCATCGGCTGTCTGGACAAACCGACATCGGGCAGGTATCTTCTGGAAGGGGAAGAAATCTCCAAGCTGGACAGGAATAGACTGGCGCGCATCAGGAACAAAAAAATTGGCTTTGTATTCCAGACCTTCAATCTTCTTTCCAGGACTACCGCCCTTGAAAACGTGGAACTTCCTCTTCTGTATTCCAATGTCTCTGGCAAGGAAAGAACCCAGCGGGCCCTCAAGGCCCTGGCTTCAGTCGGGCTCAAAGGCCGCGAATACCATAAGACCAATCAACTCTCTGGAGGGGAGCAGCAGCGGGTGGCCATTGCCCGCTCCTTGTTGAACAATCCTTCCCTTCTTCTGGCCGATGAACCGACTGGAAATCTGGATAGTAAGACAGGAAACGAGATCATGAACATATTTAAGAATCTCAACGAAGAAAAGAAGATCACCCTGGTCATCGTTACCCATGATCCGGATGTGGCCACCTGTGCCCGCCGGCGGATTTATCTGAAAGACGGGGAGATTGTCCATGAAGAGACCTCCTCCGGCAATTAGCGAAGACAGAGGGAGATGAAGGAGTCAAGTCAATGAATATATTAAGGGTCATTCGAGTTTCTTTCCGGGCATTAACCCGGAATAAAATGCGGTCTTTTTTAACCATACTCGGAATCATCATCGGCGTGGCCGCGGTGATAGCCATGGTCAGTATCGGCACCGGAGCGAAGACAGCGGTGGAGGAACGTTTCAATTCCATGGGGACAAACCTCCTTTTTGTCAGCCCCGGCAGCCGTAGTTTTCATGGCCGACATTCTGGAGGCGGAAGTTTCGATACACTCACGGTGGAGGATGCCAAGGCCATTGAAGAGCAGTGCCCCGCGGTCAGGGCCACTTCGCCCAGCGCGAACACAAGAGCCCAGGTCGTTTATGGAAATAAGAACTGGAATACCTCCATCCAGGGCGTCGGGGATCAATATCCGGAAATCCGGAAATGGGGAGTTGCCGAAGGAACATTTTTTGATGAATACATGGTCCGATCCGCGGCCAAAGTCTGTATCCTGGGCAGCGAGGTCAAAAAGAGCCTGTTCGAGGATGAAGACCCCCTGGGGAAAGTCATCCGAATAAAAAAAATTCCCTTTAAGGTACTGGGCGTTCTCGAATCCAAAGGAGAATCAGGAGGCTTTTTTAACCGCGATGACATGATTGCCGTTCCTTACACAACGGTCCTTCGCAGATTGTTGGGCCAGATGTATCTCCGGTCCATTGATATTTCGGCCGTTTCCATGAGCGATACGGCAGCGGCTCAGCAACAGATCGAGGAGCTCTTGCGCATCCGGCATAAAATTGCTCCCGGTGCTGAGGACGATTTTAACGTAAGAAATATGTCCGAGATCGCGGAAGGAGCAGCCGAATCCACGCAGATCCTGACCATCCTGCTGGGGAGCATCGCTTCTATCTCGCTCCTTGTCGGTGGAATCGGCATCATGAATATTATGCTGGTATCTGTAACGGAGAGAATCCGGGAGATCGGCATCCGGATGTCTGTGGGGGCCAGGGAGAGAGACATTCTTCTCCAATTCCTGTCAGAGGCCGTGGTTTTAAGTCTCATCGGCGGCCTGATGGGAATCGGCATCGGTTTCGCCGCTTCAAAGCTTCTCAAATATATTTCCATATTTTCCCAGTGGAAGACCGTTGTTTCGCCAGGCTCCATTCTGCTGGCTTTTCTTTTTTCCGGATCCGTGGGGGTTTTTTTCGGTTTTTATCCGGCCCGCAAAGCCTCCAAGCTAGATCCCATTGAAGCCTTGAGATATGAATAGATTTTTTTCATTTCTATTCCGGCAAGGGAGGAAAAAAGATTCGCACAGGTGAGAATAAGAGAGAGGTTTACATCGGAAGATAAAGGAGAATTGAAATGCATAGAAAAATCGCCATTTTCTCAACTCTGATCCTGTTCCTGTTGGGAACCGCTTGGAGCCAGGAGAGCGGGAAAGCGCTTTCCCTGACTCTCGAAGATTGTCTTTTGAGAGCCATGAAGAAAAATCTGAACATCGCTGTTGAGGTCTTATCGCCGGAGCTTTCGGCGATGAGTCTGTCCCGCTCCAAAGAAAAATATTATCCCTCGTTTTCCTTTAGCTATAATCAGAGCAGCACGAATGAGGCTTCGTATTCCTGGATTGATGCCGCAGGAAACGTGGCGGTGGATTCGAATGATTTTACCGCCCAGGTCAGCCAGGAGACGCCTCTGGGCGGCCGGTTTTCCGTCTCTATCCGGGCGAACAAGTATGATACGAACAGAAATTTTCAGACGATCAATCCCCGCTACGGAAGCCGCCTGACTTTTTCTTTCAGCCAGCCGTTGCTGAGGGATTTTGGAATCAACATCAACCGCCGGGAGATCATCATCGCCAAGAATAACCTGGAGATATCGGAGATTCAACTGAACAAGACAATTCAGGACACAGTCTACAACGTCATCGAAGCTTACTGGAACCTGGTCTACAGTATTGACAGTCTCAAAGTGAAAAGACAGTCCTTAGAGCTGGCCAGGGACCTGCTGGCCAAGAACAAGCGGTCCGTCGAGATCGGGACTTTAGCCCCGATAGAAATATTGAGCGCCGAGTCTGAAGTTGCGACCCGGGAGGCGGATATTCTGCAGGCCGAGGCTCTAGTTAAAAACAATGAGGACCGGCTGAAAAACATCCTCAATCTTACAGATGAGGAGGAGAAAGAAATCAGCGAGATCATTGCCCTGGATAAGCCTCAATTCACAGAGAGAGAAGTTACTCTTGAGCAGGCCCTTGCCACTGCGCTGGAAAAGCGGCCGGAACTCCAGGCATCCCGCACAGACCTGAAAAATCAAGAAGTCAACCTCAGCTATACCAAGAACCAGCTCCTTCCGAACCTGAGTCTGACCGCCTCCTACTGGAGCCCCGGAGTTTCCGGAACGCAGATCATCTATGCTGATCCCTTTTCGCAGGACGTAACTCAAATAATCCCCCGCGGCGCTGCAGATGCCATTAAAGATACGTTAGATTTTAAATATAAAAATTGGTCCGTGGGGCTGACACTGGATATTCCTCTGAGCAATTTTCTCTCCCGGGCGGCCTATGCCCAGGCCAAAATCAGCCTGGATCAAGCCCTGTTGAGATTAGAAAATCAGGAAAAACAGGTTTTTCTGGAGATCAAAAACGCCGTCCGAGCCGTCCAGACAGATTTCAAGCGCGTTCATGCCTACAAGGTGGCCAGAGAACTGGCGGAGAAAAAACTGGAAGCCGAGGAAGAGAAATTGAGGGTCGGGCTGAGCACGAATTACTTTGTGCTCACCTATCAGAGAGAACTGGCCAATGCCCGGTCGGCCGAGCTCAAGGCCATCGTGGATTACAATCTATCCAAGACCAATCTGGAGAGAGCCATGGGCACGATCCTGGAGGCCAGGAATATCAAATTTTCTGGTTAATCTCCCAGAGAATAAGAGCGGCTGGACCCGAATAAAGACGTGCGTTGCCAATGAGAGATTTCAATTCAGGAGGTTTTCATCATTCTTATCAACATCCCCCTGGCCTTAACTGGAGGAATCATTGCGCTGCAAATTTCCGGTCTCTATTTGAGCGTTCCGGCCTCACTGGGATTTATTGCCATTTTTGGCATTGCCCTCGAAGACGGCCTCGTACTGCTCTCCCGTTTTCGGCAACTTCTCTCTAAAGGATTGCCGATGAAGGAGGCTATTCTCGAGGGAATTCGCACCAGGGTCAGGCCTGTTCTGATGACTTCTCTGACCACGATTTTCGGTATACTGCCCTTACTTCTGGCTACAGGGCCAGGTGCGGAGGTTCAGAGGCCTCTGGCCGCGGTTGTCGTCGGCGGGCTGATTTCTTCCACCCTCGTGACTCTTTTTGTCCTTCCCCTTGTCTATCAAACCGTGAAGAGATAAAATATTTGAAAATGCAGATCCGCGTGGGCAGATATTCCATCCTTCTCCTGATGCCTTTTTTTATTGCCATCTGCTCGTCCTCCCCCAGGGGAGTTATTATTTTGTGTGCCGGGGACAGCATTACGGCCGAGGCGTATCCCCATTTTCTGCAGAGGATATTGAATAAAGAAGGCTTCAGAGCCAGAGTGCTCAATTATGGTCGGAGCGGCAATACCTCAGGCGAATACCTGAGTTTTTTGGAGAAAAACAGAGACCGGATGAAAGCGAAGCTTCCGGATTATATTCTTCTTCAGCTCGGCACGAATGATGTTCGGGCCGACCTCGACTTTACGCCTCTCGATGTGTTCAAGAGCAATATGAGAAAGATCATCCGCATTTTCCGCGGATTCAGAAACAGGACAGGGAAAACGGCCGAGCTTTTCATGTCATCAATCCCACCTGTCCCGCAGAATACGCCTTTCCCCTTCACTCGGGAGTCTGTAGCCAGGGTCACCTCTGAGATCAATCCGGCGATTGAGGCCATCTGCCTTGAGGAAAAAGTTCATTTTGTTGACAATTATGCTTTGTTTCTCAACGAACCCTCCCTTCTTCCCGGCGTGCATCCCTCAAGAGAGGGATATCTACGATTGGCGCAAAATTGGTTCCAATTCTTGAAGCCCTTTATGAAATTGCCCTAGACTAGAGCAGAGATATACAGGACTTCCCCCAATTTTTTCATCTCAAATCATGAAAATCCGTTATATTTAAGAAGTTCAAGAAAGGACAAAGTGGAATATATGAACAGGCGCCTGGGTGGCACGGCGCGGGGCCCCCGCACGCCCGCAACGGAAGGGCCCCACTGGGGGATGGGTGGAGGTGAGGACGAGCGGGGTGGCGCTGGGACAGGACCCAGGTTTATATCAAGATGAAAAAATTGGGGGAACTTCTCCAGAGATATATTCTTGTATTTTTTCAGGAGTAATGCTATCATTAAAATCAAAGTAAAAACTAACCTGAATTCTCAGCAGGAATCTTGGAGAAATTCTATGAACAGGAAACTTATCAGGCCAAATTTCACAGAGATAAAGGAGAAGTACAAGGGAGACTCGGCCAAACAGAAAAAGATTCATCCTCCCTTCGAAACGTTTGCCGAAAACTACTATTTTCTCAAGCAGATGAGCAAGAAGACTCCCATGGCGGTTGTCTTCAACGACGGCCAGGTTATAGAGGGATATATCGAGTGGTACGATCGAAATTGCATCAAGCTCAATAGAGAGAAGGCTCCCAATTTGCTCATTTACAAGAGCAGCATCAAATATCTCTACAAGCTCTCCGAAGGCAAAGAAACGCCAGAGGCATCGGAATATCCTGAAAAAAAAGAGAAATGAATATCCCTCAAATAGGGATTTCTCTGGGAGATCCTGGGGGTATCGGGCCAGAGATCGTCATCAAGGCTCTGGCCCAACAATCATCGCTGCCAAAGGCCCATTTCATTCTGTTCGGTTCTTCTCGTCTTCTCGAGGAAGAAAAGAGAGCCCTCGGAATTGAGCTGGATTATCAGGCCTTTGGCGAGAAAGGCAGCGCCGACCGCTTCTGGATTTCTCTTCATGAGATCAAGACTTCCCTTGATTCCATAAAAAAAGGTGAACCTTCAAGCCAGAACGGCCGGGCATCATTTCTTTTCTTTGAGGGGGCGGTCAAGGAAGCTCGAAGGGGGAGAGTGCATGCGATAGTCACGGCCCCTGTCTCGAAGCGGTCCTGGGGATTGGCAGGGATCAAATGGAGAGGCCACACAGATTATCTGGAGCACCTGTATCCTCAGGCGATTATGTCTTTCTGGTCAGAAGACATGAGGGTGGCTTTGCTCAGCCATCATCTGCCCTTAAAGAAAGCTCTGAAAAAGATAAAAAGAGAATATCTCCGCCAGTTTTTTCGGCGTTTACAGCAAAGTCTGGAAAATTTCAGCCAAGGGAAATATCAAATCTTGGTTTCCGGATTGAATCCCCATGCCGGTGAGGAAGGTCTTCTGGGGGAGGAGGAAAAAAAAGAGATTGTCCCCGCTATCGAGGAGGCCCGACAGGAGGGGATGAATATCAGCGGCCCGTTTCCACCAGATATTGTTTTTCGTTATGCACTTGGCCGCCCAGAGAACATCGTCGTTTCTCTTTATCACGACCAGGGGCTCATTGCCTTCAAGCTCAAATCGTTTGACACAGGGGTGAATGTGACCCTGGGCCTTCCTTTTATACGCACTTCTCCGGATCACGGCACGGCATTTGACATTGCCGGCAAAGGGGAAGCGAATCCTCAGAGCATGAAAGAGGCCATCACACTGGCTTATAAATTATCTTCTAAATCTCTTTAGTTCAGCCCGCAATTCCCGTTCGCGGTCCCTTTCCTTAATCACCTCTCTTTTCTGGTAGACTTTTTTGCCTTTAGCCAGGGAAACCTCAATTTTAATTTTACCGCTGTCGTTTAAAATGACCTTGGTGGGAACCAGCGTGAAGCCTTTTTCCTTGATTTTTCCGGTCAGACGCTTTATTTCCTGGCGATGGAGAAGAAGTTTTTTCGGCCTCAATGGGTCATGATTGAAACGGTTGGCCGCTTCATACGGGCTGATATGGCAATTCATGAGAAAGACTTCGCCGCTTTTGATTTCAGCGTAGCTCTCTTTCAGACTGATCTTTCCTTCCCTGATAGATTTCACTTCGCTTCCCTGCAGAGAGATTCCGGCCTCGAAGCTTTCCGCGATTTCATAATTGAAATAGGCTTTTTTATTTGTGGCAATGGTTTTCATGCCGAAATGTCCTTATGATTTGACGTGCACCCGGATGAGGCTGATATGCTTTTTGCTCATTTTTTCTACGATAAACTTATGTCCCCGATAATTCAAAACGTCTTTTTCATGAGGGATCTTCCCGAATTCGTAAAGGAGGAATCCGGCTAGAGTCGTATACCCGCTCTTTTCAGGAAGTTTGAGCAGCAGCCGGTAGTTGATGTCTTTGATGGAAGTGGAACCTTTGATGATAAAGACTCCATGTTCCACCTCGCTGAACCATTCTTCTTTATCGTCATATTCATCCCGAATATCCCCGACGATTTCTTCGATGATATCTTCCAGCGTGACGATCCCTTCCATATTGCCGAATTCATCCACGACAAAGGCCAGATGAACGGCATTCTCCTGCATCTGGACCAGGACGTTCTCCAGGGAGGAGGATTCAGGCACAAAGAACGGGCTGCGCAGGAATTGGCTGAGATTGAATTCTTTGTTATCAATGAGATAAGGGATTAAGTCTTTGGCATGGATCAGGCCTTCGATCTGGTCGAGCCGTCCTTTGTAGACGGGATATCTGGAAAAACCGTCTTTGAGGACAATATCCAAAATTTGTTTATTGGATGCGCTCAATTCGATGGCTTTGATTTGAGGCCGCGGCGTCATGATTTCTTTGATCGGCCGGGAAGCGATATCCAGGATTTCGGTGAGCATCTTTTTTCTGAGGGTGGAAAGGCCTTTTATGCCCGAGCTGATGAGGATCTTGGTTTCTTCCTTGGTGAGCGCCTTGGATATACCGGCCAGTTGATTTTGAGAGCTGCGAAAAAGCAGTCCGGACAAGAAGGTGAAAGCTTTGACCAATGGATAAAAGAGGACGACCAGAAAGCGAATGGGATGCACAAATAAAAAAGAGATCTTTAAAGGATTATGTGCCGCATAGATCTTGGGATTAATTTCCGAGAAGAAAAGAATGAAAAGGGTTGTGGCTATCGTGGCCAGGAACACGGCCTGTTCTTTATCCGGGATTAGAGAAACAAAGATGTATGTGGCCACAGAAGCGGCGGATACATTCACCAGAGTGTTTCCGATAAGAATGGTCGTCAAAAAGTCTTCAATCTTGGCCAGGACTTTCCTCACATGCTTGGCCCTTTTTGAGCCTTTCTTTTCCAGATAGTCGAGAGTGAAGGGATTGGCTGCGATGTAAGCGGTTTCTGAGGATGAGAAAAAAGCGCTGAGCAGGATAAAAAGAAAAAAGAGGAGAAGCGCAGATACACGCATTGCGGTGAAGGTTAGCTTTCTAAACCGGGATTATTATTTCTATACCAGACCGAGAGGAAGTTGAATATTTTACGTTCAATTTTTAAGGAGGGGATTGAGGAGGCTTCCGAGAGCTCGGAGACAATGAGTTCTTTTGCCTTTTCCATCATTTTTTTCTCTCGGAAAGAAAGGGGTTTGAGAAGGCTGAGGTAGTAGAGGCTTTTGAGGACTGAGACCATGTCATAGATGGTCCCGGACTTCATCAAATTGACGTGCTCCTTGTACCGGCCTTTCCAGTTCATGGAGACTTCCACTTCTCCGCTTTTTATGTAATCAAAGATCGCTTTGATGGACTCCTCGGAAATGGGCTTTCTGATGCCGATTTCATCGGCATTCGTGGAAGGAACCAAGACCAGAGTATTGTTCGCTAAGATTCTCAAACGATAAAAGATAAAACTTTCCCCGTTGTATGACTCTTCCTGAATGTTCTCAATTATACCCATTCCTTGATTGGGATAAACGACTCTATCGCCAATCTTGAATAAATCCATGTGTTTCTTATTATATGGATTTGGGCGCCAAGAGTCAAATAAAAGATGGACCCGGGTAGCATCTCTATTTCTGTGATGGGGGCGATCGTCGAGGGAGGGTGGCACGGCGGAGGGGCTCCCCGCCCGCCCGGAGCCTCACGGCCCTTCGATCATTCCTTATCTTGCATTCTCCAGGAGCGGAGGTGAGGACGGACGGGGGGGAACCGTGACAGGACCCTATTTCAAATCTGAGTCATCACCGAAACGGAGGTGCTTCCATGGACCCGTACGCATCTCCAAAACCGTGAAAAATATACGGGCATTTGGCTAGGAGTTGCAGGGAAGAAGGACGCATGAAGGATGTGGCGGCATGCTTCCCTGACCTGAGGGTAGGGAGCGGGGATTCACACAGAAGAGGACTCAGAGTGAATTTTAATATTGTATTTATGAATTTTATTGTAAAGCGTCGTCCGTGAGATGTTCAGGATTTTGGCGGTTTCGCTGATGTTATAATATGTCAGTTCGAGCACATAATGGATATATTTCTGGATTAAATTTTCCAGAGTGGGGAGGGGTTGAGAATTGACGGGAAGCGGATCTGTATGAGTGTCGAACAGGTGATGGAGATAATCGGCCATCTTATTTTCCTTTAACTCTATTGATATTTCGATAATTATTGGAGACGACATAAGAAAGAGCAAGATTAGAGGCGATGCTGAGAGCCCAGGCCAGAGGCTTGTTTTTCTTATAGAGATTTTTCATGTTGTAGTAAGAGAAAGCCGTCAAACCGATTTTTACGGCGGCGAAGACATAAGAGTTTTTAATAAAAGGCTTCATGAGAGGGTTGCCTTCTTGAAGGCCGGGATATTTAAGGGCTTCTGTGGTGGATAAATAATCAGCGACGTTGAGAGCGATGAGAGAGATCATGGAGACATCATAAAGGGAGTCGCTGAATTTTCCGATTCGAACCTCTTGGTTGATGTATTTGTGCGCGCTGAGGTTAATAACGGGTTTATTCAGATTCAGATTCATCTGGGTGCTGGCGGGCTGCTTTTCTGGTATGAGCAGGAGATCGAGGCTGGAAAGCGGGTTGATAGATTGAGAGCCAATGGCTGTGTTAACGATAATCGCTTCAGCGCCGGACCCAAAGAGCGGAACAGAGGAGATGATGACAAGAGAAATCAATGAGATTATTAGGGATTTTATTTTTTTCATTGCCTCGCCTCCGTTTTTTCTCATTTCGAATAAATAACAAGCAAATAATATGCCAATATATTATTATAGTCGTAATTAGTTGATATTAAATATATTAAGAAACTTCGGCACGGCGATTATTATGTATTAAGAATGTATCATAAATGGACATGACAATATAAACATGATTTAACTTGCTGTAATTAAAGTAATTAATACAATGTTGAAAAAGTGTTCAATTAATGGGCATTTAATCCGCAGTCCCGAGAATTAGAGGAAGAGAGCGAAGCGAACTCTGAAAAGGATCTCTCCTTCCAAAGAACGGTTAGGGGGCTCATTGGGGGAGGGAGGGAGTGAGGACGTGCGGGATTATCCCGTGATTGAATCCGGTTTTATGGGCGGATGAAAAAATTGAGGGAGCTTCTGAAGAATTCCAGCTTGACAGATAAAAGCGGCTTTATTAACATACTTACCTTAAAGGCGTGAGATCACAATGAAGAGAACGTTTCAACCAAATAACAGAAAGAGAAGAAAAAACCACGGCTTTTTGGTGAGGATGAGCTCAAAGGGGGGCCAAAGAGTTATCAAGAGAAGGAGACAGAAAGGAAGAAAGCGTCTTTCTGTTTAATGTTAGAGACCTTAAGTCCTCGAGAGAGGATAACAAAGAAAAAAGATTTTTCAGCCATATATAAAAAAGGCCGTTGGTACAGAGGATATTATTTTCATCTTGTTTGTCTCCCCAACAGCTTAGCCTTTTCCAGGATGGCTGTCGTCGCCAGTAAAAAGGTCGGGAATGCGGTTACGAGAAGCAGAATAAAAAGAGTCATTAGAGAGTTATTTAGAAGGAATAAGGAATTGCTCACGTCACCCCTTGATATTATTTTCATTGCCAAAAAAAATATTCAGAACTCCGACTGGGAAAAAGTCCGTGATCAGTATTTTTCTGTTATTCAGGCGATCTCTTTGAAGAAATAATCCTTATGGGAAAAGGTATTCTTTTTTTAATCAGCTGCTATAAATTATATGTCTCTCCTGTCCTTGGCAGTCATTGCCGGTTTTATCCAACTTGCTCAGATTACACATATCAATCCATCGAGAAATATGGGCTGACCAAAGGTATCTATCTGGGGACTAAAAGACTGCTCAAATGCCATCCTTTTTGCGAAGGAGGATTTGACCCAATCCCCTGAGAGGTCTGAATATGGAAAAAAGACTGTTGGTTGCCATCGTTCTTTCCTTTTTGGTGATTTTCGCTTTTCAGGCGCTTTTTATGAAGAAAGCTCCTTCTCCAGTAATACCGCCTGAAGAAGCCGTTCAGATGGAACGGAAAGAGGCTCAAACACCTTTGGAGAAAGAACCGTCATCGCCCGCGGTTATTTCCCAGAAGCCAGAGCCCGCCGCAGAGGTTCCAGGCCTGCAGCAGATATCCGCGCAGAGTGAAGAACGGATTATCATTGACACTTCCCTCTATCAGGCTGTCTGGACGAACAGAGGCGGCCTTTTAAAGAGCTGGAAGTTAAAGACGCATAAGAGCGCAGCCAGAGAGGACCTGGAACTCATTCCAGAATACACGAAGGAATTGAATGTATTTCCTTTTCTCCTTTCAGAAGAGAATCCCGATTTAACGCAGAATTCCGTCATTAGTGGAATCGTCAACAATGTGTACAACAGTTCTTTTTACCGGTCATCCACGCGTTCCTTGAACCTGAAAGACGGCCAGAAAGGGGAAATCCGATTCGAATATTCGGATGGAAAGGAAATCAAGGTAGAAAAAATCTTCACTTTTTATGGGGGAAAATTTAATTTTGATATCGAGATCATTCTCTGGAAAAATGGTCAAAAAATTGAGCCCTGGCTGCTGTGGGGACCGGGCATCGACAATCCATCTCCTGAAGAAATAAAACAGCGTTTTGGAGCCGGGGGAGGGATCTCTGTGTTGGCTTCAAACAAGCTTTTCAGGATTGAAGAAAGAAAATACAAACCTGAACAGAGTGCCTTTAATTTTGTGACATGGGCGGCCTATGATGACAACTATTTTGCGGCCCTTTTTCTTCCCGCATCACAGAATGGGATTGCCAGTTTTTTAAAGGAAGACAGGGACAATATCTCTTATTTCTTTTTATCGGTCAGCAATCCCCGTCAGGCCTATATCGGGCCCAAAGAATTCGACACCCTTGTGGCGCTCGGGCACAACACAAAAAAGATAGTGCGGTTTGGCTTTTTCGGCTGGATTGCTGAGATTCTCCTTTGGTCCATCAAATATATCCACAGAATCATTCCCAACTGGGGCTTTGCCATCATTGCCCTGACCCTGGTTATCAAAATAATCTTTTTCCCTTTGACTTACAGCAGCACCAAGTCCATGGCCAAAATGCAGGAGCTTCAGCCAAAAATAAAAGCCCTCAGGGCCAAATATAAAAAAGCCAAACAGGATATTGCCCAGAGACGCCAGATGAATGAAGAGATGATGAAGCTGTACAAGGAACACGGAGTCAATCCGGCCGGAGGATGTCTTCCCATGCTCATTCAGCTGCCTGTGTTCTGGGGATTTTTTCGCATGCTGGTTGTGGCCATAGAGTTCAGGCACAGCCCCTTTATTTTTTGGATCAAGGACCTCTCGGTGAAAGATCCCTTTTATGTGACTCCCATCCTGATGGGAGCGACTCAATTCATCAGTCAAAAATTGACTCCGACTTCTGCTGATCCATCGCAGGCAAGGCTGATGCTTATCATGCCGGTCATCATGACCTTATTTTTCATGAATTTTCAAAGCGGCCTTGTCCTCTACTGGTTAACTTCAAATGTCCTTCAGATTGCCCAGCAGTACGTCATGAATCGTATGATTAAGAGTAAAAAGAGAGAATCTCATGGAAAAAGAAGAAAAAACAGATAATACTCAAGAATTCAAAGGGAAAAACCTGGAAGAAGCCATCGGCCACGCGGAGCACTTTCTCAAGATTCCCCGGTCAGGGCTGAATTATGAAATAGTCGCGGAAAAAACCAAGCTCTTTGGGATCCGAAGAAAAGAAATTGTCATCCGTGCCTGGCCTAAACAGGAACCGGAAGAAAGTCCTGTTGTCGAATTCCTGAACAAAATCTTGCCTCATTTTCCTCTCCAGATTTCTTTTCAGATCAAGAAAAGAGATGATTTCATTTATGTCATATTTAACGGCAATGACAAACAGCTCCTCCTCTGGAAGGAAGGCTCTCTTCTTCTGGCTTTCCAGCATATCCTGAATAAAATCTCATCCGAAAAAGTTCAGGTGGACTGCGAATTCTTTCGAAAAAGAAAAGAGAGAAGACTGAGGGAATATGCCCAGGATATTGCCAAGCAGGTGTCAGAGACGGGAAAGTACGAGGTTTTAGATCCGATGAATCCGTATGAAAGACGGATTGTCCATATTGCTGTGAATCAAATCTCTGGGATTACAACCGAGAGCCTCGGCGATGGATTCCTCAAGAGGATTAAAATTTATCCTGTGGCCAATCCGGCTAAACCATCTGAATAAACCGGTCTCCGGACATTCCCCCGGAAACATTTTTTTCTTTCCTCTTTAAAATCCCTGCGTTTATCAACGATAACTGCAGCCTCGCGGCATTTTGGGATTTTTTCCGTCTATTTACTATTTATAGCCGCTCTTATAAAATCTAAATCCTGAGATGAAACTTGATGACACCATAATTGCCGTCTCCACGCCGCCGGGATTTGGCGGATTGGGAATTGTCCGGCTGAGCGGCCGGAATGCGCTTAATATTGCGAAAAAAATCTTCAGGCCAAAGAAAAGAGATAGGGCCAAAATTCAGCCTCGCCAGGCTGTATTCGGAAATCTCTATGATTTTGAGAAAAAAGAATATTTTGACGAAGGCATTCTGACCTTTTTCCCCGAACCGGATTCGTATACAACGGAAAATGTTGTTGAGATAAGCTGCCACGGAAGTCCGGCAGTTCTGGAAGAAGCCGTCCGCCTGGGGATTAAGGCCGGGGCAAGGCATGCCGATCCGGGTGAATTCACCCTCCGAGCCTATCTGAGAGGGAGGATTGACATCATCCAGGCCGAGGCCATCAATGGATTAATCCGGTCGACTTCGCTCAAAAAGGCAAAGATAGCCTTCGGCCAGTTGGAAGGCGGGCTTTCAAAGAAAATTACAGCATTTCGCAATCAAATTATTCGCCTTCTGGCTCTGATAGAGGCGGCCATAGAATTTCCGGAAGAGGGGCTTCGGATATCTCCTGAAAAGATTGCCGTTTCGCTGGGGAAGATTGTTCCTTTTCTACGAAAACTAATTTCAAGCTATGACGCAGGCAGAGCTCTGGCTGAAGGCTTGACGCTGGCCATCACAGGAAGGACAAATGTCGGGAAATCCACGCTTTTTAATTCTCTTCTGGAAGAACAAAGAGCCATTGTGACTCCTTTCCCTGGAACCACGAGGGATTATTTGAGAGAAAAGATTAGAATCAAGGATGCCCTGTTTAATCTGGTTGATATGGCAGGCCTGGGCCGTCCTGTCTCACCCGTTGAAAAGGAAGGGATTAAAAAGGGGAAAAAGATTGCTCTGAATGCAGACGGATTGCTTCTTGTCCTTGACTCTTCCAGAAAAGAAACCCCTGAGGATTTGCGGTTGATTAGAGAATTCAAAGACAAAAAGGTCCTCCTGCTTTTTAATAAAATGGACCTGCCTCAAAAGATAAATATGGAAAGAATCAGAGTTCAGGCTGACAGCCTGCCTTTTCTGGAGATCTCGGCTCTGAAAGGGACAAATCTGGATAAGCTGAGAGAAAAAATACATGATGTCTTTGTTCCTCATGTGTCGGAAAGGGACGAGATCATCCTTCATGTGAGGCAGAAAATCCTTCTCGAACAGACCTTAGACAGAATGATAAAATCTTTTCGCCTTTTGAATGAGGGCTTCTCTGAAGAGATTTATGCGGAAGAAATCCGCCGGATCCTCCCTATCATCGGAGAGCTGACCGGGGAGATTCGGGCAGACGAGGTAATTGCGGACATTTTCAGCCGGTTTTGTGTTGGAAAGTGAGATGGGAGAAAGAAATTCTGACGGCTATGATGTCATTGTCATCGGGGGCGGCCATGCGGGTTGTGAAGCAGCCAATGCGGCATGCGCCATGGGACTCGAGACTTGCCTGATTACGATTCATCTCGAAACCATCGCCCAAATGTCATGCAACCCGGCCATCGGGGGCCTGGCCAAAGGGCAATTGGTCAGGGAAATAGATGCGCTGGGGGGACTGATGGGGCTTCTGGCGGATGAAACAGGGATTCAATTCAGACTCCTGAACCGGAGCCGCGGCGGGGCAGTTCAGGCTCCCCGCGCTCAATGTGATAAGGCCCGCTACAGGCTGAGCATGAAAAAGCGGCTAGAGGAAATCCCAAATTTGACCGTGTTTCAGGGAATAGCGGCGGAAATTGCGGTTAAAAAGGGGAAAGCTGCCGGCGTTGTCACTCTGGATGGGAACTATCTGTCCAGTAAAGCCGTGATTCTTACTCCAGGGACTTTTTTGAACGGCCTCATCCATATTGGTCTATCCAGCTATTCAGCAGGCCGGGCCAACGAACCGGCTTCCTGTGAACTCAGCGAGAATTTAAAGAAACTCGGACTCAGAATGTTCCGTTTGAAGACGGGAACTCCGATGAGGCTTGACAAGAACACAATAGACTGGGAATGTTTCTCTCCTCAGCCTGGAGATGAATTGCCTGTGCCGTTTTCTTTCCGGACTCAAAGGCCTCTGGAAAACAAGATTATTTGCTCTATTGGATACACAAACGCCGAAACCCATGAAATCATCCGAAAAAATTTAAACAAGTCTCCTCTTTTTTCGGGGAAAATAAAAGGAGTCGGGCCCAGATATTGCCCTTCCATAGAGGATAAGGTCGTAAAGTTTCCCCATCATTCACGCCATCAATTTTTTCTGGAGCCGGAAGGATTGGAAACATCGGAAATTTACCTGAACGGTCTATCTTCCAGCCTCCCGTATGAAGTACAGAGAGAGATTCTTAAAAGTATCCCTGGGCTGAACCGGGCGAAAATATTAAGGCCGGCTTATGGGATTGAATATGATGCTGTGGCTCCCACTCAGCTTCTGTCTACGTTGGAGACCAAGATCATAGAAAATTTATTCCTGGCCGGTCAAATCAACGGCACATCGGGTTATGAGGAAGCGGCAGCTCAAGGATTGATGGCGGGAATTAACGCGGCTTTAAAAATCAAGAAACAGGAACCCTTTATCCTCAGAAGGGACGAAGCCTATATCGGCGTTCTTATCGATGACCTTATTTCAAAAGGGGTGGAAGAGCCTTACCGGCTTTTCACATCGCGGGCAGAATATCGTCTTTTATTAAGGATCGATAATGCAGACAAGAGGCTGATGCCCTATGGATTCCGTCTGGGACTGATCCCGGGAGAAGTTTATGAAGCGTTTTTAAAAAAACAGGAGAAGATGAATTCTGTGAAAGTCTTCTTACAGAAGAATAAAATCATGGTCGGGAATAATAAAGAGAGGATTACCCTAAAAGATTTCTTGAAAAAACCTGAAATCAGCCTGAAAAATGTGCTAGAATATGAAAAGTTTTCTGAGCCGTTGACGGATGAGGAAGTCAGGCATATTGAGTCAGAGATCAAATATGAAGGATATATAAAAAAACAGGAAAAAGAGATCGCAGAGATTCTGAAGATTGACGGCGTTAAAATACCTGAGAACGTGGATTTTACCAGCGTGCCGGGATTGACCCATGAAGCAGCGGAGAAGATGGCCCGATATCAGCCTCGAACCATAGGGGATGTTAAAAAGATACCAGGTTTGCCTCCATCTGCTGTCCTGGGTCTCCATATTCACCTGAGCCTTGAGAAAAAGGGCAAAAAAGCCAGGAAAAATGTTTCACGTGGAACATCAAGGAATGATAAATAAGATCGTTGCCATTGCCAACCAGAAAGGAGGGGTGGGGAAAACAACAACGGCCATTAACCTTTCTTCTTCCCTGGCCTTAAAGAAGGTGAGGGCCTTACTTATTGACTTCGATCCTCAAGGCATGGCAACGTCAGGGCTTGGGATACAAAAAGAAGCGAATAAAGGGATCTATCAGGCTATAATGAATGGGCGGGACATGATGGAGTACATCCAGGGAACTGAAGTTGATAACTTCTATCTCTGTCCCTGCTCTCCTGAGCTGGCCGGAGCAGAGGTTGAGCTTTATTCCAAAGAGAATAGAGAAAATAAACTCAGAGAAGCACTGAATAGAATCAGAATGAAATTTAATTTCATCTTTATCGATTGTCCCCCATCTTTGGGTTACCTGACCATAAATGCTCTGACTGCTGCCGATTCCGTTCTAATTCCGGTTCAATGTGAGTTTTTCTGCATGGAGGGAATTCCTGACCTTCTCCACACTCTGCAGGAGGTTCGTTCCTATTTTAATCCTTCCCTGAGGGTGGAAGGGATATTATTGACCATGTATGATGAGCGAACCAATCTTTCCAAGCAGGTAGCGGAAGAGGTCAAGAAGTCATTAAAGGGAATTGTCTACGAGGTTATTATTCCCCGGAGCGTTAAGCTCGCTGAGGCTCCCAGTTTCGGCAAACCCATCATCCTTTATGACATTAAATCAAAGGGAGCCGAAGCCTATCTAAAACTGGCTGAGGAGATTCTCCAAAAATGAAGAAAGCACTAGGAAAAGGAATCAAGGCTTTTATTCCCGCCGAATACGGCATTTTAAAGGAAGAAAAATATGCAGAGCTGGATATTGAACAGATTGTGCCAAACCCGCTTCAACCGAGAGAGAAATTCGACGAGCTGTCCATTGCCGAACTTGCCCAGTCCATTATAGAAGCTGGAGTTCTCCAGCCCATCGTTGTTGTTCCTGAGAACAACCGGTACCGGATTATTGTCGGCGAACGAAGATGGCGGGCGGCCCAGAAGGCAGGATTAAGGAAGGTTCCGGTTCTTATCCGTAATATTCCCAGAGAGAAGGAGCTCGAAATATCTCTAATCGAAAACATGCAGAGAGAGGAGCTGAATCCGATTGAAATCGCACTTGCCTATCAGAGAATAATCCAGGAGCTGGGCTGCACACAGCAGGAGCTGGCAGAGAAAGTGGGCAAGGACAGAACCTCGGTGACTAATTTTCTGCGGTTATTAAAGCTTCCTAAAGAAACTCAGAAACATATTCGAGATGGCAAAATCTCCATGGGGCATGCCAGAGCGATATTGTCCATTGAAAGTCCTGAAGAGCAAAAGGCGATTTGTCAGCAGATTGTGAAGAAGAATCTTTCTGTCAGAGAAGTAGAAAAAATGATTTCCAGACTTAGAGAAGAACTTCCTGCCGGGAAGAAGAAACAGGGTGATCCGGATTTGGAAGTCCTTCAAGAAGAGTTTCTCCGAATACTTGGGACTAAAGTATCAATCTCTGGAAGCCGGAACAAAGGAGTGATTAAACTATTCTATTTCTCAATGGATGATTTAAATAGAATCTATGAACAAATCAAAGGAGCGAGTGCATGAAAGAAAAGAGGAAGGAAATGGATGAAAGCAAAATCACCGGCTTTTTTGATGACGGGACAGAATTTAATGGAGACTTGAAATTCAGGGGATCCTTCCGGATCGATGGAAATTTCAAGGGAAAAATTGACTCAGACTCTTTGCTGATCATCGGAGATAAAGGAAAAGTGGAAGCGGAAGTCCATGTTGGACATGTGATCATCAACGGAGAGTTCAAAGGTAATATGCAGGCGTCGGAAAGAGTGGAAATCAGCAACAATGGAAAAGTCATAGGAACGATAATAGCGCCGAAACTCGTCGTGGAGGAAGGGGCGTATCTTGAGGCCAACTGTCAGACAACGGATAAAATCCCCCCTTCTCCTTCAAAGACCAAAGAAGAATCGGAAAAATAATCTTGAGAAAAGCCCTGGGAGTTATTCCTGCCCGCTATCATTCCACCCGTTTTCCGGGTAAACCACTGGCTTTGATTCTGGGCAAGACCATGATTCAAAGGGTGTATGAAAGAGCCAGGGGATCCCGTCTCCTTGAAAAAGTCGTCATTGCCGCAGATGATGAAAGAATATTCAGCGCCGCGAAAAAATTTGGAGCCGAAGTGCAGATGACTTCCTCTTATCACAATTCAGGGACAGAGAGGGTGGCAGAAGTGGCGGCCAAGCTGGACTTCCCCATTGTGGTCAACATTCAGGGCGATGAACCGCTTATCGAAGGGAGGATGATTGATGGTCTCGTGGAAGCCCTCCAGGATGCTTCGATTCCCATGGCCACTCTGATGGCCAGGCAAGAAGACCTGAAGCTTCTTCAGGACCGTCATGTGGTCAAGGTTGTGGTCAGCCGCGATGGCTTTGCCCTTTATTTTTCACGGGCTCCTCTTCCCTATCAAGCGCCTGATTTTTTCTTTCAGCATATCGGAGTCTATGGATATCAAAAAGATTTCCTCCTGCAATTCAAGGAAATGAGTCCGTCACGGCTGGAAAAAATTGAGAAGCTGGAGCAGTTGCGAGTCTTAGAAAACGGCTGTAAGATCAAGATGGTCGAAATCCCATTGCCGACCTTGAGTGTAAATACGCCGCAGGATATAATCAAGGTTGAAGAAATTCTAAAAGAGAGAAGTGGATGAGCAAATACATCTTTGTCACCGGAGGGGTCCTTTCTGCTCTTGGAAAAGGTATTGCTGCGGCCTCAATTGGAAGACTTTTGGAAAGCCATGGCCTCAGAATAACGCTTCAAAAATTTGACCCGTATCTGAATGTCGATCCGGGAACAATGAATCCTTTCCAGCATGGGGAAGTCTATGTCACTGATGACGGCGCAGAGACAGACCTCGACCTCGGCCATTATGAGCGCTTTACATCGACGAGAACGACCAAAGCTCATAACTGGACAGCCGGGAAAATCTATGAGTCCATCATAAGAAAAGAGCGAAAGGGGGAATATCTCGGCAAGACGGTCCAGGTCATTCCTCACGTGACGGATGAAATCAAGAACGCCTTTCGGGCAGTGGCTGATGATAACGATGTTGTTATTGTGGAGATAGGCGGCACAGTGGGGGACATCGAGAGTCTTCCTTTCCTTGAAGCCACGCGTCAAATGCGGCTTTCCCTGGGAAGCGAAAATACGCTTTTCATCCACCTCACTCTGGTTCCCTATATCAAGACATCCGGCGAGCTGAAGACCAAGCCCACTCAGCACAGCGTGAAGGAATTGAGGGCTATAGGTATCCAGCCGGACATTCTTCTCTGCCGAACAGACAGGATTCTCTCCCATGATCTGAAATCCAAAATATCTCTTTTTACAAACGTCCCAATTGAAGCCGTCATTACCGCCAAAGACGTGGACAATATTTATGAGATTCCTCTGAATTTTGCTAAAGAGAATCTGGATAAAATTATTCTCAAGCAGTTTAGAATTACTTCAAAGAAAAGAGATTTTAAAAAATGGGAAAGACTTGTGGGCCGGATGGAACGCCCAAAAGGTGAAGTTCATATCGCCCTGGTTGGCAAGTACGCCAGCCTTCAGGATTCATATTTGAGCCTGAAACAGGCCCTTGACCACGGCGGTGTTGCCCATAATCTTAAAGTCAATGTCTCCTGGATAGAAGCTGAAGATTTTGAGAAAAGCGGAATAGAGAGAAGGCTGAAAGGACAGGACGGAATTCTTGTCCCTGGCGGATTCGGCAAACGCGGAATTGAAGGCAAAATTAGAGCCGTAACCTATGCCAGGGAGCACAAAATTCCTTATTTCGGTATATGCCTGGGAATGCAGTGTGCAACAGTGGAATTTGCCCGTAATATCGTCCGTCTCAAAAAAGCCAACAGCACGGAGTTTGATCCGGACACTCCCCATAAGATATTTTTCATGTGGAGAGAACTCAAGGGAGTTCAGGATTTGGGAGGGACGATGCGGCTGGGCCAATACCTGTGCCGATTGGAAAAAGGTTCTGCCGCTTATAAGGCTTATGGGAAAACGGAAATATATGAACGTCACCGCCACCGCTATGAGTTCAATCCGGAATATGAGAAAATCCTCGCTGAAGCTGGACTGGTTTTCTCCGGGAAAAATCCGGATCATCAGCTGGTCGAAATCATAGAAATCAGAGACCATCCATGGTTCTTGGGGTGTCAGTTTCATCCTGAGTTTAAATCGAGGCCCCTGGAGCCCCATCTCCTGTTTAAAGCTTTTATCGGAGCCAGCTATGCCTACCATGTCAAAAGAAATAAAAATTTATCCTGACGTAAAAATCGGAGGCGCCAATCCTCTTTTTCTGATTGGCGGGCCATGCGTCATCGAGAGTGAAGAGCATGCCTTGTCCATGGCAAAAAGAATCAAAGAAATTTGCAAAAACCTCCACATTCCATTTATTTTCAAAGCTTCCTTTGACAAAGCCAATCGTTTATCTCTCAATTCCTATAGAGGTCCAGGCTTGGAACGGGGACTGGAGGTCCTCCAGAAAATCAAAGAAAAGATTTCCGTGCCAGTGCTTTCGGATATTCACGAAACCGGGCAGGTGGAAAAAGCCGCTTCAGTCCTGGATGTTATTCAAATCCCCGCTTTGCTCTGCCGTCAAACTGACCTGATTCTGGAGGCTGCTAGAACACAGAAGCCTCTGAATCTCAAAAAAGGTCAATTTCTCTCCCCCTCAGATATGAAGAATGAGGTCGACAAAGTCCTCAGCCAGGGAAATGAAAATATCCTTATTACCGAAAGGGGAACGATGTTCGGCTATAATAATTTAGTCTTTGATATTCGTTCAATTCCGATCATGAAGAGTTGGGGGTTCCCTGTGGCTATCGACGCTTCCCATAGTATCCAGAAGCCGGGAGGAGAGGGCATGGCATCCGGCGGGGATGGGGAGTTTATTCCTTATGTGGCAAAGGCGGGCGTGAGTGCTGGGGCAGACGGAGTTTTTCTGGAAATCCATGACAATCCGGATAAAGCTCTCTCAGACAAGCATAATTCATTGATAATAAATGAATTAGAAGGATTGCTGGCTTCGTTGCTCCGCATAAAAAAGGCAATCTAAGGGAAGAACAATGACTAAGAAAGAAATCCTCCAGATTGGGAGAGAAGTTCTCAGGATTGAAGCAGAGGCGGTTGATAATTTGAGCTCGAGACTGGACGATAATTTCGTCAGAGCCGTCAATCTCCTCTATAGAACGAAATCCCGCATCATCGTCTCCGGCATTGGTAAGTCCGGTCTTGTCGCCAGGAAAATTGCCGCCACACTGGCCAGTTGCGGCACTCCGGCTATTTTCATTCATCCCGCTGAGGCGGGGCACGGCGACCTGGGGATGATTCTCAGAGATGACGTAATCATCGCTGTTTCTTACAGCGGGGAGACAAGGGAAATTCTTGACCTCCTGGATTTTATCATGAGAATCGGAGTCCGGCTCATCTGCATCACCGGAGACAGGAAATCGCGGATTGCCCGTTACAGTGATATCGTCCTGGAAGCGAAAGTTGAACGGGAAGCAGAGCCCAGCGGGCTGGTGCCGACAGCAAGCTCTACCGCTGCGCTTGCCCTGGGAGATGCCCTGGCCGTGGCCCTGATGAGGAAAAAAGGTTTTACGGAAAAAGATTTCGCCTCGGTCCATCCCAAAGGCCAGATCGGAAAAAAGCTCCTCAAAGTTGAAAATTTAATGCACAAAGGAAAGGAAATTCCTTCTGTTCAACCCGGCACTCCAATGAGCGATGTGATTGAGGAGATGACAGACAAGAAACTGGGAATGACCGCGGTTGTGGATGCCCAGATGAAGCTGCTGGGGATCATTACCGACGGCGATTTAAGAAGAATGATGCTCAAGTACGGAGAGAGTCTGTTTTTAAGAACGGCTCAGGAATGCATGACGCCAAACCCGGTCACTATTGACAAGTCGGACCTGGCCACAAGAGCCCTTAACCTTATGGAGAAAAAAAAAATCACCTCCCTGGCCATCAAGAATAAGGCAGGCCAGATTGAAGGCATTATCCACCTTCATGACCTGTGGCGCACGGAGATGTTCTGATGGGGAAAAAAGCACGGGCCCGCCGGGTGAAGATGATTATCATGGACGTCGACGGCACTCTCACCGACGGGACATTACTCGTCATGCCTGACGGTGAGGAAATCAAGTCCTACAATGTGAAAGACGGAATGGGCGTGCTGCTGGCCCAGCTGGCGGGTCTTAAAGTGGGAATCATCACCGGCAAGACTTCAGCGGCGCTGGAAAAGAGAGCGAACAGACTGAAAATTTATGACCTCTATCAAGGCGTCTTGGATAAGAAGAGAGTCCTAGATGACATATTGAACAAAAATAATCTTGCCGCCGAGGAGATTGCTTATATCGGTGACGATCTTGGAGACCTCGAGGTTATCCAATCCGCGGGATTCGCCGCCGCCGTGGCCGATGCCCATCCGGCGGTCAAGAGGAATTCTCATTTTATCTGCAAAAACAGCGGCGGGAGGGGGGCTGTCCGCGAATTTATTGAATTCATTATTAAGGCCCAGGACAAGTGGGGATTGATCGAATCTAGAATTAAAGACTTATTCGATAGGAAAAAATAGAAAATTTATATTTATGGAGGGTGGCATGGATATCCATCCGGAAATCTTCAGAGAATATGACATACGGGGGATTGTCGGAAAAGACCTTGACGAGCCTGTCGTTGAGATTCTCGGCAAGGGAATCGGCACGTACTTCCGTGAGCACGGGAAAAAAGAAGTCGCCCTTGCAAGAGACTGCCGGCTCAGCTCCCCCTCCTACGCCCACGCCCTGACTCAAGGCCTTCTCTCCACGGGATGCCGCGTCATAGACTTGGGCACAATCCCAACACCCCTCCTCTACTTCATGATTTACTTCAAGAAGAAAGAGACGGGAGTCATGATCACAGGCTCCCACAATCCGCCCGAATACAACGGCTTTAAGGTCATGCTGGGGGAGGCGACTCTTTACGGCCCGGCCATCCAGGAAATCCATGCAATAATCAAGGACAACAGATTCATCCAGGAGCAAACCGGCGAAATGTCTTCTTATGATATCCTTCCCGAATATCACAGTTTTCTCGTGGAAAACATAAAACTGGAAAGGCCCCTCAAAGCGGTCGTAGACGCGGGAAACGGAACAGCGGGCGTCGTCGCGGTTCCTATTTTCAAAGACCTGGGCTGCGAGGTCATCGAACTTTTCTGCGACATGGACGGACGCTTCCCCAATCACCATCCGGACCCCACGCTTCCGGATGCCATGCAGGATTTGATCAAGAAAGTCCGGGAGAGCAGGGCGGACCTGGGCATCGGCTATGACGGCGACGGGGACCGGATCGGCGTCGTGGACGATGCGGGCCGCATCATCTGGGGCGATCAGCTCATGATTCTCTTCGCCCGTGACATCATCCCTAAAAATCCTGGAGCTGCAGTGATCTCAGAGGTCAAGGCCACAAAGCTTCTCTACGATGAGATAGAGAAATTGGGCGGACGGCCGATCATGTGGAAAGCCGGCCACTCGCTGATCAAGAAAAAAATCAAAGAGGAAAAAGCGCTCCTTGCCGGCGAAATGAGCGGGCATATTTTCTTTGCCGACCGGTTTTTCGGATTTGATGACGCCATTTATTCCTCCGCCCGTCTCCTCGAGCTTATGTCCCGTTCGGATACAAAGCTCTCACAAATGCTGGCCGACCTCCCTGAGACATTCACAACGCCGGAGATCCGGATCTACGCTTCGGAGGAGGTCAAATTCAGAATTGTGGATGAAGTTAAAAAAGAGCTGGCGCAGAAATATCCTGTGATTGATATTGACGGCGTGCGCGCCCTGTTTCCCAAAGGCTGGGGATTGGTCAGGGCTTCCAACACACAGGCCGTTTTAGTCCTTCGGTTTGAGGGCGAGACAAAAAAAGACCTGGAGGTGATACAAAAAGAAGTTAAGGGAGCTGTGGAACTAGCCATCAAGAGACTGGAGAAGTCCTGAGAAAGCCCCGGAAATCAGTTGAGAGAATCTTAAAGGAAATCTCAAACTAAAATGATTGAGAGACGAAAGAAAGGGAGTCAGACAGGACGGAGTCGAAGGAAGCCTGGAATGGACATTCGCGCCGTGATTATGGCCGGCGGTGCAGGCACCCGGTTCTGGCCGCTGAGCCGGAAAAAGAGGCCCAAGCAGTTTTTGCCCATTATCAGCCGGAAGACAATGATTGAGGAGACAGTGGAGAGGCTTCTGCCGCTCATTCCCTTTCGGAATATCTTAACCATTGCCGGCCGCAGTCAGACTCAGCTCATCAAGAAAGCTGTTCCAAGGATTCCGGAGAAAAACCTTCTGGTCGAGCCGCAGGGAAAAAACACTGCCCCTTCCCTTATTCTGGCCACGGCCTCCATTTACATTCAGAATCCTCAAGCCGTCATCATTGCCCTGCCGTCGGACCATCTGATTAAAGACAATGTGCAATTTTTAAAGAAGCTTGAAGCCGCTGCGTATGCCGCCGACCGGGGAGAAAATCTTGTCACTTTCGGCATTCCTGCAGCCTACCCTGCCACAGGCTACGGATATATCCATTATTCACGGAAAAATCCTTTTGAGGTGTCCGGAGAAGCCTTTTTTTCTGTCCTTGGCTTTAAGGAAAAGCCCGCCTACGAACAGGCCAGATTGTTCTTGGAAGAGGGCAATTATTTCTGGAACTCGGGGATGTTTCTCTGGCGGGCGGACGTTTTTGCCCGGAAAATCAGGGATTATGCGCCTTCATTCTTTCCCTTCTGGGAGAGAATGGTGGATGCCCTGAGAAGGAAAGACAAATCCCCGGCAGGAGCCATTGCTTCCATTTTTCATGAAATGCCCTCGATCTCCATTGACTATGCCCTGATGGAGAAGGCCAGAGGAGTTCTTGTCGGCGAAGGGAGTTTCGGCTGGTCCGATGTCGGCTCCTGGTCTTCGCTGGTCGAGATATGGGAGAAGGATACTTGCGGAAACGCGTTCAAGGGAGAAGGAGTAATCCTCGACTCTCAAAATTGTATTTATTATAATCCGGGAAAGCTCACCGCCCTTGTCGGTGTTAAGGACATTGTCGTCATCAACACCAGAGACGCACTCCTCATCTGCCACAAAGGCCAGGACCAGAAAGTCAAAGATGTCATCGAAATCCTCAAGAAAAAAGGGAATAAAAAATATCTTTAGATGTCAATCCTATAAAATATTTTGCCATTCTCCTCATTTGCAAATCGTCGCTGAGAAGGGGATGCGTTTAACAGAAACTGGAATAATATTAAGAAAAGGATAAGAAATGGAAGTCAAGGAAAAAAAGGAACTGGAAGTTGTCGTCGATAAAAGGCATATTGTGTCCATCGGCGAACGTCTTTATACGGAGAGCGTAGAGCTCCTTCGGGAGTTAATCAACAACGGCTACGATGCGGATGCGACCGAGATTCATGTCGAAATCGCTGCGGATAAAATTGTTGTCAGAGATAATGGCTTGGGAATGGACCTCGAGGGGTTGAAGCAGTATTTCGTCATCGGCTCTGACGAAAAGATTGTCCACTCCCTTTCTTCCAAGTTCAGAAGGGAGAGAATCGGACAGTTCGGCATCGGGAAGTTCGCCTCACTTGCGGCTGCCTCCCGCTTTGAAGTCATGACCCAGCATGGAGATTTTGCCGCCCGGGTTGTTTTCGACAAGAAAGACTGGGAGAAGTCAAAAGACAGATGGCATCTGCCGCTGGATATTCTCGTTCCTGATCCTGCCCGAGGAGATGGAACGACTGTCATTCTTTCAGAAATCTCAAAGCCTTTTGACCTTGAAGACGCCGAAGAAAAAATCAGAGAAGGCGTTCCTCTAAGGTCTCCGGATTTCGCTGTTTTTCTCAATAATCGCCGCATTTTTCCACGAAGCTATGAAGGCCAGAAAATACCTGTGCTGGAGGGCTGCGCGTTCGGCCCAGTCTCTGGAGAGATTGTCCTGGTTCCCAGCTCTATGGCATCGGTTAAAGACCTGGGAATTGATGTTAAGGTGAAAGGGGCGACGGTCAAAAAAGAGCTTTTCGGCATGGAGACCTGGGGAAAAGCTGTGGCCAGGATTAAAGGTGAAATCAATGCTAATTTCATGCCCATCACGTCGGACCGCTCCAATTTTGTCACTGACTCGGCTGAATATCAGGAGTTTCTCAAGGTCATGGAGAAAGTCATCGGGATTATCAAGAGAAAGCTTGGAAAGGAAGCCGACCAGAGAGAGGACAGGCGAGCTGGCCGGGCGGTCAGGGAGGCCCTTCAGCGAGTGCACAAAGCTCTGGCCTTAAACCCGGAATTTTCTCCCTTTGGACCGATTCCCTATGGAGAGGGAGGAGGGATTGGAGGCAGTGCTGTGGCCGGGGATAAGAAAAAGAAAATCGAGGTGGAAGTAAAGCCCCCGGCGGAAGAGCTTAAATCCGGAGAGAAGCCGAAAGCAAAAAAAAAGCGCCATCCTTTAGTCAAGAAAGTCACCCCCAATGCCATTGTGCGGAGAATGCGTATGGGTGAGCACAGCGTGTCCGTCTGTCTGGACTTCTTCGGCGAAGCAGGTCCAGAATGTTTTTCTGAAGGAAATGTCGTTTACGTCAACCGTGACCATCCCCTCTTCAAGCGAGAGTCGCGAAAATCCGCCACCTACACGATGTATATCGCCCGGCTCTTAACCCAGGAGATTTCCCTGATGAAGGAGACGAAAAGTCCCCGCCTTGCCTTCAACCGACAGAGCAAGCTGCTCAAAGACGCTTTCACGGAGTAAAAATGAAAAGTCCAGATTAGGAGTAGGGTCCTGTCACGGTTCCTCCCTGTCTGTCCTTACTCCGCCAAGCTTTTCCTCTGGGCTCGGTCTGGGCTCGGGATGATGTGATGAGAAATCCGAATCATTCATCCCGATCTTCTCTTCCGTTGCGGGCGGGGAGCCCCTCCGGCCGTGTCCCCCTTACTCGATGATCGCTCCATCACAGAAATAGAAATGCTACCTGGATTTGTTTTAAGGGCGCAAGGCATATGATAGAAGAAAACAAAAGGAGATTGTCATGACCCATTTAAAACTTTTTGCCCTTGGATTGCTTGCTGTATTCATGGCTTTCGCAGCCATTCATACGCCAAATCTTCTCAGTGCACCTGATAACCAAGGTGCGGGGGAAATCAGGGTCACGATTCTCTACGATAATTATGTCCACAACCCAGATTCCAAGTCTGACTGGGGATTTGCCTGCCTAATCGAGGGAACAGAGAAAACCATCCTATTCGATACAGGAACAAAGAGCGATATTTTATGGCACAACATTCGAACTCTGGGAGTGGATGCCGGAAAAATCGAACAGATTGTCATCTCCCATATCCATGGAGATCATACGGGAGGGCTTTTATCGGTTCTTGAGAAGAAAAAAGACATCCCTGTCTATATTCCGGATTCTTCTCCGGACAGCTTTATTATGGGAATCCAGAACACGGGAAACCAGCCCGTGAAAATCCTTGAGCCGATAGACATCTGCAAGGACGTTTTTCTCACCGGGGAAATGGGGACTTCTATAAAAGAAATTTCCCTGGCCATCAAGAGGGAGAACGGCGCAGTGCTCATCACAGGATGCGCTCATCCCGGAATTGTGGATATAGTCAAAAAGGCCGGCGCGGTCACCGGAAAGAATGTCAAATTTGCTTTTGGAGGATTCCACCTGATGAACCATTCCGATGTTCAAATTCAACAGAACATCCAGAGCTTTAAAGCGATGGGGGTCGAGAAGTGCGGAGCCACTCATTGCACAGGGGAAAAAGCCATTCAACAGTTCAAAGAGGCCTACGGAAAGAACTTTGTGCCCATGGGAGTCGGCCGAGTGATCGTTCTCTCTGATGAGATGTGAAAGACGGAAAAAGAAATATTTAGCGGATTAATAAATCATCTTGCTTGCTTCGGAGACGAATAATTATTGATATATTTCAATCGGTTGTGATTCATGATGACTTTTTGAGCGGTCGTATTCTGGAATAATATTATCGCTGAATGATAGACGGAAAGGACGCGATCTTCAAGCTCCTTATCAGAGTGCAAGTTTTTAACGTTTAGCTCAAGTTCCATTGCTTTTTCCAACGTAATACCCTGGCCATGAGGTACTGACTTCTGTCTCCCATTGATGAATTCTGCCGCCTTCACGATAATTTCATTACTCTTATCCTTGCAGTTCCTCTTTTTCAAAAGATCCTGCAAATATAAAAAGGAATTTTCTCTCATGGTCTCGGCCGCTTTAAGCATCCCGAAAGGAACGAGCTTCAGCCGTTCATTCCATAAAAGCGCCTTTCTCGGGTCTGAAATGACATCTTGGAAAGCCTGTTCAAATTCATTGAGAATTGCATTCACAGGAATATAGTCTCTTCCCAAGAAGACCTGTGGGTCCGTCGGACCAAGGCTTGAATAAGGCCCCATATAGATTTCATCCGCCGCGCAGGCAATCAAAGTTCCTCCGCTCATCGCCAGGTGCGGAACGAATACGCGTATATGCCGATATGTGGAATGCAAATAACTGATAATCCTTTTTGTCGCCTCGTAATCGCCACCCGGTGTATGAATAATTAAATCCAATGAATTCTTATCTGTATCTTTTGCGCACGTCATAAAGCCTTGAATATCTTGATCGATTATGGAATGGAAAGGTGAAGGTACGGGCGGTTTGATTATCGAAAAGGCCGACATATAACAGATGACAGTGCGTTTTGTGTATTGGTGTAATTGCTCTACATATTTTTCAAGGATTCTCAGGGCGTTCAGTTGTTCATCAACTTCTTGAAGGACCTTATCCCAGGTAGGCATTCTGAATTCCGACTGTTAATGTAAACTCGTCGTCTGCTGAAGTAGAGTTTTTATCCAAGATCAACTTGATTTTTTGATATTCTTCGTTTAGGAGCCTATTGAGTTCTTCGGCGGTGTCCTGGATGACTTTTATCTTTTCTTCTAAAGAGAGCTTTTCTTGTCCGTTTTCCGACATTTAAAGCCTCCCTCCGATCATAACCATTACTGATTAAAAACTACAGTTTTCATCCAAAAAAGTCAACACCGGCAGGGCTGAGCGAGCTGGTGTGACGACCAAGAATTTATTATTATCCTCCCTCATAATAGGACGCAGATAAATGGAGATTTTCTCAAAAATGGTTGATATATTTTTAGTTTTATTCCATTATTATCAAAAAGATAATAAAAGAGGGCGGTTTAATGGCCAAGAATGAAAAAAATCCCGATCATTGGGGTCCAGAGAATCCTCATCCTCTTTCCCGCATGAAGACAGAGCTTGTCTGGGAGGGAAAATACGATGAGCACGGCAACCGGCGGCCGGTAAAGCTTCCGGTATCGCCGCTTCCTCTCCAGAGGATTGAGACCATAGACGAGCCGCGGGACAGATGCTATGCCCAAGGTCTCCTCTATGAGGAAGACAAGGCGCACCGCGATGATTTCCGTAACATGCTCATCTGGGCTCATCTGGGGCGACAACAAGCTGGTCATGGCCTCGCTCCTCGAGCAATTCCGGGGAAAAATTGACCTGATTTATATTGACCCTCCTTTTGATGTCGGGGCCGACTTCACCATGCAGGTCCAGCTCGGGGAAGAAGGCGAAGCGCTCCAGAAAGAGCAGTCCATCCTCGAAGCCGTCGCCTACCGGGATACCTGGGGAAAGGGGACGGATTCTTATTTATACATGATGTATGAGCGCCTGACCCTGATGCGGGATTTGCTGAGCGAAAGAGGAAGCATTTATGTGCATTACGATTGGCATATAGGGCATAGTATAAAGATTTTATTAGATGAAATCTTTATCGAAGAACATTTTAACAATCATATTACTTGGAAAAGGAGCACCCCACGTGGGAATGCAGGGAAAAAATTTCCAGAGTTAACAGACTATATTTTTTTCTATTCAAAGACTTACGCATCAACATGGAATCCTCAATTTTTGATGTATAAAGAAAAATATATTGAGCGATATTATAGTTATGTAAATGATAAAACGGAGAGACGCTTTCAACCTGCTAGCCTGCTTGGACACGAAGGCATAAATCCGATTTATGAGTGGCGAGGCTTAAGAAAACCTTGGAGATACCCCAGACACAGATTAGAAGAATTAGACCTTAAGGGATTAATATATTGGCCAAAAGAGGGCGAAATTCCAAGGCTAAAAAGATTTATTGATGAACAAAAAGGAGTCCCTTTACAATCGCTTTGGGATGACATTCCTCCTGTGAATTCTCAAGCAATTGAGGATACAAAATTCATAAGCCAAAAGCCGGAGGCGCTCCTTGAACGAATTATAAAAGTGTCCTCTAACGAAGGCGACCTTGTCGCGGACTTTTTCTGTGGCTCGGGAACGACCCTGGCAGTCGCTGAAAAGCTCGGCCGCCGATGGATCGGAGTTGACCTTGGCAGATACGCCATTCATACGACTCGTAAACGTTTGATCCAGGTGCAGAGGGAACTTCACGAGGCCAAAAAACCTTACCGCTCTTTTGATGTCTATAACCTCGGCCGTTACGAGCGGCAGTGGTGGCAGATGGAAAAACTTAAAGGAGCGGATGAAGAACACCGGAAAATCGTGCTTCAGTTTTACAAGGCTGCTCCCCTATCAAATCCCCCTAATCCTCTTCTTCATGGCAAGAAGGCCGGAGCTTATGTCCATGTGGACCAGATTGACAGCATATTCTCATACGAAGAGCTTCGTGCTGCGGCTGATGCCGCCAGGGCGGCGGGAGGCAGGGAGTTGCACTGCCTGGCCTGGGAATTTGAAATGGAACTCGCTCTAAAGAAACAAGCAGTAGAAGCCGAAACCGGCTTAGATATCAGGCTCAGATACATCCCGAGGGAGATTATGGAGCCTAACCGGACGGAATGTCAGTTTTTCGAGGCGGGGTACCTGGAAGCGAAAATTGTGAAGAAGGGTAAGAAGGCTGATGTGGAGCTTGTCTGCTTTACACCGGCTCTTGCAGAAGCGCCTGAAACTGAGATGGCCGAGCTGCGGCAGAGGGCCGTGAAGTCGCCATTTGATTTCATCGATTTCTGGGCCGTGGATTTCGAGTGGAGCAAAGGGAAACCCTTCGAACACCACTGGCAGGACTTTCGCACCCGCAAAGACCGGTCTCTCAAGATAAAAACCGACATCGGCTGGGAGCACAAAAAGAAAGGGAGAAAAAATATCTGCGTCAAGGTCATTGATGTTTTTGGTGTGGATACGACGGCGGTCATCGAGACGGAGCCATAAGCGATGGCCTTTGAAATCACTGAAAAGAACGCTTCAGCTCTTCTTCCTCTCTTCAAGCCGTGGGAAGAACCGACTCTTCACCGCCGGCCCAATCCAATTCCCGGAGGCCCGGCCGTCATTACTCCGGGTCGAAGGCCCAGCAAATGCCAGCTTGTCCGTTCTATCCGCGCACAGGTGGATGGGTGGCGCCGAGGCGGATACGCGGGCGTCAGCGACACTTCACGGCGCCTCCTGAATTTTTGGTTTCAAACGGACCATCTCGTCCTGGATGAAGACGGAAACTCGACCCCCTTTCATTATCATTGGGCTCAACGGGAAGCCATTGAGACCATCATCTACCTTTATGAATTGCGGGCAATCCGAAATGTGGCCTTTCTCCTTACGGAATTCGGCGATAGAAAATTCGACGATATCGCTCTCGGAATCCCGCCGGACCAGGACCGATGGCCAAAAAATTGCTGCAAGGTCGCCACAGGCGGCGGCAAGACAAAAGTCATGAGCCTGGCGATTGTCTGGAGTTATTTTCACAGCCTTTATGAAAAAGACTTCGGACTCGCCCGGCATTTTTTAATCATAGCTCCGAACCTCACGGTCTACGAACGATTGAAGGATGATTTTGAAAATTGCGAAATCTTCTACAGGGATCCTATCCTCCCGGACGAATGGAAAACTGATTTTCAAATGCAGGTCATCCTGCAGGAAGAGCCCGGAGGAGCCAGTACGACCGGCGCCATTTATTTGACCAATATTCACCGCCTGTATGAGAAACAGGAAAATGAGAAGGACGAAAACGGAAACACTTCATCCATATTCGGCCCTCCGGTTAAGCGGACTAAGGCTCTGGATACCGGAGAGGCACTGCGTGACCGCATCACAAATCATCCCCGGCTGATGGTTCTTAATGACGAGGCCCATCACCTCCATGATCCCGAACTGGCCTGGAACAAAGCCATTGATGCCATCCACCACCAGAGCTTGAGCAAAGAGCATTCTGGAATTTATCTCCAGGTGGATTTTACGGCCACTCCCAAGGATGCCAACGGGAAGCTGTTCAATCATATCATCTGCGATTTCCCGCTGGGGGAAGCCGTTGATGCGGGAATTGTCAAAGTCCCTGTTCTGGGAGAGTCAGAAGAGCTTGTGGCACATGGCGACAGGAAGACGCCGGCTCACGAGCGATATGCCATGCACCTTAAGCTCGGGTATGAGCGTTATAAAAAGACATATGAGGAATTCAGGAAAGTTCGGAAGCCGATCCTGTTCGTCATGACAGAGGAAGCAGAATCCGCTAATGAAATCGCCGATTTTCTGGATAGCGGCTCATTTCCCCTGATTAAGGGACGTGTTTTAAACATCCACACAAGACTTAAAGGGCGGATCAAGACAGTCATGCGCAGCGGAAAAGAAATCAAGGAGTTCATCGAAAGCGAAACCGGAATGAAGCCCGATGACCTCAAAGAATTACGTGAGATGTCCCGCGAGCTTGATAAAAAAGACAGCAAGTTCCGATGCATCGTCTCGGTCATGATGCTCCGGGAAGGCTGGGACGTTAAGAACGTTACGACGATCGTCCCGCTGCGGCCCTATTCGGCGAAATCCGGCATTCTTCCCGAACAGACTCTGGGAAGGGGATTGCGGCGGATGTTTCCTCAGGGAGAAATGCCGGAAATGGTAACGGTCGTTCACCATCCGGCTTTCCGCAAACTTTATGAAGAGGAGCTGGCTCAGGAAGGGTTGGATATCGCGATCCTTCCGGTTCGCGAAAGTATCAAGCAGACGGTTACGATTTATGTCGCAAAAGACAAAAAACCAGTCGAATCGCTGGAAATCGAGATCCCTTCCATCTCTGACGCCGTGGAATCGACGGCCGAGCTTCAGGGGATGACATTCGATGAGGTAAAAATTTATTTTATCAAGCACTTCCGGCCGCTGCCGATAGGCAAAAAGAGAGAAGGAATCGTCGAGTATAAGGAGCGCCATCTCTTCACTGATGAAATCGTGGCCAGGATGCAGATCGATGCCGGCTTGCTGACAAATGCCTGGTCCGCGGCCGGATACTTCGCCCAGATGCTGGGTAGGGCTTGCCGCATCAGCAATCCCCACCAGACGCTGACTCCACTTGTTGAAGAAGTTCTTTCCAGAATGCTTTTCGAGCGCAATGTTGATTTGTATTCAGGCGAAGTCGACCATCGTATGCGCGATATGGATGTCTTGGAGCATGTGAGGGCGACCTTCACTCCGTTAATTCTTGCAAAAACAGTCAGAAAAAAAGACCGCAGGCGAATAAGCCACGGGCAGAAACTTTCTACATGGAGGCCTTTTCAGGCTACCAGCACAGAAAAGCGGCCAGCAGTTGAGGCGCAGAGAACGATGTTCAACCTGGTCCCTTGTGAAAACGAATTTGAAAGAGTTTTCACGGATTTCTGCGATTATGCCGAAGATGTGGTTGCGTTCGCCAAGAATGGAGGGCCGCAAAAACTTATGATGGATTATCTGAGGCCCGATGGCCACAGGGCTTTTTATGTCCCGGATTTCTTCGTCCGGCAAAAAGACGGAGCTTGTCTTTTATGTGAATTGAAAGGTAAGGAGGACATTCTCGTTCCTCTCAAAGCGCGGGCCGCCGTAGAATGGTGTAAAGTTGCTTCCAAGGGCCGTTATCCGTGGCGCTATCTCTACATCCCTTATCATCTTTTTCAGCAGAGCGCCCCAAATTCAATAGAAGAATTGGTGCGCGCTTGTGAACCTGCGCAAAAATCTCTTCTCAAAGAAGCGGAAACCGGACAACAAGAATTACCTATTGCAGAAGCAGAGGTAAGAGAGCGGGCTGAGGCTCTTTTTGTAAAAACCCTTGGGCAGGCGGGCATTATAAAAGCGCCAGTTGCTGTCGAGAGTGCCATGAGACAGGCCGCCTATCTTCTCGACCATGCTGTGCGCTCAGGAATGCCTGACCTTGGCCATGCTTTCCAGCCTTTGCTTGCTCCTCTGGATGAATTCGCCATAAAAATCCTGGATAAATTTATCCGTCCCAGAGTTCCATCAGTGGCCGCAAAGAGAGAAGTCTATTTCACTCCGTATTTGGGAAATATTCATCCGAAGGAAAGGGCTCTTTTAGAAAAAAACGGCCGTTATCTAAAAGACAATCTCATATACGGCCGTTCGATCATGAAACTGGGCACGTTGCTCTTTTGTTTGGATTATGCAAGAGGAGGCGGCTGTGGAGCTTCTGGAATCTGGAAGGATGTTGAACAAGCTTTCTCCGCCCGGCAGATGGAAGAGCTTTGCTCATTGCTCGCAAAAGTCAATGATTTTCGTAATAAACATGTGGCCCATGTCGAGGAGCTCCTGAAAAACGCTGCTCAAGCGTGGAAGGCGATGATTCTTTGGCTCAAATGCCTGAAAAACATGATAGAGCTATCTACGTAAGGAAATTTTTTAATCGCGAAGGCAGGTTGGGCATTTTTGTTCAGATCAGATATTAACCTTTTAATCGATAACAGTAACTTCATTTGACTGACTTTCCTCACCATATAGAAGGTAAAAAATAGAGGAGATAATCAGGACTGGATTTTGGGAAAACGTTTATCCTAATTTATATCCCTTAAAAAAAATAGGGGAACTTCTGTTTTGTTTTCTTCTTGACATTCCTTTTGCCTTTCATTTAATAATAATCTTTCAGAACACAGAAAAGGAGCCCAAAGAATGTTCGTCTGGGTTTTTCATCGCATTACGGGTCTTCTACTCATCGTCCTCCTCGGCTTTAAGTTCTTGACATCGTTCTTTCTCATGACCAAGGAGAAAAAACCGGATTGGGCTCTTGTTCTCCATACGAATTCTTTGATCGATGTGCTACTCATCGTCACCGTTGTCTTTCATGCCCTGTACGGGCTGAGGACGATCATCATAGATCTGGGAGCACGCAAAGAGAAACGGCTTTTCTGGATTTTCACTGTTCTTGGCTTTTTGCTGACGGCAGTCCTCCTTGTCGTTTATTTTACCCGGAATTATTGAATGATCAGTCATGACATCCTGATTGTTGGGGGTGGTTTAGCCGGTCTGTCTGCGGCACTGGCCAGCGACCAAAAACTTTCTGTGGTCGTCATTTCAAAAGTTCATCCTCTCCGCTCCCACACCGTCGCCGCGCAGGGTGGAATCAACGCGGGTCTGGGCAACAACCCACAAAGCCGTGATGACAACTGGGAACGCCATGCGTTCGACACCATCAAAGGGAGTGACTATCTGGCCGACCAGGGCATGGCCGAAATGATGTGCCAGCAGGCCATTCCCGCTATTTATGAACTTGAACATTGGGGAGTCCCCTTCAGCCGCTTTCCGGGGGGAGTGATCGCCCAGCGGCCCTTTGGCGGGGCAGGATTTCCCAGGACATGCTATGCAGCAGACCGAACAGGCCATGTCATCCTCCATACGCTTTTCGAGCAGTGCCTGAAAAAGCAGGTCAAATTTTATAATGAATGGTTGGTCACCCGGCTTTTAGTGGAGAATGGAAAATGCCTGGGAGTCGTCATCTATGACCTGACAACAGGCGAGATCATGCCTGTCAAAGCCGGGGCCGTCATTTTCGCCACGGGCGGCTACGGCAGGGTCTATCTGAAGACCACGAACGCCTTTATCAACCATGGAAGCGGTATCGGCATCGCCTACCGCGCCGGAATCCCGCTCAAAGACATGGAGTTTGTGCAATTCCACCCGACGTCCCTTTATCCCAAAAATATCTTAATCACAGAAGCGGCGCGGGGCGAGGGCGGTTACCTGCTCAACAACAAGAACAAGCGATTTATGGTGGATTATGCGCCTTCGGCCATGGAGCTTGCTCCCCGGGATATTGTCGCACGGGCCATCCAGACGGAAATCCAAAAGGGCAATGGATTTGACAATGAATATGTTTTACTGGACTTAACTCACCTGGGCCGCGAGAAAATCAACAAGCGCCTTCCCGCCATCTGGGAGATATGCCTCCGCTTTGCCGGAATTGACCCGATTGAACGTCCCATTCCCATTCAACCGGCCCAGCATTATTCCATGGGCGGGATTGATGTGGACGGCCGGTGCGCATCGCCGGTTGAAGGATTTTATGCAGCCGGCGAATGCGCCTGTGTCAGCGTGCATGGAGCGAACCGTTTGGGCGGAAATTCGCTCTTAGACACAGCGGTTTTCGGGAAGATTGCCGGGAGGGAAGCTTCGAATTTTGTGAATGGGAGCCGGGGAATCGGCGGAAGCGTGAGGAATGGAACGAACGCTGCCGCCCCGCATCGCCAGGACGAAAAAGCCCTCTTTGACGCGGCGCTCGAGATGAAGCATAAAATTGATGAGTGGCACAAGCGGAGCTCCGGAGAGAAAGTTCATCATCTCCTCAACCGGCTGAAGGTCGTCATGAGCGAGAAAGTCGGAGTCTTCCGAACAAAGAAAGACCTGGAAGAAGCGATTGAGAAAATTCGGCAGATTCGGGAGGATTACAAGAAAGTCTTTCTTTCAAGCTCATGCCTCCTTTACTGCCAGGAACTTGTCAATATCATCGAATTTGACAATATGCTTGATTTAACCGAAGTCATCACCCTGGGCGCGCTCCGTCGTGAAGAAACACGTGGCTCCCATTTTCGCCTGGATTTCCCGGAGCGCAACGACCGGAACTGGCTCACGCACACGTTGGTCACGCTCACTGACGGGAAGCCCGAGGTCAGCTACAGGGGAGTCCAGGTCAGCCGATATAAGCCCGAAGCACGGAAGTATTGATATGGAGCCAATTGGTTGAAACAAATTAATAGGGGATAATGAAATATACCTTCAAGATTTTCAGGTTTAATCCACGGAAGGATGCCCATCCCCATTTTCAGGAGTTCTTCTATGAGACGCAGGAGAAAAAGTCAGTCCTGGAAGCTCTGATGGACATCCGCAACGAGCAGGACTGCTCCTTATCTTTCAGATACAGTTGCCGGGAGGCTGTCTGCGGCTCCTGTGCCGTGGTTGTCAACGGTACGTTTGAGCTGGCCTGCCGGACTGCGGTGGAGTCCCTGAATTCTTCTCAGGTTGTCATCGAGCCACTGCCGAACCTGGAAATCCAGAAGGATCTGGTTGTGGATATGGAGCCCTTCTGGGCCGCGTTGGAGCAGATACGATCCTATATCATTTCTGAAGAGGCGATTCCCGAAAAAGGGTACCGGATTGAAGAAAAGCAGATGGAAAAAATTGAGCCGTTCACCAACTGTGTCCTCTGCGGATCCTGCTACAGCGCCTGCCCTGTGGTCTCCAGGGATGAAAGATATCTGGGACCGATTGCCATGGCCAAACTTTACAGGTTTATCCAGGATCCGAGGGACAAGAGGCCTTTTTCCGAATGGTCCAGAGTCAACACAAGCACAGGCCTATGGGGATGCGACACCGTCTTCAAATGCAACGAAGTCTGTCCGAAAGATGTCAGACCGGCTGACGGCATCGAAGCCCTGAGACGGAAGCTCATTTTTGAAAAACTGGTAAGACTGTTGAGAATTAAAAAGTAAAATATAATGGAAAATCCCAAATTGCGATTTGGACGGAGTTCATTAAAATGGAGAAACAAAATTACCGAGATGCAGATGAAGAGGAGATGAAGCTGAAAAAATGAGGCTCAAACACTCTCTGTTCACGCGCCGCCAGTTTCTCAATAGTCTCTTCGGGGGCTGGCTGGCCGTTCTGGCCGCTTCCTTTTTATACCCCATCATCCGGTTTATCTTTCCTCCTTACAGAGAACCGGATGAAGTGACTTTGCCATTTTCTGAGTATAAGGACATGAAGTCCGGGGCTGTTAAAATTTTTGCCTGGGGAAACAAGCCCGCGTATATAAAAAAGAAAACCGAAGGATACTATACGGCTTTTGTGGCGGTCTGTACTCATCTGGACTGCACGGTGACGTATCTGCCGGAGCAAAAAAAGTTTTTCTGCACCTGCCATGACGGGTGGTATGATGAGGAGGGACGCAATATCGGCGGCCCCCCGCCCAGGCCTTTGCGCAAGCTTCGGGCCGATATAGAAGGCGATTCTCTGGTTGTTAAGAAAGAAGGCATTGAATAATTGGAATCAAGATGAGTGGATTAAATACACGAAGATGTGAAACGATATGACCGACATAAAGAATAAAAATATTTGGAAGGCCATTACCGGCTGGTTTGAAGAGCGGTTGGGAATTTCCGCGGTCACGAATTTCCTGCACAAAAAAACTGTCCCGCAGAATCGCAGCACCATCTGGACTTATACGGGAAGCGCACTCCTCCTTTTCTTCGGAGTCCAGCTCGTCACGGGCATTATCCTCGCCTTTTATTACAAGCCCACGCTCGAAGAGGCCAATCAGAGCGTGGCCCGGATCATGACAGAGGTTCCGCTGGGCTGGATCCTGCGCTCCATTCATTTCTGGTCGGCATCTTTCATGATTGCCACGATTTTCGTTCACCTGCTGAGCATCTGGATTATCAAGTCCTACCGCAAGCCGCGGGAGTTGACCTGGATGACCGGCGTTTTTCTGCTCCTTGTCACTTTAGCCTTCGGCTTTACAGGGTATCTGTTGCCCTGGGACGACCTTTCCCTGGCGGCGACCAAAGTCGGGACGGATATTCCCCGCTCCATTCCGATGATCGGGGCCTGGGTGACAGAGCTCCTGCGCGGAGGAGAAGACGTCACAGGTGACACTCTGACGCGCTTTTTCAGCTTCCATATCTCGATCCTTCCCCTCTGTTTGATTTTTATTATAGGAATCCACGTTTTCCTTATTCAAAAACTGGGAATGAGCCTGCCCTTGAGGGCCGATCCTGCGAAGGAAAAGGCCAGAGAGCTTCCTTTCTGGCCCAATTTTGTCTACAGGGAAATAGGCGTCTGGCTCGTTCTACTAGGAATTCTTGTTTCAGTAGCGGTGTTTTTCCCTCCCTCTTTGGGCCGGTCTGCGGATTTAATGGCTCCGGCCCCAGAGGGAATAAAGCCGGAGTGGTACTTCCTCTTTCTTTTTCAAACCTTGAAAATATTCCCCTCTAAGATCCTCTTTATGAACGGGGATACCCTGGCCGTGCTTTTAATCTTTGCCGCAGGAGTTTTGTTCTACTTCATTCCCCTGATCGACAACCGGCCGGACGAGCGTAAGGGAAAAGTAATCACTATTGCGGCCTGCTTATTGATCGCCTACGCGGTGGCCATGACCATCTGGAGCCTTGTCCAGTGAGGTGATGAGAATGCGGCAGAGAAGAACAGCGCTTGTTTCGGGCCTGCTGCTCATAGTGATGATTAGTCTATTTCTTTTATATTTTACGATAAGCTTCCTGAGGTCTCAGGAGATCCAGGAGGGGCCGGTGCCGGAAAAAACTCAAGCCGCTCCGCTTCAAACCGGTCCGGAAGAAGTCGTTTCCGCGCCCAAGGACATCAAAGAACGGACCGCCATCTATGTGTTTCTCGGGTGGATGTGGGTGTCCATCTTTGTCCTTATCTATTTTTTGCGGCTGAAGATCAAAGAGGCCGATCGGGTTTACAGACTTAAATTTTTTTCTGAGAACAAAGAATAATTTTTCCTGAAGTTCTTCTGTTTTATGGAAGACAAGACACCTGACTCTGGTCGCATCCATTTCGGTGACGACTTAGATTTGGAATAGGGTCCTGTCACGGCTCCTCCCCGACCGTCCTCACCTCCGCTCCTGAAGAATGCCAGATAAGGAAAGATCGAAGGGCCGTGAGGCTCCGGGCGGGCGGGGAGCCCCTCCGCCATGCCACCCTCCCTCGACGATTGCCTTCATCACATCATCATAGAAGATACTACTCCCGCCTTTTTTCCTTTTGACATTTAACCCTTCCCTAAACTACACTTTATACTTATTTTAACTTCATGGATTCATCAATAATCCATGATAATTATCAATCTTAATCAGGAAGGAGTACATCCAATGAAGATATTAATTTTTGGAGGATCCGGTAAGATCGGCACTGCTGTCGCCTGGGATCTGGCAATGGACGACAGCGTCGAGACAATAGGGATCGTCGGCAGGCATAAGGAGACGCTGGAAAAGGTCAAAAAATGGGTGGGGAGCGACAAGATCGTCCCTCATGTCCTGGACATCAGCAATAAAAAAGAAACCATAACCCTGATGAAAAAATACGACGCGGGGGCCTCTGTTCTGCCCGACCGGAGAACGAGCTATATGGTTTTGCATTACTTTGTGGAAGCCGGGCTGGGCAGCGTTGATGCTCTGGAGGAGTTTCACAGGATGCCGGACCCCTATGAAGTCGAGGGGCTGGAAGTTCCCGCCGGTCTCAAGCTTGAGGATTACGGCGAATGGCTCCATCAGAAAGCAGTGGAGAATAATGTGACTTTTGTTTCAGGGATGGGTTTTGCTCCAGGCATCAGCAATGTCACCTGCGGCGAAGCCATCCGTAAGCTGGATGTGGCCGAGAAGGCCGTAGCCAGGGTGGGTGGAATTCCTTCCAAAGAGGCATCTTTCAAACATCCTCTAAGATACATGATCACCTGGGCCTTCTGGCATGTTCTCAGGGAGTATATGATCAAGCTCAAAGTGATTAAGGACGGAAAGATCGTAGAAGTGGACGCTGCGACCGAGCTTGAGAAGTTCCGGTTCAATCATTTCGGAAAGGATGAGGACCTGGTCTGTGCCATAACGCCTGGCATGCCCAGCTTCCTGTTCACCCGGCCCACGCTCAAAGAGTTTGCGGAAAAGACCGTCCGCTGGCCGGGCCATTGGGAGGGGATACTGACCTTGAAAGAGTGCGGGCTGCTCGATAACGAACCCGTGGATTTCAAAGGGATGAAGATCGTGCCGCGTGAGTTCCTCTCTTCCCTGATCACGCCCAGGCTTTTGCCCGGAGAGGGAGAAACCGATGTCTGCGTGATGTACAACACCGTGGAAGGAAAAAAAGGCGGGAAAAAAGTAAAGATCGAGTATTTCCTGTGGGACGAGGCGGACCGTAAGAACAATATCTCTTCCATGATGAGGGTGACCGGATTTCCGGTAGCCATCACCGCCAGGTGGATTGCCCGGGGAAAAATCAAAGAAAAAGGCATCGTTGCCCCTGAAGACGCCATTGCCGCCGACTCATACAGCGAATTCATGCAAGAACTCGAAAAGAGAAACATCCGCATCCTCGAGGTCATCCAGGAAATCTAAATTTTCGAGAGAGGAGAGGCGGGAAATAAAGTTAATTGAGCTGCCTGTAAACATTCCTGTAAAGAACGTTTATTTCAGAAAATCACAAAAAGGTTTCCACAGCTTTAAGCCTTAAAATCTTGACTTCCATCAGCGCCATTCTATAATCCCCTATGGACGTGAGAAACATCATGAGAAAAAAGTTTTTTCTGGTTTTAGCTGTTTTCCTGGCCGCGAATGGCCTGGCCTTAAGACTGGCCGGGGAAGAATCATCTTCTGAACAATGGTTTCTCGTCACTCTGGCTGAGAAGCCGGTGGGTTATGTGCATGAGACCACAGAGCGCAGGACCGCAGGGCCGGAACCGGCCCTCATTTCCACGACGGAAATGAAGATGGTGCTGAACCGGCTCGGGAGTCAGATCGAGCTTTGCATTCTCTCCGAGATCGAAGAGACAGAAGAAGGAATGTTGAGAAGGACGCGCTATCAACTGCTTGCTTCGCTCATGGCTTCCCGTTCAGAAGCCTTCATCAAGGAGAATGCCATTGAAGTGCGGAGTGAGGCCGGAGGGAAAATTTACACCCGGACGATCAGTTATTCAGGCGCTCTCCTTGGTCCCGAAGGAATAAGGAGGCTGTCCGCAGAGCATCTGAAAAATCCCGGTGACAGGATTGAATTCCAGACATACGCGCCCGAGCTTTCCAGTGTGACTCAGGTCAGCCGGATCGTTCTGTCCCGGGAAACAATTGAGGTCCGCAGCGAACAGGTGCCTGTCCTGAAGATTGAGGAGAAAATCGAGACGGCTTCCATTGTCGGGACGGTCTGGCTTGACCGTGATTATCAGGTCGTGCGGCAGGAAATGTCCACGCCTTTCGGCCCGGTCCAGGTGGTCCTTTCAGATGAAGTTCAGGCCTTGAAGGCGGCGGCTGGAGAGACGCTTCCGGAAGAAATGTATAAGCGCTCGATTGTCCGTGTCAATGTGCGGCTGCCGAAGGCCAGAAGCATTGAGTATCTCAAAGTGAGGCTCATCCATCAAAGTCCCAACCTCGGCTGGCCGGAGATGAATAGCCCTTATCAGCGGATTCTGGATAAAACGCGTGAATCACTCACTCTGGAAATACGGCGCTCTCACCCTGAGAAGCCGGCTGCACTTCCCGCCCTTAAGACCGACTCCAATCGCGAATTCCTTGAGCCCAATGCGTATATTCAGTCCGATGACCCTGAGGCTCAGTCGCTGGCCCGCGCTATCGTGGGCGAGGAGAGGGATGTTTTTAAAGCGGCGCTGATGCTTGAGCGCTGGGTGGCGGAAAACATGAAGTTCGACCTGGGAATTGTCCTGGCGCCTTCCTCCGAAATATTGAAAAATCGCAGAGGGACCTGCATGGGCTATGCCATGCTCCTGGCCACGCTTGCCCGTGCCGCAGGCATTCCGTCACGCGTGAGCATTGGATATGCCTACGCCCTTGGGATGTTCGGCGGCCATGCCTGGACCGAAGTGCTTGTGGGAGATGAATGGATTACTCTGGATGCGGCGCTTATCTCCCGGGGCTCTGCGGATGCCGCACGGATTTGTTTACTGACCTCCTCGTTTTACAGTGGAGTGGGGTCGATGGGCTCAGGTGGAAGCCAGCAGATATTCGGGCACGTCGGCATTCAAATTCTGGAATATGCCGTCTCTGGAGGAAAGAAAGTCGCTGTCAGCGAAGGGACAGAAGGATTTCGTATAACCGGGAATCGCTACGAAAATCCCTGGTTGGGCTTGAGCCTGGTGAAGCCGCACGATTTCAAGTTCACAAAACTGGATGCGGTCTGGCCCGGTCCTGCGGTCCTGGCACTGGAAGGCCCGGAAGGCCGAACGGCCGAGCTCCAGCAGCAGTATCTGCGTCCCTGGAAAAATGCGGATACTTCTGCCCGCGAAATATTAGCGAAATTGAATCTTGAAGGACAGCCGGAAAAGAGGACGGTTGCCGGGCATAGTGCTTTTATCCTGACCAGATCGAATAAGGCGGCAGTGGTCATTATCGATGAGCCGGAGGCTTGGGTTCTTGTGACCGAGGGGAAAAACGCACCGGATCTCTTGAGGCGGATAACCCGTCGGATGGAACTTAAATGAGCTCCGCGCTCTTTTTCAGAGGCGTCTTTTTGAGGAGCGTCAGATAAAGTTCACAGGAGTTCTCACGGCCTTCATCATGATTTTGATTTCCCCTGTTTTTCTTTTTCCAGCCGCTCACGGGCTTCGGCGAACATGGGCTCAGCGTATGCGCTTGTCCACGTGCGTTCTTCGAAAGTTCTTTTTTCAACCATCTTCAGGAAGCCCTGGAACTCATGGAAATACGAGCCGTAGATATGGAAGCTGTCCACTAGGTCTGCGTAGCGGCCGATGCGGACGGGCTTTTTTATTCTGGAGCTGAGCCTTTCCGCAATGACCCTCTGCAGGTCGGTGAGGGCAAAGACATTCATGTAGGCCGCTTTATAGGCGTCGCGCGAGCGCCAGTGGGTATTCATGTTTAAGGCGAGGCTGCCTTTTTCGTCAGCCAGAAGGCGGCACCAGAGCCTCTGCAGACAGGGCGGATCGTAGGTCGGCGGATCGAGTTTGGGGTTCCAGGTTATGGCCTGGGCGCGGCGGGAATAATCCGCCTGGGCCAGCTTTTCGATAATGTAATTGATCTGGTCGATCGTTTCCCCTTCCAATTCATAGGCAAAGAGCCTCTTATGGTAGGTGTACGTCCATTTGCCTTCTTCCGGCGCGATCCAGTGGTCATGCACGCCTTCCACGACTTCCTGGCGGTAGATCTCGAGGTCTTCCAGGCCTCCCGGAAAAGCGCGGTGAATGCGCGGCTCGGCAAAGGGGTCTTCGGCGACCCACATTATGGTGCAGTCCTTGCTCGGCGGATCTCCCGGCTTGTCGTACTCGGTTTTTATGGAGACGCCGTGCTCCCAGCAGGCAAGGACCGCCTTTTCCCAGGCCTCCGGTAGAGTCTTTCCGTTAACATATAAAGTCGGAATGTGCCCTTCCATTATTTCCCTCCTGTAAGCTCCGAGGCGAAAAAATTCCAGGGGTTCTTCATCCCTGTTCTCTGATTACGAAACTTCCAGGATTTTATTTCAAGGCAAGTCAAAAGTCAAAAACCTGATTCTATTTTTTATTTAAAGAGAGGTTCAAACTGAATGCTTCTGAATTTTGCAGACTTTCTATTTTTGTTTCGTCTTTTTTAATAGCTCAGGAGAGTTTGGACTATGGAGAACTCGGGTGAAGAAAAAAACGCGGTCTGGAAAAAAGGAGGGGGTCACAGGAAAAGGCTCCGCGATAAATTCCTGAAGGCCGGGCTCAATGCATTTCTGGATTATGAAGTCGTCGAACTCCTCCTGACGCTCGGCACGCCCCGCCGTGACTGTAAGGAGCAGGCCAGGCAGGCTCTCAAGGAGTTTAAATCCCTGAGAGGCGTTTTAGAGGCGGACGAGCGGGAGCTCCAGAGAATCAAAGGCATCGGCGCGCACAATATTTTCGGCATCAAGCTTGTTCAGGAAGTCTCCCGGCGTTTTCTGAAAGACAGGATGATGAGCAAGCCCTACTGCCGTTCTTCCATGGAGGTCTTTGATTACCTCTACCATTCGCTCCGGGACCTGAAAAGAGAGAAGTTCAAGGTGCTCTTTCTGGACCCGAAAAATCAGATCATTGAAGAAAAGACTCTTTTTGAAGGCACCGTGGATTCAAGCGCCGTTTATCCTAGAGAGATTATGAGGGATGCCTTAAGATTCGACGCCTCCTCTCTCATTTTTGCCCACAATCATCCCTCGGGCGACCCTGAGCCTTCTCTCTGCGACAGGGAAATCACCAAAGAGCTCGTCTTTGCGGCCAGGATTATGCAGCTCAAAGTCCTGGACCATATCATCATCGGCAACAACTGCTATTTCAGCTTTGCCGACCAAGGATTGATTGAGGATTACAGCCTGCTGTTTGTCAATTTCCAGAAATAAATTCATTCCTTTCGATGATTATCCTCCTTACAATTGGGGACTGTTCTCAATTTTTAATTATCCATAATTCAGGATGAAGTCTTTTGAATAGAGAGTTATCTCCTCTTTTTTCTTGAAGACGAGCTGGGAATGAATGTAAACTCTTATCAGGGAGATTAAACCATGGAACAGATCGATGCAATCGCCAGGAAATTGGGCATTCAGCCTGGAAGTTTAGAAAAATACGGAGAATACAAGGCCAAAATATCCATAAAGGAGAAATTTGAGGATAAAAAAAGTCCGGGCAGGCTTATCATGATCACGGCCATGACTCCCACTCCGGCCGGAGAAGGCAAGACGACGACAGCCATCGGACTGACGGATGCCCTTAACCGTCTGGGAAAAAAGGCCGTGGCTGCCCTGAGAGAGCCTTCTCTGGGCCCGGTCTTCGGGCTCAAGGGGGGAGCCACCGGAGGAGGGCTGGCGCAGGTTATCCCGAGTGAGGATATAAACCTCCATTTCACAGGCGATATCCATGCTGTAACCGCTGCCCACAACCTTCTGGCGGCCATGGTCGATAACCGCCTCCACTTTGACGGAGCCTGCGGGCTTCTGGACTGCCGGACCATATCCTGGAAGCGGGTTTTGGACGTGGATGACAGGGTGTTGAGAGAAGTGGTCATCGGCATTGGCGGCCCCCTTCAGGGGATTGCCCGTGAAACGGGCTTTGATATCACGGCCGCCTCTGAAGTGATGGCCGTCCTGTGCCTGGCCAGGGACTTAAAAGACTTAAGAGAGAGGCTGGGAAATATCTGTATCGGGTATTCGCCGGACAAGAAGCCTGTTTTTGCCCGCGACCTCAAGGCGGCCGGAGCCATGGCCGCACTGCTTAAAGATGCCGTCAGGCCCAATCTGGTCCAGACTCTGGAGGGATCGCCGGCTCTCATTCACGGCGGTCCTTTTGCCAATATCGCCCACGGGACAAATTCGGTGATTGCCACGGGCCTGGCCCTCAAACTGGCCGACTATGTGGTCACCGAAACCGGGTTTGCCTCGGACCTGGGTGCTGAGAAATTTTTTGACATTGTCGTCCGCACAGGCCATATTCCTCCTCCATCGGCCGGTGTCCTTGTGGCCACCCTGAGAGCGCTCAAATATCACGGGGGGGTCAAGCGGGAAGCGATAAACGAGGAAAACATCGAGGCCGTCCGAAGGGGATTTGAAAACCTCCGGAAGCACATGGAAAACCTCCGGATTTTCGGCGTTCCATTTGTCGTCGCTCTGAACAGATTCCCTGCGGATACGGAGCGCGAAGTGGAGGCCTTTGCCGCCCTTTGCCGGGAGGAGAAGGTGAGGTTTGCCCTGAGCGATGTCTATGGAAAAGGCGGGGAAGGCGGAGTGGCGCTGGCCGGGGAAGTGCTGGCAGCCATCGAGAAAGATAAAATGGAATTCCGGTTTCTCTATCCTCTGGAAATGCCGCTCCTGGAGAAAATCGAAACCGTGGCGCGGAAAATCTACGGAGCCGCGGCCGTGGCCATGGAGGGAAAGGTTAAAAGAAAGATCCTGCGCTTTGAGAAAGACGGCTTCGGTCGTCTTCCGGTGTGCATTGCCAAGACCCAGTATTCTCTTTCCGGCGATGACGAGGCGCTGGGCCGGCCACGGGACTTCACTCTGATCGTCACTGATGCCGCGCTCAGCTCTGGAGCGGGTTTTGTGGTCATCCATTGCGGAGATATCATGACCATGCCTGGTTTGCCGCGGGTTCCTGCGGCCGAAAGGGTGGATGTCACCGACGAAGGAGAAATCACCGGCCTTTCATGAAACTGAAAAGAAAGCTCCCTGAAGGGCGGACATTCGATCAGCTTAGAAATCACTATGAGGTGGAAAAATCCCTTGCATTAAGGCTCAAAAACACAACACGCGAGCAGAGAAAAGCCCTTTATCCTCTTTTGTATGAGGAGCTTTTCCAAAAAGTCCCCGACCACCCCAGGCTTGCGGCGCGGGAAAAGGCGAAACAGGCTCAGGAGGATAATCTCATCCGGAGAAAGTTTGAGCTGGTCCGGAAATTTATCGACAGAGCGGCTGTCTTTGTTGAGTTTGGACCTGGAGACTGCCGTTTTTCCGCTTTTATGGCCCGGCACGTTAAATGTGTCCTTGCTGTTGATATCTCTGACCAGAGGAGCCCTCGGTTTGAAGCGCCGGACAATTTTAAATTCATTCCTTATGACGGGTATGCTCTCGACATCAAAGAAAGTGCCGCGGATATTGTCTTTAGTGACCAGCTCATCGAGCATCTTCATCCCGAGGATATGGAGCTGCATTTTGCACTCGTCCGGAAAATCCTCCGTGAGGGAGGCGTCTATGTGTTCAGAACTCCCCATGCGTTCTTCGGGCCTCATGATATTTCCGGATATTTTTCGGATGAGCCGGAGGGCTTCCACCTGAAGGAATGGACATTCTCGGAAATCGCCGGAATTCTGGAAAGGTTGAACTATTCTCATTGGGATGCCTGGATGAGAAGAAAGAATACGTATAAACGTATTCCTTACGGTTATTTTCAAATTGTTGAGACGATGCTTAAGAACCGGCCCCGAAGGCCTCGCCGCCTTTTATCCCGACTCTTTTTGTCTCTCAAAATGGTCGTTTCAGCCGTGAAATAGTGCCTCGGCTGAATATTTATAAGTATCAATAAAGTAAAAAGTCCTCCCCACCCGAAAGCTTCATACACTTCGTAGACAATATGTTTACGAAATATCCCGACTCTTTTTGTCTCTCAAATAGGACTTCTCAGTATTTTAAGATTCCGCCTTTCTAAAATAAAGTTCCTCTATCTTCAATGAAGCCGTAGGAGCAAAATTGCTTCTAGGATGGCGTTCTAGAAAATCCTCATAAGCCTCTTTGGTATTTGCGGATCGAGCCTTTTCCCAATCTTTTTTTTCTAAAGAGCAGGAAAGGAAAATAAATGAGATGAATAATAAAATGACCGACTTTCTATTCATGAAACGTATTCCTTTAATATGATTTTCCGTGGGTGTCTTAGCCTTCCTTCGATCAACTTGGCCAATTGACAGTCCTCATTATCGTGTTATCTCGTACCCAACATAAATAGAATTCCAAATATATTTTTTGGGAAATGGAAAGCTACGGAAGCAATATTTTCTGCTGACAGAGAAAGAATAGGCTGGAGTTGACAGCTTTTGAGTTGTGGTTTATGCTTCCTAACGGTGGTTGGATGGGAAAATCGATACAAAGATCTCCAATCGAACTACAATCGGCCATCGCTCGCGAAAAGGCAACTCTTATCCTTAGATGTATTAACAATAAATAGGATTATATTCTTTCTTCCAAGGAACCAAAATGAACAGTCAAACTTATGAGGATCTTAAAAAGGCTTTTGATAGCCACAAATACTATTTTGAATTCTTCAAACATATTACGACACTTGATACCGGAATTATAATTTTGATGTCAACGCTTCTCGATAAATTATTTAATAAGCCTGAATGGAATTGTCTATTACTTATCTCGCTTCCTTCGTTCATGATATCGCTAGTTTTCTCTGTTTATATGATGTATTTTATTGCATCATTAATGCGAAGGGAAGAAAACAATCCAGGTATACCTAGCCATGACAAAAAACCTGCCTTAATTGGAACCTTTGGAAGTGCTGGCTTTTTCTTGATCGGGTTGATCTGCCTATTAATATTTACGATCAGAAACCTATTTTAAATCTTTCCAAGTATATTTAAGCGAGTCTTAGGTAATCTATTCACTTAATTCTCGCCAAAGAGAATGATATAGATATCAAGGCCTTTGCAGATGCTCAGAGCATTCAAAGCTTTAAAAGGGGATTAAAGATTGCTCTTAATAATCACTTCTTTTTTCCATAATATATATTTAAACTTGAAGAACATGAAGATAAAATTAGAATCTAATAGGTAAGAGGAGGGTGTAATGAATCAAAAAAACGATAAGAAAATCCAATTAGAAATTACTAAATTACAATTAGATATTTCTAAATTGGAACAGAATGCGAAAATAGCAACTGCTGAAATGAATCAAAGACAAAAGCTTGAGATGTCCAAATCCATAATTTCGGCCGGACAAGCCGCGCTTAAAGCTTCAATGCTAATCAATGGAGGAGCAGCGGTAGCTTTGTTGGCATTTTTTGGCAATATATGGTCAAAAGAATTGTTAAAAGACGCCTCGATATCATTAGTATGTTCATTAACCTCTTTTGGGATTGGAATCCTGATAAGTGCTATAGCCGCGGGTAGCACTCATTTAACACAACTTTTTTATGGATTAACATTCAGAACAAAAGAATTAGAAGAAAAAGAAAATAAAAAGCGAAAAATAAATTTATTTTTAGGACACATTTGCAACTTCATAACGATTGCCTTAGTTATCTGGAGTTATATAATATTTGCATTAGGAGTTTTTCAAGCAAAGAGGGCCCTTGTTCATAAATTTATTCTATAATATCTAATGTGAGAGCTGATCCGATATAATTAGATATATTTCAAGAAAAAGATAAGGC
>JBAVVD010000022.1:0-10365 GCA_049697115.1 Candidatus Aminicenantales bacterium
TGGAGCCCGAGGGCAAAGTCGGCTATCGCTATGGCCAGGACCGCGCCGAGCAGGAGATGATGGATTATTTGGAGTTCATCTGAGGAGCGGGAGGTCTCGCGTCTTTCGGGCGATTTCTTGGGCGTTCAACATGAAGATTCAGCCGGAAGACCTGCTTCGCGGCAATTTCTGTGTTCTTGACATCGATTCACGGCCGGAATTATCATTTTTACGCGATGGGCGGTATCGATTCCGAGCTTAATGAGTAAGGAAGTTCGTGCAGTGCGAAAAAGCAAATTCTTATCATCTAAACAAGTTCTGGAAGCCAAGCTACATTTTTTCTAAATTGGCTTCCACTCGCCTTGTTATTGAGAAGAATTTTAATCTTTAATATATTAAATATTGTTAAATATGGTATAATTTCGTTGATTCTCTTTTGCCGGCTGGGGAGAATCCCCACCTTTTTGGTTCCCATCAACCCCCCTTTTGCTGACAACAGCCGGCGATCAAAACAAATAATAGACTTCTTCACACAACACCAGTCCGGTGACGTCTTGGTGACGTAAATTTCTTAACTGAAAATTCCCTCTTGCTCCCTTCTTAATCTTTACCCAGCATCCGTTTTTGGGCCTTTTTTTCGGCATAACCTCGCGGGATATAGATCATCTTGCCGGTAGCGGGATCCATTCCCGTGAAATACATGCATGTCGAAAGGGTCATGGGCGTCGGAGTAAAGATCTGGACCCCTTCAACGGGCTTCTCTCCCTCTCTTTCCAGTTTCTTCAAATAGGAGGCCAGCTCCTTCGCCTCCTTTTCCGACGTGCCGGGATGAGCGACCATGAAGTAATACCGGAGGTACTGTTTTCTTGACCTGTTGATCTTGGCAAAGAGCTTTCGGAAATCTTCGAGAGGCTTGCGTTCCTTGTTCATCAGGCGCAGCACCTTCGACGAGACATGCTCGGGAGCGATCTTCAACAATCCCGAGAGGTGGTGGGCGCTCAGCTCTTCCAGGTATTTGGGGCGCTCCATGGCCAGGTCAAAACGAAGGCCGCTTCTGACGAAGATCTTTTTGACGTCCGGTATTCGACGGGCTTTCCTCATCAACCGGATCAACCGATTATGGCTTCGATCGAGCTTCGGGCAGACGATGCATTCCTTCTCACAGAAGGACCGGCAGTCCATCCCATACATGTTGGCCGTGGGACCTCCGAGGTCGTCGATGTATCCTTTAAACTCGGGGTGCCGGGTGATTTTTTTGATCTCCCTGAGTATGGAATTTTCACTCCGGGAAATGATACGGTCTCCCTGGTGAAGTGCTAGAGAACAGAATGAACACTGCCCGATGCAGCCGCGGTGGGTGACCACAGAGAAGCGGGCCATCCCGAACTCCCGGAAGTCCGGCGGGATATTCCGGGTGAACGGCAGCCCGTAGATCCAATCCAGGTCGTCCGGCTTGTAATCCGACATCGGGTATTGGAGAACGTAGCGGTTGGCGTGGCGCTGGGCCAGGCGGCGGCGGTTCGAAAAAAAGTTCTGAGCCTTCCTGAAAAGATCTCTGTCGGCACTGACCTCCTCGTACGAGGGAATTTCCCTGAATCCGGACGGCAGATCGGGTCTGACGATTGAGGTTCCCGGTATCCCGGCGGGGTCTTCTCCCTTGTCAAGGCGCTTGGTAATCTCCATGACCTGCAGCTCGCCCGGTCCATAGACCAGAATATCTGCGCGGGAATCGAGCAGAAGGCTGCGGCGGACCCGGTTTTCCCAATAGTCGTAGTGGGCGAAACGGCGGAGGGAGGCCTCGATCCCGCCTAGCACGATGAAGGCATCCTTGAAGAGCTGCCGGATCTTGTTGCAGTAAACGATCACCGCCCGGTCCGGGATTCCAGAGTTGTAGGGAGCATGGGGATCCAGGGCCCGGTTTCGTTTGAGGGGGGTGTAGTTGACCAGCATGCTGTCGATGGATCCAGCGGTCACTCCGAAGAAGAGGCGGGGCCGTCCCAATCTGGTGAAATCCGCATCATGTTTCCAGTCCGGCCGTCCCACAACCCCGACTTTATACCCTTTTGCATCGAGCACACGGGCGATCATCCCGATCCCTGACAAGGGATGGTCCGCGTAGGGTTCCCCGCTGATCAGGATGATGTCGAATCCGGATCCTATTGTGGCGATCATCGGGGTAGGATAACCGACCCGGGTTCGTTCAGAAGGAGAACCAGCCCATGTGAAAGAATGGTTTGCACCTTAAAAAAATTGTTCTCAGCTAATATGCTGCAGGGATTATCGGCCGAATGCACTCCTTTTTTCCTTTTTCGCTTTTCTTTTTTCCTTAAGGGTATGCTTTGGTTTTTTCTTGTCGTTTGTTTTTTTCTTGTCTTTGCCTTTACTCACCTGAAGCCTCCTTTATAAACAGCCGGATCATATATTTCCTCACGCTCCTTCATCAGGACAACTTGCCGTGTGATAGACTTGCTTTATTAAGACCTAAATGCCTGGCTCTCAATCATTATATCATCTCCAAAGTGATAAGCCCAGGCTTCGAATCGAGTCATCTTTCCTTGACAATACACATATTGTGTGTATATTATGTGTATAGAAATATGAGGAAAAAATGCAAGTCAGACATAATATTACTCTAGACAAGAATGTATCTAAAGAGCTCGAATCCATGGCGCAAGAACTGGGGGAGAAAAAAAGCAATATTATTGAAACGGCCCTTACAGTCTATTTTGACCTACTTGACCTGAAACTGGCCCAAAAAAGATTGAAGGAGCTCAAATCTGGCCGCGATCGTCTCATTGATGCCGAAGATGTCTGGAAAAGCCTGGATATCTGAATTTGTACAAACTCAAGTTCCTCGGGAAAGCCCTGGCTGATCTCAAAGAGATTGACCGTGCCCACCAAAAAATAATAAAAGAAAAACTCTTGATTCTAGCGGAAAATCCTAAGGTGCTCAGAAACAACATCAAGAAGATTGCCGGGATAAAAGAGGACCTTTACAGATTAAGAGTCGGAAATTACAGGATTATTTTTAAAAAAAGAGAAAAGCAATTGATCATTATAATTATCAGAATAGGCCACAGAAAAGAAATCTATCTGTCCTTGGAATAAAAGACCTGAAAATTTCATTTATTTCTTTATTCTTCATGAGATTTTTATCTCTTTATATAAAAATAATGATGAGAGCTTCAAGAATGATAAACAATCGCCCAAAAACACAGGGAACTGGATTTAAAATAACAGGGGCGCCTTCGCCTGGAGAGGCTATCGTTCCTGGAGCCTGAGGGCAAAGTCGGCTATCGCTGCGGCCAGGACCGCGAGGTTTACGAGATCGATCCGATGCTCTGCCCGAAGTGCGGCGGTCAGATGAAGGTCATCGCTTTCATAACCGATTATCAGGCCGTGGACCGCATCATCGAACACCTCAAGCTTCGGTTTGTAGCGGCGAAGCCGCCGCCCTTGCGTATCTTCGAGCCGGTCGCGTTCGCGGCGGCCGAGGAGAACGTGGACTATTTATGATTATCTGCTTATCTTGGGGAGCAGAAGCCTATCATCACTTGGCCGGTGCGGGAAGGCTTTTCGCCAAAATATGCTCTTCGGCGCCTCTGTTAAAGGTTGTTGACAGCCCAGCGAGGTTGGCGGTAAATTTCCGGTATGGTTAGGAGGGGAGAATCATCGTGCCGAGCGGCCGTTCCACACGCCGCGAAAAAAGGAAACTCCTATCCCTCAAGAAAGAATTTTGGGGGTCAGTTTTCCGGGCCGAGTTTGACGTCGAGGCGGGCCAGGAGATAGTCGGCCGTCGACTGAAAGGCCTGTTTTAACTCCCGGATCTCTTCCTGATAGGGGGACTCGGCTTTCTGGAGGGCGTTCTCGAGGTAGATCCGCGGGCCATCGAGCTTGAAAAGTGGGTCGAGCGGGGGCATTTTTGCGGGGCGCGAGGTGAGGATCCAGATGAGGCTGACCCCGACGACGATGGCCAGCGATACAGCCGCCCAGACAGGCCTCAGGCGAATGGCCGTCGGCCGGGTCGGAGCCGCAGAGAGGGACTCGACGGGCCCGCCCGCGGCTGCCGTCGGCATCACCCGCCCGGCGAGGGAGGAGTCGGTCGACCCGATGAGGGAGGCCGCGTCGGCGGCCAGGCGCTTTTCCAACTCCCCACTGAGCCGGCTGAATTCGCGGCAGGAGGCGCATCTGTCCAGATGGTGCTTGGTCAGTCCGGCCGGCGGCTTGCCTGAGTCGATCGCCCGGGAGATGTTCCATTTATAGATAAAACACCACATCTTTCATCTCCTTTTCATAAAATCTGTAGCCTTTGTCCGGCCGACGTCGCCTCGGCCAGAGCGGCCGAGGGCGACCTCAGCTTTTGGCCGAGCTTCAGCCGGGACCTGTGGAGCAGCGCGCGGACGCCGAGCTGGGTTTTGTTCATGGCCCTGGCGATGTCCTTTACCGGCAAGCCCTCGGCGTAGCGCAGCCAGAGCGCCTGGTATTCACCGGGTTTCATGGTCCTGGCCAAGTTCCAGATGTTCTTGCGAGCCTGGGCTTCTTCCTTCTGGATGAGCCTTTCTTGCGGGCCGTGGGAGGGGTGTTCGGGGAGCTCCGGGTCGAGCGGCAGCGGCCTCGTCTTCTTGGCGCGGTGCCGGCTGATGGCCAGCCGGACGGCCGTCGTGTACAGCCAGGTGGAAAACCTCCACTTCGGGTTGTAGCGGCCGATGTGCCGGAAGGCCCGCAGGAACGTTTCCTGCATCAGGTCTTCGATGTCCTCGTCGGACTCCGACCGGGAACGCAAAAAATAGAACAGGCGCGGGCTGTACCGGAAGACGAGTACCTCGAAAGCGGCGCGGGAGCCGGCCGCGGTTTGGGCGGCCAGCTCCTCGTCCGTCCGGTTTTGAGGCTTGCTTATCGTGTCCATCTTCGTTTTTCCCGGTTCTCTCATCTCAGCTTATCATAACGCCGGCCCGGCTCAAAAAGAAGAAAATGGGGACGGAAAAAATAGGACCGTCCCCATTTTCTCATTATAGGCTCAATTAAAGGAAAGGTTTTTGGCCTTGCTGCGGGCGAGGCCCAGGAGCTTTTTCGCGGGGTAGGAAGCGTCGATCCGGACGTTCTCCCCATCGACCGCGATCTTGATACTCTGGGTGATGGCCTGGGCCTCGGCGTCGCCCAGTTGCAGGTTCGCCAAGGCGATCAGCCCCCGGATGGCCTGCTCGACGTCCTTGGCCACCTGGGCAGATTCGGTAGCGATCGAGACCTTGAGGTTGACGTTCTCCCCGCTTTCGGAGATCGACCCGCCCGCCTGCCGCATCTTGCTCAGGATGACGGGCTTGCCCTTCTCACCCACCATGCCGGAGATGCTGTTGACCGCGGCCGCGAATATGGCGTTGGGGGATTCCTTCATGACGCGGGCGAGAAACGGGAAGGCGGAGACATCCTTTTTGTTCTTCTCCAGCGTGTCGAGCGCCGCTTTGATGGCCTCTTCACTCTCGGAAAGAAGGATCAGGTCGTCGGCGCCGAAGGCCCCGAATTCATCCTCTTTCCAACTGTAAACGGTGTGCTTCCCGTAGGGGATCTCCGTGTGGGACCCCTCGGCCTTGATCAGGCCGAGAAGATGGGCCTTGTCGAATTTCCCCTTGAGGGCGACGACGGCGTCTTCATCCTTCTTGCCCCGGCCGAAGACCGTGATCCCCTTGAGGTCCTTCATCGGATCGATCTTGAGCTCGCCGAAGAATCGGTCGGCTTTAACCTTCATGAAGCCGGGGCCACTCTCCTCCAGGAGCGCTTTGAACAACGTGCTGGAGGTCAGCCTCTGCATGTCGATGTGAAGAGCCCACTGGACGTCCGTGGGCACCGCGGACATCTGGGGGGACGCCGCTTTGTCCTCGGGGGCGCCGATCAGGCCGAGGACCAACACAAGGGCGAGGGCGATGAGAATGATGATGGCTTTTTTCATAGCGTTTCTCCTTTGACAGCCATTGACTTCACCCATTTATACGCTTCGCCCGGGCAGATGTTACATCTCTTGCTACGAGATCTCGAGCAGATAAGGATGATCTGGAGCTCCTCAGGAGCCGGGTCGCCGGGATCGGGCACTTCGGCCCGGAGAACGACGGCTCTATTGACATCGATTCAGCCCGGGTGATATGTTCTGGGGCGCAACAAAGGGCCATTCTTTAAAAAGAAAGGAGAGAAAGATGACCGCAAGACAAATGCTGATCATGTATCTCATTACGCTGGCTGTCTTTTTTCTGATCGACATGATCTGGCTGGGTGTCGTGGCCAAGGGATTCTACCGGCGGCACCGTCGAGGTCAGGAATTCTTTTGATCTAACTATTCTTTTCTAAAATTTGATCCAGTCTTTTCATATCATATGAGTTGATTACCTTAAGCTCCTTTGTTGCTTTTCCATTTATTGCCGGGACGAATAAAAGTGGAAAAATGATATCACTCAAACAACAAGGATACCAAACGGCTAAGAATAAGAACACAAAGACACCAATGACTGTAATCAGATTTATTGTCTGACCTATGGCCATGATGATATGAAATAAAGATGCCCAGGTGCTGATTAATACATGTCCGGAATGTGGAAATTTGGTCATGGGTCTCAAAAAAGCAATGGCAATACCCAAGAACGCCGCAGCATTTGTCAGCCAAGGTTTTTTAAACGTCCATGCCGTGTTTCGTTCTCCTGACCTTTCTTATAATCAAACTTCTCGCAGAGACTTTCCCGATCCCGAAGTAATTCAAAACTATTATCCCATCTACAACAAATTCTGCTACGCCCTCTCTTGATAAAGTCTTCGAATTCTCTTCCAAATAACAGGGGCACCTTCGCCTGCTCGTTCCCGGTCGTTTCCATTCTCCCGCTCGATCGTCAACTCCGGTTGACGTTATTTTGATTGATTTCCCTGTCCGTACCGGCGCACATGGCGTTTTTCTAGAGAGACGCGGTCGTATTCGTGACTTTGGCCCGTTTCTTGAGGCCTTTCCCCTGCCATGGCAGGGAATTATCGCCCCCGTCATCCAGACGTTCGGGGACCGCATCAATTTTCACCCCCATCTCCATTTCTTGGTGACCGATGGCGGGGTGGATGCCGCTGGCGCCTTCCACAAGGTGAGCTCTTTGAATGACGACCGGATCGCGGAGATCTTCGCGCGGGAAGTGCTGGGATATCTTGTCCGCAAGGAGCTTCTCAGCCCGGAATGGGTCGAGCGGATCCTTTCCTGGCGGCATACGGGGTTCTCAGTCCACAGCCGAGTGCGGGCCAAGACCAAGAGCGAGACCGAGCGGGTAGGCAAGTATATGATTCGTCCGATTCTGGCACTGGAGAGGCTATCGTTCCTGGAGCCCGAGGGCAAAGTCGGCTATCGCTGCGGCCAGGACCGCGCCGAGCAGGAGATGATGGATTATTTGGAGTTCATCGCCCGCGTGACCTCGCATATCCCGGACAAAGGCCAGGTCACTGTCCGTTATTACGGCCTGTACGCCAACGCCCACCGGGGGAAGGTGCGGAAGGCGAGCGTCTCTCCTTTGGTTCTGCGGATGGCCGAGGACGATCTGAAGTCCGTCCCTTCCACGGCCTGGTTGATCGCATTATCAATCACCTCAAGCTGGCCTTTGTCGCAGACAAACCTCCCTCACCGCGGATTGCTTATCAGGAAGTCTTGATGGCCGCCGAGACTTCGGAGGAGAGATCCGGCTGATTTTCGGCGCTTTTGGCGCCTCGGATAACTTTGCGGATATACCCTGCGCCCCCTAAGCTTGTCCTTGACATCTCTTTGAGCCGTGATTTATACTTCCTCACGATGGCTGGAGGGGTAAATGGGCACAAAGATGCTCACGCGGTCAGCTCAGCCGAAAATGAAATCAACTCGGCTTCAAAGAATCATAGATTTCGATAAAGCGCTGCTGTCTTTTTATCCCCGTCCTCTCAACACTTACATACTTCATCTCGATAAAAACTGCATCATCATTTATAAAAGTCCCTCCGTCGGGAAGTTCTTAGGGTATGGGCCGAAGGATCTGCTCGGCTGGCCGTTCCAGGAATTCGTCCATCCCGAAGAGAGGAATTCCCTGCGGAAGAAATTACACTCGATCGGTCGGAGCGCAGGAGGATTCCATTCAGAGCGATTCCGTTTTAAACACAAGGACGGGTCCTGGAGAATCCTGCAGTGCGTCTGCACGAATGCCCTTAACAATCGGTCTATTAAGGGAATTCTCGTGAACGCCGTCGATATCACGGAATGGAAAAAAGCCCATCAGGGCGACATTTTCAAAGAAAGGGAGTTGGAATCTTCGATCAACGCCGTCGCCATCGCCGATTTAAACAACCATGTTGTGCATGTAAACGACTCGTTCCTGAGTCTGTGGGGCTATGAAAAAGAAGAAGACGTACTGGGCCGCCATGTCGTCGATTTCTGGGAAAACAAGAAGAAAACGATCGGCAGCATAGAAAAATTGAATGAACGAGGCTCTTGGACTGGCGAGATGACCGCCAAGAGGAAAGACGGCTCGGTGTTTGAATGCTCCGTTTTCGGTCAGATCGTGAAAGACGGAAAGGAAAAGCCCTTTGGAAAGATGGCGTTTTTTTTAGATATTACGGAACTGAAAAAAGCCAAGGAGAGACTGAAAAGGGAAGAAAAACGGTTCGAATCTCTGATCCTGAATTCATCGGATATCATTATGGTTCTGGATGCCCAGGGAAATGCGACATACATCAGTCCCTCCGTGAAAAGTATTTTAGGTTTCGCCCCTAAAGAGATGATAGGAAAAAACGCCTTCGACTACATGCACCCGAAAGACGTGAATTTCGTCTTTAAAAAATTCCAAAATGACCTGCCTAAGAGCGGAGTTCTGACCCCCGTAGAGTGTCGAATCAGATCTAAACTCGGCTCTTGGGTTAATTTTGAGGTCATCGCCAACAATCTTTTTTCTAACCCTTATATCCAGGGGATGATCATCAACGCCCGCGATATCACAGCACGGAAAAAATTAGAAGAGCAATTGAAAAGTTCGAGAGACAAGCTGCGCGGACTGGCCCTTCGATTGCAGGCCCTCCGTGAGGAGGAACGGAAAGCCCTGGCCCGAGAGATCCATGATGAGCTGGGAGCAAACCTGACCGTGGCGAAAATCGACCTAGACTGGGCGATACGGAAGCTGGACACACCTCAGAAAGGGCATTTGGAAAAACTCCGCTCGATAGGAAAATCCTTGGATTGCTGTATTGACAATCTTCAGCGCATCGTATCGGAACTCCGCCCGCCCCTCCTGGAAGATGTCGGATTGATTCCCGCCATCAAGTCAGAGACGCAGGCATTCCAGAAAAGAACCGGCATCAAATGCCATGTATCCGCGGATCCCGTTTTAAAAGATTTGAAAAATTTCCCCAGGGACTACAAGGTAGCTCTCTTCCGGATCTTTCAGGAAGGGCTGACCAATATCGCTCTCCATGCGAAGGCGACGAAAACGGAAATCGCCCTAGCCAAGAAGAACGGATTCCTTATCCTGACGATTCAGGATAACGGAAAGGGAATCCAGAAGGAACAGATTTCATCATCGACATCCTTCGGCCTGATAGGCATGCGGGAACGTGTGGTGCCTTGGGGCGGCAATGTCGAAATCAAGCGAATCCCTCAGGATGGAACCAGGGTTACGATCCGCCTGCCGATGAGATAGCCAAACACCGATGAGAAAATTTCTGCTCGTGGAGGATCATGGCGTCGTTAAGGAATGCCTGAGATATACTCTCGTAGATTCCTTTCCCGAGTGCGCCTGCGACGAAGCCGCCGATGCCCAGGAAGCGATGAACAAGATATGGAAGAATGCTTATGACTTAGTCCTGCTCGATATCTCCCTGCCCGGGAGATCCGGTCTTGACGTATTGAAACAGATTAAGAAAGTCAAACCCGAGCTTGCCGTCCTCATTCTCACCATGTACGAGGAAAAGATGTTCGGCCTGCGGGCGCTCCGAGCGGGGGCGGCCGGCTATATGACGAAAAAAAATACGGTATCCGAGCTGAAGACCGCGATCGAGCAAATTCTCCAGGGCCGAAAATACATCAGTCCCTCCCTGGCGGAGCTTCTGATTTCGGAATTTGATGAGGCAGGCGAAAGACCGCCGCATGCGGAGCTCACCGACGATGAATTGCAAGTCCTCACCATGATCGCATCTGGGAGGAAAACAAAAGAAATCGCCGAAGACTTGGCCTTGAGCGTAAAGACCATCAACGCCACGCGGGGGCGCGTTCTTAAAAAGATGAAGATGAACAGGTCGTCACGAAACTCTAACTCATTATATATGAATAAGTTACAAGGGATGGGTTTTCATTTTTCCTAACTTTCTTTAACTCATTTAATATCAATATAATACGTGGGCATTTTTGGTTCAAAA
>JBAVVD010000023.1:0-16744 GCA_049697115.1 Candidatus Aminicenantales bacterium
CTTTTTGCAAAAAACAATATCTCTATCTTATTGATATTAAATGCATTATAATGGTTTAGGAAAACGTCATTTTGACATCTTCTAAGTTATTCATTTAAAATAAGTTGGAATTTCGTGAAGACCTGTCTATTTATAGTATGGTTAGTTCTTGCTATTGGTGTTTATACGTTCAATCCAATTGCTCATCTTCCCATTTTTAAGCGTAGTTTAATTACCATATTAATACGAACGCAGTAAATAAAATGACAATGTTTGATCGGCCCCAGCGCCGCATATTTTCTGTCACATCATTTAATGCGTTCGTATTAGAAACGCCGGAGATCCTAGTATCGCTACCGATTGGAAACTTATCGTAAAAGTCCATAAAAAAAATCCAGTAAAGGCACAGATAACAAAGCCTCCAAAGCATCTTACTTTGAATGGTGAGACTGGCAAAGTCGTGCTAAGCGCATCGGATTTTTCGTTGGAATATCTGACGGCTAACAAGCCGCTGAACATCGGAGATCCGCCAATTGAAGGTCGCATACTTTTCTATATTCGTATTCCCAAGTCAAAGGTAATAGATTCTGATACTATTCTTGAGTTATCTGCAAATGATTATAGTGGGCGCACATTCTCGGCAAAGCAGAAAATGGGCGATTGGCTACAGCGTTAGTAATAGAGATAACTACTTTATTTCAAAGTATTACTGCTGAAATCAATAAAATGCAACAAAAAGAATTTGAAGATAATGGAGAGGATGGAGTGGTAAATTGGTATCAGGTTGTTAAATGCATTTGAATATTTCGCTTTTAAAAAATTGTGGAAATCTTTCAAAGGAAATGGGAACTTATTATAGAAGCGCAATAATTGAATATTGTAATGCAGCAAATGATTATCCAAAAATGCAAGAATTTTTTAAGACTATTTCAGGCATTCAATTCAGTGAGTTAAAAAAGCCGAGAGGGAAGAAAAAAATGCCGATCAAACGCTGAAACCCGCCGAAATTCATTCATTTGTTTGAGATCGCGAAACATGAGCCTCACCCAATGGGTGGCCTTGGAGAGTCCCTGTTGAGCAGAGTTAATTTGTTGCGTCGTGGGGCCGTCCGGTTGGGTTCGGCTTGTTCCGGTAAAAAAAGATCGATTATTACCAAATGACCGGCCGCTTATCGGGCGGGCGGTAGCGCTTGTCCCCTGGCTTGATGTCAAAGATGGTATAAAATTCAGGAACGTTGAAGGGCGCGCCGTTGACCCGGAACTCACCCCATGGATGGACGTCCTCCTGGATCATACGCTTCAAAGCCTCATCGCGAATCTTGCCGCGCCACAACTGGGCAAAGGCCAGAAAGAACCGCTGGTCGTCGGTGAAACCGTCGATCGGCTGCTGCCTCTCCTTTCCCTCCATGTAGAGGTGGTAGGCGTCCAGAGCAATGGTCAGACCTGCGTAATCCGCGATGTTCTCTCCCAGGCTCAGCTCTCCGTTTACGTGCACTCCATCCGCGGTGGAAAAGCCGTTGTACTGCTCGATCAGGAGTTGGGTCTGCTGTTTGAATTTCTCGGCGTCCTCAGGGGTCCACCAGTCGCGCATGTTGCCGTTCTTGTCAAAATACCGTCCCTGGTCGTCAAATCCATGGCTCATCTCGTGGCCGAGGGCCATGCCGATGGCGCCGTAGTTCACTGCGTCGTCGGACTCGGCGAAGAAGAACGGCGGCTGTAAGATTCCAGCGGGAAACATCATCTTGTTGTACAAGGGGTGGTAGCCGGCGTTCACATCCTGGGGTTTCAGATCCCATTTAGCCGTGTCCACCGGCTTGCCGAGCTGGTCCAGGTTCTTTTGGTATTCAAAACGGCTCACCCGCTTGATGTTGTCGATCAGGGAATCACGGCGGATTTCAAGCTTGGAATAGTCCTCCCACTTGGAAGGATAACCGACCTCCACCCTCATGCCCTGCAGCTTGGCCAACGCTTCCCTGCGGGTTGTCTCGCTCATCCAGCTCAGGTTGCGCAGACGGATGTCGAAGGCTTTCTTGACAAAGAAGGCCAGCTCTTCCATGCGTTCCTTGTAGGCGGGAGGAAAATATTTTTCGGCATACATCTGTCCCACCAGTTCTCCGAGGCTCCCAGCGGTCAGGTTCACCATCCGCTTCCAGCGGTCCTCGATTTTTTCGGTGCCCTTCATGACATGGGAGAAAAAGCGGAAGTTTTCATTGACGAAGGGGGAGGAGAGGAAAGGTGAGTAAGACGTTAGAAGGTGCCAGCGGAGGTAGGTCTTCCAGTCGGCCAGCGGGACCTCCGCCACCAGGCGCCCCATCTCTTTGAAAAAATCAGGGGCGGTGACGATGACCTCGCCGACTTCCGAGCTTCCCAGGTTTTTCATGTAGCGAGCCCAGTCGAATCCCGGGGCCTGCGCCACAAGCGTGGGGAGTGTCATCTTGTTGTACAGGGCGGGAAAGTTGCGTAATTCGACGTTTGTCTTGGAGCTGCGGGCCAGGCGGGTTTCGATGTTCATTATGGTTGTGGCTTCGACGGCGGCCGTCTCCGGTGCGTCGCTCAGGAGCTCGAGCATGACGGCCACGTGCTTGAGATATTCCTCCCGGAGCCTTATAGAGTCAGCATCCTCTTTGGTGTAGTAGTCTCGATCGGGCATTCCCAGTCCCGCCTGGGCCATGTAGAAAGCGTAGGCCTTGGCGTTCTTCAGATCAACCTGGACGCCGGCGCCAAAGAGGACGCTGAAACCGGCCTTGTGAAACTCGGCAATCAGGTCTTGCATCTCCTCAATAGTGGCCAGGGCAGCGATCCGTTTAAGGTCCTCTTGGAGGGGCGAGGCGCCCAGGGCTTCGATCATTTTCGTATCCATGGCTGCCGCATAAAAGTCGCCGACCTTCTGGGCGATGCTCCCCTTGGGCACCGAGCCGGTTGATGCGGCCAGTCCCTCAATCAGGTCTCGAAGCCGTTCTCGGTTCTGATCGAGGACCTGGAAGAAGGAGTCGTACTGGCTCTTGTCGTCCGGCAGGATCAGGGCCTTGATCCACTGGCCATTGGCGTAGCGGTAAAAATCATCGCCCGGCTGGATGGAGAGATCCATGTTTTTCCGGTCCAGGGCCGGCGGAGCCTCTGCTCCGGCAATAATCGGAGCCGTCAGGGCTGCGGCCAGCAGAACAAGCGCCAGGACCAGTTTGAAGGAGGTGAAAGACTTTAATTTCATTTTTTTCTCCTTGAATAAGTATAATTAATATTTAAAATGATTGATACCTAAAGAAGCATCCATCCTCCCGAATGGAGGATGTCGTCCAGAGTCACCCTTGGACGGCCTCCCGGAATCATTATTCCCTGACTCTCAAACGGGATTAATCTTTTTTCGACGAACGATCGTATCCTTCGATTAAAGGTTACCGGCGTGAATAAGCCGAATATTTTTCCTGATTTTCTCCTTTGTGGGGAAAATCCTTCACCTTGAAATGTCTCTGGCAGTATGATATGTAGAGAGTGTTATTGAGATCAAACAGGGTTGGCGCGAATGATGGGTGAATTTGGAAATAGATAGTCAGAAAGGACTTGAGTAGGAGGTTTTATATGAAAGAAGCAAGAAGGATTGCCCCCATGGCTTTGCTGGTCATTGGCATGCTGTGTTGGATTGTTCCATTACAGAGCCAGGATCAAGTGGATTTCAGCAAAATTATTGGAAGTTGGGATCTTGAAGTCAACGCCGATTCCGAATATTACTATCTGCTCCTGGAAATGAATCTGGTGGACGGAAAGCTGGAAGGAGGATTAAGTGAGCAGGGCGGCATATTTACCGATTCTCCGCTTTCCAACATTCTATTTGATGGCGAAAATTTCAACTTTGAAGTCACTGTTCCTACGCCTCCTGACGGTGCAGAAAGAGTGGTTAAGGGAGAATTCAAACTTGTCGAGGGAAAGCTCGAAGGGACACTGATTGTCGCGGATTTGGGGGCTGAAGCGCCGACTACCGGAACCAAAAAAGACAAATAAATTCAACATTCCGTGATTCACGGCTGGCCTTCCGGCGGAGCCGTGGGAACGGAAGCTGAAGATTTTTCCGGCTATTCCCTCACTGGTTTCCGTTTAACGAGAGCGGAGGATCATTTTGAAGGCGGATGTTTTTCTTCGAGCGAGGGGTACTTCAGGTGAAATCCGGTGGCATCCTGAACTGCTTTGGCCAGACGCAAAGTCTTGGCTTCCTCAAAGAGCCCTCCGATAAAAGAGATGCTTGTGGGACTTCCCTCTGTGTCAAACCCGTTGGGAATAATGACCGCCGGATGGCCGGTGAGATTGGTGAGGAGGAGGTTATTCCCTCCGAAAGAGGGGGCCACATAGACGTCGATATCCTTCAGCCGGGCGGCCATGTCCTGCAGGAGGAGCGTCCGGATGCGGTTGGCCTGTATGTATTCCACTGCGGAAATAAATCTGGCCGACCGGAAAGTGTTCGGCCAGGCACGTTGATCCTGCCTGACGAGAAGGTCGTCCCTGTCGCTGCGAGTGAGTTCATCAAAAGAAGCGGCGGCCTCTGTCCACAGGATGAAAGAGATGGCCTCCACGGGAAGATCCGGGATTTCCAGGGGGATGAGTTCTACCCCGAGGGAGCGGAGAGTGCGGAGCGTCTCATCATCATTCTTCTTTGTTTTGGAGTCCTTCTCAAAAGCACTTTTCAGGTAGCCGACGCGGATATCCTGAACAGGGAGCTCCGGATCCCAGTTAAAAGGGAGATCTGTGACCGTCAGGTCCAGGCCGTCCGGTCCGTAGATGGCATTGAAAACGAGAGCGCAGTCTTCCACATAACGGCTGATGGGGCCGATTTTATCCATACTCCAGCTCAAGGCCATCGCGCCGTGACGGCTGACCCGTCCAAAGGTTGGGCGCAGGCCAGTTACTCCGCATCGCGTGGCCGGGGAAACGATGGACCCCCATGTTTCTGTCCCAATGGCAAATGCGATGAGTCCGGCCGACGTCGATGCGGCCGAACCAGCCGATGAGCCGCTTGAGCCCTGGCTCAGATTCCAAGGATTTTTGGTCTTTCCACCAAACCAGACATCACCTGAAGCGAGTGCGCCCATGGTCAGCTTGGCCACTAAAACGGCTCCAGCTTCTTCCAAACGGCGGACGACGGTGGCGTTTTCATCGATCACCTGGTCTTTGTAAGGCATGGCTCCCCAGGTAGTTTTAATTCCTTTGGTGGCCAGAAGGTCCTTGGCCCCCCAGGGAATCCCATGCAGAGGACCCCTGTAATGGCCGGCCTGGATTTCTTTGTCAGCCTGCCTGGCCTGCTTGAGGGCCAGTTCTTCAGTCAGCGTGACCACGCATTCCAGAGCAGGCCCGTACTTTTTCAGGCGGCTGAGGTACATTTGAGTCAGCTCAAGGGAGGTGACTTTCCTGGACTGAATGAGGCGGGCCAGAGAAGTGACAGGATAAAAGGCAAGATCTTCCAGGTTTGCGGGGCGTTCGACCTCCGGCGAGGAGGAGAGTTGAAAAAGCTTTTTTTCCGTTTCGAATTTCATTCCGGGCACAACAGGATTGAACTCCAGAGCGGGCGGAATGCTGTTGGAAAGGGAAACCGCGCGGAGCGCATCGTAACTGGACAGAGTTCGCCGCAGATTCTCGAGCATCATCCTTTTTTCCGTGGCCGTGAAATGGAGACCGATGATTTTTTCCGCGTCGGTAATATCCTTGGTGGTTATTTTTTTTGCGCCTTTCAAGAGATAAAGGGCAAAGGCTCCGCCGATGAGGAGAAGAACAGTGAGGCCTATGGCGATAATAAAGAGACCGGGAGATTTCCGTGTGTGGATTTTGGATTTTTTCATCATTTGATTTTCCTCCGTTATTCCTTATTAAATGGGAGTATTGTAATCCATTGTCTTCCGTGATTCCAGAGATATGCATCACCTCAAATTGATAGAACGCTGAGATTTTAATGACTTCATTCATGCACATGAGATGGGAGAATACATGCATTAATCGATGAGCGGCCCCATCTTTTTTTCTATCGATTTTGGGATTCCATGGGGGGTTTGACATTTAGGGGTTTCAATGATATAAACGGCTGTTATTCTTTGAGATATCAGAGGAAGAGCAGATGAAATTGAGCGAGCCAAATACCGCTGATACTCCCCGCCTGGAACCTCCCCCGGTCTATCGGTGGGCGATGCTTTTTTTAATCAGCCTGGCCATGTTCGGCAATTACTATATCTACGACAGCATCGCACCGATTGCCGACATTTTAAAGAGACAACTCAACTTTTCCGATGAAAATATCGGTTCTCTGTACTCGGTCTACAGCATTGCCGCGATTGTTATTTTGCTCTTCGGCGGTTATCTCATCGATCGCTGGGGAACCAAAAAATCCACTTTACTCTTTGCCGTTCTGTGTGTGATCGCAGGCATTTTGACGGCCGTCTCCTCGAACTATTATTTCATGTTATCCGGAAGGCTTATGCTTGGCCTGGGGGCGGAACCGCTCATTGTGGCCATCACAACGGCGTTGGCCAAATGGTTCAAAGGCAAAGAACTGAGTTTTGCTTTCAGCCTCAACCTGACGATTGCGCGTCTGGGGTCTGTGGCCGCTGACAATTCTCCGACTTGGGCAAAGCCGTATTTTGTCAACTGGCAAAAACCTCTGGTCATTGCGGCCGCGATCGGGATTATGTGTGTGATCGGAGCCGCCGCCTACTGGCTGTTGGAAAGTCGGGCAGAGAAGAGATATCGCCTGGAGAAGGCCGGAGAGACCGAAAAGCTCGTCTTAAAGGAGTTCTTTAAGTTTGATAAATCCTACTGGCTGATCGTTGCTTTATGCCTCACGTTTTATTCGGCCATCTTTCCTTTCCGCACGTTTGCGATCAAGTTTTTTATTGAAGCTCACGGGACCTCCCGTGAGTTCGGCGGCTTGCTGAATAGTATCCTTCCGATCTCCGCTATGGTGGCCACGCCTCTCTTTGGGCTTCTGGCGGATAAAATTGGGAAGAGGGCTCTGTTGATGATGATGGGTTCATTCCTGATTCTGCCAGTGTATCTGATGATGGCTTATGGAAATCTGTCTTTGTTCATTCCGGTCTCCATGATGGGGATCGCCTTCTCGCTCATTCCCGCTGTGATGTGGCCCTCCATCGCCTATATCGTGGACAGCAAGAGGCTGGGGACGGCCTATGCGCTCATGACTCTAATCCAGCAAATCGGCCTTGCCGGCATGAACAGATTGATCGGAAAAGTCAATGACCTGGCCGGCGCCAGCGCGGCGAATCCGGCCGGATATCACCGCGGGATGTGGATCTTCACGGCGCTTGGATTTTTCGGAGTTCTCTTTTCCTTCCTCCTGTGGAAGAACGAATCCAGGCCGGGCGGCCATTGTTTGGAGACGCTCAAAGCAAAGTCCATAAGAAATGAATGAGCCAAATGGAAGGCTCCATGATTGACACCGTGATCTCTGATTTGGGCAAAGTGATCGTCTGGTTCGACAACCGCATTTTCTATAAAAAGATCGCCGGCTACACTTCGTTCCCCGAAGACAGGGTCAGGGACATTGTCCGTGCCCACTGGAATTTGATCGAGCTCTTCGATATAGGGGAACTCACTTCCGCGGAATTCCACGCGCGCGCCGTCCAGGCGCTTGACGCCCGGATCGGATTTGAAGATTTTTTTGCCATTTACAACGATGTTTTTTCCCTGAATCCGCCGGCCCTGGAACTTCTTCAAAAATTGAAGCCGCGCTGCACGCTTGTCCTGTGTTCCAATACAGATGTCATGCGGTTTTCCTTTATCAAGGAAAAATTTCCAGAGATATTGATTTTCGATGAATATGTCCTCTCTTTCGAGGTCGGCTTCATGAAGCCCCATCCGCAGATATATGCGGAAGCTTTAAAGAGAGCAAGATCGGAAGCCCAACGCGCCGTTTTCATTGACGACATGGAAGAGAACATTCAAGCCGCAGAGAACGCCGGTATTCGAGGGATCCTCTTCAGCTCTGCGGCCGGTCTCGAAAAAGAGCTCCGTCATCTCGGACTTTCTTTCTGATATGAGGAAGCCAAGCATCTGGACCCATCTGAGTTTGGGAGCCGTAAGTATCCGCTTACTAAAAAGATAACCAGTCTCTTCAGGCCGAAGGTCCAGTCAGGCGGAACCCTGATGAAAACCGATGGACTTCTTCTTTTCTATGCATTCACTCCAGCCCTGGAGAAGAGCCATTATAGCTGTATCTATTTGATAAAAATAAGGATAGGTAATAATAAAAAAAAATAAAAAAATGCTTGACAAGAAAAAAGAATGGGTATAAATTTCAAGTTGCAAATACAATATATTGTATTTATGATTGTGTAAAAACACAATATATGGAAGCGGAGTGAGGGTTTTTAGCTAAAATTGTGTAGTGATTTTTTTCTGTGTTTAGAAAGGAAAGGAGGAGGGAAGTGCAGGCAAGGGTCATTTCAAGAATTAAAAAAAGAGACGGTACAATTGTCGATTTTTCCCAGGATAAAATCACCCACGCCGTTGCCCACGCGATGAAGTCTCAGAAGATTGATGACTCCACCACGGCCAAGAAGATCTCGGATATCGCCACCTTTGTCCTCGAAGAGAAATTCAGCGGCTATACAATTCCTTCTGTAGAGCAGATTCAGGACATCGTGGAAATGGTACTGATGAAACAGGGATACCTTGAAGTGGCCAAGTCTTACATCCTCTACCGTGAGAGGCACAAAGACATTCGAGAGGCCAAGAAGACAGGGATCAACCTGGAACGGCTGGTGCGGGATTATATCAATGACTACGACTGGAAAATCAGAGAGAACAGCAACGAAGGCACCATGAGCTTCTCGGGTCTCAACGCCAGGGTCTCCGGCGAAGTTTTATCCAATTTTGCCCTCAACCAGATTTATTCGGAGAGAATCAAGAAAGCCCATGTCAATGGCGAATTTCACTTGCATGACCTTTCCTACCCGATTGTCGGTTATTGTGCTGGCTGGTCTCTGGAAAACCTGTTGAGGAAAGGGTTTGGCCACGTGCCGAATCAAGTTCATTCTTTTCCGGCCCGGCATCTGGAAACGGCCACGCTTCACATGGTCAATTACATCGGCACGATGCAGGGCGAGTTTGCCGGCGCCCAGGCCTTCTCCAGCGTCGACACGCTCCTGGCTCCCTTCATCAGACACGACAGGCTCGATTACGACAAGGTCAAACAGGATGTCCAGAAGCTCATCTTCGGGTTAAATGTCCCTTCGCGGTGGGGCTGGCAGACGCCATTCTCCAACCTGACATTCGACTGGACCATCCCGGACGACATGAAGAACAAACGGGTCGTCATCGGTGGAGAAGAGCAGGACTCCACCTATGGAGAATACCAGGCGGAAGCGGACATGATCAACCGCGCCTTTCTGGAGCTGATGGTCGAAGGGGATCAGAAAGGACGTGTCTTTACATTTCCCATTCCGACCTATAATTTGACGAAAGACTTTGAGTGGGACTCCCCCAACGCCAGACTCCTTTTTGAGGCCACGGCCAAATACGGAATTCCTTATTTTCAGAATTATATCGGCACAGAAATGAATCCGGGTGATATCCGCGCCATGTGCTGCCGGCTGAACCTGGACCAGAGAGAGCTTCTCCGACGGCCGGGCAGTATCTGGGGCCCGGGGGATTCGACCGGCTCCATCGGAGTGGTGACTATCAATTTAAATAGAATAGGGTATGAGTCAAAGACCGTTGACGAGTTCAAAAGCCGGTTGGAACACCTGATGAATCTGGCCAAGGAAGCGCTCGAGACAAAGCGGGAAATTGTCAACAACATGCTGGCCAAGGGAATTATGCCGTATACACTGGTCTATCTCACCCATTTCGACAACCACTTTTCGACCATCGGCATCTGCGGTATGCACGAGGCCTGTCTGAATCTTCTGAGCAAAGGCATTGGCACACCCGAAGGGAAAGAGTTGACCATCGAAATATTACATTTCATGAGGGAGGTTTTGAAGAAATTCCAGGCGGAGACGGGAAATCTCTACAACCTCGAAGCCACACCGGCGGAGTCCACTTCCTACCGGCTGGCAAGGCTCGACAAAGAAAAGTACCACAACATTATCACATCGGGCACAGACAAATACCCCTATCTCACCAATTCCACACAGCTCAACGTGGATGCCACACGCGATATATTTGACGCCTTGAAGCACCAGGAAGATATGCAGTCTCTCTATACGGGAGGGACGATCTTCCACGCGTTCCTTCCGGAATCCATCGATCCGGTGACCTGCTGGAAACTAGTGCGGAAAATCGCGGAAACCCGGATTCCCTATTTCAGCATTACGCCGACTTTCAGTGTCTGCCAGAACCACGGCTACATTAAAGGACAATTTCAGACATGTCCGAAGTGCGGCCGGGAGACAGAAGTCTTTTCCCGGATCGTTGGCTACCTGCGGCCGGTTAAAACCTGGAACGACGGCAAACGGCAGGAGTTCAAGGACAGGACGCTTTTCACAAAGATTATATGAGCCATGGACGTTTTCCTTTTCACCTATCCGAACTGCCACAAGTGCGAAGAGCTCAAGAATCTCTTGAAAAAGCAGACTTTTTCTGCACAGGAATTCAGTCTGCTTCAAAAGGAAAGCAAGCTTAAAATGAGAGAATATTTAATCCACATCCGGCGCGATGAGAAGGGCTCTATCATCATCCCCACTCTTGTTCTCCAGGAGAACAGCCAGGTGGTCGCCGTGATGAATTCAGCAGAGGAGCTTAAAGAGTGGTTGCGCTCAAAGGTCTAGAAAAGTTTGCCCCCAAGGATTTTCCCGGGTTCATTTCTTCCACGGTATTTCTCGGCGGCTGTAATTTCAACTGCCCCTACTGCCACAATTCGGATTTAGTCCAAAGGCCTCACGAGCTGCCGACCATTCCGATGGATTTTTTCCTCTGCTATCTCGATTCAAGAAGAGACTGGTTAGATGGCGTTTGTATTTCAGGGGGAGAACCGCTGCTCGAGCCGGACCTGGAAGAACTCCTTTCACTCCTCAAAGATCGAAATCTCCGGATCAAAATCGACACAAATGGATCTTTTCCCGAGAGGCTTGAGTCCCTTATAGAATCCAATCTTGTTGATTGGATTGCCATGGATGTGAAAGCCCCTCTGGAGAAATACCGCGATGTCACCAGGTCTGAAGTTCAGAAGGAAGATATCGCCAGCTCTGTGGAGATCATCCGCAATTCAGGCCTGAATTATATGTTTCGAACAACTGTGGTTCCAGGTCTTCTCAGCGAGGAGGATATCATTAAGATTTCCGAATGGCTCAGCGGTTCCAGGATTCTTCAGATTCAGCAGTTTTCACCCACCAATACACTGGATAGAGAATTCCTCAACGTTCAGCCTTACCGGCGTGAAGAAATCGAGAAATTTGCCGAGCTGGCTAGGCCTTTTTTTTCTGAAATCCGTATGGAGGGAATATAAGGAATGGAACTCAAGGTTAAAAAAATTCATGAAGAGGCTAGGCTTCCTCATTATGGACATAAAGGAGATGCCGGCCTGGACCTTTTTTCTTGTATGGACTGTGTTCTGAACGTCAGGGAGATAAAGCCCATTTTGACGGGAATTAAAGTGGCTATTCCGTCGGGCTATGTGGGGCTCATCTGGGATAAAAGCGGCATCTCCCTGCGCGGAATTCACCGGCTGGCCGGCGTTGTGGACTCCGGCTACAGGGGGGAAGTCCAGGTGGTTGTGGCCAATCTGGGAAACAAGCCTTATGTGGTCAACAAAGGCATGAAAATCGCCCAGCTCCTTATCCAGCCTGTCGAGGAAGTCAAAGTTGTGGAGACTGAAGATCTGGAAGGAACTGTTCGCGGCGAGAACGGCTTCGGCAGCACCGGCCTCTACTGAATTTTTGACTATACTGTTCTTTCAATCCATGGGGGGAAAGTGCCATTGTTTCGCAGAAGAGGGGCTGGTTGGAGAACCATCCGCTCTTCTTATGGGCGGTGTTTATTCAATGAGTAGAAAGGCATACCGGTTCATGGTTTGGCCGTAATCAGAAAGGACTTCGATGGGATAGCCGATTTTCCTCACTGTGGAGAAAACATCAACGGCCATGGCTTCCGGTGTGGGGCGGGCCAGCCGTGGTTTCTTGCATATCTCCTGCTTACCCGAGCATTCGGCGCAGAAGTTGCAGCTGTCCATGATGAGGAGGAAGGATTTTTCGTAGCCGTCGAGAAATATTTCCCTTTCGAGCTTCAGAAGCTTGAGGTTGATTTTCCTTGTCCAGGCGAAGCGGTCCTCAGGTCGGGGGACCTTTTTCTCGAAGTGGAAGATCACGGCGCCTGAGAACTCATCAAAGAATTTTCGGCATTCTGAGACTGAAGGAACCTGGGGGGGGCAGACAGCCGTTCTTCCGTATTCCTCGCAGCCGAACATGCATTTTATCCGCACCCATTGGGAAACAACGATGTTTTTAGGGGAGATCCATTTAAAGTCTAAAAATCCGCGCTTTAAAAACTTTTTTTCCAGGTTGTTGCGGTGAATCATTTTTATCTTCCCGATATTTGAAGATCTCGGACATTATAACATAAAGAGTTCCCGGATTTTCAGGATTAGAATCAGACTTGCCTTGGGCGGTCCTTGTGTGTTTAAAAACACAGTCGGTGGGTTGGTTGAATCGAGTATCCACAATTCAAGATTGTCTGTATCGAAATCGGGCGGTTATTTGTCTATAATAGGGGCCATGGAAAGATCAGACCGGAAGAAAAGAGCCGGCGAGGGGAACCGCACACGTGGTCCGGAGCTGAATTCGAGAGTGACAGTTGTTCTAGTAAGGCCGGAAAATCAGGAAAATATTGGGCTGGTGGCCAGGGCTATGAAGAATACGGGATTCAGACATCTGCGATTGATCATGTCTTCCGGCCTTGGTCCAAAATCGTACAAGACGGCTGTCCATGCCCCGGACATCCTGAAGGGAGCCCGAATTTTCCACAGCCTCAAAGAAGGGGTTGCCGACCTGAATGTTCTTTTTGCCGCCACGGCCAGGCTGAGGAAAAATTTTCCCTCCATTCCCCTCAGAGAGGCTGTGGAAAAGATGTCCGCTTTCCCCCTATCCACCAAAATCGGGCTTCTTTTCGGAAATGAGCGGACAGGGCTCACTTCAGAAGAGATGAAAAGCTCCAATTTCAGATTTATGATTCCCCAGGCTTCCGCCCAGCCGTCCTATAACCTGGCAGCGGCCGTGCTTCTTGTTTTGTTTCAAATCTTTATATTGGACTTCAGGCTAGAGAGGCCGGACGGTCTGGTGCCTCTGCCGCAGAAAGATCAGGAAGAATGCATAGGACGTATCCTGGACAAGCTGGAAAAAAAGAGATTTATTCATTCCACAAACAGGGCGCATGTCACCGAAATGGTCTATGATATTTTTGGTAGATTGGCCATCACCACCAGAGATCGGCAGTTTCTCCTTGCTCTTTTGTCCAAAGGAGTTGACAGCCGGTAGATGTGTACCAGAAGGAGAGAGATATGGAAGAAAAAATAATGAGAGTCACCTTTCCGGGAGGGGTAAAAGTCGACGCCGATTACAAAGGATATGTCATCCGGACGGACCAGCCCGTGTATGCCGGCGGAGAAGGCTCAGCCCCTGCTCCTTTTGACCTGTTTCTGGCTTCTCTGGCTACCTGCGCCGGATTTTATGTCTTTGCTTTCTGTCGGAAAAGGCAGATTCCGACAGAGAAGCTGCTAGTTTATTTAAAAACCGAGAGAAATCCAGAGACGAAAATGGTCGGAAAGATCTCCCTGGAAATCATCCTTCCGCAGGGATTTCCCGAGAAATATAAGAATGCCGTAATCCGGGCTGCAGACACCTGCGCCGTGAAGGCCCACATGCTCAATCCGCCGGCCTTTGAAATATCTGCCCGATTTTCTTCTGGACAGGATTGTTCATAAGGCCCAGACACACCACTTCCCGCGGGCATCCGGAAGATCGTGTCTCAGGGGAGGGAAGAGCGCACAGAGCCATCTGAGGACAGACTGTTTGGTCCGGATTCAGGGGCTGATGATTTTTAATGCCCCGGGCAGGACCGTTAACTCCACTTTATCCCTAGTCTCCAGGGTTTCACCATTGTATTGAACATAAAGGTTTTTTCCGCGGAGGATGACTTTCTTGGCTTTGTAATGCTTTAAGACTTTCTGAAAAAGGCCGATGTAAATCAACGGAAAATAGAGAAAATAATTGTAGGCGCGCATGTCGAAGAGAGTAATATCCAGGTATCCGTCGTCAATTCGGGCTTTAGGCGCAATGAGCCAGCTGTAGCCGAAGTGATTGGTTTTATTGACCACACAGTCAAGGATTTTCATTCGGATTTTTTTCCTGTCAAAACGTTCTCCGCTGTCCTCGAGCCCGTCAAATAGCTCAATGTCCATCCATTCGCGGGGGCAGGTGAAGAGGATTCTGGCGGCCAGAATGTGGCCGAGCATTCCCGGTATAGGGTGAAGTGTCTTCTCGTAGCTGACTTTGGCCGTCGCGCCGACACTGACAAAGTTGGCGATTCGACCTTCGACGTCGATGAGGTCAATATATCTGGGCCGACCCTTTTTCAGAACTCGGAGGGCCATTTTAGTCTGTTTGGGAATCAGAAGTGAGCTCCTCACGGCATTGCCGCTTCCGAGGGGGACAATACCCAGGGTGACGTCTTTAGCTCTTCCGGAATTATGGATCCCCTGCATGACGTCCGCCAGAGTCCCGTCACCTCCGGCGGCGACGATGATATTGCGGTCCATGCAGAGTGTTCTGGCCAGATCGATAATGCCTTCTTTGTTATTGGACTGGTCAAAAATCTGGCCCGGAAATTCTCTGTGGAGGTGCTCGCGGAGTTTTCGGCTTCTCCGCCACTTGTAGTTAGCGGCCGCGGGATTAATAATGCAGGAGGTTTTAGACAATGAACTGGCTATTTCTGGCATTGCGTAGGTATAAGTCTTATTTAATATCATTTTTACGACTTTCTGTCAAAAGCAAATGAGGCCAGGAAATGTTGAGTTCTCCTTCACATTTAGGCCGAGGAATCGGGCGACTGTATTCCAGGAAAATTTAGTTTGCAATGGCTGAATTCTTTGGCTAAAATCATTTGAAATTCCTCAAAAGAAAACAAATCTTAAAGATGGAAAATTTAGAGAAAATCATAACCGTCAAAGGAAGAAAGTTTCTGTTAAAGGTGGAGACTTCCCAAAGGGCTCTGGACTACGTCAAATATGAAGAACTGAGGAATGAAATCTGGGGGTTTCTTGAGGACAATCTTCCGGGGTCGCGGAATATGATGTGCGAGAATTTCCTCCACGAAGGGAGCAGTCTGTTTATCGGGATTTATATGGAGGAGCGTCGCGGCGGGTTTAAGGAGGATCAAGAGCATCTCGTCGGGTTCGCCTACGGATTTGTGGGAGTTAAGGATAAGAACATTGCTTTCAAGGACTTAAATAATCTCTGGTTTTATTCGCAGTACACGGGCATCCGGCCGGATTTCCAGGGCTATAACCTGGGGGTCTGGATCAAGAAATTTCAGGGAGAAATATTGAGGGATCTCTTCGGGATCCATACAGTGACCTGCACTTATGATCCCTTGACTGGAATCAATGCCTACAGGAATGTCCATACCTTCGGGATGGAAGTCCTGGAGTATAGAGTCGCCACGTATGGTGAATATGGAGGATATCTGAACCGTCTGGACGTGCCCACGGACAGATTTTTTTTGGGCTGGGATTTGCAGAGAGAATGTCTGAGGCCGGCGTATGACTTCCCAAGCCTTTTAGACCGCCGGCCCAGGATTCTGGGCACGGAGCACATCAGAATCCAAGGAAAAACCCGCCTTCTGGAACTCGAAAAAGTCAAAGAGGTCTGTCTGTGTTCGGAGGAAAAATTTCTCCTTGTCCAGATTCCTTTTGACTTTTACCTCATGCTCAGAGAGACCGACGTCCCTGATAATGAAATCCGGAACATACCGGTAGAGTGGAGGATGAAGACAAGACTTGCTTTTTTAGAGCTCTTTAGAAGAGGATATAAGGTGATCGACTTCAAAACAGCGGAGGGACCGAAACCGGAGAGCTTCTATATTCTGACAAAACCAAAAGCTTCAACAGAATGAGACAGGCCCACTGGGTTGACTGAGTTAAATACCCCAGGCGGATCTTTCTTTTTGAAGGAAAAGAAACAGCTGGGCATTAATAGGAGGCCGAACGTGAAAAAAATAAGTAATCAGGTTCAAGATTTCATCCAGGAAGCCATCCAACTGGAAATTCGAGGCCGCGAATTTTTTACCCATGCCGCTGAGCTGACCCATAACCAGCTCGGGAAAAAGATGTTTCAACGATTGGCGGATGAAGAAGTCAGACACCTGGAAGTTTTCAGCCGTCTCTTCAGCTCTGTGTTACAGTCGGAGGAATGGAAGAAGGCAGTGAAAGAAGAAGAGCTCCAGGGCAAGTCTTCAGTCATTGAGGAGCTCGTATCCCGGGTGAAAAGGGCGGAAGACCAGAGTGAAATTGAAGCCCTGCGGATCGGGATGGAGCTTGAGCTCAAAGCGATTGACTTTTTTAAGGGATGCGTGGATAAGGGCAGTGACCCTGCGGCCAAAGAGATCTTTGATAAAATCGCTGACGAAGAGAGATTTCACTACGACCTTCTCCAGGCGCAGTATGATTCCGTCACCCGCTCCGGTTTCTGGCTGGACAGTTCTGAGTTTCAAATGGATGGAAAATACTAGCCGGATTCCCTCCAGGAGCGCCTCGGGAAGGCTAAACCTTCAATAGTCGCTTT
>JBAVVD010000024.1:0-52566 GCA_049697115.1 Candidatus Aminicenantales bacterium
ATAGGGCGTCACGAAACCCCCTATTTAACAAGGTTTGGCAGAAATGATTTCACGTAGCGTATTTTATCATAAAAGCCTAACCGATGGGCAGTCAGTGCCACAAGCAACACGGTAATATGGGCGATCGTACAGTGATTTCGTGTTGCGGCCAAACCGATCACAGTCGGCCGCTGCATGGAGATTGCCAGTAGCCGTGAAAAAATCCGTTCCGCGGATGTTCTTCGGTTATAAGCGAGCTTGAATCGTCTCGTTCCATAGGCGATCACGTCACGAATGCTAGGGCTAAGGCGCACGAGATAGTTGCATCCTTTTTGCTTGACGTACTTTGGATGGCCGGCGGGACAGAGAAGATATTGACCTTGATATTTCTTTCCCCAATGAAGTGGGCAGGTGTATTGAAGATAAGTTTTCCCCCCGGACGTCATCTTGCCCTTCCTGTGCATTTCCAGAAGGCCGGGACAGCGGACGATTCCTCTCTTGAGGGTGAAGGAGGACGGCGGAGTGTAGCGGAGGTTTCGGGGAATCACAGGCATCGCCTTCATCTCGACGAAGATATAAGAAAGGATTTCTTCGGTATCGAAATTGGCATCGCCGATGACGCATTCTGTGGGCAGGGAGAGCAGTTCCCGAGCCTCTCGGAGAAGTGGAACCGCCTGCTTTTTTTCATCGTGATCCGCCGGAAGAGTCTTCTCATGAAGAGGGAGTTCCGAGAACACATCATTCAGAATATGATTCCTGTATCCCCAGAACCAACTGACTTTCGCTTGGAACGTCAGAGGGTATTGGAGGAAAATACCCAACCTCGCGTCGGGATCCCCCCGCAGCCGGCGCGTTTTATCAAACCGGTTTGGGGCAGAAGTTTTGAGATTATTTTCCTTGACGTTGGCTTTGATCGGACACGAGTCCAGGGCCAGATGTTTTCCTGTGATTACGCCATCCTGGATTAGACGACGGACTAACGCGAGCCGAACCGTTTGAAGATCGTCATAAGAGATCGTCCTCAGGAACTGAGAGAACCGCTCTTTAGAAGGAGCAGGTTGTCCTGGAGCAAAACCAAGAACCTCGGCCATGACGGGATTGTTTTCGAGTTCAAAAACGAGCTCGGTCAAGGTGGGAAGTCCTCGAAGGTTTTTGTAGATAAGAGCTCGCAGAATGGCATCTCTGCAAATAGGAGGGCGTCCCGTTGCTTGAGGAATGTCCAGCAGCGGTGGCAAGTTTTCAAAGAGCTTTTCATATCGGACTCTGGGCGAGAGATCTTCAGCCTTGAAAAGAAAGACGTTTTTCATGGGACCCTCGAGTTTCGTGACGGTCAATGAAAAATGACTGTCTTGAGGGTACCAGAAAGCCACGAGTTAGGAGAACTAACCTATTCATTTCTAAAGAAAATATGAAAGATAAAAAGAGGGGCGTCACGAAACTAGGTTTTCCTAACTCACTATTTTTTGCGCATCCAGAAAGCTTAAAAGCCATCCTTTTGAACCAAAAATGCCCACGTATTATATTGATATTAAATGAGTTAAAGAAAGTTAGGAAAAATGAAAACCCATCCCTTGTAACTTATTCATATATAATGAGTTAGAGTTTCGTGACGACCTGCTCCCTCTATTCAAGATAGAAAACCCGAGGAAACAGCTCTTCTCTTGATCGATATCCAGAATTTCTATTTTTCCGGCGGACAAAACCCGCTTGAACAGCCAGAAGAAGCCAGCCGAAAAGCGCAGAAAATCCTGGACATGTTCCGAAAAAGACACTTGCTGGTCGTCCACGTCCGGCACAATGCTAAATCCGGCGCCGGGATCCACGAAAGGGTGGCCCCTGCCAACGGAGAAAAGGTCATTACAAAAGACCATGTGAACGCATTCAAGGACACCAACCTTCTGGAATTCCTGAGATCCCGGAAGATCAAAAATCTGGTCATCTGCGGGATGATGACTCACATGTGTGTCGAAGCGGCCGTACGCGCAGCCAGCGATTTTAATTTTAAATGTGTTTTAATCGGAGACGCTTGCGCCACACGAGCGCTCAAGTACGGAGATGTTGAAGTGGACGCCAGGGCCGTTCATCTCTCCACCTTGAGCACTCTTGACAGATATTACGCAGAGGTCATGAATACAGATGAATTTCTCCAGAAAATGAACAGTGGGCATATCCATTAAACCATAGTCATGAACATCCTCATTCTTTACAGAACTAAATACGGCAGCACGGAGCAATACGCCAAGTGGATTGCGGAGGAATTGAGTGCAGACCCTATCGCAGATCGAAAAATAGATTTCCGGCCGGCTTATTCGATCCTCTTGATGATATGCCAGCCATATTTCGAGTTTTGAGGATCATACTCCGCCATCCCGATCCCCCCGACAGGAAGGCTGAAGCTGACGTCTCCAAAGCTCTTGACCATTCGGGCCCGTGGATATTCCTGCCGGCTTGAGTCGGGCTCAACTCCAAAATTCGACATCCCGTAGATTCCCGGATACTGGTCATCCGTGAACTGTTTGACCAGCGCATCAATATCCTCACCCGTATTCGCCCGTTCGAAAACCTCCCCGGCCAAAGACTCGGCTTCCTCCTGACTCCGGGTGACCGTTTCTTTGGGAATCGATCCCTTAAAGGCAATCAGAATATGCTGGACCGCGACACGTTCCGGCTCATTCGCCGGCTTTTCATTTTGAGCCGAGGCCCAGGTCCATAGAATAACAACAATCAGAGCCAAGCTGAGTTTCTTCATGATTTCCTCCTTTGGGAAACCGCTATTCTATCATTCTCAACCATTTTTTCCCATTCCAATGTCCGTCCGAAAATTAGGAAATCCAATGATCTATAACCGAATGATATGAGTGAAGATGGATCAACAGGACGGTGCCCGACGGGTGGCGCGGTTCGGGGGCCCCCCGCCGACCCGAGCGTTTGTGGCCGTTGAAATAACGGCTTGGAAATGAACAAGATCGCCCGTGAGGGGCGCCGGGGGTGAACCGGGACAGGTCCAGTCGGGCATCCATAATGGCAATTTTGGGATTCATATGTCCGCATCTCTAATTGACATTCATTTTTCATTCTGATAAATCCTAAAGAAGAACCCGGAGACTCGAAGGAGGTAGAGGGGACGCTATGGTTATTACAATGCGAGAGCAAGGCAACGTCGCCATTTTTGATATCGAAGGCGAAATCAAAAGGTCGGACGTCACCGACATCACCCTGCATCAGGCGGTCAAGGAGAAACTCGACGCGGATTTGAGAAATATCCTTCTCAATTTCCATAAGGTGGACTTCATTGACAGCTTCGGAGTGGGAGAGATCCTGGCCAGCTATATCTCCACTCACAATCTCGGGGGAAAATTAAAACTGGCCGGGATATCCAAAAAAATTCTCGTCGTTTTTCAGGTGACGATGCTGACCAAGGTCCTCGAGATATTCGAGGATGAAGCAGCGGCCCTGAAGAGCTTTCAGGGATAAGCCCCTGCATCGTCCCTGAAGAGCCGGCTTTGATTCCATGGCCAAAAATCGCTTTCTCACACTTTTATCAAGAGTGGCCGAAGTCAAGCCGGGAGAAGAACTCATCACTCTTCTCTTTTTCTTATACTTTTTCTTTATCACCGCCTCCTATGGGATCATCAAATCCCTCCGGGTGGCCCACTATCTGGAAAAAGAAGGATCCGAGAGGCTTCCCCTGGCCTATTTCATCACGGCCGTCTTCACGGGTCTTGTCGTCGCCCTCCATTCCAGGCTGTCGCATAAAGTCAAGCGCCATATCCTGACCGGCTCCAGCCTCCTCTTCTTCACCCTCACCTGTTTTCTTTTCTGGCTGACGTTCCCCCGCGACTGGGCCTGGCTGCCCCTTGCGTACTGGGTGTGGGCGAACATTCTTGCCGTTCTCCTCGTCACCCAGTTCTGGCTCCAGGTCAACGACACCTTCAATCCCCGTGAGGCCAAACGGCTGATCGGCTTTTTCGGCAGCGGCGGAATCCTGGGGGGAATAATCGGCGGGGAGCTGACGGGCCTGCTGGCCAAATCCGAGGTTTCCTCCAATCTCCTGCTTCTGGCCTGCGCCTTTCTGGCGGGCTGTGTCTTTATTATCCATTCCATATTTCTCTGGGAAAGGACAAATCCGGCCAAGGAGAGAAAGCCCGAGGGAAAGCCAAAAGAGAAAGGTCCCGAGCCGCCGGCAGAGGGATTTAAGGCATGCCTCGATTCCGTCAGAAAGAGCCGCTATCTCACCCTGCTTGCCGGGTCGGTTGTCATCGCCCTCATCGTTTCCACCCTGATCGACTGGCAGTTCAGCCATACAATCGAGCATACGGCATTCATCAAGAGAAATATGACCTCATTTCTGGGGCACTTCAATGCCGGACTTCTGTTCTTTTCCTTCTTATTTCAGCTTTTCCTGACGCCGAGGCTGATCAAATTTTTAGGCGTTCGCCCGGCCATCCTGATTTACCCGGGGATTCTGCTCGTCTGCTCATTGGGCATCGGAGCCGTCCCCGGAGTTCTTTTCGCCCTTCTGATCAAAGGCAGTGACAAAAGCCTCCACTATTCTCTGGACCAGTCGATTCACAAACTCTTTTACATTCCCGTCACTCCGGAGGTCAAACACAGGGCCGAACTTTTCATTGATATGTTTCTCGACCGGCTGGCCAAGGGCGCCGGCGCCGGAATCCTTGCCGTCTTCTTCTTATTCGGCCTGGGCATCAGGGAGGTGAGCGTTCTTTCCGTCGGACTCATCCTCGTCTGGATTTTCCTGAACATCAAGGTCAGCCATGAATATACTGGGACGGTGAAACAGAAGGTCAAACTGAAGTGGGGCCGGGCGGATAAAGCGGTGGCCGAGAAGGTCGATCTGGATTACGCAAAGCTCGTCTTTGACACCCTGGAGAGCAAAAACCGGAGTTCCGTCCTTTACGCCATGCATCTTTTCGACCTGATCCGGCAGGACAAACTCACTCCTGAAATCAAAAAGTTAATTGCCCAAGAGTCCAGCGAGATGAGAATTTCTTCCCTGGGATCGCTCTTTGAGGCAGAGGGGACTTCCCTTGTTCCGGAGACTGAGGAGACGCTGAGCGAGGATGTTTTGAAAAAAGAGGTCGGAGAAATCATGTCCCTGGACATCTATCAGGAATTGATGAAAAAGCACATGGAGAATATCCTGACGGAAAAAAGCGAGGAATCCGTCCCGGGCCGGATGGAAATGGCCAAGGTTCTGGGACTGATGGATCCCCAATCCCCCCTGATCCGGAACCTGGACAGACTGTTGACCGACGCATCGCCGGATGTCCGCCGCTATGCCCTGGATAGCGCCGGAAAGCTGAAAAGGAAGGAGCACGTGCCCGCCCTGGTGCAATGCCTGACCGACCCGTCCACCGGCGCAGATGCCGCATCCGCCCTCGAAAAATACGGCCCGAAGATCGCCGGCACCCTCGGCGATTATTTGCGTGATCCTGAAGAAGACATGGCGCTGCGAAAAGCCGTGGCCTCGGCCCTGGCCCGAATTTCGCGCCAGGAAGCCGTTGACATACTGATTCAAGGGCTGGAAGAGGAACACCAGGAACTGGACACGGAAATCACAGAGGCTTTGGACAAAATCCGCTCTGAAAATTCCGAGGTCCGGTTTCCGGAAGAAGCGGTCCGGAAAAAGATCGTCCAGGAAATCCAATCACACTGCCGCGGGCTCTTAGAGTTTCACAAGCCGGGGCCGGTTGGGAAAGGCAATCAACCGGCCGAAGAAATCCTCAGCCATCCGGACGCACTGCGGATGAATATTTTCAAACTGCTGGGGCTTATCTATCCCCGCAATGACATGGCTAAAGCCTTTCAGAACATCCAGACCGGAACCAAAGATTCCATCGACTATGCCGTTGAACTACTGGATAATGCCCTTTCCAAAGATATGAAAAACCTTCTGTTCCTTCTCATCGAAGACCTTCCCGCAAAGGAAAAGGCAAAAAGATGCCGCTCCCTCCTCAAAAAAAGGGGCGGTACTCGAACCGTCCTCTCTTAATCCGGACGCATTCTCTCTTCTGCACCAATTCAGTCCGGCTCCCGGGGGTATCAGGGAAGTATTCCTCTCTTATTAATGAGTGCATAATATAAATTGCATACTCGGCAAATATTTCCGGGTTATTTCGAGTCGAGCATGCAATCTATTTCTCGCTCCCCGTAATAATATTCAGGCTCAATCTTCACAAACACACCCAAAAACCGATTGTCCGTGGAATCCCGCTCCAACCGGAATGGATAGAAACCGCTGGAATTCCGGACCCGCACGGAATACAGGTATCCCCCCTTCCAGGGAAAGCCGACAGGGGAAAGGACCGTCCATCTCTCTTCCGGAGAGATTCTTGCCCGGCGCTCCTGGCGGCCGACCCGGACTTCCGCCTGATGAACAACGGGACTGGCCACGGTCAGGCTGATCCGCTTTGCCTTTCGCGGCGTATGGATCAAAATGTCTGTCCGGCTTTTGCCTCTTGTCCAGAATCCGCCGAGTTCACTCCCGTAGGTGTTATCATCCTGGAAAAAACCTGGAAATTCGGTGAGGGAAAAACCGCTCCCCTCTCCAGATGAATGTTAAAAAAAACATAGCTCAGGAAGAGAACAGAGAGGCTGAAAACGAGAATGAGATGAGGGACGAGAGGGAATCTCCTTTTTTTCCGGACTTCAGGGATTTTCCTCTTCAGGACAAAAGCCGTGACGAGCGCGATCCCGGCTGTCCATGCAGTCAGAGTCAACCACGGCACTGATGGCTGATGGGCCAGGGAAGGAACCACTTTCCTAAAATCGATGAACGTATTGCTGAGGGAGGTCAGCAGGTTGCTGGAGAGGCCTATTTCGCTCGCCCGGTTGGAGATGTTCTCATGAAAGAGAAGCCAGGGATTCTGAAGGCAGGCAAAGACAATCAAAAAACTCAATGCCAGAAATATCCTCCGCAGAAGAGCAACGGCTTTGTTTTTCACCTGAAAAACCGGAGCCAGAAAAACGGCCAGAATCCAAAAAACTGAAATCAAATGCCTTCCCGGCGGAGCATGCCCGCCCCAGAATCTATTAACCGAAAAAAACGCAAGAAAGACAGCAAAGACGGCCAGACAGCGCAGGAAGGCTTTCAGAGGGCCTGAAATGAGAAAAAAGGACAGCTTGTACTCTTTATCGTCAAGAGTTCCTCTGTAAATTGTAATGGGGGAAATTTTTCCATAGAGATTCCAGAGGAAAAGAATATAAAGGACGCCCGAAATAAAAAGAGGAGTGAGAAACAGCCAGATTCTTTTCAGATTCAGCATTAAGGATTTGAACCGAGCGGCGGCCAGAATGAGAACCAGTCCGGCCGAAAGCACGATGTACTTAATGCCGAACCAGGGCAGAAGAGTAATGCCTGTTCCTGAAAGGAGGATCGAAAGACCGCGAAAATTTCTTTTTTGAACGCCCTGTCTGAAAACAAACAGGACAATCAGGGCAACCGGAACTTCGGGATAGAAGACCTGGGAATAGAAGATCATGGGGGATGTGAAGGCAAAAGCCAGCCAGGAGAGCACGGCGGCCCGCCGGTCATTCACCAAATCCAGAACCAGAAGAAAAATCATAACGCCGGCCAGCGCCGTGAACAATAAAAGCGGAAGCCGGGCGATGAAGAGCAATATCCTTCTCTTCCGCTCGGTATTCTCCTCAGAAGCTGAGATCGAGTGGACGGCTTTCTCTCCGAGAAAATAGGAGGGCAGAAGCAGGACGGCCAGGCCGGGAAAGTGTTTGGAATAAAGATATTCGGGCCCTTTTTTCCCCGGAAGGCATGGGACTCCAATTCCCCAGGATAGAACTTAAGGAAATCCTTATTCTGGTAGTTGTTGGCAAGATTGATGTCGCCGTCATGAAGCAGGCTTTCCGTAATGAGGAGATAGTGAGGTTCGTCTCCGGTGAAGGGTAGGGAGGGCAAGAGAATTCCTGAAGCCATGAATAAATAAATCAGGAAAGAAACGCCCAAAAGAACGAGAGACAGGCGATGAGGGCGTAAATCTCTCCGTTTTTGGAACGGCAGTTCCTTGTCGGGCAGGAATTCACGGGCGCCGTCTTTTTTCAACCGGGACAAGGTAAGAGCGGATGTCCATCAAAAAAAACACATACTGTAAAAAATCAAGGAAAAGAAAAAGGACGGGCAGCAGACTGAAAACAGCCAGCCTGGCCAGTTCGGAAGGAGCTGCGCCGGTCCTCCCTGCCAGGAAACGGATGACGAACCGCAGTATTATGGAGAGAACGGCTCCCAGGAAAAAAGACCAGAGCAGAAAAACAGATGCCGGCCAAAAAAAGCCGTGTTTGCCCTCGGCCAGGTAAGGATATAAAAGCCGGTGCCAGAGGAAAGAGCCGATGGCGAGAACCTCAAGGATATAGAGAAAGAAAAGAAATTTCTTCCGGACAAGGACATCTACAAAACGAAAAGATAACTGATCCTTCATCCTGGTAAGTCGTGCGTCATTTTGTTTTAAAAGATGTATTGTTCCCCGCGCTCAACCGGGGATTTTCCGGCCTTTTATTTTACTTGTTCTCCACTCGAAATGTAAACCGTTCGAATCGAGTCATCTAAAATCTAACCCTAGAGGGTATCATCTTGTCATTTAAAAATCTAACCCTGGCTGATCTGGGAAAGGAGGAACTTCTGATAACCTAATCTTCTCAGAGGAGGAGGTTAGGACATGGACTTAAAGAGCCGGAAAGCCTATATGGACGCCATATCCGAACGCTATCACAAAGCTTCTAAGGAGTCCAAGACTCGCATCCTGAGCGAACTCTGTGAAGTCTGTGGTTATAACCGCAAGTACGCCATCTGGAAAATCAACCACTGGCGGGCGAGTCAAGGAGAGGCACTCCCCCGCAAGCGCCGACGACGCAAAAAAACCTACCTGGGTGAGGTGATGAAGATCGTGGAGAAGGTCTGGGAGAAGGCTGATTATCCCTGGTCGGTCCGTCTGAAGGAGATCCTCCGGTTGTGGTTGCCCTGGATCCGAGAGCGGTTCGACGTGACGTCGGCCCAGGAGAAGAAGCTTTTGGCCATCAGCCCCAGTACGATCGATCGGCACCTGCGACAAAAGAAACGCCGGCTCCGCCGCCGGATCTATGGCCGGACCAAGCCCGGCACCTTGCTTCGCCATCAGATCGAAGTCCGCTGCGAACACTGGGACGTCAAGCGTTCGGGCTATCTGGAGTTGGATTTAGTGTCCCATAGTGGAGAGTGTGCCGAGGGCGAGTTTGTCTATACCCTGAATCTGACCGACATCGCTTCCACCTGGGACGAAAGCCGGGCTGTTATGGGGAAAGGCGAAGAAGGCATCCTCCAAGCCCTCAAGGAGATCTCTGAGGCGCTTCCCTTTCCGGTCCTGGGGATCGACTCCGACAACGGCTCGGAGTTCATCAACTGGCATCTGAAGAGCTACTGTGACGGCCGGCGAATCCAGTTTACCAGAAGCCGGCCGTACAAGAAGGACGACAACGCCCATATCGAGCAGAAGAACTGGACTCATGTCCGCAAACTCATCGGCTGGGACCGCTACGACTCGCCGCAGGCCCTGGCCGCGATGAACGATCTCTATGCCCATGAGCTGCGGCTGTATATGAATCTGTTCCAGCCCTCGGTGAAGCTGGTCCAGGTGATCCGCAAAGGCTCACGACGCATCCGCCGTTACGACAAGCCGCGCACACCGCTGGATCGTCTGTTGGAATTAAAGACCAGCGACCCCCACAAGATTGCCGAGCTCTGCGCCCTCCGCAAACGGACCAATCCGTTTGAGCTCGCTGAGAGGATCCAACAGAAATTGGAAACCATCTGGTCGCTTCGCCATCTCCGTCCCCGGTCTTCTCGGATGAAGCGCGCTGATGAGGATCTGAGGGCGTCAGAAGAAGCGGTGTTGAGCTCCCTCTCGAAGATCTTCGGCGTGAATGTCTATGTGCGAAAGACCAGAAATGGCCCTCTGATCCGGGTTTCCCATGGTTAGGTTTTTAAGTGACAAGATGATAGGTCGTATGGTTAGGTTTTTAGATGACTTGACAGGCGTTTAGAGTTTCCTTAATTCTTGTCCACGTCCACAAATTTTCCCTTGACAACTGTAATGTGCAGCAATACTATTGTATTGTGATAGTATCCTTCAAGGATAAAGAAACCGAAAGGATATGGAACGGGAATTATTCCAAGCGTTTCCCCCCAGACATTCAACGGGCGGCCAAGCGCAAATTGGTTATTCTCTATGCCGCCATCAGCTTAATGGATTTGAAGATTCCTCCAGGAAACAGATTACATGCCCTATCGGGCAACCGAAAGGGCCAATACAGCATCTCGATCAATGATCAATGGAGGATTTGCTTCGAATGGAGAGATGGAAACGCATTCAACGTGGAAATAACCGACTATCACTCATGAAAAGGAGTGAATGATGAATAAAATACCAACGATTCACCCGGGCGAAATTCTCTTGGAAGAGTTCTTGAAGCCGATGGGAATTACTGCTTACCGGCTTTCGAAGGAAACGAAGATCGACCAAACACGGATCAGTGAAATCATCAGGGGAAAGCGGAGCATTTCGGTGGATACGGCGTTACGCTTTGCTAAATTCTTCGGCAATTCACCCGAATTCTGGATCAATCTCCAAAGCCACTTCGAAATCGAAGAGAAAAAGCGAGAAATGGAGAAAGAATTAAAAAAAATCAAGCCCTATATCCCCCAAATTCAAAATGTCTGACGGATAGAAATCAAGTCTGCGAGAAATGGCTTAAAGATCGAAAGGGCCGGACGCTTTCCTAAGATGACATCGTCCCGTTTTTCTCAGCTCGCTTTGACATCCCTTCATGTCCTACTCTATCATCCATGACGATGGGAGGTAGCCAAATCGACACTCGATGGCTCATTCAGCCGGCGCAGCAGTAAAAGCTAATTTCTGTCTATTTTAAGGATTGTCAGTAAGAGGACATTGCAGCCGTTGACAATGTCTTCGATAGGGCTGAATTCCTTGGGGGAATGGCTGATGCCGCCGGCGCTGGGGATGAAAATCATTCCGGTCGGTGCAATCCGGGCCATGTTCTGGGCGTCATGGCCTGCTCCGCTCTGCATGAGCAGAGTCGTAAGGCCCAGTTCCTCGGCTGACTGAGCAATCATTTTCCTGATCTCCGGTTCTGTAAGTGCGGGCTCAGCCACGGCGTGAACAGGAGAAAAGGAAATTTTTGTTCCTGTTTTTTCAGCAATGGCCTGAGCTTCTTCCTGGATTTGATGGAATATAGAGCGAACCTTCTCAGGATCGAGATCGCGCAGCTCCAGGCTCATGACCACTTTTCCGGGAATGACGTTCGGCGCTCCCGGCTCGGCCTTGATCCGGCCCACGGTTCCGACCTGGCGCCCGCTCATGTTTCTAACGATTGTGTTGACGGCGATAATGAAGTGAGAAGCGCCCAGCAGCGCATCCTGCCTCATGTCCATCGGCGTTGTACCGGCATGATTGGCGACGCCTTCAACCGTTACCTCGGCGCGGGTAATGCCCACGATTCCCTCAACAATGCCGATATTGGTTTTTTTCGATTCAAGAATGCCGCCCTGTTCTATGTGCAGTTCAAGAAATGCCTTGATTTCGCCCTTTTTGCAGACAGCTTTCTGGATATTATCCGGATCTCCGTCCAGGTCACGGATTCCCAGGCGGATGGTTTTTCCGCTCTGGCTGACGAGTTCGAGGGCTTCGGGCGGCAGAGCCTGAACCATGGACCGGCTTCCCACAGAGCCCCCTTCTTCGTCGGAAAAGACAATGACTTCCAGCGGATGTTTGGTCTGGATCAAATTTTCTTTTAGAACCTGGACGCATTCGATGGCGCCGATCACTCCAAGTGCGCCGTCGAATTTCCCTCCATTGGGAACGGTGTCCGTATGAGACCCGAACATAATCGGAGGAAGCGAGGGGTCTTGGCCTTCCCGGCGGCCGATGATATTTCCAGCCGCATCGATACGGATCGAAAGCTCGGCTTCTTTCATCAGGGAAACAACATACTGCCGCCCCTGAATGTCCTCGCTGCTGAAGGCAAGCCGGCTCACTCCCCCCTCCGGTGTCTTCCCGAATTCAGCTAACTTTTGGAGACGATCAACAATCCGGGTGGCAGTGGCCTTCAAGTTGAGATAGGGGGTATCCGAACAGTTTTCTGTCCGAGCCGCTTGAACAAAAAATAGAAAAACTGAAATGGATAGGAGAAAAAACGCACACTTTCTCATCATATATTCTCCTCCACAAGTCGGGACGGTTCTAAAACCATCTCCTTGAATTCATTTGCTCCGGTAATTTTATAACAGAAATAGGGAATGGTTCTAAAATCGTCCCCTTGAACTCGAAATATTTTTTACGATTGTCTTCTTCCCCAGAGGAATTTATCATGCTCATGAAGTAGAGGCAAGAAATATGTGAAGTTTCGCGTTTATCTCAGAAATGCTATCGGAGCAGACAGGAGGATTGGCGGAACAGGTTAATCATGCTATCATTAAACATCGCGGAGCTTTGAGAAAAGCCCAGTCATTCATGCAAGGAAGGAGGGATTTCCCATGGATTTTAAAACCCGGAAATTTTCATTATCCGTCTTCATAGTCTTGTGTGTTTGCTTAAGCCTGTCCGTTTTGGGATTCGGACAGACTGCATCAACCACCGGAAGTGACGAGCTTAAATATTTGCGTCAGCAATTCGAATCGCTCGAACACAGGCTGGATGTGCTGGAGAAAGTCATCGATGATGTGCTTTGGTATCACAAGGTCGGCGATGTGGCCTATGTGGACAAGGTGCGGATCGTAGGACCGCCCAGATGGAAAGAGCCTAGTCCCACGGCCCAGGGGGCCGGAAATCCGATTAAGTTCTATTCTTATGTGTTCATCCCGAAAAATCTTGACAGGAATAAAAAATATCCCTTGATTGTGTTTGCGCACGCCGGCGTCCACAGCAATTTCAGCACCTATAACACCCATATTGTCCGTGAGCTGATTGCTCAGGGGTATATAATTGTGGCTGCGGACTATCGCGGAAGCACCGGCTACGGGAGAGGTCTGTATGAGCTGATCGACTACGGAGGCAGGGAAGTTGAAGACACCTATGCCAGCCGGAATTATGTTCTGGAGAACTATGATTGCGTGGACAAAGACAGGGTTGGGATTATCGGGTGGAGCCACGGCGGGCTCATTGCCCTGATGGATGTATTCAACCACCCGAAGGATTATCGGGCGGCCTTTGCCGGAGTCCCTGTCAGCGATCTTATCGCCCGGATGGGGTACAAGACACAGAATTACCGGAACCTCTACTCTGCGGATTACCATATCGGCAAAACAGCGTATGAGGATGTCAACGAGTACCGCCGCCGCTCTCCGGCCTGGAATGCGGAGAAGCTGGAGACGCCTCTGCTGATCCACACAAACACCAATGATGAGGATGTCAATGTCCTCGAAGTCGAGCATTTGATCAAGTCCCTGAAGGCCGCTGGGAAAAAGTTTGAGTATGAAATATTCCAGGATATCCCTGGAGGCCACAGCTTTGACCGTCTTGACACAAGACAGGCCAGGGAGATCCGGCTGAAAATCTATGGCTTTCTGGCCCGCTATCTGAATCCTCCTGCTCCTTTTAAATCCCTGGCTGAACTGTCCCGTGCCGGCTACAGGTAAGATCCAGAACGCTCAGGGGGGACTCTTGATGTTCGCGGCGGTTGCCTGAGATGAGAGGGCAAAATATTATAGAGGAACACCAGAAAATGGATCGGCCATAAGCCTGAAAATCCGGAATTTCCAAAAAGGATCCCTCGGCCGATAAGCCTTCGCATTATTAATCCCTGTCACGGATATGGAGATGCCTACTAAAGATTTAACTTGACATACCATAGGGGGGTATGCTATATTGCCCATTGTGTGAGTGATTATCCGTTTGATCAAAAAGAAATTTTTCTTATTGAGGCGGAATATCATGATGGGTGGAGATAATCAGTTTAATGGGAAGGAGTTTTTTAATGAAAGACCAACAGACCACGCATGAAGAAGAATTAGTTCGACTGAGAAGGATAGAAGGACAAGTCCGAGGTGTACAGAAGATGATCGAGGAGAAGAGATATTGTATTGATATTTTAATTCAGCTCAATTCAATTGCAGGTGCGATAATGAGCGTGGAGGAAAACATTTTAAACCGACATCTCAAGGGCTGTGTCAATGAATCTTTCACTAAAGGAAGCAAAGAGGACAGGGCGACTAAGATCGAGGAGATTATCAGTGTCCTTAAAAAATTCAGAAAATATTGAACGCTGTCGAAAATCCTCAGCTGGCTGAAATTGCCAACCGGGTTCAGCTAAAACTCAAGAATGTGGTCTTGAGTCTCTAATGGTTTTTATTGTTTAAGGAGGAGACCAGTGGAGAAAGATCTCGTTTGCGGTATGGATGTCAATAAAAATGAAGCGGCAGGCACATCTATTTATAAAGACAAAACCTATTTTTTCTGCTCGTTGAATTGCAAAAAAAAGTTTGACGAGGATCCTGAAGCCTACATAAAACCTGTCAAAGATGAGAATAAAAAGAGGGATAGAGATAGCGCGCCGGTTACGGAAGAGCTCCCCCCGACTGCAGGCAGTGGCCGAGAAACAAAGCTTGAACGAATCGACGTCCCTATAGTGGGCATGAGTTGTGCCAGCTGCGCCTCCACGATACAGCGCGGCCTCGTTGCCTTGAAAGGAGTCGACAGGGCCAATGTCAACTTTGCCACCTCCAAGGCGACAGTCCTGTATCACCCGCAATTGATCAAAGCTGAAGATTTTATCAAATTCGTAAGGAAAAGCGGCTATGACGTCGGTACCACTTCTGTCGAAATTCCCATCCGGGGAATGGAATGTGCCAGCTGCGTGCGGGCCATCGAAAAAGCTCTTCATCAGAGAAGGGGGATCATCAAAGCATCGGTAAATCTGGCTACAGAAAAAGTCAAGGTCGAATATATTCCTTCTGAAATAAACCTGGCTGAAATCAAAAAAACTATCGAGCAGATTGGCTACAAAGTTCTTGAAATGCCCCCTGAAAAGGAAATGAAAGATGTGGAAAGTATTTTCCGCCAAAGAGAATACAAAAGGCTGAAAATAAAATTTTTTGCGGGCTTGGCCCTGGGCTTAATCATATTTTTAGGCAGTTCTCCGCGCTGGTTTCCCTGGGTGCCTTCCTTCCTCAATAATTTCTTTGTGCTCTGGGCCTTAGCCACCCCTGTCCAATTCTGGATAGGCGGACAGTTTTACAAAGGTGCCTGGGGAGCTTTCAGGCATAGAAACGCGGACATGAACACCTTGATTGCCGTGGGCACCTCTGCCGCTTACTTCTACAGCGTTGCGGCCACTCTTTTCCCCTCTTTTTTTAAAGCCGGGGGAGTCGTACCTCAGGTATATTTCGATACTTCGGCATTGATAATTGTTTTGATTCTTTTCGGGAAGCTTCTTGAGGCAAGGGCTAAAGGCCAGACTTCCGAAGCGATTAAGAAACTTATGGGGTTGCAACCAAAAACAGCACGGGCGATTCGGGAAGGGAAAGAAGTGGATATCCCTGTTGAAGAAGTTCTGGTCGGGGATGATATCATCGTCAGGCCGGGGGAAAAGATTCCCGTTGACGGCATTGTCCAGGAAGGAAAGTCAGCGGTAGATGAATCAATGATAACAGGAGAGAGTATTCCCGTGTCAAAGAAACCAGGGGAGGAAGTTATAGGTGCCACCATCAACAAGACGGGGAGCTTCAAGTTTAAAGCCACTAAAGTCGGCAAGGACACAGCTCTTGCCCAGATCATCAAGCTTGTCCAGGAGGCCCAGGGATCAAAAGCACCCATACAAAGATTAGCCGATGTCATCTCCGGTTACTTTGTTCCCATCGTTATCTCCCTTGCCATTGGCACCTTTATCATATGGTTTAACTTTGGTCCCAAGCCTGCGCTGACATTTTCTGTCCTGAATTTTGTGGCTGTGATGATCATTGCCTGCCCCTGTGCTCTTGGGCTGGCGACTCCCACGGCCGTGATGGTGGGGACGGGAAAAGGAGCCGAGAATGGGATATTGATCAAAGGAGGAGAGAGTTTAGAGACGGCTCACAAGCTGGACACCATTGTTTTTGACAAAACAGGAACTCTGACCAAGGGGGAGCCTGAGGTGACGAATATTGTTGGCCAGGGGGCATATCCGGAAGAAGAGGTTTTGAAATATGCGGCCAGTGCCGAAAAATACTCAGAGCACCCTCTCGGTGAGGCCATCGTGAGGAGTGCGAGGCTGAAAAAAATAGAGATTGGCGAAGCCAAAGAATTCAGGGCCATCGAGGGGCACGGGATTGAAGCCCAAGTGGACGGCAGAGAAGTGCTCTTGGGAAATCCGAAGCTTATGAAAGACAGGTATATTGCCATAAAAGATTTAGAAGCGAAAGCGACGGAATTTGCACAGGACGGAAAAACTCTGGTCTATGTTTCCATTGAAGGAAGTGCAGCGGGCCTGATCGCAGTGGCTGATTCTCTCAAAGAAAATTCTGTTCATGCGGTCGAAATGCTGAAAAAACTTGGCCTGGAAGTGATTATGCTGACCGGTGACAACAAGAAAACGGCTGAGGCTATTGCCAGAACAGCAGGTATCGAGAAGGTGCTTCCGGAAGTTCTTCCAGAGGATAAGGTCCATGAAATCAAGAGGCTTCAATCCGGAGGAAGAAAGGTCGCAATGGTCGGTGACGGGATAAATGACGCCCCGGCTCTGGCCCAGGCCGATGTGGGAATTGCCATAGGTTCGGGAACAGATGTGGCCATGGAGGCCTCGGACATCACGTTGATCAAGGGTGACCTGAAAGGAGTTGTCGCTGCCATTGAGCTGAGCCGGCGGACAATAAAGACCATAAAACAAAATCTCTTTTGGGCTTTTTTCTACAACACTGTAGGCATACCGATTGCCGCCGGCATTCTCTACCCATTTTTCGGAATATTATTGAGCCCGATTTTGGCCTCAGCGGCGATGGCATTCAGCTCGGTTTCTGTTGTTTCCAATTCACTCAGGCTGAGAAGAGTGAAGTTGGGGTTATAAAAGGAGGGAGCCGATGCATGCAAAATTAATTGTTACTGTTTTGGGTATTGCGCTCATATTTCTGGTTAATTACTACTTCTTTTTTTCTAAAAGAAAAGCCGCTGTGGCGGCCATCGGAGATGCTGGAGTTCAAGAAGTGAACATTAATGTCAAAGGCGGATACACGCCGGATGTCATTGTTGTCCAAAGAGGCAAACCTGTTCGCTTGAATTTTTATCGGGATGAGACCGCCGATTGTTCTGACACGATTGTTTTCGGAGATTTTAAGATCAGAAAAGTGCTTCCGGCATATAAAACCACAGCCATTGAATTTACGCCTGAAAAAGCGGGCGAATACGAGTTCACCTGCGGAATGGGGATGATGAGAGGCAAGCTGATTGTCAGAGAATAGCGGGAGTGCGGCGTTTGATCGTCTGGCCAGGAAAAAAGCAATCGAGAGGAAAAGAGCAATGAAAAAATATGCAACAATAATTCTCATGACTTTATTAACCTTTGGCGCGCTTCCTTTGTTTTCCCAGAGTGGAGTTGGAAAACAGGAGCCGGTGTTGAAGGATTTGATCCAGGAAGCTTTGGATAACAATCCCAAGCTTGAAGCGGCGCTTCAGCGGACGCTGGCCGCCGAAAAGACCATACCTCAGGCTGGAGCCTTGCCAGATCCCCAGCTCACCCTCGGTTTGATGAACCTTCCGGTCAACAGTTTCGACTTTAACCAGGAGCCGATGACCGGCAAGCTGATTTCCGTCATGCAGATGTTCCCCTTCCCGGGAAAATTGGGGCTGGCCACGGAAATCGCGGAATTGGAGGCCGCTTCGGTCAAGTATCAGCAGGACGAAGTCCGCAACATGATCATTCAGATGGTTAAGCGGGCTTACTACGACCTCTATGCCATCGACCGCGCCGTTGATACAGTTCAAAAAAACCAGGCGCTGATGGACCAATTTGTCCAAGTGGCCGAGATAAAATACGTCACGGGGTCTGGGCTTCAACAGGATGTCCTCCGTGCCCAGGTCGAGCGCTCGAAGCTGGAGGATGATTTGATCATGTGGCAGCAAAAGCGGCTCGCCGCTACAGCCAGGCTGAATGCGCTTTTAAACAGGCCCGTTGATACTCCATTTGATATAACACCCCAAGAATTGTCTCTTCCCGATAAAATCTTGGCTGTACCCACTTCAGAGCAGGTTGAACAGAAAAGGCCTCTCTTGAGAGCCTGGAACGAGAGGATCCTCAAGGCTGAAACTGCTGTTAAACTCGCCCGCCGTGATATTTGGCCGAACATCACTGTGGGTGCAAGTTACAGTCAGCGTGACGATTTGAAAACTGGCATGTCCATGCACGATTTTTTTTCCACCACGCTCTCGCTGAACATTCCTGTTTATTTTAAGCGCAAACAAAGTGTTAAGGTTGCGGAGAAAGAATTGGACCGAGCCGCCGTCGCCGCTGAATATCAAAACGTGCGGAGCGAAGTGATGGCTGAAATCGAGAGCCTGAGGTCTGAGCTGGAACGAAATCGAAAAAGGGTTGAGCTTTACAAAGGCGGAATTCTCATCCAGGCCCAGCAGTCTCTTGATTCGGCTCATGCCGGATATCGGGTGGGGAAGGTTGATTTTTTAACCCTGATCAACAACTGGATGATGCTCCAGAATTATGAACTCCAATACTTCTTTGCCTTAGCCGATTACCATAAGGCCCTGGCGAGTTGCGAACTTGCAGTGGGCGGGGAAACAGTCGAATAAAAATAAGTCAAATGTCTCAATATAAAAAAACAAGACCCATAGGAGATAGATATGAAAGCTAAAATAGTCATTATTCTCTTTGCAGGAATTCTCATCGGCGCTGTGACGACTTATCTCGTAGTGCCAAAGGCGAAAACCTTGGAAAGTGCGTCCCAGGAAGAAGGAAAACAGCTTTATTCCTGTGGAATGCACCCGGAAGTCATTTCGGACAAACCGGGAAACTGTCCTATTTGCGGCATGAAGCTGACACCCATAAAAAGCACTGCCCGAGGGGCCGAAAAGACTGTTACTGGGGAGGCGGGAAAGGAGCGCAAGATCCTTTATTGGCGTGCTCCGATGGACCCCACCGAGATCTACGACCGGCCCGGAAAATCCAAGATGGGAATGGATTTGATCCCCGTTTATGAGGGCGAAGAGGCTGGCGGTAGTGGGAGCATCACAATTGATGGTGCGATGCAGCAGAACATGAATTTACGGGTGGCAAAGGCGGAGCGCCGTGATATTTCCAATGTGATCCGGGCTTTCGGAAAGGTGACGTATGCCCAGGATAAGGAATTTGCTGTCAACACCAAAATCAACGGCTGGATAGAAAAGCTGTATGTCAACACGACGGGTCAATTGGTGCGAAAAGGCGAACCGTTATTGGCGATCTATTCGCCCGAGTTGGTTTCCACTCAGGAAGAGTACCTCCTGGCTTTAAACAATTACAAAAAATTGGCTTCGAGTCCTTACGAGAGTGTTCGAAAAAGCGCTGAAAAAATGCTCACCCTGTCCCTGGATCGTCTGAAGTACTGGGATATTTCAGACGCCGAGATCGATAAGATCGAACAAACAGGACAGACCCGGCGAACAATTCTTTTGAAGTCACAAGTCACCGGAATAGTCACACACAAAGCGGTAGTTGAGGGTGACAAGGTCAGCCCGGGGATGGATCTCTTCCACATTGCGGACCTGAGCAAGGTCTGGGTAGAGGCTGCCATCTATGAGTCGGAGCTCTCCCTTGTCCATCAAGGCCAGAGAGCGGAACTTGAACTGGATCATGTCAAGGGACAAAAACTGGAAGGAAAAGTTGATTTTATATATCCCTATCTAGATCAAAAGTCGCAGGCGAACAATGTCAGGCTCGTGTTCAATAACCCGGATCTCATGCTAAAGCCGGACATGTATGCCACGGTGCGTATTTATAGCCAGACTGTCAGCCAGTCCCTGGCCGTACCTTCAGAGGCCGTCATCCATTCCGGGAAACGGGACATCGTTTTTGTGACGAAGGGAGACGGGAAATTCGAACCCCGAGAGGTGAAAACAGGGACTGAATCAGATGATGGGTTTGTGCAGGTTATATCCGGTTTGTTCGACGGGGAAGAGGTTGTGGTTTCCGGACAATTTTTGCTGGATTCGGAAAGCCGGACGCGTGAGGCCATTGCCAAGATGAGGGCGGCGACTGCACAAAAGGCACAAGAACCCCCGATGGAACTGGAGAAGGGCAAGGCCGAGTTCTACACCTGCCCCATGCACCCCGATTTTTTGACCACAGACAAAAACGCGCGCTGTCCCGAATGCGGCATGAAACTGGAAAAAGTCAAGAAATGATTGGATCAGAAAATGTTAGAAAAAATAATTGAATGGTCTGTAAATAACCGCTTTTTAGTGCTTCTGGGTGTTGTTGCCATTATACTGGCCGGGTTCGTGGCTATTCAGACAACCCCTATCGACGCCATACCCGATTTGAGTGACGTCCAGGTTATTGTCCTGTCGGATTTTCCTGGTCAGGGTCCGAATGTGGTGGAGGACCAAGTGACCTATCCCCTGACCACGGCGATGCTGGCTGTGCCTTATGCCAAAGTTGTGCGAGGTTATTCTTTTTTCGGTTTCTCGCTTGTGTATATCATATTTGAAGACGGAACAGATCTTTACTGGGCACGCAGTCGGGTTCTGGAATACCTGAATTACGCGGCTGGCCGCCTTCCGCAGGGAGTAACGCCGCAGCTGGGGCCAGATGCCACCGGAGTCGGATGGGTGTATGAATATGTCCTTGACGGGGGAGACAAATATGATCTTCAGCAGTTAAGATCCATTCAGGATTGGTACCTGCGCTATGAGCTGGCCAGTGTTCCTGGCGTCAGCGAGGTCGCCAGCATCGGCGGGTTCGTCAAGCAGTATCAGGTTGAGGTGGATCCATTAAAGCTGCAGGCGTATCACATCCCCCTTCAAAAAATCCGTATGGAAATCAAACGCAGCAACAATGATGTGGGTGGCCGGCTGGTTGAGATGGGTGAAACGGAATTCATGGTTAGAGGGCTGGGCTACATTAAATCCAAGGAGGATTTAGAAAATGTGTTCGTCGGCATGGGGCCGAACAATGCACCCATTCTGCTGAAAGATGTGGCTCATATCCAAATTGGTCCCGAGCTTCGGCGCGGCATTGCCGAGTGGAACGGCCAGGGGGAGACGGTAGGAGGAATTATCGTCATCCGCTTTGGGGAAAATGCGCTCAAGGTCATTGATAGCGTGAAGGCAAAGCTGGAGGATTTGAAAAAAGGACTGCCGGAAGGCGTAACCATAAAAATAGCCTATGACCGCTCCTCTTTGATCAAACGTGCAATTTCAACCTTAAAAGAAAAGCTGCTGGAAGAAACCATCGTTGTCGCCCTGGTCATAATGATCTTTCTGCTTCATCTGCCCAGTTCGTTTGTCGCTGTTTTCACTTTGCCGCTGGGAGTTTTACTCTCTCTCATCATCATGAGGGTCCAGGGATTGAATGCCAATATCATGTCCCTAGGAGGGATCGCTATTGCTATCGGCGTCATGGTGGATGCTGTCGTTGTCATGATCGAGAATGTCCATAAGCATAAGGAGAAGGAAACAATCAAGTCCAGCAAGGACCACTGGGACCTCATCGTCACGGCCTCTAAAGAAGTGGGCCCCGCGTTGTTCTATTCTTTGCTCATCATCACTTTGTCTTTTATACCGGTTTTTGCTTTGCAGCAGCAGGAGGGCAGGCTTTTCAAACCCCTGGCGTTCACCAAAACCTACGCCATGGCGGGCTCCGCATTTCTAGCCATCACGGTCGTGCCAGTCCTTATGGGATATTTCATTCGGGGCAAAATCCGGTCAGAGGAACGGCATCCCCTCAGCAGGTTTCTGATAGGGATTTATAGGCCGGTCATTCAATTTGTTTTGAAACACAAAATGGCAACGATTCTCGTGGCTGTTGTAATCGTGCTGGTCAGTTTTTTCCCCCTATCCAGAATCGGTTCAGAATTCATGCCTCCTTTGAATGAAGGCGATTTGCTGTACATGCCGACCACCTTGCCCGGCATTTCCATCACCAAGGCAAAGGAACTTCTCCAACAGACAGATAAGATCATTGCCAGCTTCCCGGAGGTTAAATCAGTTTTTGGGAAAATCGGCCGTGCCGATACGGCCACTGACCCGGCTCCTTTGACCATGATCGAAACCACGATCATGCTCAAGGATGAAAAGGAATGGCGGCCCGGTATGACAATGGAAAAGTTGATAGATGAGCTGAATGATGCCGTCCAATTTCCGGGTTTGACCAATGCCTGGACCATGCCCATTAAAACCCGAATTGACATGCTCAGCACAGGAATCAAAACACCCGTGGGGATCAAGCTCATGGGACCTGACCTCCAGACACTCAGCGACCTGGGAGAGCAGATCGAACCGGTGATCCGCCAGGTCCCGGGAACCTCGAGCGTGATATCAGAACGGGTGACCGGCGGAAACTATATTGATTTCAGAATCAATCGGGAAGCGGCTGCTCGGTATGGGCTGAACATCGCAGACGTTCAGGAGATCATCATGTCTGCCATCGGCGGGATGAATGTGACGACAACTGTGGAGGGACTGGAGCGGTACTCCATCAATGTCCGCTACTCGCGTGAACTGCGCGATAACCTGACCGCGTTGAAGCGGGTTTTGATCCCCACCCCCTCGGGCGCCCAGATCCCTCTCGGCCAGGTGGCGGACCTCCAGGTCAAAAAAGGCCCTGCCGCCATAAAAAGTGAGAATGCCCGGAGAACAGCCTGGCTTTATGTGGACTTGAAAAATATTGACGTCGGGAGTTATGTCAAAATGGCCAAAGACGCCGTCAACACCCACGTTTCCTTTCCTCCTGGATACAGCATCGTCTGGAGCGGCCAGTATGAATACATGCAGCGGGCTCAGGCTCGCTTGCGGTTGGCCGTTCCTATCACGCTGATCATCATTTTTCTCTTGCTCTATTTCAATTTCAAAAACATCGGCGAAAGCCTGATCATCATGCTTTCCCTTCCCTTCGCACTCGTGGGTGGAATATGGTTGATATGGCTGAGCGGTTACAACATGAGCGTGGCTGTGGGGGTGGGTTTTATCGCCCTGGCCGGTGTGGCGGCAGAAACAGGGGTGGTGATGCTTCTCTACATTGATAATGCCTATAAGGACCGCTTAGTGCACGGGCAGATGAATACCCGAAAAGACCTGCACGCAGCCGTCGTGTACGGAGCGGTGGAAAGGGTGCGGCCAAAATTGATGACTGTCTCCACTACGATTATCGGGCTTTTGCCCATTATGTGGAGCCACGGTACGGGTTCTCAGGTGATGAAGCGCATCGCGGCACCGATGGTCGGCGGCTTGATCACATCCACCTTCCTGACGCTCATCATTATCCCTGCGATTTATTATCTGTGGAAAGGGAGAAAACTGAGCGCTGAAGAAGAGGGAGATAAGCAGGACAAGGTTAGTTAAAAGTCATCTTTGTTTTTCACGAGTGATGACTCCCTCTCGACTTCTTTCATTAACATATCCGTCTCAGCTTAGGCCAAGCAATGGTCTTGCTCTGTTCTTAATCAATTACAGAAAACGAGGGTGCCGTTGACCCGCTCACCAAAGTTGCTCATCTCATCAACGTCTGTAAAGATCGGGGATTGGAAGATCAATATGGGTGAGGGGACGATGTGAGCTACACCTTGACCGCCTAAACAAACCAATGGGTGTTACTTCTTCAGGATTGCGAGGGCTTTATTCAGAAAAGGATCTTGATTTTCTCTTATATCCTCGGCCGTGTAATCGACGTTGTCCTCTCGGCGCTATCACTTCGTCCTTGAAATTGTTTGCCGTCTTGATCTATGCCTTCTTCTGGCATTACCCATTCATTTTTAACTGCATAAGCAGGATTCTTTTTTCCCGGTGAGAGCGGCCCACATCATAGCCGCCGCGCAGCCAACGCCGCTCTCGACGGCAATGGCTCCGGGCTGGCAATTAAGCTGACAGGCACCGCATTCCATGCATGCCTCATAGCGGACGATTTCGGCTTTCCTGCCGTTCATCCAGAAGACCCGGTGGGGACAGACATAAGTGCACATGCGACAGCCGTTACAGAGTTCCGGATTGTAGCGGAGAGTGTTGATGGCTTCGCGATTCTTCATATTTTTCCTCCCAGCCAGCGAATGAGCATCAAGACTACAGTTAAAACTATTCCGGCGCCGAACATCCCGGCCATGACCGGAATATAGGCAAAGATTTCACGCCTGACTCCAGTCCGGGAAGTAAACGTTGTCGATCCTGTAAAGTTCAAAGCCAGAAAGGCCGTGACTGAAGGAAAGATCAAAATCCAGGTTAATGCGGCTGCGGTCTTACTCCACCAGGAGCCTGAGGAGTTGGCCAGAATAAGGAAAAGAAAAGGCAGCACAGCGACTCCTCCCAGAATATAGCCCTTGCTGCTAAAGTCCCTAGTGGGAAGCCAGGGAAGTAGCACTGGAAACAAAACCAATCCGGCCACAAGCGAGGTAACCGTAGCCAGCGCAGAAAAAATTCCGCCTACCAGGAACGCCAGGCCTGTTCCGGCCAGGATGAATGGCAAAGAATGGACAAGCTCGACAGGGATCAAAACAAATCGTTCGCGCAGTCCAAAACGAACCTGTCTCATCTTCTCTGTCGCCTTTCCTTCCTTGAGAAACTCCGGCAGGTCGGCTGTCCGGACCGGGCCGAAGCGGACGCTGAAGCCGGACCTTTTTTTCACCTCGTGGGCACTGACACCTGACGCCCCCAGTTGCGGGAGGATTAACAAGCGGTGATTGACGGCCTTAGCCAGCTCGGTCTCTCCGATGCGGCGGACAAGCTCCTCGGTCCCAAAGGTTCCTTTGCTGGCGGCGCACCAGACATTAATACCTTTTGTGTCCAGGACAAGGATATAGCCGTCCATCCCATCCAGGGCAGCACGCAGGACATCGAAACTGAGAGTATAATTGGCGCTGACAAAGACAGGTGAGTCAGGCGTCGGACGGCCCAGCGCGTACAGGCCCGGATCCACCCTGTAGCCCATTCTCCTGACCCCCCAGCGGGCCAGCCAGTGGTTCAGGTAGTTTCCAAAAGTGAGTTTGCTTGATGTTTGCCTGATTTTCATGAAGCCTTTCCCTTCCTCACTCCTTGAAGATCTCTTTCATCACTGGCCCCAGTTTGTTTTTGACGAATTCCGTCAGCTCCTCGACCTTAAGTAGAGTGAAACAGCAGACTTTTCCCTCTTTTTCCCAGCTAACCAGAGCAACTTTGTCTCCAGCCTTGATGCCAGCCCTGTCTCTGGCGTCTTTGGGGAGGACCATCTGCCCTCGCTCATCCACACTCAGCAATGATTCCACTTTGCAGCAGCTCAGTCCGCTGCTCGGTGAGACTCCGCAGAGCGTTTTCTTGTTTCCCCTGGACATCTCGCGCCTCTTTTCATATTTTACTGATTTTTCTTATTTTACTGATTTTTCTTACACGATTGATAATACGGAAAGAAACCCACCCTGTCAAGTTTTTTTCATCAAAGAGTCTGCGGTTTCTCATTCCCTGCAAAAGCTTTCGAAAGGACAGACCTTTATCACCGTTGTCCAAGGAAACATCCAATTATGTGCTGAGAATGGGGGGCACGGTGCCATTCCCCACCCAGGACCCATTCTCACTATGCATCGAGAAAAAACACGAAAACGAGAAGCATTCGTTATCCACTCATGCCGGTTGGATGAGTACCGGTTGTACGGAGGGCCAGTTATTCCTATAAAGGCTCAAGTTAAAACCGACAAACCGTTGCTTTGATTTATCGGAAACTTGATGATGCAAAACATCTCCTTAGGGAGTCTGATTTATCGCCTTATCATAGAGGCGGTTAATTTTTACGCAGCGGCGCATCCGAATAGGTGGGAACTACCAGAGATTCGCAACCAGGGAAACGGCCCCCCGGTTTAAGAGCCTGATCGCATTCGGTCTGCAGACGGTTCGGCAAACCCCACAGCCATAGCAGCGCCGCGGATCGATCTCGATTTTTTGGGTGGCGGCGCTGTAGCCGATGGCGCCGAACTGGCAGACCCGCATGCACTGCCTGCATCCGTTGCATAAGTCGGGCGAAGCCTGCCCGACGTACTCGGCCCGAAACATGACCGGGAATTGATGCGTCACCGTCGCCTGCATGGCCAGGCAATCCGCGCGGTCACAGTTGCAGACTCCGCCGATAAAAGGCGCGATGAAGGTCCAGACCGTATGGCAGAGTCCTTCGTGCTCATAACCGCGCATGGCGGCGAGGGTTTCCTCCTTGCTCAACATTTCCAGACCCTTGGTATGCGGCCCAGTGAGATAGGCCGCGTCGATTTCGCGGATCAGCTTCGCCAGCTCGCCGCCGTTGGGCGCCAGGCTCAGGCCATAGCAGTACCTTTGCTCGGTGCCGAGGTTCACCTGCCGGCAGATGCAGGCAACCCGCACGGCCGAAGTCACAAAATCGAGGATCTGCTCGACCTCTTCGATCGGCACCACCTGGCCGAAATGAACTCTCTGCTGGCGCTTGACGAGGTTCGTGGTCAGTACGCGCCGGACAAAGCCGGGAGCCCGGTCAAGACGGTCGAGGGACTTAATCCCCTCCTTCTGTCTTTCGGGATGGAGGAAGAACTTCTTGATGAAATTCCGCCGTCGCAGGTCGTTAAGCAGGTCATCGGAATAATTTTTCGCTTCGAGGTACCACTTTTTCCCCTCTCCGTGTTTATGGCAGAAATCGCACATTTTTTCTCTCTCTTTGAGAATTCAAGCCTGGCCACATTCTACGAGCCGTGCCGGCCCAAGTCAACTTGTTGAGGAACGGACGCGGGGCCGCCTCAGCCGTCCCCGGATGAATGAGGTGGCGGCGATGTGATTTGATGGGCAATAGCGGAGACGATTATCAGGTTAGAGTGCCTCTCGGACCGAGGATCGCGGGAAAGATTTGATCAAAACGGAATTCCCAGGCACAATCCTTAGATGTCCAGATTTTCTTGACTGTCTCTCTTTCCTCTTCCTTCTGTCGGCTCTGCCGGATCGGCCTCACTCGCAGAAGATCCGGACCGTCTCCTTCCCTTCCACCTCTACGGTCAGATCATTGAGTTCAGTGAGGATATCCTCCAGGTCCTTGGCCGTTATCTTTGAGAAATCCATATTGATGCCTTTCTCACGGAGGGCCTGGCTGACCTGGCCCTGGGCATGCTTGGGGATAAAGGCCGCCCACTTCAGGCCGGCCCGGATGAGCTTGGCCGGCACGCGGATATTAACTTTCTCCTGTTTTTCGCTGCCCGGCCCCGGTTCAACGAGGATGCGCAGATATTTAAAACCCGGCTTCTCAGAAGAGCTTTCTTTTGCCCCGGATTCAGGAGCAGAGACAGCCGCCAGAAGCTTCTCTGCCTCTTCCACGTTGATTTTCCCCTCAGCCAGCATTTCCAGAATTTTGCGGCGTTCTTCGTTCATGATGAACCTCCATTATGTAAAATCGATTAAAAATTCATTTTAAAAGGAATCATGGCTGTCCTTTCAATTTATTGAGGGCTTCTTCGACCTGGATCTCACCCCTCTCGAGCTGGGCCAGAATCTCCTGACGGGAAGAAGGAGGATTGACCTCGACAAACTCGAGCTGTCCGGCAATCCGATTCAGTCTGTTCTTCACCGTCGGGTAGCTGATGCCAAAGAGCTGCTCCATTTCCTTTATGGAGCCGTGGCAGCGGATAAAGGCCGTCACAAAAATCTGGTCTTCCATTGTCAGGCGGGCCAGGGGTGGAAGCTCGAAGCTACCCTCAATGGCAATATCCTTTTCTCTGATTTTTACCTTTTCTACCGTGAAAAGAACGCCTCTGGTAATTCTTGTCAATTCCTGCCAATCTTGAGCCATTTTAGACCTCACATTAATTTCTCTAATATTAGATACCATAATATATTGATATTATCAAGTCTTTCTTTAAATTAATTAATATTTTTTAGCTCTAAAATTGATTTATTTAATATAAATGTATTTTTTATTCCTTAAATTCACTTTTAAACGCCTCGCCGGAAGAAAGATTGAGAATGAATTTTTTCTATGATATAAGCTTTAATATTCGCTAATGTATGTCGAAATCTTTAAACCGCAATCATAAGGAGAGATTTCATGGCCACGTTTGAAGGAGTAAAGTGGGCCTCCAGACAGATGCGTTATCTTCTTACCGAAAAACAGTTTGACCTGTTTGAGGCCGATGCCAAGGTCTTTTCAATCTCCCGCTCGATTCATTACGGTTTATTCCTGACTTTTGAAGGCATCCGCTTTTTCTGCAGGAAGAACGCCAAGGGCAGCCTGGAAGTCATGCTCCTCAACTGGGATAAAAACCTTGAACGCCTTCAGAAAGGCATCGCCTTCAATCTCAGCCGCGACCAGCAGCTTCTTGTCCCTTCGGTCGAGGAAATGGAAGCGGTCTTCATCCACCGCTACTTCAAAGATCCTTCCATGCGGAATTTTCTGGAGGAAATGGCGGATATGGAGGCACAGGGCTATCTGCGGCCTTTCACTGTGGATGAAGAGCAGTCCATCGGCGTCACCTTCCCGGCTGAACCTTCCATCCGCGCTTCGGCCTGCCGCTATGAGCGCTATCTGGGGGAGCCTTTCTGCGGCGTCGTTGTTCCCCACATGGTCCGGGCCGTGGGAGCCAATCAGACGGGATGTCTCAAGCTGGGCATTAATTACGTCATGAGCGTGAAGGCCGTGGATGAGGCCAGGAAAATCTGCCCGGAAGCGGCTTCCGCCCTCTTTCTCGATGACAACCCCGGGGCTGCGCTTGAAGACCGGTTCATCACCGAGTGGGACTCTTCCTGCTGCCTCTTCGGATTCCGCGACGGGACGGTCGTCAAGATCCCGGAGAGCCCGCTCATTCTTCCCTCAGTGACAATCATCGGGATAGTCGCCATTCTGAAGACCATGGGCGTCCCTATCCAGGAGCGGAACCTCACCTACGGGGAGCTCCTGACAAAAGTCCAGACCAATGAGCTGGTGGCCGCCTGCAGTGTGGGTACGGCCGGAATTCTCCACCGCTGCCAGAAATTCGTTCTTGTGGATAAAAAAAATGCGGCCATCGCCGAGCATCATCCGGATACGTCACATCCCCTCTATCACAAGCTCGGAGAGGCCAGAGAATACTACTGGAATATTTATAAAGGAAAGGTGAAAGTGCCGGCCGGCCTGAAGCTTTTTAAATATACTTTATAGCCGGCGGGAAATCTGAATGCCCGCTGGAACTTTCATCATTCGTGTTTTCTTATTTAAGGCCCAGGACTTTCCCCAGCCAGTTCACCGCAAAGTGAAGAGGCAGAGAAATGCCTATGCTTGGAGAAACTCTGAATTTATACACATAAGGAATCTCTTTAATGCTGTCATTCACATACCCCTCTTTGAATCCCTCCCTCGGCTCGCCAATTTTTCCAATCTCGAGGAATAGCACATTCAAAGAAATATAAGTCAAATCGTAGCCCACGCCCAGATATATTCTGTCCACAGTCCGTTGAGACAGCCCGACGCCAAAATCGAAATGGATTCTTCGGCAGGTCCACAGGTCGCTGGACTCCGGCTCAAACCCTTTGAAAGGATAGAATGCCCCGTAAAACAACAGAATCGGCCTGTACACGTCATCCCTGAGAATCGATCTTTTCTCGTCCGTGGGATTCGCGTAATCGATCATATACTCCGTTTCTTCCTGAAAAGGAAAGAGGATCCCCAGATGGACTCCGAAATAATATCTCTCATAGGTCTGGAACGTTTTTCTGAAGACCTCAATCCCCTCTTCTTCACTGCGGACACCATCTTTTAATTTCTTTCGTGAGATGGCGATTGCATATTCCGTGCCGTCTTCGCTGAGATTGACTTCTTCCAATTTTCTCAAGTGCCATTCTCCACTTATGGGCATTTTTGCGGCCGGTGCCCCCCAGATCGGTATGGATATACGTTCCCGTTTCTTGGTCTCGACCTTAAATGCGTATTCATATTTTAACGGCTCCTGATAAAACAAATAGATTGCGATTCTTGTTCCTTTCTCATATTTTCTATTCAAATCCACTCTCGGAGAATGACAATCGGCATTTCTGTTTTCCTGCACAATATTGCCGGCTCTTTTCTTTATCTCATCACAATCCATTTCTCGCTCAAAAGTGAATACAATGGCTCCATCGCAGGTGATGACGATTCCAAGAAAAGGGCTCTTTCCGGGCTTTCTATCGGAATCCATTTCCGAGGACTTCATGAAACTGACAGTTCCTGCAAGAACAGCCAATAAAAATATCCATTTTTTCATTCCCCCTCCTTTCGCTTTCAAAGAAATGGGGACACAATACCTATTTCCCTTTTATGAAATATTTAGGAAATGGGTATTGTTTCTCCAATTTTATGTCCCCAATTTTAATCCCATTTAAACACTTGTAATTAATTTTGCAAAAAGATTGGGAAAATTGCAATAGATTTGATAGCATCCCAAATTCCGTGATACATTTTTTAATTATAAAGTGGGTGGCACGGTGACAGCCGAATCTTCATCCCCCTGAATGCAAGAAGTATTGAAAAATCTTCATTTTTTTTATAAATTAGATAACTCAAACATGAATTCTTTTTCTCGAGAAGGCCCATGAAAAATCTTCTGGCATCTACTCTGGCAATTATTCTCTTATTCGGCGCGGCCGCACCGGCCCGGGTAAAGCCCGACGGATATCGCGCCTGGGAACATGTGAAAGTCCTTGCTTCCGACGAGCTGAAAGGCCGAAAGTCCGGCACACCCGAATACAGGAAGGCGGCGGAATACGTGGCCGCTCAAATGAAAGAGTACGGCCTCCAGCCCGGCGGTGAAAACGGCACCTGGTTCCAGGAGGTTCCTCTGAAGAACTGGAGAGATTTCGAGCCGCCCATCCGACTGGAGATCGTCGCACCTCAAAGACGCGTCTATTTTGCCGGCCGAGGCCGCGATTTCATGCCGGTTGTGGGAACCGGCTCCGGAATCGTCCGGGGACAGCCCGTGTTTGGGGGCTACGGCATCGTCTCGGAAAAGCACGATTGGAACGACTATGAAAATATGGAACTAAAAGGAAGGATTGTTCTCTTTCTGCCCGATTCCCCCACGCGGATAGATCCAGAATCTCAAAAAGAGTGGACTCTGGAAAAAAAGATCAAAACCGCCGTAACAAAAGGAGCCGCAGGAGCCATAGTGATGGATGTCGCCACTTCAGAGGTTCAGCGGCGCAGGGTCAGATTTTTAACTCTGGAACCGGGCACCTGCCCCGAAGGATTTGTCGTCATTCAGGCCGGACGGAATTTTCTGGATGACCTTTTTTACCTGGCCAAGAAAAGCTGGAAGGACCCGGTCAGTAAAATCCTCAGAGAAGAAAAACCTCATCCGGTGACTCTGGAAGCCTCCATCGAAATGGAGGTTCATTTTGTCGCCGAAGAGAGAACGGCCTCCAATGTCTTCGGCCGGCTGCCGGGCCGGGATCCCCGACTTCAAAATGAATACATCATTCTCGGCGGACATCTGGACCATCTGGGCACAGGAATGGACGGGTTTATTTATAATGGCGCTGACGACAATGCGGCTTCGGCGGCGGTGATTCTGGAGACGGCACGGGTGCTGGCGGCCAATAAAACCAAACTGGCCAGGACCATTGTTTTCGCCTGTTGGGCGGCAGAGGAAATCGGTTATCAGGGCTCAGGGTATTACACGCAGCACCCTCTTTACCCTCTCGAGAAAACCGCCGTCTACATGAATATGGACATGGTCGGGATGGGAGACTCCGACCTCCTCATCGGCGGAATGTACGAGTTCTCTGACTTCTTCGATATCGTCAAAGCCGGTCTGGACGAAGATACACAGAAGAAGCTCCGGAGCCGGCTGAACTATAGAAGCTCGGACCACATCAGTTTCTGGAACAAGGGAGTCACCTCATTCAGCCTGAGGACAGGCGGTCTCCCGACCCATAAACTCGACGACGAACATCCCGAGTATCACCATCCTGGAGACATGGCCGAGCTGATCGACCCGGAACTGCTCCGTCTGGCCGCCCAGTATCATCATGACGCGCTCATCCACCTGGCCAACAGCTCCGCCAATCTCCTCGATCCCAAACACCGCATCCTCTTCATCCACAAAGACGCCGCTGTTGCGGACCTCCACTGCGACACCATCGACCGGTATGTATCCGGGGCCGACCTGAGCAAGGACAATGCGACGGGCCACATCGATATTCCCAAACTGAAACGCGGGGGCGTCGACCTCCAAGTCTTCGCCTGCTATGTGGCCGCACCGTCAGATGAGCTCCAAAAATTTCAGGCCGCCAAACGGGCCTTCGACCAGATCGAAGGCATTTACAGACTCGTCGACGAGAACCCCGAAGACCTGGCCGTCGTTCAATCCTACGAAGATTTCCAGAAAATTTTCCGGAACGGAAAAACGGGAATTCTCATCGCCATTGAAGGCGGCTACGCCATCGAAAGCGACCTGAGCCTGCTCAGCGCCTTCCACAGGGCCGGCGTAAGGCTCATGACACTGACGCACTGGACTCACACCGACTGGGCCGACGCCTCAGGTGATCCAGAGCCCGTATTCGGCGGGTTGACTGAACTCGGGGAAAAAGTGGTCAAAGAAATGAACCGGCTGGGGATGATCATAGACGTCTCCCACGCCCATGATGAAACCTTCTGGGATGTCATCAAAATCTCCAGCGCCCCGATTGTGGCCTCGCATTCCTGCTGCCGGGCCCTTTCCGACCACCACAGGAATTTATCCGATGAGATGCTCAAAGCCCTGGCCAAAAACGGCGGCGTCATCGGGATCAATTTTATGCCCGGATTCCTGAACGTCGAACACGAAAAAATGCGGAATGCACTGATGGCCGAGCTTGTAAAAAAGTACGGCCTTCCCGCCGACTATCAGGAAATCATGAGAGCGGATCCGAAGCGAAGGCAAGAATTCTTCAAAGAATTCAGAGTCCGGTTGGAAGAGCGGAAAAAAACCTTGCCTCCGGTCAATGTCAAGACGCTTGTGGATCATATCGACCATGTTGTTAAAATCACAGGAAGCACAGACCATGTCGGGCTGGGCTCGGACTTTGACGGAATCTCTTCCACACCCATCGGCCTGGCGAATATCGGATACCTGCCCAATATCACGCTGGAGCTGGCGGCCAGGGGATATACGGAAGCGGACATCAAGAAAATACTCGGCGGAAACTTCCTCCGCGTCGTCAAAGCCGTCTGCGGCGGAGACAGAGGGACCCACCCGTAAAAATCCAATTTCCAGACCGGTCGGATTCTGCCGCTCTCATTCCTCAAGCTTTTTTTTATGAACCTGATATTTCGAGGGCTGTTCCGGTGCAGTCAGAATCCCTTCAGAACCACACGTACTGGAATTGAAGACTGGGAATGATATTTTTATTGACGACCCAGAGCTTAATAATGTCTTCCAGTTTCATAGAAGCCAGACTTTTGGTCTTCAATGTCTCAATGGGGACAGCGATTTCGTATATGGTCATAGCGACATCTGCACCGCCGATGGCCCCGAAATAGGACTGGCGGACTCCGTGCCGGGCACAGATTACAATTTCACTTCCTTCAGGGTATTGGGCTTTCGTTGCGATGGATTTGAGTATTCTCGCACACCGGAGCTGCACCAGTCGGATCAGCTTCTCATGCGTTCCGTAGTCTCCGCGGACATAGGGACTCTTCTCGTCGGCGGAATGGCCTTCGAGGAGATGAGCGGCAATATTAAACTGGGGCTTCTGGGGAAATCTGGACACCGAGGTCACTTCCACTTTCGCTCCAGCCGGAAGGGCTTTTTTGGTCGCCAGCTCGATCTGACGGATTTGTTCCTTAAGGAGGGAGAGCCTCTTTTGAGCCTCTTCCACAAACAGGCCCTGGGGATACGCCTTCAGAAATTCTTCATAGGCTTCGATGGTGTGGGTCAACCGAGCCTTCTCAAATTTCAATTCTTCCAGCCTGGCTCTGGCGGCCTCTGCGTGTTTTCCCCATGAGTATTGTGCGAGAAACTTTGTAAATGTCTCGATCGTATTCGCTGATTTCGCCTTCTCGAACTGCAGGGTTTCAATCAGGCTCATAGCTTCCGGAGCATACCGACCGTTGGGGTAACGTCTGAGATAGTATTCAAAGGCCTCGGGAGTGTTGGCCTGCCGGGCCTCATTGAACTCCAGGTTTTCCAGCAAAGACAAGGTTTGCTCTTTGAAAGGGCTTTTTGGATATCTATTCAGAAAGTCCCTCAGAGCCACTTTGGTATTTCGAGCTTTGGCTTTTTCAAAACGAAGCTGTTCCAAAATATTCAGAGCTTGGATGGCAAACTTTCCCCGTGGATACAGGCGCAAGAATTCTTCATAGGCTTCAATAGTATGGATGGCATTGGCCTGCTGAAAATGAAGACTCTCAATTCTCATCCGTGCTTCATTGGAAAAACGATCTTCAGGATACCGCTGAAGGAATTTCTCGTAGGCTTCGATCGAGTTTATTTCACTGACCTCTTTCCAGCGACTCTGCATGGTGGCACATCCGGCGGCAAATAAAATCAAAACCGCCAGGATTGCACCTATAGAGAGTTCTGGCGTTTTTTTTGATTTAAAAGATATTTTCTCGCATCGGATGAACATATTTACCTCCCATGAGTCGATTTTTTACCGAGGAACCGTGCATGGAGATTCCCTCCGCGCAGATCTTCAGCCATGCCTCCTCTCTTCAAGGACAGGGAAGGAAGATGCCTCGTATTTTATTGCAATTCACAGGGCAATGGGATCCATCCGAAAAAGAAAGGGATGGCCTTCGTTCCCTCAATAGCTTAATTGCTCCCTGAGTCGCTGGATCTGGAAGAGCTGCTGTTGATACGGGCCGAAATCCGGCCGGAGAGCAAGGGCTTCACGGTAATGCCGGATGGCCTCATCAAGCATCTCCCGCGCTCTCTCTGAATCCCCTGAAGTTGCCATCACCTTCTCGGCACAGGCCTGGAGAGTCCTGCCCAGGTTTGCGGCGGCATCGAAACTCCAGGGAGCAAACCGGCGGGCCGCCCGCAGAAGGGATTCGGCCAGTGTCAGCTCGCCTGTGCTCAGAAAAAAGAGCCCGCCGTTTGTATAGAGGGGCACGGAGAAAAGCGAGCACACCGTGCAGTCGGCTTCTTTTCCGGGCTCCATGTGTCGATGCGGATGCCTTTGGATGGCTTTCAGGTAGGTCTGTCCCACGAAGTTCACCAGTTCAGGCCGGTTCCAGTACCCGAGGAACGGGTGCAGGGCATCTGCAATCGCAGAGAGCCTTCCGCTGGCCACAAAGCCTTCGAGCTCGTCAGGCCGCATGCCCAGGGCTGCGGCACCGGCCTTAAGGGGACAGGCAAAACTGCTTCCCAGGGCCCCCTTTATCTGAACAACACTCGTATCAGACACTAAAGTCTGTTCGTAACTGGGAGGCCGGGCAAAAGCCACCTCACGTTCCCCTCCATAGTCCGCTTTTTCGACAGACCTTTCCACAAGCTGAAATCCAACAGCCACGACATCCGGGGAGCATGCCGGACAAAAAACCGCCCCTGCATCATTGCCCACAGCCGCAAAAACCATCTTCCCTGCCGCTCTGGCCTGCGAGGTTGTGCGGCACAGGTCGCAGGGCGGATCTTCTTTCTGAATCGATGGGAGACCCTCTCTTTCAACGGAAAGTGCGGAGATGGTGATGACATCCCTCCGCATAAACGCACGGCGCGCTTCTTCTTCAAATATTAATTCTGTGGGTGACCCAAGGCTGAGACAGATGATATCTGCATCGGAGCGGATTGCAAGCTGGATCGCTCGCACTACGGCGTTGATATCCGGCCGGCCGTTGCGTGAGACTTCGTAGACATCGATTTCACATTCAGGGGCCACGAGACCAACCAGCAGCGTCACCAGAGTTCCATGATCCGTGGCTTCATCATGCGGACCTGGAAGCTTTGGCCGGCCTCCGGTCTGCTGTCGAATTCGGGAGATAGAGAAATCGCAGGAAGAATCTATGACGGCGATTCGACATCCGGCCCCGCGGCGGCCGGCTTCATGAGCGTGTTTTACCGCTTCCCAGAATTCGCCTTCCTTCGGTAAGTCCCAGGTATCAGAGATCGGATCATAGTGAGACAAAATGTCCCCTGTTGAGCCCGCGGACTCAAACTCGCAGTACCGGCCGCGAATGTCCATCAGTCAGGCTCTATCTTCATTTCCGGATACAGGTCCAGGGCCGGATCGAAAGGAGATATCTCTTCAAAACCCAATTCTCCAGGAGCCAATCCATCGGGAATCGGCTCGTCGGCCGACAATAAGCGGGGGCGCTTGCCGAGGACCTTCAGCCCGTAGATGCGCAGAGCCACAGGCCCTCTTCCGGACCGTTCGTATCCGGCGCCTTTGACCGTGGCCACAGACACCGAAGCATCGGCGATTTGCAAAGCAGCCAGTGCGGACGCCTTTCCGGAAAGCCCCACTTCCCAGCTCGCCGAGCTGGAGATCAGAACGACATACCTGTCTGCGGATTCCACATGGCTGACCAACACATAGCCCTTCGGCCATTCTTTCCGGCGGTCTGTGATCTCCTTCAGCAATGGATTCAGGTTTTCAATGTAGCGGAGCTCCATCTTCTGCGCATGAAAGACAACGCCGCCGGTGCGTGTGAAAGAAATGCGGACTTTTCCCTTTACCCCGACCGGATGTGCGCCGGACACATCTCCGCTGACCGAGATACCGGAGTCCGAATAGAACGCCATGGACGTGGTTCCGTCTTTTTTCCCAATCTTGTAGTCAAGATTTGGGAAAATGCTTGTCAGTGGTCCCTCGGGATAGAACACGCCTTTCTTGAGCCGGCCGATCTCGCCGGGGGATATTGGATCTCCAGGCTGCCAGGCGGGAAAATAGCTCAAATGACGACAGAAATCCTTCGAATACTGGGTGGCCAGAGCTTTCATCGCCTCACCTCCTTTTGCCGGTCAAACAAAGATCCGAATCGTTAATGGGCTTCTAAAAAACGCTCACTCTTGAGCGCACTTAAATTCCACTCTAACGGATTTTAAACATAACATATTTTCATTTCCCCGTTCAATCATCTTTTCAGAAATCAGAAAACAGTTGCAATTCATGAGATAAATTCATAATCTTTTAAAGAAATCGAGTTAATTTTAAACGCATAAGAAGGAGGTCAGGATGGAAAAAAAATTGAGCATGAAAGCATTCGCTGCCCTTTTATTTATCTCCATTCTCCGGGTTTCGCTTTTTGCGGGCCCCCAGGAGCCGATTCGCGGAAAAGCACTTTATGAGAAACTGCTCAAGGATAAAGACCTCATCAAGTTTGAGGGATTGTCCAAAATCAACTGGACTCCGGACGGACAATCCTATTATGTATACGAAGACAGCACTTTTAAAAAAATTGACGCCGCCTCGGGCAAGAAAAGCAGTCTTTTCCCCAATGCCAAAATCCTTGCCGCCCTCAACGCCGTCACGGGTAAGGAAGAAAAGAAGCTCCCTTTTAAGAATTTCGAATCGCTCAACAGCGGCCGGAAAATCCGTTTCGCGGCCTTTCACAAAACCTTTATCTATGACCTGGCCACAGGGAAAATGGTTGTCTACGAGCCCGAAAAAGCAATCATCGGCGTCCGCGGCCGGGTGTACAATGAAGTGCTTTCGCCAAACTGCAAATACAGAGCCTTCACCCGGAACTACAACCTTTATATAAAAGACCTCGACGGAAATGAAGCGGCCCTCACGGCCAACGGGCATGAAGACTTAAGAAACGGGTTTCCCGATTGGGTGTACCCCGAAGAACTCAACCAGTACGACGCCTTCTGGTGGTCTCCGGACTCTAAAAAAATCACCTATATGCAGTTTGATGAGAGCCCCGTGGCCAAATATCCGATTGTCCACGACGTGAGCCCAGTGCCTGAGCTGGAGCTTCAGAGCTATCCCAAATCAGGAGCCAATAATCCGATCATCCGCTTTTTCATCGTGGACATCGCCACCCACACATCGGTCCGTGTGGACACAGGAGACGACCTGAATGTCTATCTCTGCCGCGGCGCATGGTCCAACGACGGTCGGGAATTTTTCTATCAGCGGCTCAACCGCCTGCAGAATCTCATTGAATTATTCGCCGCTGATCCGGTCACGGGAAAGTCGCGCGTTGTCCTCAAAGAGGAAGATCCCTGCTACATAGACGAAGGTGTCGAGCTTGTATTCCTGAAGGACAGCCAGCATTTCCTCTGGACTTCGGAACGGACAGGCTGGAAAGAAATTTATCTCTATGACCTGGAAGGAAAACTCGTCCGGCAGCTGACCGATGCCCGGCTGCCTGTGGGGAACATCCTCGGCGTTGATGAAGAAAGCGGATGGGTTTATTTCACCGGATACGAAACCCGGGGGCTTGAATCTCATCTTTATCGCGTGAGGCTGGACGGCACGGGATTCGCCCGACTCACCAAAGAGCCGGGGAGCCATTCGATCGATTTCTCTCCCGGCTTCCACTATTATGTGGACTCCTTTTCCTCTTTTAATGAACCACGGCGGGTCACCCTTCATCAGGCGGACGGAAAAGAGGTCCGGGGCCTCGGAGAGTCCGCCATCACCCAGGCGTTCAGAGACCTGAAGCTCATCCCGCCCGAGCACTTCACCTTCCAATCGGCCGATGGAAAGCACGACCTCGACGCCATCCTCTACAAGCCGGCACATTTCAATGAAGGAGAAACGTACCCTCTCATTCTCTCCGTGTATGGAGGGCCGGGTTCCAAAAGGGTCTTTAACCGCTTCCTTCTCAATGACAGCAATCAGGCGCTCGCCCAGCTCGGTTTCATCGTCGTTTCGATCGACCACAGGGGCATCTCCCGAAGGGGAAAGGCCTTTCAGAATCTGATGTATATGAATCTGGGGGAGATTGAACTCGCCGACCATGTCGCTGTCGTGAAACATCTGGCCGGCTCCAGGCCTTACGTGGATGGAAACAGGGTCGGTATATTCGGCCATTCCTACGGAGGCTATCTCACCTGCATGGCCCTGCTCAAGGCGCCGGATATCTTTCATGTGGGCGTGGCCGGCGCACCGGTCACGGATTGGAGAAACTACGACACCATTTATACGGAACGGTTCATGCGGAGGCCTCCGGACAATCCCGAAGGATACACAAAGGGCTCGTGCCTGACCTACGCCGACAATCTGAAAGGCCGACTGTTTATTCACCATGGATCCGTGGACGACAATGTCCATCTCGGCAACACCATCCATCTCATCGAAGCCCTCCTGAAGAAAAACAAAAAATTCGACTTCATGATCTATCCCGAACAGAGGCACGGCATAACCTTTCCCCGCTATGGAGAAGCCCGCGTCGACTACTTTGTCGAACACCTCAAGCCCGCAGTGATGGAGCCCGACTGAATACGGCTTCTCCTCTCCTCTGTGTCATTGACCCAATTGACCTCCTGTGGTATAAGCTTTTTTGGATAATATGAATTCCACTATCCGTCAGACCGCCAGATTCATGGCCAAGAAAGGTCATTCCGCATCAAAACCATAGCCGAGTGAAACCAAGATCTGTCCCTGCCGACGACAATTCACAGAGGGGAGGAAAAGAGTATGGGAAAAAATCAAAACGGATCAAAGGGAATTCTCCATCTCCACAGGAGGATCTGCTCCAATAATATCCTTTTCCTCATCAAAGCCGCCTGTTTATCCCTTCTGATTTCTTTCATTCTTCCTTCCTTTCTGCCGGCCCAAGGGCTGCCCGTAAAATTCCAGCATCTCTCCATTGATGAAGGGCTTTCTCAGAATTCTGTGCTCTGCATCTTCCAGGACCGAAAAGGATTCCTCTGGTTTGGCACAGAGGGAGGCCTGAATCGCTATGACGGATACAAGTTTAAAGTGTATAAGTACAGGTCCGACGATCCGGAAAGTTTGAGCGACAACAGCGTCTGGACAATCTTCGAAGATTCCCAGGGCACTCTCTGGATCGGAACTCTGGGCGGGCTTAACAGATTTGACCGAGGAACAGAAAAATTCACTCGCTATCCGCATGACCCTCAGAACCCGAACAGCCTCAGCCACAATTCCGTCTATGCGATCGATGAAGACCGTCAGGGCATCCTCTGGATCGGGACGGATGGGGGCGGCGTCAATGCTTTGAACCCACAGACGAAAAAATTCACGCATTATCAACATGACCCGGCTCAGCCGGAGAGTCTCAGCCACAATTCGGTCCACGCCATCCTTGAGGACAGAGAAGGCGTTCTGTGGTTTGCGACCTATGGCGGATTAAATAAATTCAACAGAGAAACAAAATCCTTTACTCATTACCGGAACGACCCGAAGGACCCCTTCAGCCTGAGCCACGACCATGTTCACTCCATTACCGAGGACCGGAAAGGCGATCTCTGGGTCGGGACTCTTGGAGGAGGGCTCAATTCCTTCGACAGCAAAACAGGAAAATTCATCCGTTATCTCCATGATCCCAACGACTCCAAGAGCCTGAGCGACAACACCGTGTATTCTGTTTATCAGGATCGTTCCGGAATCCTCTGGATCGCCACATATTCCGGCATTAATGCATTCAATCCGGAAGAAAAAAATTTCACCTGCTATCAACACAGCCCTGATGACCCCAACAGTTTGAGCTTTGACTACTCCGTTTCCATTTATGAGGACCGATTAGGCGTCTTATGGTTTGGAACCAGGGGCGGAGGAGTCAATAAATACGATCGGGAGAAGAAAAAATTCGCCCTCTACCAGAACCAGCCAGGCAATCCCAACAGCCTGAGTCAGAGCAATGCCCGGTCCATCCTGGAAGATAGATCCGGCCTACTCTGGATCGGGACGGAATCCGCTGGACTGAATCGATTTGACCGCAATACGAATACATACGCTCATTATCTGAACAATCCCAGGGATCCCTACAGTTTGAGTAATAATTCTGTCTATTCCCTTTATGAAGACCGGTTCGGTATTCTCTGGATCGGTACCTACGGCGGCGGACTCAATAAATTCGACAAGGAGAAAAACAGATTCATCCGCTATCCGCACGATCCCAATGATCCCGGCAGCTTGAGCCACAACTCCGTGCGGACAATCTTCGAAGACAGTTCAGGAGAGCTCTGGATCGGCACCGACGGCGGCGGACTCAATAAATTCGACCGGCAGAAAGACAGGTTCATCCGCTACCAGAACGATCCCAATGACCCAGAAAGCCTCAGCCACAATTTCATCCGGTCCATCTATGAAGACAGCTCCAGCGTCCTCTGGATAGGGACTTTTGGCGGCGGACTCAACAGATTCGACCGTGAACATGAAAGATTCATCCATTATTCCGCGGATCCCGGCAATCCGCGGAGCCTGTGCAATAATTACATCATGTTCATCAGCGAGGACCGCACGGGAAATCTCTGGATCGGAACAAATGGAGGAGGACTCAATAAATTCAACAGGAACGAGGAAACCTTTACCTGCTATACCGAAAAAGAGGGGCTTCCGGACGACGCCGTCTACGGGATCCTGATAGACGAAGGCGGCAACATCTGGGTCTCCACAAATAAGGGATTATCCAGACTGAATCCCCCTACCGGAAAATTCAAAAATTATGATGTGACGGACGGCATTCAAGGCAATGAATTCAATGGAGGATCCTGCTATAAAAGTCGATCGGGAGAAATGTTTTTCGGTGGAATCAACGGGCTGACGAGCTTCTTCCCTGAAAATATCAGGGATAACCCGCACATTCCTCCGATTGCGATCACGGATTTCTTGATCTTCAATAAATCCGTCCGGATCGGAAAAGGAGAGAAGGGAGAGACATTCCTGGCCAAGGCCATTAGCGAGACTTCGGAAATCAACCTCAGCTATCGGGACCGCGTGATTTCCTTTGAATTTTCCGCCCTCCATTTTGCGGCACCCGAGAAAAATGAGTATGCCTATATCATGGAAGGCCTGGAAAAAGAATGGAACTACGTCCGCAACAGGCGTTTTGTGACCTACACCAATCTGCCTGCCAGAAACTTCACATTCAGAGTCAAGGGTTCCAATAACGACGGCGTCTGGAATGAGAACGGCATCGCGCTAAAAATAAAAGTCATTCCTCCATTCTGGCAGACCCGATGGTTCCAGGGCATAGCCCTCCTGGCCGTCTTGCTGATGATTGGCTCCGCCTATAAGGTCCGAACGCGTTCGATCAGAATCAGAAATGTCCAACTCGAGGAAAGGGTCAGGCAGCGCACTTCCGAACTTCAGCAGGAAATCACGGAGAGGAAAAAGCTTGAAGAAGCGGCCCAGCGCCAGGCCGCCCGCACGTTTCTGATCTATGAAGTGGGAAAACGCGTCAGCCGCGAACTGGAACTGGATGAGCTGCTCCAGGCCATCGTCACCACCACATGTGAAACCTTCAACTATTACGGCGTGATGCTCCTTCTGCTGGACGAGGAAACAAACGAGCTTGTCCTGAAGGCCATTACCGGAGGTTATGTCGGTACTTTCCCCATGGATCTCCGTATCGCCATGGGTCAGGGATTGATAGGAACGGCTGCCGCTACCCATAAATCCCAGGTCAGCGGCGATGTCAGTAAAGACCAATTTTATGTCCGCAAGGAAAGGGAAGAGACAAAGTCAGAGCTGTCGATTCCCATCAAGATCGGCCATAAAGTCATCGGCATCCTGGACATCCAAAGCGACCTGTACAACGCCTTTGACGAGCAGGATGTGGCGGCCATGGAAACTCTGAGCACTCAGATTGCCTCGGCCATCCGGAACGCCCAGCTCTACAAGCAGGCCCAACAGGAAATAATGGAGAGGAAAAAAGCCGAAGAGGAGCTTGAAAAAAGGCAAAAATACCTGGCTTCGGTTTTACACAATACGCCCAACGCCATCGTCACCACGAATGCTTCGCACTTCATTACCGAATGGAATCCAGGCGCTGAGAAAATCTTTCAATTCACCCGGGATGAAGTCCTGGGCAAAAACGTCGATGATATCGTTACTCAACCGGATGTCCTGCAGGAAGCCGATAAACTCACCAAAATGACCCTGTCCGGTAAAAGCGTCCAGCCCTTTGAAACCATTCGCTACCGAAAAGACAGATCGCCGGTCAACATCATTGTCGCCAGTTCCCCGATTATGATCGGAAATTCTATGGAAGGAGCCGTGGCCGTCTACACAGACATTACCGAACGGAAAAAGGCCGCGGAGGAGATCGAAAAGCGACAAAAATATCTGGCATCTGTCCTGTACAATACTCCCAGCGCCATCGTCACGGCGGATTCTTCCCATCGCATCACGGATTGGAATCCGGGCGCCGAAAGAATCTTCGGCTATTCGCGCAACGAAGTCCTTGGAAAAAATCTCGACGAGGTTGTGGCCAGAGCAGATGTCATGTCCGAAGCCACAGAGTTAACAAAAACAACCCTTGCCGGGCAGAACATCCCGCCTCGAGAAGCCATCCGTTATCGAAAGGACGGCACAGCCATCAATGTAATTCTGGCCGGCTCTCCCATTAAAATCGGCGATAAGCTGGAAGGAACCGTTTTTGTCTATACAGATATCACCGAGCGTAAAAAGGCCGAAGAAGCCATTCAAATGGAGGCGGCGAAGCTTTCGGCAATGATTTCGGGCATGGAGGAGGGTGTCATCTTTGTGGACAGCGAGGACCGCATCCTTGAAGTCAATGAATACTTTCTCAAGCTTTTCCAGAAAGATAAGTCCGAGATGATCGGCCGGACACTCTGGGATTTTGACTCTCAACTGACGGCCCCTGAAATCCGCAATGCCATCGCTGACTTCAAGAGCAAACCCTTCGCTGTGCCCTCGATCCTTGAGATGCCTTTTCAGGACCTGGAAACCATCTTCCGGCTCCAGCCCGTCTATCTCCACGACCAATATGAGGGCGTGATCATCAATCTGATTGACGTCACCGAACTCGTGCAGACCCGAAAAGAGGCCCAGGAAGCCAGCCGGGCCAAAAGCGAGTTTCTGGCCAATATGAGCCATGAAATTCGCACACCCATGAACGGTATTTTCGGCATGACCGAACTCATGCTTGAAACCGAGCTGACCCAGGAGCAGAAGGAATTCATGGAGGCCGTCAAATCCTCTGCCGAGTCTCTGATGAACATCATCAATGATATTCTCGACTTTTCCAAGATCGAGGCCAAGAAAATAGAGTTTGAATCCATCCACTTTAACCTCCGCGACACGATCCACGGCATGGTTTCCAGCGTGGCCTTTCAGGCCGAAAGAAAAAGGCTCGAGCTGGCCTATCATATTCCAGCGGAAATACCCGACAGAGTTGCCGGAGATCCGGGCCGGCTCCGCCAGATATTGACCAATCTTTTGGGCAATGCCATCAAGTTCACCAGCCAGGGAGAAGTGGTGGTCTCCCTCGATATCGAATCCCAGAAAGAGGATAAAATCTGGCTCCACTTTTCCATCCGGGACACTGGGATCGGCATCCCCGCCGACAAACTCAAAGCGATATTTGATCCTTTCGCCCAGGCCGACACTTCCACGACGCGGGTCTATGGAGGGACCGGCCTTGGCCTGGCCATCGCTTCCCAGCTTGTGGGCCTGATGGGGGGCAAAATCTGGGCTGACAGCGAACTCGGACGAGGGAGCACATTTGACTTTATTCTCCCTCTGGAACTCCAGAAAGGCGCCGAGGAAGAGCCTCTACCCATTAAGTTCAATGATATCAAGGGAATCTCGGTGCTCGTTGTGGATGACAACGCCACCAACCGGCGCATACTCAAAGAAATGCTGACAAATTGGAATATGAAACCCACGGTAGCTGAAAGCGCAAGAGAAGCCCTGGAAATTCTCAAAGACGCCAGGAAAGCGGGAAAGACGTTTCAGTTGATCCTGATCGACGCGAATATGCCGGAAATGGACGGCTTTGCCCTTGCGGAGGAAATCAAAAAGCATCCTGAATTGGATAAAGCCTTCATCATGATGCTGAGTTCGGCGGGCTTCCGCGGCGACGCCATGCGCTGCCGAAAACTGGGTTTGTCCGCTTACCTGACCAAGCCCATCAAGCAGTCCTACCTCCTGGACGCCATCATGCTTGCCCTCGGCACTCCTCTTCAAAAAGGGGAGGAATCTCCTCTCATCACCCGCTACACCCTGAAAAAAGCCAGGAAACAGTATCATATGCTCCTGGCTGAGGATAACATCATCAATCAGAAACTCGCCAGCTATATTCTCGAAAAGAGAGGGCACAAAGTCCATATCGCCTGGAACGGCCTGGAAGTGCTGGAGGCCCTGGAGAAAGACTCTTTCGACTGTATCCTCATGGATGTTCAGATGCCCAAGATGGACGGCTATCAAGCGACGGCGGCTATCCGAAAAAAAGAAATGGAAACCGGAGGCCACATTCCCATTGTGGCCATGACCGCCCATGCGATGGTCGGAGATCGAGAGAAATGTCTGGAGTCGGGGATGGACGATTACATCGCCAAGCCTCTCAAGCCTTACGACCTTATAAAGACAATCGATTACGCCGTGAATAAGATCAACAAGGAACTCAAGGAGCGCAAGGAAACCGAATCATAACCGGCAGCCATTCCCCACCGTCCATCCGGACTTCAGGTGGAAACTCAGAGGATCGTTCAGAAATCCCCAGAGGGTGGCGGTTTCTGTGGGCCGCCCCGTTTCTGTGCCAGACGTCTCAGCATCTCCCTGATATCTTTAATTCCTTTATAGGCCACATACAGGGTCACTGTCGAGTACCAGAGGACACAGAAGGCCGTAATCACCAGCCAGAACCACTGGCCGTTCATGTCGTTCCTCCCTTTGAAGGTTGAGGCCGAGCTTGGGATTTGAGGAGCGAGCCCACAACCATGGCCAGAGCGGCCATCACATACGTCGCAATTCCGGAGTAATAAGGCCCGACATTCTTCTTGGCGAAGTCCGCTGTGGCCGGCACCTGCTCCAGGATGAGGTAGAGGACGGGAATCAGGGCGCCGAAAATGATGGCTCCGGATGCTCCCCAGCTGTTCGACCGCCTCCAGTAACAACAGGCTATCAGCAGGACGGACATACTCGAAAGATAAATCGTCCCGGTCACGCCGAGATAGGTCCAGAGGTCTCCTTTCAGCGGGTACCAAAGCCCGTAGATCATGAGAAAAACACCGATCACGGCCACAATGGCCCGGTTCCAGAGGAGGCCTTTCTTCTCTGACCAGCGTTTTTTTCGAAATGGGGCCAGGATATCGTTGTAAATGACGCTCCCCCAGGTGATCATATAGGAAGAATCGGTGGACATATCCGCGGCCAGCATGGCGGCGATCACAATCCCCATAAGCCCCACCGGCACAAACGAACTGAGAAATAAGGGCATGGCATGAAGCGTGTTCCCTCCAACTTGCTGTGGAGTCAGAATGGCCAGAGCCGCGATGCCCCAGATTCCGGGAATCAGAAAGCGGGCCACGAAAAAGAAGCTGGTGCGGGTGTAGATTCTCATTCCTGTTCGGCTGTCTCTGGAGGACAGGAGGCGGATGATGACAGTCTGCCAGGTGAGAACCGCGGCCAGGTTGAGAAAAGCATTGAAAAGCACATACTCCCAGCCCATGGTCTTGTTGACAAATGGATTAAATCCTCCGGCCCCGTAGTGCTGGACAACAGCGCCGACCAGCCGGCCCCACCCCACTTTCACCAGGATCAAAACAGTGACGAGAATCAGGCCCGTGCTCATGACGATAAACTGCAAAAAGTCTGTGACCAGAACAGAGAGCATGCCGCCGAGAATCGTGTATACGGCGACGAGAACGAGCAAAGTCGTCATCATGATTTCCAGAAGATAAGTCCCGCTCAGTCCGGTGACCTTAACCAGAAATTCGCCGCCTGTGCGCAGAAATATGCCCATATTGAGAAGGCCGCCCAGGATGATGACCACGCCAGCGGCCCAGCGGATGCGGGGCCCGAATTTTTTTTCAAAAAGCTCGGGAATGGTCATCACACCGGAGTCACGCAGCGGTTTGATACAGAATCCGGTGACGCCGACAAGGAACATGGCCAGGGCCTGCAGAATTCCCGGAGTGGCTCCGGCAAAACCTTTCTCATAGCCGTTCTGAGCCGTATACATGCAGGTCACAATTCCAAACTCTGTGGCGGCCAGCGAAGCAATGCCCAGATAGACGTTCATTTCCCTTCCGGCAATCAGAAAATCCTCCACCCGCCCGACATATTTCCGGACCATGATTCCGACCACCATGGTTGCTGCCAGGTAGAGTCCAACCACGCTGCCGTCGATCCAGGAAAAATTGGTCATTGTTCAGATCTTCTCCATGATCGTTCCGGTGAATTCTCGCTTATAATGCGGGCTTTTTATTTTTCCTCTGCCGGATGGGCAATCACTTTATCACAGCGAAATGAGCCGGTCAATGGACCGGATTTGGAAATGCTTCCGTTATTGCATTTGACGGACTTTTTGTATAAGGGGACTTTCTAATTTATAATAACTTCAGAATCACAAAGGTGAAAAATGAAAAACATATCGAATCTTGAATTAACTCCTGAAGCCATGCGGGAGATGGGAAAGGAAGCCGTTCGGGCCGTAGTGGACTATATCACCGCCCTCCCTCAATCTCCCCGCTGCAACCTGGAGGGTGCCGAGGAAATTGTCCGGAGCCTCAGGGAGTCCCCGCCGGAGCAAGGCACACCTTTCTCCGCTCTTCTCGACTACTTTATGAACACGGTGATTCCTCTGTCCATCAACACGGCTCATCCCGCCTATATAGGGTATATCCCTGGCGGCGGTCTCTATCCATCGGCCGTCGCCGATTTTCTTGGAGCCGCCACCAATCGGTTCACGGGTACCTGGTTCGCCGCCCCTGCCGCCGCGCGCCTGGAGACCAATGTCCTGGAGTGGTTCACCCAGTGGATGGGCTATCCGGAATCCGCACGGGGCATTTTCACCAGCGGCGGCTCCCTGGCCAGTTTCAGCGCCATTGTGACCGCCAGAAAACACCTCCTGGGAGACGACCTCAGCCGCGGAACTATCTATGCGTCCAATCAAACCCATCACTGCCTTCCGAAAATGGCCGGTCTGGCCGGTATTCCAGAAAAAAATTTTCGGCTCCTGGAAGTGGACCGGAACTTTCGGGCCATCCCGGACCTCTTTGAAAAGGCCATTCAGTCCGACCGGGAAAAAGGGTTAAAGCCTTTTCTTCTCATCGGCAATGCCGGAACGACCAATACCGGAGCTGTCGATCCCCTGACAGAGCTTTTCTCCCTGGCGAATCGCTTCGGACTCTGGTATCACATCGATGCGGCTTACGGAGGCTTTTTTAATCTGTGCACGGAAGGGAAGAAAAAGCTCGCCGGAATCGAACTCTCGGACTCCGTTGTCCTTGATCCCCACAAGGGTCTTTTCCTGCCTTACGGAGTGGGCTGCCTGCTGGTCAAAAATGGAGATCTCCTGCGCCGAGCCCATCAGATGACGGCGGAATACCTTCAGGATTATCAAACGCCCGAGGGCGAAATCAATGCGGCCGATTATTCCCCGGAGCTGTCCCGGTCCTATCGCGGGCTGCGCGTCTGGCTTCCTCTGAAATTATTCGGCGTCCGGGCCTTCCGCGAAAATCTTTCTGAAAAACTGCACCTGGCTCAATGGTTGTACGCAAAATTCCTGAAGGAGCCGGGAATGGAATGCTTCTCGGTTCCCGACCTATCCGTTGTGGCCTTCCGTTTCCAGCCGAAATCAGGGGATGCAGATGACTTCAACCGCAGGCTGCTCCGGAAGATTATTAAAAGCCAGAGGCTCTTTCTCTCCTCGACACTGCTCAGAGGGAAGTTCATGCTCCGGGCCTGCATTCTCAGCTTCCGGACGCATCAGACTGAAGTCGAAGAGGCTTTCGAAATTATCACTTCCGAAGCCCGAAAGTTCCCGGAGGCCTAGCGCCGGCCAAAAAGACAATAGAAGAAATGTCTTTGATCCTAGAAAAAAAGAATCCTGAGCGGTCGGATGATTATTGTTCTTTTTTCGCTCGACCGCTCAGGATATTCTGGTCTTTAATACCGCGGTGAATTATATAAGGTTGAAATGGAAGATAATGGAAACAGAGACTCCAAAGGCATTGAGATTAAAGGCCGCTTCCCTTACGTTTTTATACCAAGTCGGTTTGGTTTCAGATAGAGTCACTTCGGAATAATCTTTATTGAAATAAGAACTATGCCATTCATAATACCACATCTTCCCCGACTCGCTGCCTGAACCTGAAAGCGTGTCATCATAATACCAGCCCACCAATTCGTGCCAATATCTCAATCGGTCATTCCAGCTCCAGGAAACGTCGCCCTCCCAATTTTTGAAATTCACCAGCCTCCCGAACAGCTCGAAGGCAATTCCGACGCTTTGAGAAAGATTCATCTTCAGGCCGATTCCGCCGTGAAAACCCAGAGCATTGCATGTGGCTTTCTGCGTGGCTTCGCTGTTGTAGGAATAGTCAAATTCTTCATTCCAGTAATACCAGGAATCCCATCCCCAATTGTCAGTGTAATCATTTGATTGAGTGGCATTCAGCTTTCCCATGTAGTAGCCGAGTCCGCCAAATCCATAAAAACTCATTGAATTCATGGGCACAAAGAAATACAGGGTGAATCGAATCGGAATGGCACTCATTGTGTATTTCATCGTATAGATATCTTCCTCATCTTCCCAATCAGTTCCGTACCAGGGATAACCTGTATAGCTCCAAGCGTATGAATAGTCGCCGTCATTCGTCGCGCGGATATAGCCTGAACCGATGCCGAATCCGAAGTTCTGGCCGAAAGTCAAGATCAGGTCAGCCTCAAAATTCATAGCGGTCGACATTTTTTTCCAGTTAAAAGTCGTCGAGTAATTGGTTACACTTCCCAGATCTGAATAATACTCCTGGTATCCCAATCGAGCTTTCTCTATGTCACCGCCGCCGTTGAACAAAAGCCCCATTCCACCGCCGAATTTAAAGCTGAGCCCGACATTGCCGTTGGCGGCTTCCGCGGTGTTGAAGGAGATAAAGACCGCAAAGACCAATAGACCCAAAAAGACCATCGCTTTTTTAATTTTCTTGTGAATCATACAGACCCCCAAAATAAAATTTTAAAATCATGCTCTTTTACATATCACAGCTAAAATTAAAATTCAATTAATTTTTGAAAAATTTTACTGTCTGATTTAGACAACACGATCGGCACGAAAATTGCAACCTGACCGTCCGACGCATTTGACAGAGAACTGAGGGAAATTCAGGACATTTCCCCAGAATGGCCTTGGATTGACATCCCAGGTTTGCCGTGATAGAAAATGGAGCATCATGCCCGTCCGAACTTCCTTAAAAGACCGTCTTTTATCCCGGCCATTCCTGTGCGTCCTGGTCATCTTTATCCTGGCCGCCGCCCTGAGGACCGTATTGCTTGTCCACTATCGAATGATCGACACGGACAGCGCCTATTATGGAAATATCGCCCGTCTTTTTGCATCGGGGCACTGGGTCAAGGCCTGCGACCCCTATTGGCCGCCCCTCTACCCGTTTCTGGCCAGCCTGCCTTACGAGTCCGGCCTTTCTCTGGAAGCCGCGGGAATCATCATCTCCCTTCTCGCCTCTTCCGGTTGCGTCATTGTTTGCTTCCTTCTTGCCCGGATCGTCGCCAGCACCAGCGCAGGTTTTCTGGCGGCAGGGCTGGCGGCCATTCATCCGCGGCTGATTGGCATTTCCCAGAGCTTCCTCACAGAGCCCCTGTATGCCTTTTTTATCTGCGGCGGCCTCGCCCTATTCGGCCTGGCATTTAAATCTGCAGAGCACCGCTCCTTCCTGAAAAACAGCCTGCTTTTTTTCGCTTCAGGAGTGCTCCTTGCCCTGTCTTTTCTCACCCGCCATGAAGGGGCTTTATATTTTCTTTTACTTTTGATATTCAGCATTGCCGGGTTGCTCCTTAAGCCCGTCTTCTCAAAAATGGCACCTCTGAAATCCCGCCCGAAGAACCGGCATGCTCTTCTTCCTCTTTTTTTGCTCGCCGGATTTGTGTCCGTTTCTCTGGTCTATATCTATCAAGTGACAAGGCTCGAAGGACGGTTGACCCTGGGTGAAAAAGCCGAGGCCAATTTTTACATTGCCTATAAGAGCGAATACGAGAAGGCGGGAATCTCCGTGGAACACTCCGATTACGATTCCATCACCGGACCGGAACATCCCCGCAGGCCCGGCAATTACCGTGTGTTTGAATTCATCCGGAAACGCCCTGAAAAAATCATCCGGCAGACCCTGCGCAACCTGCCGAAAGCCCTCCTGGATAAAATCCCCAGTCTGATGACCTGGCCTTTTATAGCCCTCAGCCTGGTCGGGCTCATTTTCCGCCGGAGAATCCGGCGCGTCCCTTTCGAGAAACTTCTTGTTCTCTGGATTCTGGTCGCTGTCTTTATTTACTCTCCTCTATTTTTATTCCGGCGTTTTTTCATCGCCACTGTCCCCGTCTTTCTGGTCTGGGGAGCTGTGGGGCTTGAAGAACTGCGTCATCGTATGAAGCGCAGGCTCTTTCTGATTCTTCTCAGCCTCTGGAGCGTCTTTTCTGTGCTGTCAGCCAACTTTTCTCTCTCCTCCCAATCATGGCCGATTCTCTATAAAGAAGCCGGACTGTGGCTGAAAGCCCAGGGGATAAAACCGCTTGTCCTCGCCGGAAGGAAACCGGAGACAAGCTTTTACGCAGAGGCTGAATTCCGCCCTCTGAAAGGGCAGGCCGTAGAGGAGCTGAAGAATTTTTTTATCCAAGAAAGCGCAACTCATCTGATTGTAGAAGATTATATCCTTCCTTCCAGCCATCCCGGACTCGTGGATCTTCTCGATCCCGCGAAGGCTCCGGTGTGGCTGAACCCGATCCACTCGGCCGCACGGGACGGCCATCGATTGATCATTTATGAATATTCTCCGGACCGGACATTATCCGAAAACTCGCCGCAAAAGTGGAGGGGAAACCATTGAAAGACGCTCTCAGGCTCCTTTTTGTCTGTTACGGAAATATCTGCCGGAGTCCAATGGCTGCGGGGATTGCCGAATCCCTGCTCGCAAACGCAGTGATTATCGACAGTGCGGGGACAAATCCTAAAGGAAACAGCCCCACTGAAGAAGCCGTCCAGGTGATGAAAAATCTCTACCATGTCGATATCTCTTCCCACACGCCGAAGCCTGTTTCAGAGGCGAACCCCCTCCAGTTTGACTTCATCATAGCCATGGATTCCTCTGTCTATGCGCAGCTCAAGGCAAAAATGCAGATCCCTGAGGAAAAACTTTACGGCTGGGATATCGAAGACCCCCTGGGGCTGGGGATTAAAGCTTATGAGGCGACCGCGAAAAAGATCCAGAAGCGTCTGGAACAGTTTCTCATCAACCGGGAAATCGAGAGAAAATTCGACTGACCTCGATAGTATTTCTGTGATGGAGGCGATCGTCGAGGGAGGGTGGCACGGCGGAGGGCTCCCCGCCCGCCCGGAGCCTCACGGCCCTTCGATCATTCCTTATTTGGCATTCTCCGGGAGCGGAGG
>JBAVVD010000025.1:0-30859 GCA_049697115.1 Candidatus Aminicenantales bacterium
TTTTGAACCAAAAATGCCCACGTATTATATTGATATTAAATGAGTTAAAGAAAGTTAGGAAAAATGAAAACCCATCCCTTGTAACTTATTCATATATAATGAGTTAGAGTTTCGTGACGACCTGTTATCTGGAGCTTTATAAGAATGTCAATCTCTATGCCAAAAGGCGCTCCTCCCAGGAAAATAAACTCACCCCGCGCAGCCAGATGACCTATATCGAGGAGACGCCCGAGCTCATGGACGAGACGGCGCAGGGCTCATGGCTGGGATTTCTTGCAGACCAGGGAATCCGCTACATTAAAGCTCATCTCAAATATCTCGTCCAGGCCGAACATGAATGGGCCCGCATTGAGGAAGAAATCCAGGACCGGATCCGCATTCAGTTCGTCCGCAGCCGTCCCGGAACTGTGAAAAAAGAAAAGACGGAGCCTTTAAAATAAAAAATTAAAAGAACTGAGAAAACGATGTCCAATGGGCCGGTCGGATTTCCAAATAAATTGTAAATTATTGAAAAAAATGGTAATATATCGTTAAAAAAGGCGGACCGTCGCGGCAGATCCATGGAAGAATATGAAAATTTATTGGTTATAGGCAGGGATTCCTCTCTCTACGACCTGCTCAAAAAGTCCTCCCTTTCTCAGGAATTCAATATCAATTTCTGCAATGTCGAAGAGGACATCCTCTCCTTCATAAAAACACACAACATCCGAATTGTCCTCCTAGATTCGGAGGAGGCGTCGTCCAGGGAACTGAACTTTCTGAAAAAGATGAAGAAATTTGACTCCCTGCTGAACATAATTGTCGCCGGAAATCCCATCCCTCCGGAAGAAGTCCTGGAATGGATTCATCAGGGAGCTTTCGATTACCTGACCCAGCCGCTGGAAATAGAGACCATTCAAGCCGCCATAAGAAAGGTTATGGAGAAGAGGGAGCTGAGAAGGACGACTCATGTTTTAGAACAAAAACTGGAGAAGAAATACATTTTCCAGGACGTGATCAGCAAGAATCCCGCCATGTTCGAGGTCTTCAGCCTTATTGAAAAAATCGCCCGGCACTTCACCAGCGTCCTTATCCTCGGCGAAACCGGGACCGGCAAGGAGATGGTGGCTCGGGCCATCCACAACCTGAGTCCGGCCAAGAACAAAAATCTTGTCATCTGTGACTGCGCTTCTATTCCTGAAAATCTTTTTGAATCGGAGCTCTTCGGATATGTCCGGGGAGCATTTACCGGTGCGGACAGGAATAAAAGGGGACTGTTCGAAGAAGCCCATGAAGGGACGATTTTCCTGGATGAGATTGCTGAAATACCGCTTCCGGTCCAGGCCAAGCTTCTCAGGGTTCTTGAAAATCGCCAGTTCAGGCCTCTCGGCTCCAATGAGACCCGCCACGTCAATGTCAAGATCATTGCCGCCACCAATCAAAATCTGAGCGAGACCGTCAAAAAGAATGAATTCCGGGAGGACCTTTATCACCGTCTGAACCGGATCGAAATCCATCTGCCCCCACTCAGGGAAAGGCCGGAAGACATCCTTCTCCTGGCCAGACATTTCCTCCAGCAATACAATCCCATTTATTCAAAAAATATTCGGGGCGTCTCGCGCGACGTCCAGAAGCTCTTGCTCAAATATGACTGGCCGGGGAATATCCGGGAGCTGGAAAATGTTCTTCAGAGTGCCGTGCTCCAAACAAAGAGGGAATTCATCGACGTGGGAGACCTGCCCAAAAACCTCCGCGATTTTATTCCGCCAAGACACAGGATTCCTTTCCTCCAAAAAGAGGGCCTGGCCTCCCTCGAGGACCTGGAAAAGGAATACATCAGCTATCTTCTGAAAATGACCAATAGCAATTTGAGCAAGACGGCCAAGATCCTCAACATCTCCCGGACGACGCTTTACAACAAGCTCACTAAATACAACCTCCCCCACTGACCATCCGGATCCATTTTTAAAGAGGGCAAAGGATATGTGTCCCTACGCGTATTTTAAGACAAGTTCTCTGGAATGGACCACATTGAGTTTACGGAACAGTAGAGAGAATCGTTCTTCAAGAACCTGTCTCAGCCCCTGAAGGTTTTCCTCAGGAAGGCTCCACATTTCTCTCTTGAAATCCCCAAACGCTTTTTTTCTGGTCTTATAAAGAAACTGCTCTTCCGTTTCCCCCGGTTTTCTCTCGCCGGCGTATTTTTTCAAAATATGGCTGTAAATGTCTTTCAACAGCTCTTTGGGGAAATACGGGCTGTCGTAGATCATGTTTTGAAATCCTGTGGCCAGATGGACCTCCAACGTGCCCACTTGAGGGAATTTATCGAAGGCCTCATCCGGAAGAGTTGAAGCCCCATGCTGAACGGCCCCGCCCATTCCATATTCCTTCCGGACGACCTTGGATATCTGCTCCAGTGTGTGGAAATCTATTTGCACTTTGGCTATGGAGCCATCCGGCAAAACCACTCCCCCATGTGAAGTGCCGGTTTGGACGCTGATCTTTGAAATGCCCTTGATGTTCGATCCAAGCCTCTTCAAATAGCCGGACATGAACGCATTGAGGTCCTCCATCGTGCTGTTCCTTCCGCCGACTTCCCCGATCTCGCCGCCAATGGCAATCGGGATTCCCTGCGGCTCGATGCGGCGAATATAATCGGTCAGAGCGGCGGTCACATGGCAATTCAACTCCTGCTGCTCTTCGAGCGCCGTTTTCTTCAGATCCACGAGCGTGGAAGCGTCGATATCAATATTCAAGAAGCCGGCGTCCACGGACTCCCGGATCAGCTCACGGATGGCCTCCAGTTCCTTCTCGGGATCGGAACCATACCTGTCCGCTTTAACCTGGAAGTGGTCACCCTGAAGGAATACCGGCCCTTGGAATCCTTCTTTCACCGCAGCCGCTAGCACACAGGTCTCGTATTCGGCTGGCCTCTGGCCGGTGTAGCCTATCTCCGAACGGGCAATCTCGAAAATGAAAGCGCCGACTTCGCCTTTCCTTGCGGCCCTGAAAACAGCACGTGCCACGTCATAAGTGATTCCGCGTATATTAATCGCAGGAATAGTCATTCCGCTGAACAGGCTTTTTCCGGCGGCTTCATAAAGGCCGTGAATACTGGCCACATATATTCCCTGCTCATGGGCCGTGTCACGAATCCTGCGCCGGCTGTTTTCTCTCGCCGGACTATCGGCGCCAAAGACAGTTTCTGTCACAAGGGAATCGATTGGAGAGTGCGCTTTTTTCATCTCGATTCATCCGGACGGCATTTGAGGATTGTGCGGCGTCCGTTATACCTTTCGACATCGTATTCACAAAGGACGTCCACTGTTTTCGGCGTCGCGGTTGCCGCCTCAAGAGGAACGGCTGTGATTGTGCCGTTCGTCAGGCTTACCAGCTTGCCGAAATCGCCCCGGACGATCAGATCGACAGCGGCGATGCCGAAGTAACGCCCCATTCGGCGGTCGAACGCGGATGGAGCGCCCCCCCGCTGCAGATGGCTGAGAACGACACTCCGAGTATCCAAATCCACGCCCTTCCGGATTTCTTTGGCCAGAAACTCGCCAATCCCGCCAAGGGTTTTATGGCCGAAGCTGTCGATTTCATCACCAAATACAACTGCATTTCCCCCTTCCGGCCGTGCTCCTTCCGCAACCAGAATGATGTTATACCTGAAGCCAATTCTTTTTCCTTCAAGAAGCAGTGCATTGACTTTATCAATGGAAAATGCACGTTCTGGAATGAGGATGATATAGGCGCCGCAGGACTCCCCGCCCTCTAAAGCCAGAAAGCCCGCATTTCTTCCCATCGTTTCCACGACAAAAATCCTCTTATGTGAACCGGCGGTGGTTCGCAGCCTGTCCACCTCCTCCGTGATGACATTCAAGGCCGTATCGAAGCCGAGCGTGTAATCGGTTCCGGGCAGGTCTTTGTCTATGGTTTTGGGAATCCCGATGACATTGACGCCCTCCTGTGACAGCTTGTACGCCACGCCCAAAGTATCCTCCCCACCTATAGCGATCACTACGTCCAGGCCTAAATTCCGGATGTTCTTCAATACCGTTTGCGATTGATCGTCCTTGGGATCGTAGGGATTTGTGCGCGATGTTCCCAAAGCCGTGCCGCCATGTCTATCCCATGTGCGAACGATTTCTTCATTGAGCGGCATTAGATAATCCTGACTTCCGGGCTCGGCATGGATCAGCCCCTTCCAGCCGTCCCTGATCCCCAGGACCTCGTATTTCGTGCCTCTCTCCCCTTCCAGACGCTCATCCAGAGCTGTTTTGACGACCCACTTAACGGCCGGATTCAATCCGGCGCAATCTCCGCCGCCCGTAAGGACGCCTATTCTCGTTTTTTTCACGTGTTTCGACCTTTCTTTGATTTTTTCTTGTGAATATTATAACACGCCGGCCCTTGCATTCAATGGATTATCCAGAGCGGGCTCGGGATAGGAAACTTCTGCCGTTTGAATTCGGCAATTGACTAAAAAATTCGGGTTTTGTATTTTAAATAAGGAGGGAAGGAATGAATCCATTATCGGATCGAAAAAAAATTCTTCTTCCTATAGGTGTGCTTTTTCTGTTTTCGGCATTTTTATTTTCTCAATCCAGCGTCGATAAACTCGTCCAGTCTCTGGATGCTATGACCACGTTTGCCTATGACGGCTGGAAATATAACGCCTGGCTGAGTAAGGATGACTCCATTGCCGCTTCTCTCAATCAACCGGGATTCGATGACTCTTCCTGGGATACCATGAAGTTCAGGGAACGCCATTCCCTGGATTACTGCTGGCTGAGGAAAGAAATCGTCCTGCCGGAACGCGTGTTCGGCCAGCCGGTCAGCGGGCCGGTGAAGTTATTGATGACCGTGGATGATTACGGATATCTCTGGATCAACGGAGAAAGCAAAGGCCAATTTAACTGGAATGGGGAGTTCGAGCTCACCAAGGACGCCCGCCCCGGCGAAAAATTTCTCATCGTTATTAAGGCCGTCAACAACGGCGGCCCCCTTCGCATTCTCCAGGCGGAAGTGGAGATGGAAAAGCACAGGCCCCTTGTGCAGCAGATTAAAGACCTGGCCCTGAGCTTTCGTGTCGGCCAGAAAATTCTGAGCTTCGACACCTATCAAACCACGCCCCGATTGCGGGAGGATCCCGGCCTCGATAAATCCAAGTTTTCAAAGGCGGAAAAAAACCGTTTAAACCGCTGGCTCCAGGAACTGGCCTCACAGATTGATCTGGCGGCTCTGGAGAGTGGATCTCTGGATAAGTTCAATGGTTCGGTATCCCGAATTCGCGCGAAACTGAAGCCCATCGCCCAATTTGTCAAAAAGTTCACCCTGTTTTTCGATGCCAACGCCCATATCGACGCCGCCTGGCTCTGGAGGGAAAAGGAGACCATTGCCGTGGCCCGCAACACTTTTGCGTCAGTGCTGAACATGATGAACCTCAGACCTTCGTTCACTTATACCCAGAGCTCGGCCGTCTATTATGACTGGATGGAGCGGTTGTATCCCGACATCTTCAAGGAGATCCAGCAGCGCGTCAAAGAGGGGCGTTGGGAACTTATCGGCGGGATGTGGATCGAACCGGACTGCAACCTCCCCTCCGGCGAGTCCTGGATGAGACATCTCCTCTATGCCAAACGCTATTTTCTTCAAAAATTCGGGATCAACATCACAATCGGTTGGAATCCGGATTCCTTTGGCTACAACTGGAATATGCCGCAGTTCTATCGCCAGGCCGGGATCGATGCGTTCATCACCCAGAAAATCGGCTGGAACGACACTAACATTTTTCCCTACCGGACCTTCTGGTGGGAAGGGCCTGACGGCTCCCGCATCCTGTCCTATTTCCCCTTCGACTACGTGAACACCATCGATGATCCCTTCCTCCTGGCAGACTGGTTGCGTCAGTTTGAAGCCAATACGGGTTACACCAAGATGATGATTCTTTTCGGTGTCGGCGACCACGGCGGAGGACCTTCCATGGAAATGCTGGATCGTATCGAGCGCCTCAAGTCTCTGGATATTTACCCTTCCATTGAGTACGGAACAACGGCGCAGTATCTGGACTGGATCAAAAAGCAAGATCTTTCCGAACTTCCCACCTGGAAGGATGAACTTTACCTGGAATATCACCGCGGAACCTACACGACCCAGGCTAAGAACAAAGCATTCAACCGGACCGGTGAGGTCTTGATGACCAATGCCGAAAAATTCTCGACTTTGGCCATGCTTCTTGGAGCCGAGCCCAGAAATGTCCAGCTCGAAGAGGCCTGGAGAATCGTCCTCTTCAACCAATTCCACGACATCCTCCCCGGTTCCAGCATCCGGGAGGTGTATATCGACTCGGCTGAGGAATATCAGGAGGCTCTGGCCATGGGCCACCATGAGCTCAAGAGATCTCTGGGCCACATCGCCAGAAATATAAACACTTCAACAATCACAGGAGGGACGCCCATCTCCGTTGTCAATCCCCTGTCCTGGGAAAGAACCGATGTGGTCAAGCTCAAACTCCCGGCCGGAGACTCATCCGAGTACGCCGTGTTCGACCTTGAAGGAAAAGAGATTCCCTCTCAGGTTGTTCCCGTGAAAAGGAATGTTCGAGAAATTCTCTTTACAGCCGAAGGCATTCCTCCCCTGGGATACAAAACGTATGTGCTCAAAATGCAGACGCCTGCGGCGAAAAATCCAAGCCTCCGGATTTCCCCGGCGGAACTGGAAAATGAATTCTTCAAAGTCGCCGTGGATCCGGATTCCGGCTGGATCAAGAGCATCATTGACAAAAGAAACGGAAAAGAGATCTTGAGCGGTCCGGGCAATGAGCTGCAAATTCTGGAAGACAGGCCGGCCCAATGGGATGCCTGGAATATCGGGCTGACGGGGAAAAAATTTCCATCGGCCTTCAGAACAATCGAGATTGTCGAAACCGGCCCGGTGCGCGTGGTCCTCAGAGCTTATCGGGATTACCTCAAACCGGGAACGAAGAAGGACTTTCCGACCGAGGATTTCCCATCGACTTTTTTCACTCAGGATATCATTCTTTACGGCGGAGCGGACCGCATTGACTTTCAAACGGACGTCGACTGGTGGGAAGAGCACACCATGCTCAAAGTCGCTTTTCCCGTCACTCTCAACACCACCTTTGCGACCTATGAAATCCCCTTCGGTTTTATCCAGCGCTCCACTCGGACGAATACTCCGGTGGAAAAGGCTCAATTCGAGACGGCCGCCCTTCGCTGGGCCGATCTCTCTGAGGACGGATACGGCGTGAGCCTGTTGAACAACTCCAAATACGGATATGACATCAAAGGAAATACAATGAGACTCTCTTTGCTGCGTTCTCCGACATGGCCGGATCCAACGGCCGACAAGGGCAAACATTCCATCGAATATGCCCTCTATCCTCACCTGGGGACATGGAGAGAGGCTTCCACGGTCCAGCGGGGTTATGCGTTCAACACGCCTTTTCTGTCTATCCTGAACAATCCTCACGAAGGCCGCCTGCCCGCCGCCTATTCCTTCCTGAAACTCGAGCCTTCCAACCTCGTGCTGACGACTGTCAAGAAAGCGGAAGATTCGGATGCCTGGATTCTCCAGTGGTACGAATCCAGTGGAGAGGACAGCCAGGCTGTGCTTACTCTTCCTCGCATACCCAAAAAGGTCGTTTTATCCAATTTCCTGGAAGAAGAGGGGACGTCCCTGCCTTTTAACAAAAACACAGTCACGGTGACGACCCAGAAGAATTCCGCAAAGACCATCAAAGTGTATTTCTAGTTTTTCTGATAGCTTCTACCGGTAAGCCCAAGTCCTTTCTAAAATAAGCAGATCAAATATGAACCAACATCGCCAAATGTGAAGAAGCGTTAAATGCGCTTCATCGGCGACTTCTCTGATTTTCTTAAGAAAAAATCCGGCTTGAATCCTTTAAAAAAACGACGGACGCGATTTCTTCAGAATCCGTGTTAACCTTCTGGAGGGATTGTTCGTTGTAGATAAAGGAAAGGCCGCCGATGCATCAACTTTTCAATATTGATATTCACTTTTATTTGGATGCACTTGATAATCGTGACGGGAATTATGCGTGAAACACATAATCCGCTCCGACTCGGTCTTTTTTAATATCTGTCAAAGGAGAAAAAAATGAAATGCATTCGAACTCGGCCCGCAATTGGGATCTGCCTGTTTCTATTTTTACTGGGAACATTTGGCTTCAGTCAGGAAATGCCCTACAGAAATCTCGAGGCGGACATCCAAAAGGCTCTTGCCGACTTCCAGGTTCCGGGCCTGGCCATCGGGATCGTCAAAGACGGGATCCCGGTATATATAAAAGGATTCGGCATCAAAAACATCCACGCCAAGGATCCCGTCGACGAGAATACGATCTTCGGCATCGGGTCGGCGACAAAGACTTTCACTGCCGGGCTGGCTGCCGTCCTGGTCCAGGAAGGCAAGATTCAATGGGACGATAAGGTCGTGCAACACCTTCCCGATTTTCAGCTCTATGACCCTTGGGTGACAAAAGAGACCACCATCCGTGATCTGCTCTCCCATCGCACAGGCGTAGCCGAAGCCAACAACCTCGGCCTTTTGTTTATCGGCTCAAATTTCAGCCGCGACAGTGTCGTCGCCAAAGCCCGGTTTCTCATTCCTGTAATTGGCTTCCGAACAGGGTGGTTCTACAACAATATTATGTTCATCACAGCCGGCCAATTGATGGCCGGAGCCACCGGTAAAAGCTGGGATACCAACATCCGCGAAATGATTTTTGAGCCGCTCGGTATGAAGGCGAGCTGCACGAGCATCCGGAGTTTCAAGCCGAGCGATAACATCGTGACTCCCCATTGGTATGAAGACGGACACCCTGTCCCTATTCCCTGGGGAAACATGGACACTGCCGGGCCGGCCGGAGCTATCAACTCCAGCGTCGCGGACCTGGTCAAATGGCTGCAGGTGCATTTAAACGGCGGGACCTTGTCCGGTAAGACTCTTTGGAGCGCGGACATCCAGGGCGAGATGTTCTCCCCCCACAGCCTGCTCGTCAATATTCCTCTCGGCTGGCAGACGCAGTTCTCGACATACGGCCTGGGCTGGTTCATTAGTGAATACCGCGGAAACTCCGTCGTCTGGCATGCCGGTAACTGCGATGGGATGTCCTCCATAATCGGTATGCTGCCCCAGAAAAAATTGGGGGTCGTCATCCTTCAAAACACGTTTCCGACCCGGTTTGAATTGGACCTGATGCTCAGGATCATGGATAGCTACCTCGGCCTGCCGGAAAAGGATTGGCGCCCGCTCGGGTCTCCGTCCCCGATATCGATGAGCCTCCCAAAATATTCGCAGGCGCCGGATGAAAAACCGATCGCGCCAGAGTCCGCACAACAGTTCGTCGGCACGTATTCGAGTGAGCTGTTCGGGAAGGTCGACGTGCGGTTTGAAAGAGGAAAGATGGTTCTGCGGTTCGAAGCCTACCCCAGAGCCGATCTGCATATGAAGGGAGAGAATGCTTTTGTTGCGGATTTCGGTGACGGAGTCAATGGAATGTTCGGACTCATTCTGGGCGGCCGTGTCGCGGAAGTCCAATTCGTTCCCGATGACGGCGGACAGATGAAAGAGATCCGCATTGGCAAGTTCGGCGCCTTCAAGAAGCTGAATTAAGTCCGCCCAGCTTGATCTGATCACAGAATTGGACACCCGAGGACACATCACTGACATCTCACGTTTTTTTAAAGAAAAGATTGTGAAATTCATCAAAAAGAGTTACTTTGGGTCAGAAAGGATTTGAACCTTTCTTTCTAAAGACACTGCTTCTATCTGTCTTTCTGGAGATAAAGACCGATGAAATCCGTGAGGAGTCATTCGTCAGGGCGTAAGAGAATGAAGCGTCATTTTGGGGTTCTGCTGATCGCCGCGGGTGTTGTTGGATGGACAACGCTTCCGGCCCAAAATCGTTTCCTGAAGGATCTTCCGACAATTGTTCAGGAATACCGAAAAAGCCATGAACACGAAATCCTTCAGGAATTTTTAAATCTCCTGTCCATACCCAATGTCTCCGCCGACCGCATGAATATTCGGAGGAACGCCGAGTTCATCAGGGACTTGATGGCGAAAAGGGGCATCGCCGCACGACTGATCGAGACACAGGGAAATCCCGTCGTATTCGGGGAACTGCGCGTTCCGAACGCGGAAAAAACGCTGATGTTCTACGTCCACTACGACGGCCAGCCGGTGGATCCGTCCAAATGGACGGACAGCCAGCCATTCGAGCCGGTGTTACGTCCGGGCAAACTCGAAGCGGGAAGCGACGCGCCCAAACCGATATCTTCTCCCGCAAAAGGAGAGCCATTCGACGAGGACTGGCGCATCTACGCCCGCGGTTCGAGCGATGACCGGGCGCCGATTGTCGCCATCCTGAGCGCCATCGATGCCTTCCGGTCCTCCGGGCGGCCGATAGGGCACAACTTGAAGTTCATTATCGAAGGAGAAGAGGAGGCGGGATCGCCGAATCTCCGTCCGTTTCTGGAACAGCATAAAGAGATGCTCAAGTCGGATATTCTCTTCATGTGCGACGGTCCCGGGTATTACTCGAGCGATCCCACGTTGTTCTTCGGCGTCCGCGGCATCACGAGCATTGAAATCACCGTTTACGGGCCCAACACAAGCCTGCACAGCGGGCATTATGGAAACTGGGCGCCGAACCCGGCCACGCGTCTCGCACGACTTTTAGCATCGATGCAAGACGATGAAGGGAAGGTCCTTATCGCCGGGTTTTACGACACGGTGATTCCTCTGACGGATATTGAGCGAGACGCTTTGAAGAACATTCCGCCCTATGATGGGGAGATCATGGAACTGTACGGTTTTTCAAAGCCGGAAAGTGTCGGCCAGAGCCTTCTGGAAGCCATTCAGTATCCTTCCCTGAATGTGAACGGTGTTCAGAGCGGTTGGATCGGCCCTCAGGCCCGCACCATCATTCCCGACCGAGCCGTGGCGTCCATCGACATCCGCCTCGTCAAAGGGAACGATAAACGGGCCATGGTGCAGAAAGCAGTTGACCATATCCGGAATCAGGGATACCACATCGTCGACAAAGACCCCGATGGAGAGACCCGGAAGGCATTTCCCTTCATCGCCAAGGTTGTGACGAGTGAAAAGGGCTACAATGCCTCCCGGACGTCGATGGACATTCCGATTTCAAAGCGCGTCATCCGCGCGCTGACGAACTACTGGGATCGAAGTCCGGTCTTGCTGCCCTCACTGGGGGGATCGCTCCCCCTTTATATGTTCGATGAGACTCTGGGCGTGCCCATCATCGGTGTACCCATCGCCAACCACGATAATAACCAGCACCAGCCGAACGAGAACATTCGCATCGGCCATCTGTGGAAAGGAATCGAGACGTTTGCCGCGTTGATGACACTGTGAGACGACTCTTGGATTGCCGGGGTTCTTAGATAAACAACGAAAGCTAGAAGAGAATTTTGAGGAGGATCCCGAAATGAACGCCGCTGAGCTCCAAGGGATAATAAATTCCTTTTTTGCTGTGCTGGTTAAAGGAGCGTTCAAGCACCAATTTTGCTTTACCCCGTCATTGAGAATGTTAATTCAGAGAGCTTTTGGATGTCAAATTGAGCTCAAACGAGAGTATAGTAAGCCAGGCAGCCTGGGACAAATTCAGAAGCGAATGACCTTCATCTCCTCCTGGCATTTAGCGAAAAGTAGCCTTTAAAGTGGTGTCAAAATGAGGGGTTATTCCCCTTGGCGTCGTCAAGGGTTCAGCCTTGTCCCACAATATCAATAGATCTCAAACTCTAATTTTTTAATGCCGGTCCCGAACACGTCAAACTCGACAATATCAGATTCACGAACCTCGAAACTCAATTCGATGTCGAGATGAGTCGAGCCGATCGTCAGCGTTCCATCACGTAAGGAATTACTCCAGAAATTTCCTCGCTGAATGGCAATATTGAAATCCGCGGATTTAACAGTGAAAATGGCGGTCCTGGGGACCGTGGGCTTTGCGCTCCGACTGTAGGCAATCGTATAAAATCCGTTCGGAACGCTCTTTAGAGTAAAATTGCCTTTTCCATCCGTCGTCGTCATCAGATCGTTGTAAAAGGTAAATTCCTGACCGCCCTTCACCTCACCCAAAAAAACGGTCGCATTGGCCAAGGGCTCACCGCTTTCGCGCCTGACCAATCGCCCCTGGATCTCCAACTTCGGCGACCTCTTCCTCATCTCCAAGAGTGTCTCGGGAGTCGATTCCTTGAGAATTTTTTTGTAGAGGTCGCTGTTTTTTTGCTTGATGGCAGATTGGCGTATTTCCAGAGACATGTCCAAAATCTGTTGATTTGGAATTTTGAAACGTCCTGAATCCCTCAATATCTTCAAGGCGCTCCAGCGGACGGCCGGAGGCTGCTTTTGATTTTTCGAAATGGATACGATGATTTCCTGGTTTTGAAGTTTTTCCAAAGCTGCCATTTGAATAGCTTCAACCACGACGCTTGCGGCGATGTCGGCCAGCAAAGCCTGATCGTCGATTTTCTTGATGGCGTCCCACCGCGCATTGCGGTCCGTGGCGCTTTTGGCGATGTCGGCCAATTGCCTGGAATCCGTGCAATTTTTGACATCATCCTGAGATGCCAGAACGATTCGACGCATAACATGGCCGATCGGCAATTTCTCGGCGGCGGCTTTGCGGACCTCGTCGAAGGGATTGTTCTTGACGATTGTTTCCAGAATTTTCTGGTCGATCAGGTTTTTATTCTGTACAGCGGCCAGGCGAAAAGACACTTTCTCATGGTTCTTGGCGAGATCGGCCAGCGCAGCTTGATCGGTCAATTCCCCAACGGCAACCCAGCGAACCCTCGGTTCCTTGTGATTCTTGATGATGTCGGCCAGCACGGCCTGATCGACAATCTTCGCGGCCGCTGCCTCGCAAACAGAGACGTCTTGATCGTTCCTGGCGATATGGGCGAGGAGGACCGGATCGTTGACTCTCAAAACGGCCATCTGGCGGACCATGGAGTGTTTATGGTTTTTGGCGAAGTCGATGAATACGGCCGGATCGGTAATTTTTAGCGCCGCGTGCAAGCAGACTCTGTCAACCTCATCATTTCTGGCGATATCGATGAGCACGCTCTGATCGGTCAGAATAGGATTGTCGACGGCCTCTTCGCGGATAATGAATTCCTTGGCATTTTTGGCGATATCGGCCAGGACGTTCGGGTCGGTGATTTTTCCAGCCGCAGCCCTGTAAACAAAAAAATTCTTGTGATTCTTGGCCAGGTCGGCGAGGACGGTCTGATCGGTTATCTTGGTGATCGCTGTCGTGCTGACGTAAGAGTCCTCATGGTTTCTGGCCATGAAAACCAGCATGTCCGGATCGGTAATCCTTTCAGCCGCAGCCCTGTGAACATCATAACTATTATCGTTCCATGCAATATCAAACAAGACTTTTTCGTCGGATAGGAATGAATTCCGAATCGCCGCCAAGCGGACTTCGTCCTCCTGGCTAATCAGAGCCCGCCCGTCCGTGACCTTGTTCGTGGCGATTTCTGTGAGCACGGCCTGGTCGGTCAATTGCTCGATGGCGGCAATGCGGATTTTTAAGTCGCCCTCATGTGTTTTAGCCACTTTGTAGGTTTTGGCGATTTTGGCGAGTTTTTGGCATGATCCAGTTTTCCCGCTTTTGCACTCCTTCGCCAGCTTGTTGATTTCATTGATATCCGTAGCGCCGATGACTGAAGAAAAAGTCAGAAGAGCCGAGGCGAAAATGATGGAAAGTCGCCAAAGAATCCGTCCCCTCAATATTTTCATTTTGATTCTCTCCGAATTAAAATATTTCCCGTGCTCCCCAGGGAATTTCCCGACTTAGAGGAGAGCCGTATCCGATTAATAAAACAGACAAGGATATTTTTTCTCCCGCCTGACAGAATGGTCTCTTGAACGAGGGAAAATAATTTCCTTTTTTGCTGTGTTGGTTAAAGGAGCGTTCAAGCACCAATTTTGCTTCACCCCATCGTTGGGAATGATAAATCAGAGCGCCGTTGGATGTCAAATTGAGCTCAAACGAGTGGAGGGCGAGCCAGGAAGCCTGGGACAAGCTCAGAAGTGTCGGAAATCTGACAGACCTCTGCTCCTGGGCAAGAAGAAAATCAGGAAAAATAGTTAGCCGAGGTCTCGGCAGCCATCAAAAAAAGCTCCTGCGAAGCGGCCCGAGGCGGAGGGGGGCCTATCCGCCACGAATGTTAGCTCGAAATGATTGATAATCCTGTCCTTCACAGAATATTCGGTGAGGAAGGAAATGACCTTCATCTCTCCCTGGCATCTGGGGCACAGCAGGGGATCAGCCTCATAAACCTTGCAAATCATCTCAGCCCAGCCGCGGCGGAGGATTCTTGGGCATTAGAGGGAGAACGCTAGAAGAGAATTTTGAGGAGGATCCCGAAATGAACGCCGCTGAGCTCCAGCGGAAAATTGATCTCTTCTCCTTTTGTATTGATGTAAGTGATCTTTTTTCCCACATCCGCCGTCTCGGCACTTTTACTAATTTCGAATGATTCAATCCTTCCTATGATGTATCGGAACTCCGCCGAGATGACCAGATTTTCTGTGACAGGAAAATCCACTCCGCCGTCGAAATGAGGCAGCACAGCCCGGCCCCGACCTTCCTGCTCTGTTTTTTCCGAATCGATCACGGCCCCGCCGATTTCCACAACTGAGATTTCTGTCCACTTCATTATTCCGAGGTAATACCCCACGCCCGTGCCCAAGTAAAACTGAACTTTATCTAAGGGGAAATAGTAGCGGACCGTGGCCATCAAAGGCCACACTGAAAATTCGCCTTTCTCTCTCAGAAGAAATCCGACCGTGCTTCCCAGAAAGCTTCCGGATCCTTCCACAGAGGCCGGTCGTGTCCGCCTCCAATGTTCCACATCGAGAACAAAAGAAAATCGAGGAGGGAGAAAGACTTCCAGGCCGCCTCCGTAGGACAGTGCCCCTTTGATCTTTTCCATCCAAACGAGGTTGGTGGAGAGGCCGTATGATTGGAGCAGTCGCTCTGTGGATTGAAGACTCTGGTTGTAAAGTGTCCGGAGTTCATCATTGAAGGTTACGGCTGAAGGAGCGTAATAGCTTCCTCGAAAATAAAGACCAATCCGCGGAGAGGCGTCTAAAAAGAACATCCCAAGAGAAAAAATTACCGGAAAAACCAATGATGCTGCGCCCCTTCTGTTCATTCTCTTCATCTTCATCCGCATTCGCCTCAATCTATCACGGGCTGAAAAATCTGTCAAACCGTCACAGAATAAAAATAAACTATTGGAAAATCTCAAACTTTTTATTAGAATGGCCGTACAGGAAATAAGGCACATTTAAGGAGATGAACAGAAACAAGGAGGTATTTATGAAAAGATATCTTTCGCTCAGTCTCATGATTATTCTTCTCTTTAGTTTCATGACTCCCCGGCTATTCGGTCAGACAGCCAACGAAATCCTGGAAAAAATGATCGAAGCCTATGGCGGAAGGAAGGCTCTGGAAAACGCAAAAGACACATCCATCCAAGGAACAATGGAGATGATCCAAATGGGCATTTCCGGAAACCTGACCATTTACCAGAAAGAGCCCGATAAGATGCGCATCGATATCGAAGTGATGGGAATGGTGATCACACAGGCTTTTGATGGAGAAAAAGCCTGGTGGTTCAATCCTCAGACAGGAATGACTGAAGAGATGCCAGAAAATGCCGCGGTGAACATGAAACAGCAATCCCTCGGTAATGATTCTCTTCTTCATCCTGAAAAATACGGCATCACCTATACGGTCACGGGCCGAGAAAAACTTCAGGACAAAGAATATTTCGTTCTGGAACAGGCCTTTGCAAACGGGCAAAAGGCCACGCTCTACATCGACATGGAGACATATCTGCCTTATAAGCAAGACGCGACGTCCATTGACCAATCGGGTGTTGAAGTCCCTTCGGAAACATTTTTTGGGGACTACAGAAAAGAGGGAGACCTTATAACCGCTCATTCGATGACCGTCTATCAGGGAGGCGCGGAATTCATGAAGATGACCTTTACACAATTCACACTGAATTCCGGCCTGGAGGATGATATTTTTAAAATGAAGTGACGCTCAGAGAGTTCGGGCCCAAGCCCGGACAGCCGCAAGCAACACCTTCCGCGTATCAGGATGAGGAGCTGGCCTCGGCTTCCTCCAGGACACTGCAGGCCAGACGGAGAGCTCGCAAGCCCTCCTCGCCGCTGACCTTGCCCGGTATGTTCTCTATATGGCACTTCAGGAAATTGAGAAGCTCCTTCTTCAGCGGCTCTTCTTTCTTGATCTTCAGGGTTTTGATGTCGGTCTGCCGCCCATTGAGGGGAAAGATTTTAACTTCCTGATCTATATAATCGATCGAGTAGTAAGATGTCGGTTCAAATATGCGCAGCTTCCTCACTTTTCCCTGATGGACCCGGCTGGCAGTGAGCGTCGCCACGCAGCCTGACTTAAATTCCAGGCGGGCGTTGGCAATATCGATCTTGTCCGAAAGCACATGGATTCCCGAAGACCGGATGACACTCACCTCATCCTTGATAAGGGCCAGGATAATATCCAGATCGTGAATCATCAAATCCAGAATCACATCAATGTCCAGGGAGCGAGCGGAGAAAGACCCCAGTCTTTGAACTTCGATAAACTTCGGCTCTGAAATGATGTTCTCCACAGCTTCCACCGCGGGATTGAACCGCTCCAGATGTCCGACCTGCAGGATCAGCTTTTTCTTCTGGGCCGTTTCCACAAGCTGCTCGGCCTGTTCAATAGTCTCGGTAATCGGCTTTTCGACAAGAACGGATTTGCCGCGGCGGAGCAAATTCATGGAGACAGAATAATGTTCCGAGGTCGGTGTGGCCACAATGGCCGCATCGATCTCGTCCGCCATGTCCTCAAAGTTTTTATAATATTTCACACCGTGCCGGTTCCCGATTTCCAGTGCTTTCTTAAAATTGATATCCGCCACCGCCACCAGCTCCGCTTCCTCCAAGTAAGAAAGAATCCGGGCATGCTGGACTCCCAGGTAACCGACGCCGATGATTCCGACTTTAACCTTATCCATTGCGTGCACTCTCTATTTTAGATGATAGTTCTGACCGCAGATCTTTGAAAATCCACAGGGCTTTTTCCTCTCCCGACTCTGACAATGCCTTTATTCACTCTTTTTCAAGGATTCCGGACGACTACGGCGATTCCATTGGCATTGGCCAAAGCCAGAGTTTCCTCTTTTTGAAAAAAGGGCATTCGCAGAGCCTCAAAACAAAGGGCCGCGCCTTTTACCCGGATTAAGTTTTTCATCGTCTCAAGTCCGACCGTAGGGATATCGATACGCATATCCTGGTCGGTCCGGGCAACCTTGATGACCACAATTCCCTCACCCGCCAGCCTCCCCCCTCTTCGGATCACTTCATCCGTTCCTTCCATTCCCTCCACCGCCACAACGGCTTTATTCTTGACAATAATAGTCTGGCCGACATCCGCATCCGCAATAGACTTGGCGATACTCCAACCAAAGGTGATGTCATCCAAAATCTCCGCGGCCGGTTGAACCTCTGACAGAACTCCGGCGCGGCAAAAATAAGGATGGAGCAGGAAAGACGGGTCCTTGACCGTCATCCCTTCCCGAGCCAATACGCCCATCAGCGCTCTGAGGACTGTCGAAGGGCTCCGGGAAGGCAATGGGGCCAGCAGATCCAGAGCGGCCTTTTCAGCGAGCCCTCTGGCGTATATCGTGCGCGGCTGAATTTTCCCAACCATCAGGATTTCCCGAATCTCATGTTTTCGAAAAAATGTGAGCAGTTGGACAATCTCTGCAGGCTCCACCCATTCAAAGGCGTCCGCTTTCATTTTCAGGATAGACGCGGCTTCCCCACGAATTCCCGCCACGATACACTCATATCCCTGTTTCCTGGCCTCTTCAACGGCCAAGAAAGGGAATTCCCCTGAGCCGGCAATCAATCCAATTCGGGTTCCCATTTTTCTGTGGCCCTTCTTATGATGCCTCTTTTCGAGGACTGTATAAAATTGATGATTTCCTCCCTTTCTTCACTGGGAGGAAATTCTTTCTGGATTTTTTCCAGGGCCTGGGTCGTGTTGAGTTCGGAATAAAAAAAAATCTTGAAAATCTTCTTGAGGGTTTCAATTTTCTCTCTGGAAAAACCTTTGCGCTGCAGACCTATCGTGTTCAGACCGTACAGATGAATCGGCCGCATCCCCGCCACCCGGCAGTACGGCAGCACGTCCTGCGTGATGACCGAGTGTCCACCGATGAACGCATGTTTCCCAATGCGGCAAAATTGATGGACGCCGCTCATTGAGCTGATGGTGACATGATCTCCGACGACCACATGGCCACCCAGAGTGGCTCCGTTGATAAAAGTCGTCTGATCGCCCACTTTACAGTCATGGGCAATATGGGAATAGGCCATGAAATAATTATCGGTGCCGATGACCGTCCTCCCTCCTCCTTTGACACTGCCCCTGTGAACAGTGATGAATTCGCGGAAAATGTTCCGATCGCCGATTTTCACCTCCGTTTCCTCTCCTCGGTAAGTCACATCCTGGGGCTCTGTGCCGATGGAAGAGAAAGAAGAAAAATGACAATCCGCGCCAATCTCGGTCAGGCCGTCAATCCAGATGTGGGAGTCCAACCGAGTGTTTTTATGAATACACACCCTCTCTCCGATGTAGGAACAGGGCCCAATCCAAACGCCTGAATCCAGATGGGCTTTCGGATGGACAGTGGCCGAAGGATGAATGAAGACCTCATTTTTTCTCATTCAATTCCTATCGGTTCAAGAGGGCAGCGACAATCTCCCCATCGACCACGAGCTCCCCGTTGACCGACGCTCTCCCTTTGAGGACGCAAAATTTATTTTTAAGTTTAAGGAGTTCGGCTTCCAGCCTCAACTGGTCGCCCGGAACAACAGGCCTTCGAAATTTGCAGTCATCAATTTTACTTAATAAAACAAGTTTGCTCTCAGGATCGGGAATGCTGTGCCAGAGAAGAATACCTCCGGCCTGAGCCAGGGCCTCGACAATTAGCACTCCCGGCATCACTTTGAGATTGGGGAAATGCCCTTGAAAGAAGGACTCGTTGTAAGTGACATTCTTTAGAGCGACGATCGACTTCCCCTTCTCCATGTGCAGAACACGGTCCACCAGGAGAAAGGGATAGCGATGAGGGAGAAATTTAAGAATCTCTTCGATCTTCATATTTCACTTTTCAGACGTTCATTTGGCCGGAGAAGCTTTGGCCGCGTCATACTTCTTGATCACTTCAGCCGTGATATCAATGGTGGGGCTCCACCAGACCGCCCCGCTTTTACCCAAGTCGAAAATGATGTCGAGTCCCTTTTCCTTTCCGATCTGCTCGATTATCGGAAGCAGTTCACCCTGGAGTTTGGTAAACAGCCTGTTGGAGAGCTCCTGCAGGTCCCTGTAAGAATCTTCCCCCATTCTCTGGCGCTCGGTCCGCTTCCTGTCCAAATCCGAAGAGTACTGGAGGACGGCTTCCTCGGTCAGGGTCAGCCTCTGGGTGTTGAGTTTGGTCTCCAGCTGTCGGATTTCATCGTCCAGCTTGGCCAGGTTTGCCTGGCTCTGCTTCCTTCTTTCCTCCAATCGCACAATGACTTTCTTTCCCTCGATCGACTTGTCCAAGACTTCCTGGGAATTAATTACCCCGATCTTTAAATTCTGTTGGGCGAAGGCGAAAGAAACGAAAATCCCTGCAAAGAGAACAAGATAAAGAATGTGGAATGGACTTCTCTTCCTCATCATTGAACCTCCTTTGTTCAATTTAAATAGTTTTTTATTAAAAAGTCGTTCCGATGGCAAACCGCACTTTAAAAAAGGAATCACTCGTGTAGATTCTGCGGTTGTTATAGGCAAAAATCAGCCGGAAAGGCACTCGCAGAGCCGGGACAAAGATTCTGGCCTCTAATCCTGTCGAAGAATACATGTTTCGAAAACTGATATTCTGATCCTGGGCGTACGAATTTCCCATATCAAAGAATGCAATGAGGTACAGAGGACCTCCCACAGCCATGATGTATTCCGCATTGAAGACCAGAGACTTTTCCCCTCCCATGTTTGTGCCGTATTCACTGCGGGGCCCGATGGTATAGATATCATACCCTCTGATATTCCGCTCTCCTCCCAGATAAAACTTTTCCCAGAAGGGGACTTCTTCTCCTTTTAAGGGCTTCACAAATTGGTACTCCAGATGGAATCCCAGCGTGTGTTTTCTCCACAGGGGCATAAAGTGGGTGAATTCAAACCGGGGCTTGTAGAGATGGATTTCGCCGCCGAGAAACGTGCCGGCATACTTGAGCGAGGCCAGATACATCGTCCCTCTCGAGGGAGTCAATGGGCTGTCCACTGTGGACCGGTAGATGGTGGGTGAGAGACTGCTCACATTGTAATTCCCCAATCCGTACATGGACTGATAAGTCGGATCGACATAGGATGAATAGGGGTAGTAAAGGGCCGCATCCCCACTCTGCTGGGTTTCCGGAAGTTTGATGTCCACAAATTCATAGCTGTAGGTAAGATTCGTCCGCCAGTAGCCGAAAAGCCTGGATCCAAATATGAAATCGATACCCTTGCTTTTACGGTCGTAGAGATAGGGGAGAATCATATAGCGGCTGTAAATATTGAATCCCAGAGTGATGGGGTAATCCAGAAAATAGGGCTCGGAAAATCCAAAGACATAATTCTGGATTCTCTTCCCGTACTGGGCGGTGATATCCAGGGTTTCCCCTGCGCCAAGAAAATTCACCGTCGAATAGCTCATCGCAACGAACGTGCCTTCATACCCGCTGTAGCCGGCTGTAAACTGGATATTGTTCCTCTGGAGTTCTTTGAGATGGAGAGTGACATCGAATAGAGAGGGATTATCGGGAACGGGCTTGATATCGGGCTCCTTCTCCTCGAGGTCAACCAGGCCGAGCTGCCTGACTCTCAGCATGCTGTCCTTGAATAACGCCAGGCTGAACCGGTCCCCTTCGCGGAGGAGCATTTCCCGCCGAATGACTTTGTCTTTTGTGTAGTAGTTGCCTTTGAAATCCAGTCGGCGTATAAAGCACACGTCGCCTTCATAGACATTGTAGGTGACGTTGACGACTTTCCTTTTCGGGTCAAGGTTTTCCACGGGAATAATCTGGGCATAGAGATAGCCCAGGCTGCGGTAGATCTCTCCCATATCCTCCACACATTTTTCCCTCGACTTGGTGCTGTAGATTTTTCCTTTCTGGATGGGTATGAGCTCCCTTAAATGCTGTGTGGAAATGGCCTTATTCCCATCTATTTTGACGTCCCCCGCTTTATAGATAAAGCCTGCCGTCACGGGGATGATAATTTTCATCATCTTTTGTTTTTTAAATAGAATCGACTTCCTGGTAATCTCCTCGAGCCGGGGCTCACCCACAATGGCTTCCATAAAGCCGTATTCCTGCAATTTTTTCTTCACCAACTCCAGGTCCTCGGAAAGCTTGGCCGGCTTGTAGATGTCCTTTTTCAATACCCAGGAAATGAGGCTGTGCACCCGGTTATCTTTCATCGCCTCCCGAAGGGTCGCCTGAGGCAGTCTTGGGCTTCCGACAAACACAACTCCTCCGACTTTAGTCCTTGGGCCCTCATCGATTTTAAACAGAATGTCCATTTCATTCTTCTCTTTACGGATTGTGCTCACATCCACTTTAGCGCTGTGCAGGCCTTTTTCAGCCAGAAGATCCTCAATGGTCTGAACGTTCCTCTGGATCTTAGCGGGATTGTAATAAGAATAGGGCAGGATGGTCTCGTCTTTCTCCTTTAATTTATTGACGATATCATCCTCCTTGACCCTCTTCCCCGTTTTGTAAGAGACATTCTTGATCAGGGGATTCTCTTCAAGGATAACCCGAAGGACCTTCCCTCGCTGCCCTTCTTCATCAAGAATCTTGATATTGGAAAAAAAGCCTGTTGACCAGAGAATCCGAAAATCCCTTTTGAGGAGCTCGTCGCTGAAATAATCGCCTTCTCTGGCCGTCATGTAATAAAGGATCGTTTCCCTGGTTACCCGTTCATTCCCGACAATCTCGATTTTCTCGATTATGGTCTGCCCGTAAAGTGCCAGAGGCAGAAAGGTCAACAAAAGGCATACTAAAATCTTTCTCATTTCCATTTCCTTATACCATATTAAGCCTTTTTTTTCAAAAACTTCCGGAGGAAATGACGCATCTCCATTTTTGTGACTGGCCATCTGTTGCGGAGATTGGACAAATGAAAACAACATCCTTTATCGGCTCCGGGTTCTGGCCTCAATGATAAAACTTTAGGGGCGGGATAAAAGTTTCAATTCTCCCCGTTCCATGAGATAGACCTTGGAACAGAATGAGGCCACCTTTTCATTGTGGGTGACAATGATGGAAGAGAGTCCCTTTTTATAATGAAGCTCCTGAATCAACTTCAGAATATGCTCGCCCGTTTTCCAGTCAAGATTTCCAGTGGGCTCGTCCGCCAGGAGCAATCTCGGCTCATTGACCAGAGACCGCGCTATGGCCACCCGCTGCTGTTCCCCGCCGGAAAGCTGGGAAGGCCGGAGAGACGTTTTGTCCTCTAAAAAGACCTCCTGGAGGATTCCCAGGGCTCTCTTCATCGCCTCCGACTTCTCCATGCCTCGGATGAGGAGCGGAAAGCTGACATTCTCCAGGGCCGTGAACTCCGGGAGGAGATGGTAGAATTGAAAAATAAATCCGATTTTTTTATTCCTGATCAAGGCCAGTTCCTTCTCGCTCCTCTGGAAGATGTCTTCTCCCTCTAAATAAACCGTCCCTTCTGTCGGCTTGTCCAGAGCTCCTAATAAATTCAACAAGGTCGTCTTCCCCACCCCTGAAACTCCCATGATGGCCACAAAATCCCTTTCGCTGACCTTAAAATTGATCCCTCTGAAAACATGGAGAACTCCCCTCGGCAAAGGATATTCTTTGCTCAGGTTGTCCGCACGCAGAAAATCACTCATATTTTAAAGCCATTACAGGATCTATTTTTGAGGCTCGGCGGGATGGAAAGAGCGTGGCCAGAAAGCTGAGAAGAGTCACCCCGATGATGATCAGCACATCAAGAAGCTGGATGCGGAAGGGAACATAAGAAATCTGGTAAATATCCACAGGCACCCGAATGAGCTTGAAGGTATTGGCCAGGAAGCACCAGAACAACCCCAGGGCCACTCCGCAGACCGTCCCGATAATTTCGATCATGGCCCCCTGAAGAAGGAAAATTTTCTTGATATTTCCGGAAGTTGCGCCCATCGCCATCAGAACTCCGATATCCCGCGTTTTCTCCATGACCATCAGTACCTGAGTGGCGATGATGTTGAGGGAGGCGACAAAGACGATCAGGGCAATGGTCAGGAAGATGATGTTTTTTTCCAGTTTCAGAGCCGAAAAAAGCGGCCGGTTGAGCTCCATCCAGGTAGTCATATAAACCACCGGGGGCAGGATCTCCTGAAGCCGCTCCTTGAGTTGGGAGGCTTGAAAGATGTCTTCAATCATGACCTGAAGGAAACTCACCCTGTCCTCAAGCCTGAAAAACTTTTGGGCGGTTTCAAGTGCAATCAGAGCTGTGGAAGAATCGAATTCATAAAGCCCAGTCGCAAAAATCCCGGTGACGAGAAACTTCTTAGTTCTGGGCATGGGTCCCAGAGGAGACAGACTGGAGGAAGCAGTCAGGACAGTGACGACGTCGCCCACTCCGACTCCCAGTCCGACGGCGAGGTCGCGGCCAAGAAGAACTCCTTCTCTTCCCGAGGGAGAGGGGATCTGGCCGCTCTCAAGCGTCTGAAGCCAGGGAGATTGCCTTTTTTCCAGGTCGAAATCCATTCCTTTCACCATGGCGCCCAAATTCTTGGCCGGTCCGTGGATCAGCACCGTGTTGAAGACAACCGGAGAGACTGACTTCACTCCCTTGAGGCTTTTTATTTTCGCGGCCAACTGCCGATAGTCTCTCAATCCTTCGCCAGTCAGGTCAGAAACCATGACATGGGAAGTCGCCCCCAGAATTTTATCCTGGACGTCTTTTTGGAATCCCGTAATCAAGGCAATGGCAATGACCAGGGCCATGACGCCGATGGTAATTCCCAGGATCGAAATGAAGGTGATGACGGAAATAAAAGCCTGCTTTCTTTTGGCCGTCAGATACCGCCTGGCAATAAAAAATTCGTATCCCATCTCAATCTTTTGGCCGCAGAAGTGGAAAGAGGATGACCTCCCGGATGGATTTTTTATTGGTGAATATCATGGTCAGCCGGTCTATTCCGATTCCCTCGCCTCCGGTCGGAGGAAGACCGTATTCCAGGGCCTGGATATAGTCGGTGTCGATCCGGTGAGATTCCTCGTCTCCTTTATCGCGTTCGTCAGTCTGCTGCTCAAACCTCAAACGCTGCTCGCGCGGGTCGGTCAGCTCGGAAAAGGCATTCGCAATCTCCATGCCGGCGATGATCAGTTCGAAACGCGCCGCTTCGTCCGGATTTTCCCTGTCGGCTTTGGCCAGGGGAGAAACCTCTTTCGGCGGATTGATGATAAACGTCGGCTGGACGATTTGGGGTTTGACATTCTTATCAAGAATGACATCCAGGGATTTTGCGTAAGTCAGGGGCTTTTTGTCAGGGGCCAGGTTGGAAGCCAATTCCATAACGGCCGCCCGGTCATCCAGGCGGCCGGGAGCCAGCCCGCTGTAGGTGAGGAGGGCTTCTTTAAATTTAATTCTCTTCCATGGCCTTTTCAAGGAAATGGTGTGCTCACCATACTTCAACTCATCCGTCTTCAAAAGAGAGGCGCTGAGGACATTGAGCAGCTCTTCCGTCAAATTCATCATGTCTTCATAATCGCTGTAGGCTTCATAGAACTCGAGCATCGTGAACTCGGGATTGTGTTCGGAGGAGATTCCTTCATTCCTGAAATTGCGGTTGATTTCGTACACTTTCTCGATGCCGCCGACGACGAGCCTCTTCAGGTACAGCTCCGGCGCAATCCTCAAGTAGAGGTCCATCCCGAGAGCATTATGGAATGTTTTAAAAGGCCTGGCCAGCGCGCCGCCGGGGATCGCCTGCATCATCGGCGTTTCCACCTCCATATAGCCCCTCTGGTCAAAAAAATTTCGAATCTGGGCAATGAGGGCGCTCCGGAGCCTGAAGATCTCAACGCCTTCCGGATTCATGATTAAATCCAGGTATCTCTTCCGGTAGCGGAGTTCGACATCCTGGAGGCCGTGCCATTTCTCGGGAAGAGGATGAAAGGACTTGGCCAGGAATATGAAGGATTCGCACAGAACCGTCAGTTCCCCGGTTCTGGTCCGGAACAGGACTCCGGTCGCGGCCACCATATCGCCGATATCCAAAAGGGAAAAGAGCCTGTATTTCTCCTCCCCCACTCCATCTTCCCGGATATAGATCTGAAGTTTAGACCGGCTGTCGGAAATATGAAAGAAGGTGGCCCGGCCCATCTGGCGGACGGCGATAATCCTTCCCGGCACTGTGACCTTGACTTTTTTCCCCTCCAGGCTTTCTCTGGAAACATTCTGAAAATGAGCGATAATCTCCGTCACCGAATGAGTTCTATTGATTTTGTGGGGAAAAGGGTCTACGCCCTCCTGAATGAGCTTTTGAAACTTTTCCTCCCGGGCCAGCTCCTGGTCACTTTTTTTTGCTCTTTCGTTCATTATCCTTTTCTTCCTTTGACGATTCCCTGGGCCCTATTTTTTTCCGGACCGCATCTAGAATTCCATTGACGAACATGCCCGCTTTGTCGCTGCTGTATTTCTTGGCGATTTCGATGGCCTCATTGATGATGATGGCCGGAGCCATCTGCTCTTCATGGAGCAGTTCAAACACGGCAATCCGAAGAATATTGCGGTCCACAATAGCCATCCGCGCCAGGCGCCAGTGCTTCGACGTCCCCTGGATGAGTTTGTCCACCTCCTCCTGATGGTCCACAGTTCCCTTCACCAGCCAGTTGGCGTATTCTTTAACGGGCTCCGACGCCTTCTTGTTCTTCCAAAACTCATCAAAAAGCCTTTCCGTCTGGAGGTCGTTGAACTCGCGCTCAAAGAGAATCTGCAGCGCACTTTCCCGCGACTTTCTCCTCAATCCCATAGAAATTGTTGCTTTCTAGCTGAGTTTTGAGTCCTGGATCAGATTGAGCGTCTCGACCAGAGAAAACACGGCATCCCAGCCCTTGTTGCCGGCCTTTGTCCCGGCCCGTTCAATTCCCTGCTCGATGGTCTCTACAGTCAAGATGCCGAAAGAAACAGGCACACCGTCTTCGAGCCCAATCTGGGCCAAGCCCTTCGTCACCTCAGCGCTTAAAAAATCAAAGTGAGGCGTATCTCCCCTGATCAGAGTTCCAAGACAGACAATCCCATCCACCTTCTTGGATTTGGCCAGCTTTTTAGCAATAAAGGGAATTTCAAAAGAACCGGGTACCTTATAAATCAAAATATCCGTTTCCTGAGCACCCAGCTTCTTCAGCGCATCCAGAGCGCCTTCCAGAAGCCTTCCGGTTATGAACTGGTTGAAACGGCTGACCACAATCCCGATCTTTAAACCCTTGGCCTGGAGTTTTCCTTCATAGGTTTCCATTTTTTCTCTCCCTTTAGAGGCCTTTAAAATTGGCCTTTCTTTTCTCTAAAAAGGCTTTTGTCCCTTCTTTGCTGTCATCCGTCGAACAGGACTCACCGAAGAAATTGGCTTCGATATCCAGCCCTTCATTCAAAGTGTTGTCCAATCCATTATTGATGGCTTTGATCGCATATCTCAAAGCCAGGGGCGCATTGGCCATTATCTCCTTGGCCAGGCCTTCACAGGCGGCCGCAAGCTCGTTGAGCGGGACAACGCGGTTGACCAGCCCCATCTCCAGGGCCTCCTTCGCATCAATCATCTTTCCAGACAGGATGAGCTCCATGGCTTTGCCTTTTCCGACCAGTCTCGCCAGCCTCTGAGTTCCGCCAAATCCCGGAATGAGGCCCAGTTTGACTTCGGGCTGGCCCATTCTGGCGTTTTCTGAAGCGACCCGGATATGACAAGCGAGGGCGATCTCTGTTCCTCCTCCAAGGGCGAAGCCATTGACGGCCGCAATGACGGGTTTCCTGAAATTCTCGATGACTTTTGTCATCTTCTGGCCCTTAAAGGCATACTCTTTTCCCCTTGAAAAATCGAGAGTGGCCAGCTCACTTATATCGGCGCCGGCGACGAACGCTTTTTCACCCGAGCCGGTGAGGATCACAACTTTAATGTCCTTGTCATCCTGGAATTCAAGGAAGGCTGCCTGAATTTCTTCTATAGTCTCCACGTTCAATGCATTGAGCTTATCCGGCCGATTGATAGATATCCAGCCGATGCCATCCGCTTTCCTGGTCATTAAATTTTTATATCCCACGATTTCCTCCATCAGAAGATTTTATTTGGTCTCTCGTCTCTCTCTCAGATAGTTCCGCTTTTATGACATTCCTCCATTTCCGCTCTCCAAGTTTTTCAATTTTAACAAATTACCTCTTTTTTTGCACGACTTTTTAAAATGACTCTCTTCGGCTTGTCATCCCGGATATTTTGTGTTAAAAAAAGATACTCGACTGAATATTCTTTCTGAGGAGAACGCCATGAAGCCAAAGACCGACTTTCAAGAATTGCCCGTTGAAAAGATGCGCTGGCGCTGCCTGCCCGAGAGCATCCCTTTTTCCATGAGCGATGAGTGCAAGCCCTGCGAGGAAATCATCGGCCAGGAAAGAGCCCTCAAATCGCTGCATACCGGGCTGGCCATCAAAAGCCTGGGCTATAATATTTTCATCACCGGCATGGTGGGCACAGGACGGACGACAACGATCAAACAGCTTCTGGAAAAATTGGAAAAGGGCGACCAGCCGCCGGATGATATCCTTTACGTCAATAATTTCAAATACCCTGATGAGCCGACTCTGGTGACGCTTCCGGCAGGCAAGGGAAAGCTGTTCCACCGCGCTATGGAGAATCTGATTGAAATGCTCAAGCACAACATCCCGGACCTGCTCAAGAGCAAATATTACACCGGAAAAAGGGATGAGATTATCGAAGGCCAGCAGAAAAAGCAGAAAGAGCTGCTCCGTAACTATGAAGAAAAAGTGGCCAAGGAAGGATTTTCCGTCATTCAGGTTCAAATGGGGCTTTTTGTCAAACCCGACCTTATCCCGATGATTGACGGGACGCCCACTCCCTTTAACAAGCTGGAAGCTCTAGTGAAAGAGAAAAAATTTCCTCTGAAGACCCTGGAAGCCCTGAAGAAAAAATACGACGAGCTGTCGGACAAACTGGAAGAGATCTTTTCCCAGTTGAAAGAAATCGACGAGGATACGCAGTCCCAGCTGAAAAAATGGGATGAGGAGTCGATCTCCCCCATCATCAAGGGAGCTGTTTCCGGGATCCGGAACAGATTTCCTTTTCCCAAGATTGACCAGTACCTGAAAGATGTGGAAGACAATCTCATCCGGAACATCGAACTTTTTAAAAACCAGAAAAAAGAGGAAAAGGAAATCGCAGATCCCCTCCTCGAATACAGGGTTAATCTTCTTGTGGACAACTCCGGATTAAAGGATGCGCCCGTAGTCATGGAGACTAATCCCAATTACGTCAACCTCTTCGGATCGATCGAACTGGCCTCCAACCGGTTCGGCGTCTGGCAGGCAGACTTCACAAAAATTAAAGCCGGCTCTCTCCTTAAAGCGAACGGGGGATACCTGGTCATCAACGCCCTGGACGCCATCATCGAGCCCGGTGTCTGGGCCACCCTGAAAAGGACCTTGCGCAACCAGATCTTTGAAATCCAGAACTATGCGTCCCTCTATTTTTTCACTACCCGGCTCAAGCCCGAGCCCATCCGATGCAACGTCAAAGTGGTCATGATCGGAGACGAGGAAATTTTCAACCTCCTCTATTTTATGGACAAGGATTTTAAAAAGATATTCAAGATTAAAGCGGAATTCGACTCGGAAATGCTGAAAGACAATAAGTCCATATGTGCGTACATCAGCTTCATCAAAAAAATCTGCGACGAAGACCGGCTGCTTCCCTTTGACAAATCCGGCATGGCCTCTGTCCTCGAATACGCCACGCGCATCGCCGGGAGGCACAAGAAGCTCTCCACTCGCTTCAATGTCATATCCGATGTCATCCGCGAGGCCGGCTACTGGGCCCAGAAGGACGGCCACAAAACCGTCCGCAGCACGCACGTGGAAAAGGCCATCGAGGAGCGCTTTGACCGCGTCAGCCTGATCGAGGATAAAATCCAGGAGCTCATTGAAGAAGGAACGATCCTGATCGATACCGAAGGAAGAGCTGTCGGCCAGGTGAACGGCCTTTCCGTCTACAATATGGGACAATCTTCATTCGGGAAGCCGACGCGCATCACAGCCCGGACATCCATCGGGAGGGCGGGTGTCATCAACATCGAGCGAGAAGCCGACCTCAGTGGAAGCACTCATAACAAAGGCGTGCTCATCCTTGCGGGATATCTCAGGGGCAAATACGCCCAGAATAAACCCTTTGCCCTCTCCGCCAGCATTACGTTCGAGCAGTCCTATGGCGGCGTCGACGGAGACAGCGCATCCTCGACCGAAGTCTATGCCATTCTTTCCAGCCTCTCCGGACTGCCCATCAGGCAGGATATTGCCGTCACCGGCTCCATCAACCAGAAAGGAGAAATCCAACCCATCGGCGGCGTCAATGAGAAAATCGAGGGCTTCTTCGACGTCTGCAAGGCCAAAAAGCTCACCGGCACCCAGGGAGTCATCATTCCCCATCAGAACATCCAGAACCTTATGCTCCGTCCCGATGTGATTGAGGCGGCAGCCGCAGGAAAGTTCCATATCTATTCAATTCAAACCATCGACGAAGGAATCGAAATTCTGACGGGCGTCCGCGCGGGAGAAAAAAAAGAGTACGGAATCTTCGAAGAGGAGACCGTCAACGCACTTGTGGACAAGGAGCTGGAGAGGCTGGCCCGGATCGCCAAAGAGTTTTTCGGGGAAAAAGAATAAATTTATTCTTTCAGGATCAAAAGCCAGCCCTTGCCAGGCTCTAAGGGAATCCTGTCTGCCGGTTGAAAAAGCGCCTCCTCCTGAAAATCCGGAATAAAAGGGGCATAAAGTTTTGCCTTCCCTAGGTCGATCCCAAGGGACTTCCAGTCGATGATGAGAGATACATCAACAGGATCCTTCGCCCAGCTTGCCAGCGATATCAATACCCTGTCTTTTTTGACATAGGCCGTGGCCAGCACATCCTTATGTCCGGTCCGGACGGGGCTGGATGAGACCCAATACCCGACCATCCGAGAATCCACTATTCCAAAATCATCCCAGACCTTCCAGAGATGCGCCGGGTTTTTCCCTGACCAAGGAAGGCGGTTGGTCATCCCGTAGACCATGCCCCGCCAGGGATTCCCTCCATCCTGGAGCATCTCGCCCATGAGCCCGAAAGGAATGCCCGATATTTCGACCAGCCAGTAATCCGGAGGGGAATTATAGTCAAAGTACTCGCCAAACCAGAGCCGATTGAGGTAAGGAAAATGTTCCATATAAAGGTTGGCGCTTGAAGCAAATCCGTCCCTCGGATTGTACTGGTTGGCCGAATGGAGATCGATAAGGGCGCCCGGATTTCCGCGGTCGAGGATTTTTCTCAGGCGTTTCATTGTCGTCCGGTCAAAGGCCACATCATCAATGTAAATCCCGTCAATCCTTACATTCCTGACCAGCCAGTTGAGCCCCTCAAGATAATAGTTGTGCCAGCGGGATACACCGCTGTTGATGATGGCGGCATCCTTTAGC
>JBAVVD010000026.1:0-12913 GCA_049697115.1 Candidatus Aminicenantales bacterium
ACTGAAGTGGTCTAATTGTCAAGACCAAAGATGAATCTTTTTTTAGGTGTAGTTCCTTCAACATGCCACAGCCATCCTCATCTGCCGGTAAGCCTCAAAAGGCGTGTCGTATTCTTTTAGGGATTGATGCAGCCTCTCTCGATTGTACCGCTCGATGTATTCACTTAAGCTCCGCTTGCAGTCCGCAACGGACTCATAACACTTGGTATAAACCTCCTCGTATTTGAGCGTTCTCCAGAATCGTTCGATGAAAATATTGTCGATCACTCGGCCTTTGCCGTCCATGCTGATCTGGATCTTTTCCTCCTTGAGAATCGACGTGAAATCTTTGCTCGTAAACTGGGCACCCTGGTCGGTATTGAAATATTCCGGGCTTCCTTTCTCCAGCGCCTCTCTCAAAGCCTCGCAACAGAAATCCGGCTCCAGGGACGTGGAGATTTCCCAGGAAACGATGTAGCGGCTGTAGAGATCCATCACCGCGACCAGATACACGAATCCATGCTTCAACCGGATGTACGTGATGTCCGCCGCCCAGGCGATATCGGGCCGATCGATGGCCACGTCCCGAAGAAGATAAGGATAAACCTGATGCTCTTGATCCGGAAGGCTGAGCCTTTTTCGAGGGTAGATCGCCTCCACTCCAAGAATCCGCATCAAATGCCGGGCCTTCTGGCGCCCGACGTCATAACCCCGCCGCTTCAGCGCCCGGCTCATTCTCCGGCTCCCGTAATAGGGAAAATCCAGATAGATCCGGTCCATCTCATCGAGGATCCTCTGATCTTCCTCGCTCGGTCCCGTCCGTTCGTAGTAAAGCGAGGACCGGTTGAAAGAGAAAATTTCACACTGACGCCGGACGCTCAATTCCTGATTATCCTTTTCCACAAGCTCTCGTTTCATAGATTCTGGATTTGCTTGTACTTTTTTTTTAGAAACTCCAGCTCGATATTCTGCTGGCCGATCTTTTTGTATAACTCCTCGATCAGCTTCTCCTGTTCTTCTGTCTGCCGATCCTTTTTCTTCGAAAAGACATCCGTCACATTTTCCAGCAAACGCTTTTTCCACTGGATGATCTGATTGGGATGGACTTCATACTGGCCGGCGATTTCGGAAATCGTCTTCTCTCCTTTAATCGCTTCCAGGGCCACCCTCGCTTTGAAATTGTCGTCGTACGTTCGTCTTTTCCCCAACTGTACCTCCTTTTTTATTGTAAGGAGATACACCTAAAATTGCGACTCCTTTTGGTCCGAATCAACAAGACCATTATAAACGACAAGAAAGGTGTTTTCATAGTCTGGTAAACCTTCAACATTTATCACTAAACTTTCCTCATATTTCTTCTCAATTTCAACTCTTCATCTTAAGAAATTAGCGCTTCATACACAGCTTTTGAAATTTGAACATCTTGAACTGCAACACCGGTTAAATCCGCAACAGTAATCTGCTCATCTGACGTCCTCTGCAGATCCTTCCTAATAATAACAGTGCCTAACTCAACAGGCTTCCCTTCTTTCAAAACACCTGCTTTTAAAGCCTGATAAATTTCCCCTCGTGATTGACACTGACTGATGCTGTCTGCTACAACAATGTCTGCCATTTGGAGTATCTTTGAGTCCAATTCTTGCTTTTCTGAAGTATCAGAACCCATCGCAGTTATATGCGTCCCTTTTTTGATCTGATTGGATTGCAATAACGGAGTCTTTGAAGGAGTCGCAGTTACAATGAAGTTGCAGCTTGAGGCAATGTCATTGGGATCTAGGGTTGTTTGAATGTTATAACCACATGATTCCATATATCTTTTATATGCATCAACTTCTTCTTGATTGACACCCCACACAATAACATCCTTACAATCTAAAATTGGTTTCAAATATTCTACCTGCAATCTCCCCTGGCTTCCCGCCCCAAAAACACCGATGCGATGAACATTTTTTGGAGCTAAATACTTAGCAACAACCGCCCCAGCAGCAGCTGTTCTCACTGCAGTGAGATAACCTTCATCAAATAGGACACATAAAAGCTGACCGCTCTTTTGGCTGAACAGCAACATAAGTCCAGAATTTGTTGGGAGATTGATTTTGTAATTTTCATAAAAGCCACTGGCAATTTTGATAACATAATAATCATCATTTTTAATGAATCCATATTTTATATGAGCCTCTCCAGGTGGATTTTCAAAAAGCATCTCTCCTATAGGTGGAACAACCGCTTTTCCTTCAGAATATGCGACAAAACCCTCCTCTATAGCCTTAATAGAGTCAATGCTTCCCAGGACTTTCTTGATTTGGTCTAAATTAAATGTTTTTGTCATTTCTCACTCTCCTTTTTTGCTCCAAGAAATGTTTCCATAAGTTCATTGAAGGCAATTCACCCTTCAGCCGATACCCGAGTCTGAAAGTCATGTTGATGTAATTTGTGAACCATGCGAATACTTGCTTCTTCATTCGCCAGTCCTATTGAAAAGAAATGGACCATTCTTACCAATACAGAGGACAATATGTATTTATTCTGTTGTTGTAAAAATGGGAATTGATAAAAAATAGAATTAAAGTAGATATTTAATATTTGATTCCACATACTTTAACCAATCCTTTAATGAACAGAAATTGATTAGAGTATGCACTATTATGCAAGAAGCAAGTGTATTTCCCCACTTTTCTTCCCTAATGTCAGGAAATACACCGGATAGAATGTGCTATCAATCTTCCTCTATTTTGAATATAAAAGCTGTTTTTTAGAATGTCAAGATTTTTTTCTATGCTGTAATATTTTTCCATTTTAGAGTGGGCTAAAAAATTACACTGATGAGTTTTTTCCTTTTGTAAATAAATATCAAAGGTAAAAAGACTTTGTCAACATATTTGCGAGACGGAACACTAGCCTGGATTATTCATAAACCCTGAAGAAGCGTTCAGTGTCCACTTTTCAACTTTAAATCCCAATATATAATGTCATATTTTTGACAATGCCAATTCCCTGTGCTATAAGCTTTTTCTTCGGACAGGTAAAAAATTAATTCCGCGACAATAAAATAGGGAGGCCATCTTGAAGAAAATCCTGATATTTTCGCTCCTGTTTTTTCTAGCTTTAAACGCTTTGTTTTTAAATTCCAAGGAAGAAAACAAAAAGCTCGTTGGCGCCCGCACCCCGGCCCTTTCACCGGACGGAAAGCAGATCGCCTTCTCCTATATGGGAGACCTCTGGATAGTTTCTTCCGCAGGAGGACAGGCCCGCCGGCTCACAGACCACATGGCCTACGATCGAGAGCCGCTCTGGTCACCGGACGGGAAATCGCTGGCCTTCACCTCCAACCGTTATGTCAATAATGATGTCTTCATTATGGCTGCCGAAGGCGGAACCCCTGTCCAACTGACTTTTCACACCAGTGATGATGTCGCGACAGGATTCAGCCCGGACGGTCAGTGGGTGATATTCCGTTCCAATCGTTCTTCTTTATCGAGCATCTACAAGATCCGCATTCAAGGCGGCAATGCCGAACCTCTCATCGACACATACTGGAGCTGGCCCTATTCCGCCCAGATCAGCCCCGACAATCAGCAAATCCTTTTTTCCCTGGGAATGGAAAACAGCTTTTGGTGGCGGCGCGGCTACAAGGGAAGCAATTCCTCAAAAATCTGGGTGAAAGCGCTCGAGGGAAATGAGGCCAGGCTGGTTATCGGAGATGTGAGCAATTGTTTCCGGCCGGCCTGGAGCTTCGACGGCAACAGGATTTATTTCACGAGCGACAGGGAATTCGGCGCAAGCAACATCTGGATGGCGGCAAAGGACGGCTCCGGACTCAAGCCGGTGACTCGTTTCAAGGAAAAAGATGTCCGATGGCTGTCCGTGGCTTCGTCCTTCCCTCTGGCGGCATATGAGCGGGATTTTGGGATCTGGCTGACAGACCTCAAAACCGGGAATTCAAAACCGGTTTCCATCATCGCCCCGGCTGAATCCAAAGAAAACCGCAGCTTCTTTGTGGAAAATGCGCCCGTCAACGAGTTTCGCCTCTCTCCCGACGGGAAAAAAATCGCAGCCGTGGTCCGCGGTGAAATCTTTGTGCTGTCCGAAGAGGGCGGCTATGCCCGGAATATCACTCAAACGTCCTGGAGGGAAAGGGATATCGATTGGGACGCCGAGAGCCAGTCCCTGGTCTATGTCTCCGATGTCGATGCCAACCCGGATCTCTACATCATCTCCGCCCTGGGAGCTGAAAAGCCAATTCGACTGACGGCCACTGACGAGGACGAGCTCCAGCCGCGTTTTTCTCCGGATGGAAAATGGATCGCTTATTACAGCGGAAAACGCCAGATTCGTATGATCCAGCCGGACGGGAAAGGCGACCGCTTGCTTGTGGAAAAAGATTTCGGCGGCCGCTTTGCCAACGATTTTTCCTGGTCCTCGGACAGCCGGTATCTAAGTATTGTGGCCCTCCGGAACGGCAACATGGATATCTTTGCCGTGGAGGTCGAAACCGGAAAAGAGTTTCTTTTGACAAACACAGCCTACGACGAAAACGGTTCGCTCTGGTCCGAGGATGGAAAATACTTGATTTTCTCATCGAATCGCTACGGCCACAGCTTTCCTGAGTTTACGGGCAAATGGGACATTTTCCGTGTTTTCCTGACGCCTCAGAAGCCGGAATTTGACGAGGATGACTTCGAGAAGCTTTTCAAGCCGGAAGAAAAAGAGAAAAAAGAAGCCCCTGAGAATAAAAAGGAGGAAAAAGCTCCTGTTCCGGTTCAATTGAGGCTGGAAGACCTCGACCGCCAGACCGAAACTATCGTTGATACGCTGGGGAATGACTCGGAGTATGTCCTCTCTCCCAAGGACTCGGGAACGATTTATTTTACGTCCAATATCGACGGCCGGTTTCATCTCTGGAAGACGAGCCTGAAGAAGGAAGAGCTCGGACGATATGAGCCGTTTATGGCTGAGATCGCGTCCCCCTCGCAACTTCAGCTCGACAAGAAAGGCGAAAATCTTTATTACTTGAGCCGGGGGAACATCGGTAAGATCGAGCTTTCGAGCCGGAAAGCCAAAAGCATTTCCTTCGGAACGAAAATACAGGCGGATAAAACGGCGGATTACGAACAGATGCTCGGCGAGCTCTACTATACCCTCCAGCATTATTACTACGATGAACACCATCACCAGGTGAACTGGCCAAAGATTTATCAGGAATTCCGGCCGGTCCTCCAGCAAGTCCGTGAAGATGTCGATTTTTATGATTACGCCAACGAGATGATCGGTTATCTAAACTCCTCTCATACCGGCATCCGTGCGCCGAGAGGCCCCCGGACGGATGAGCCGAGCGCCCATGTGGGAGCCGTCTGGACTTTCAATGGCGAGAAAGTCATTCTGAAAAGAATAATAAAAGACGGGCCGCTTTATGATCTGCGGGAGAGCGTCGCTGTCGGAGATGAACTGACTGCCATTGACGGGAATCCGGTCGACGGAACGAAGAACATCTGGAAATACCTGAACGGAAAACAGGAGAAGCGGTTGAGGCTCGAATTCAGCAACCCCAAAACGCGGAAAAAAACTGAAATCGCGGTGAAGCCGATCTCAGCCGGAGCGGAAAACCGGCTGCTGCTTGAGGAATGGATCCAGAGCCGGCGGGAGATGGTCAAGAGCAAAACGGGAGACCAGGTCGCCTATATCTACATGGCAGCTATGGGAGGGGGAGACCTTGACCGGTTTCTCAAGGAGCTTGAGCGTGATGCCGTGCCGAGAAAGGGACTGATCCTGGACCTGCGGTTCAATTTCGGAGGAAACGTCCATGACCGCGTCCTTGAAGCTCTGACCAAGCCTGTCTATGCCAAATGGCGGATGCGGGGGCTTTCGGAGACTCCCCAGTCCACATTCGGACTTGAACACAAACCCGTTGTTCTTCTCATCAATGAAGTCACGCTCAGTGACGGCGAAATGACCTCGAACGGATTCAAAACGCTCAAGCGGGGACCTGTCGTCGGGAATACGACTTATGGATGGCTGATCTTCACCACGAGTGTTAGCCTGATGAATGGAGGCTCGTTCCGACTGCCTTTCTGGGGATGTTACACTTTGGATGGGAAAGACCTGGAGACCAGCGGTGGTGTCCTCCCGGATATCTTCATCGTGAACGACCTGACGCATGAGCTCAAAGGAGAAGACGCCCAGCTCGACAAGGCCATCGAAAAAGCCCTCGAACTCATTAAATAAATCCGGAAGCCATCTCCAAGAATCATTTGGAAATTTATTTTAGCAGTGAATTCATAATATTTGAAAAACGTTTATTACTAATCGGATGATAGGAAATGACTTCTCCATCGTAGACTATACAGAATGTGCCGAATGCACAGGGACTTTCTTGAGCTTCTTCATGGGTTTTCAATTCTATTAACTTGGGTTTGATGTCAAAAACTTGCTTCGCCGTTTCCATTATTTCGATAACATTCTTTTTCGTATAAGGACATTGATCGGCCCGAATTATAGTTAAACCTTTTTTATACTTGTTCAGTCTTTTTTCAATGCCACCTTTGAATTTTGGCGTTGGAATTTTGTTTTGAAATTTTTTGACCAATAATTCAAAGTCCGGAGGAGCCGTATCTATTATATCAAATCCTTTTTTCAGAAATATTTCATTGCCAACCATAAAGGAACCTTTTCGAGTGACAACAGCCACGCCATTTTTGTTTTGATTTTTTGCTTCTTGTAGACATTCATCGATCAATAAACTGGCATAGCCTTTTCCTTTGTATGCGCTTTTAAATCCAACAAATAAACAATGAATAAAAAGAAAGCCGCTGGAATCCACCGGACGCCAACAATGCTCTCCGGGTATATATTCAATCATACCTTGAACACCATCATTTTTTGAAAGTATTGATTTTATTCTCAATCCGTGGGGATAGTTGTGTTTAATCCAGGATACTTTTTCGGGATAACCTTCTCTTTTTAAACTTTTGTATCCGCATACTCCATAATCCAAAATATTATCCGGAGTAATTTCAATGATCTCTATCTCTTTCATTTTCATCCTCACTTATTCATTATGCCCAACGCTATTGATTCGGACGCACCGCTTGCCTCTTCCACAATCGGGGAACCCACATTGGCACCTCCCGCATGTACTGCGCATATTCATCGCCAAAGCGTGCGAGCAGCAACCTCTCCTCATGCCGTGAGATATAGTGCAAGAACAACACCGCAATACTCCACACGAATGCGGCGGCAAGTGACAGACTCATCATTAGAAGGCTAAGATAGAGCAGAATCTCGCTCAAGTATATGGGATGCCGGATGACACCAAACACGCTTTTCCTGATCACACAGGGCTTCTCTCTTTTCTCGCCAAACACGATAAGCAAACCCCTCATCGCCAGATAGCCTGAGATAGCTAACAAGACAACTCCAAGAGGCACCCTGATAATAAATGGCACGTAGTGATTGAGGAAAGTGGTGGACTTCAGAATAAACGTGTCCGTCACCCACGTCGCTGCAAACAGTAAGGCCAACACCAGTTGTCCGGCATCCCCAAGTGCATGTTCCCCGCTAAGATCATTTCGGTGATGCCGGGACTCTTTCTGCTGTTGAATCATGCCATCTCCTTTCCTACTTCCTGTCCTCATAGGAATACTTACTAACGCCAGCGTTCAGCCGCAAGCGGCGAAGCCGCTTGTCGGCCGTAACGCATTGTTAGGCCTTCTTCGATGCGAGGCATCACTTCTCGGATGCACTAACGACTTTCTGAGACATTTTCAATCCATTTGACCATCACATCGAGTGCCAGGCCGATGTTGCCGGTCTGGCAATGATTCTGGGCATGTTCTTTTCTTGTAAACACCCGGCCGGTTACAGACCTGGCATTTGTCAGCGCTTTGATTTGCATGTCATGCATTTTGAAAGGAATAAAATGGTCTTCTCTTCCTGCCAGAATGAGAACATCCTGTTTGACAAGCTCTGAATGAATATTCTGTTCGTTCATCAGCAAATATATCTCCAAGGCATCAAGGGGTTTTTCTTTCTTCGTGATGTACTTGAGATGATCCACGACCCACGAAGTCATACCTTCTCTTTTTTCGAACTTTAGCGCGGCCATCCGATCCATGAACTTTCTGCAATGCTCCATTGACCACAAGTGAATCTTTCGCAATAGCGGATTCATGCTTTTCATATAGTCAATGGCATGTCCTGAGGCAATCACCCACTTTATTCGCGGTTCAAATGCCGCGGCCCTCAGACAGAACCATCCCCCCATTGATAAACCAAGCAGAGTACAATTGATTCGTTTGAAATAGTCCAGAATGGCTTTTGTGGGTTTCTCCCATTCATATATTAATGGCAGCCCATATTTCCTCAGTGCAGCCCCCTGGCCGGGACCTTCAAATCCTATGACTTCATAACCATGATTTGAAAAATATTTCATCATTGAATACCATTCTTCTATGAAGGAATCAAATCCTCCGTGGATGAGGATGGTCCCTTTCTTCTCAGATAGAGGGAGAATTCTGAGTGCGGGCAGAAAAGTCCCTTCATAAGGGACTTGATGTCTTTCAATTTCTTCATTCTTAAATACTTCATAAAAAAGCTCAATGAACCGATCATACAAAATTTCCTTCTCGGGTTCCTTTGACTTTACGTAGAACTCAGCGGCTCGATAATAGAAAGCGGCATTCATCAACCTATTTTCGGAAATTGCCTCTTCCGCCAGTTTGAGCATCTCGAGTTTCCAATCTTTAAAACTCTTGATTCTCCTCCCTGCTTCTTCCATATCTTCTAACCTTGCGTAGCCCAACGAATGCCATCTATTCAGTTGGAAATTGAAGAGCTGCTTTTTGTGGAACTTGTGGTATCCGATCGGAAACTCGAATTCGCTCATGCCTAAAAGAATACTCCTCTTATTGTACTTTCCCAAAGTATCTCAAATTCGCTCTTCATGTATATCATGGGAATTCGCTATATGAAATGTCTGGTAATCTTCAGGTTTCCTATACCTAAATCCATAATCACCTAACTCGCCGGGGTCTTTGCCTGTTGCCATTACCATCCATGCAGGTATGAGCTTCTCAATTTAGCAGCAATACAATTCTCTACTAAAATTTTTATATTGGGCAATTCTTCCAATAGGTTACCAAATATAATCTGGGGTGTAGCACAATCAAGGCCGATTACCAATACTTTTATCTTTTTCATATCTTATCCAAACATTGATGATATCCAATCGCCTAAATAATGAGTTATGATTATAACTACAAATGCAATCATCAGATGTTCCAAAACTACCTTCCAAGATGCTACTTTCTGTTCTCTGGCAATTTGAAAACTGAAAATACCTAACATTGTCAGTCCCCAAATTATACTTATGATAATCGCTGTTGAAAGCTCAAATAATAGCACTGGAACAAGAAAGGTTAGCGTAAAAACAAACTTAGTAATAAAAGTTGAAACTGTTGATAGCCATATTTCTTTTGGGGTATGTTTACTCTCCACCTCTTCCGAGATATGAATACCCAACGCATCCGAAAAAGCATCTGCCACCGCAATTATTAATATACCACCTACGACAGCAAGTTTTAAGTGAGTACCGGAATGTAAACCAACCATCAATCCAAGTGTTGTTATTGTTGCAGAAGTCATCCCAAAACTAAACCCAGTTTTTAATGAATGTTTCATAATAAAGCCCTATAAAACTATACTATCTATCTCATATACTGAACAACTGGAAACAATTTATTAGGCCTCGCATAGTTGAATTTCATTTTCGGCTGAGCTGGCCGGGTGAGCATTTTTGTCTCCATTTGCCCCTCCAACCATCGTCAGGAAGTATAAATCATGACAAAAAAAGATGTCAATGCCAGCTGAGGGGCGCAGGGTATATCCACGAAGCCATCCAAGGCGCCAAAAGCGCCGAAGATCAGTCGGACCTCTCCTCCCGGTAAAAGAGATCTGAGTGATTTGCGGCTCTTGTAGTGCCGCGAGCGACTTTGCATACACATCCCCGCGCTCTCAAGCTGTCCTTGACATTTTTTTGAGTCACGGTTTACAATCCCACACAATATAAATCTTCATGAAGCCCCTAAACTGTCAAATGGAGATCCTCTTCATCTCTCGGCGTAAGGAGCGAAAATGAAACCTAAGGATCGCGGAGCGCTTGGACCCGATAAATTCTGGAATCCAAATATTATCCGGCTCGTTTTCTTCGCCGTTTTAGCCTTAGCGCCTCCCCTTTTTTCCTGGAAAGCGGCGACCCATGTCCACCTAGCCATGATTGCCCGCGAGGACGCTCTTGACGACGGTTTCATCACTCTTTACAGGGTCGATCACGACTCCGGCCGCGCAATCCTCGACGCCGCCGGCCGGCCCGTCGAAATCGGCCGATACGCGGTCAATCTGCTGATCCTTGATGCCCTTCGGCGGTACCCCGAGTATTACAAGGCCGGCGCTGCCGGGTTAGACACCTTGCCTGATCTCATCACCGCCCAAACGGGAATCCACCCGGACAATTCGGACAGAGGCGGCTCGACCTCGACGGAGTGGGTTCGCATAGTCTGGACAAGCGCCTGGCAACGGAAAGAGCCGCGGGCCCTGGCCTTCGCCCTCGGCGTACTGACCCACGCCGCCGGCGACATATACGGCCACACCTTCATCAATCAGTACGCCGGCGGCCCCTGGCAATGGAACGATAACGCCCTGAAACATTTCGTCCTGGAGGCCTATATCGACAAGCGGACACCCAAGCCTGACGGATTTTACGCGATTTCGATCGACGGCATCCAGCCGTTCCTCTATGACAACCTGATCGCGACATCGCTCGTCTGGGATGACGGCGGCCAGGATTCCATCCGCGATTCATCGTACCGGTTCAATTTTGCTCCGCCTCGCTCGTTCCGGGCGATGAAGAGGTGGCTCCTTGACAGACGAAAGGAAATCGCCGACGGCCTTGACCGGCAGCGTGCCGACTACCGAAGGCGAATTCAGGAAGCGACCGACGAAGCCACGCGCTACGCGATCTCTGATCCGGTCAGGTCCGCTGCAGCAGCAGCGCGGGCGATCGCCCTTCAGGCAGAGTTCAAAACAATAGAAACGTCGGCGAAAGCTCTCGTCAAGTACCTGGACGCTTGGACGAGCGATATCGACGACGGACTCAAAGCTTGGCCTCAGCTTGGACGGCGCCTCATCGAAACCCTTTTCTTCTGCCCGTCCGTCGACCGCACAGTCGTCCAGGACATCCTGACCGATTACGTCAATGCGCACCTTTACAGCATGATCGGATTCCCTGACATCGTCGGAGATATCAAAGCCTTGCGGAAGCAGATCTGGGACAGTCTGCCGGACTTCATCAAGACTCCGATCGAAATATTGAGCACCGATCCCTTCCTTTATCTCCTGGAAAAAGGCTTGGGGATCGCCTGGGAGATCATCGAGAACCCGGAAACCCATTTCGACTTCATCATGAACAATCCGCCGGGGATGGCAACGACGCTTCGAGATTTCAACCGCGACGTCCTCCGGATCAACGATCCTGGATATTCGTCGAATGAGAGCTACGACTGGCGCGACATTCCGGCCATGGTCAACTCGGTCACGTTGATGAAGCTCTCGTTTCTCCTTGAAAACGACGTCCGGAATCTCCTGAACGACCTTGATGTCAAAGGCCTGACTTCGAACACCACGGCTTCGCTTTTCCAGTTCCAGCCTTCGGACACTCCGGTCGTGGTCGGCTATCTCCGCTCGCTCGATGGCGACAACCAATGGTGCCTGCCGCCGCGTCTCGTTTTCGCCCGCGACCCCTGCGTTTATCGCCGGCTGTTCCTGCGGCAGACCGGAGAAGATCAGCCCTCCTGCGTGGGCGCCTGCGACACGCCGGAGGACGGCACGGTCACGACCACGCCCATTCGCAACCCGATTTCCGTTGAAGGCCGCCAATACATCGTCGTGAAAACCGACGGCACGGTCTGGAACTGGGGCCAGCGGTTTTCTGTTCCGGCCGCCCGCCTCATGCCGCCGTTCACGCCGTATTCTATCCCGGGCTTGCCGAAGATCGCATCCGGCGAGGTCCTGAGCTATAACCGGTATATCGCTCTGGCTGAAGACGGAACAGTCTGGCGCTGGGGCGCGGATGAGGATGGACAAGAGGTCGGCGACCCGAGCACGTGGATTCCCTATCGGCTCCCGAATCTTGAGAGCATCACTCAGATCTCGGTCGGCTTCTGGCACTTTATCGCCCTTCGTTCAAACGGGACAGTGTGGACGTGGGGGCATGATTCGCACGGTGAAAGCGGCCGAGGCCAGATGTCGTGGATGCCTCGGCGCGTCTCCGGTCTCGGGAATGTCAAAAGGATCGCCAGCGGCGAGTTCGAAAGCTTCGCGGTCCAAACGGACGGATCGGTCTGGGCCTGGGGATCCAATTCGTTTGGGCAGCTCGGCGACGGTACGAAAACGGATCGCCACCAACCCGTGAAGCTGCCCGGACTATCCAGGGTCACCTGGATTGCGCCGGGAGACGACCATACGCTCGCTCTCCTCGATGATGGGACAGTCCGAGCCTGGGGCCGGAATGAAAATGGCCAACTGGGTGACGGAACAACAACGGAGCGGCTGACCCCAATCGCGGTGGCCGGCCTTCAGAACGTGGTTGCACTCTCCGGCGGCTTGTATTATTCCATCGCTCTCAAGAACGATGGATCCGTATGGATGTGGGGTTATCGCGGCGCTTTTCCAAAAGGGCTGACGGAGAACCAGATACGCCCCAGAAAAATCGAGGGACTGCCCCCCATCCGGGCGATGGCTAGCAAAGCGGGAAGGACTGAAGTGGTCTAATTGTCAAGACCAAAGATGAATCTTTTTTTAGGTGTAGTTCCTTCAACATGCCACAGCCATCCTCATCTGCCGGTAAGCCTCAAAAGGCGTGTCGTATTCTTTTAGGGATTGA
>JBAVVD010000027.1:0-32571 GCA_049697115.1 Candidatus Aminicenantales bacterium
GAACGCCCAAGAAATCGCCCGAAAGACGCGAGACCTCCCGCTCCTCAGATGAACTCCAAATAATCCATCATCTCCTGCTCGGCGCGGTCCTGGCCATAGCGATAGCCGACTTTGCCCTCGGGCTCCAGGAACGATAGCCTCTCCAGTGCCAGAACCGGACGGATCATATACTTGCCTACCCGCTCGGTCTCGCTCTTGGTCTTGGCCCGCACTCGGCTGTGGACTGAGAAACCCCGTATGCCGCCAGGAAAGGATCCGCTCGGCCCATTCCGGGCTGAGAAGCTCATTGCGGACAAGATATCCCAGCACTTCCCGCGCGAAGATCTCCGCGATCCGGTCGTCATTCAAAGAGCTCACCTTGTGGAAGGCGCCAGAGGCATCCACCCCGCCATCGGTCACCAAGAAATGGAGATGGGGGTGAAAATTGATGCGGTCCCCGAACGTCTGGATGACGGGCCGGAGGAATCCGTACTCTCTCTCGAAGCGGCTTACATACTCGGACAGGAAGCGGTCGAAGTAATGAAATAACACCCGGTAAAGGAGGGTGCGCTCGGGATGACGGGCGCGATAAATCCCTGCCATATTTAATAAAAGTTAATAAAATAATAAGATTTCTTTTATCCAAAACGTTTAACATAATAAAGAAGAATAAAGAGAATCAAAAAGAAAAGATGAACAGGTCCATCCACCTTGCCGCAACCGGGATTTTCCTCTTTTTTCTGGTCTTTCCCATACCCTCCATCACCGCCTCCAACGACGACTGTCTCGCCTGCCATGAAGACCCGGACTTGAAGTCCGGGAAAGGAAAACCTCTCTTTGTCAATCCGGAAAAATTCCGGACATCGGTCCACGACCGGGCCGATTTTTCCTGTATCGATTGCCACCGTGACCTGAAAGGCGTCGATGATTTTCCTCATGCTGAAACTCTTCAGCCCGTAACCTGTGAGGCCTGTCATAAGAAGGCGGCCGAGCAAATCTCGGAGAGTGTCCACGGCCCGACCAGAAATGAAAAGAATGTCCCGGCAGTGGGCTGCAAAGACTGTCACGGCACTCACGACATTAAAAGCAGCGACGATTATGATTCTCAGGTTTTTTCCATCAACATCCCCAGGACTTGCGAGGAATGTCACCTCAAAAAGGTCAAGACAAAAAGAGGGCAGGAATTCATAAAAACTCTTTCACTAAACATGCCTACCTCCCATTGTTTATTTATTACCGGGAGCGATAAATGGATTGCATTTAGGCGGCATAACGGACGCTTTCATGCTTGAAATAATTCCTGACGATGCGCGGCAGCCGTTGGCGACTTTTCAGGTATCCGGATACGTCTTTCCGCATCTCCAACTCGTTGGCCGGTCGCCGTCGTCCCACCGCATTGCTTTTGACGTCCTGATTCAGATATTCGTCCGGATTCAAGCCCGGCCGATATCCCGGAAGATAGAACAATCGCACCCGCCGTTCTTTCTTTTTCAACCAGGTTTTCACCGTCGCCGACCGATGCGCCGGAAGACGGTCCACGATCAGGAAGATTCTCCGCGGCACCTGCCGTTCCAGCCGACGCACAAAATCGATGAACAGCTCGGCCTTCAGCCGTTGACGCAAAACCATAAAATACAGCCGTCCGCGGTTGGTGATCGCCGAGATCATGCCGCAGCTGAATCTCTGGCCCGTCCCAGGAATCACCAGCGTCCGTCCTCTCAGCCCCCAACTTGTCCCCGTCACATGGTCCGACCGCAATCCCATCTCATCGCCCCAGTAGATTTCCGCTTTTTCCCTCAGGGCCAGGGCTTTGATCGCCGGATATTCCACCTCCAGCCAGCGGCGAACCGCCTCCGGGTCCGCCTCAAACGCCCGCCGAATCGGCTTCTGCGGCGTGAATCCCCACGTCCTCAAGTACCGCCCCACCGTCCAGACCGAGACGCGCACTCCATACTTCCGTTCGATCAATTGCCCCACCGCCTCCCGTGTCCAAAGATAAAACGGCAATCTCAACTGGTCGGGCGGTTTGTTGGCAATCGCCCGGGCGATCCAATCCATCTGTCTTGTCGGCAATCTCTTTCCGAACGGACGTCCTTTCCGCTTGGCCGCCAGGACGTCGAGACTGCGGTGGCGGGACTTCTTGACCCAGACGCCCACGGTCTGGCGCGTGATGCCGAAGATCCGGGCCGCTTCGAGTTGAGTCATGCCGTCGCGAACGGCCTGAACGGCCCGCCGTCGGATTTCTTCTTGAGCGACCGAAGTCCACGATCTCGCATCTTTCTTGTCCATATTCAAAGTCTATCATATCAAAAATCAATTTGCAAACTATTTATTGCTCCGATTAATAATCCAAATATTTTAACCTCAAATTGTCAAGTCATTTTTTATACCGAGAAGGCTTCCCTCCCCTTTTCCCCTCTCTCTTAAAATCGGGGAAGCTTGATGGACCATTTCCTTTTAGGATGAGGGCTTATCGGTTCATCCCAATCGCTGATATCCCTGTTGTCCAATATGGCCTGGGGAATAGAAGTCACCATGGCCATAGCTTTTTCGTTTCCGACGATTTTTCCGGCCTCCTCAACGGCTTGGCTCAGGAGAGGAGGCCTGTTTCTGGCGTCATGAGCGTCAGAGGCGATCAGATGAACAAAGTTATGAGTCAGAAAATAGTGGGCGGTCTTTCTCACTTCTGTGCCGAATTCCCCGATGATGCTTTTGGCCGTCACCTGGGCCAGGCAGTCCATCTTAATGAGCTCATATATTAAATCCGGCCGTTCTTGAAAAACCGCATTTCTCTCCGGGTGGCTGATGATGGGGATATATCCCTCGAGCATAATGTTGAAAAAAAGATCTTTGACGCCCGGCAGGACGTAATCTGATGGAAATTCAATAAAGAAGTAATTTGAATGATTAATCGTCAGATGGTGTTTCCTGAGATTCGAAAGAATGTCATGATGAAGAAAGACTTCTGCTCCCTCATAAAATTCAACCGGAAGTTCGGCCTTTTTTTTATGGAGTTCGGCTTTGCGCTCTTGGAGTATATCCAGGTTGTCATTGTGTTTGCTCATCCGGAAAATGTGAGGAGTTATGACGATCTTCTGGATTCCATCTGTGTGGGCGATTTCAGACATCTTCTGCGTTTCTGCCCAGTCTTTAGCCCCGTCATCCCAGTCGGGCAGGAGATGCGTATGCAGGTCAATCATTCGGTCTTCCTTTCCTGGAGAGGAGGGATTCGCTTTAATGAGAACCCGCTCTCTTTTTATTCCGCAAGGGTGGAATCTTACTCTTCCCCGTAATAGTGGTAATAGTGGTATTTATAGTAATAATTGTATTCCTGGAGGTTCAACCGGTTGATGGCCACACCCAGGGTTTTGATTTTCGTCATATCCAGTTTTTCTTTGGCTCGCTTGAGTGCTTCCCTTGAAGTTTTTGATGATAAGAATTTGCTTTTTCGCGCTGCACGACCTTCCTTCCCATTAAGCTCGGAATCGATACCGTCCATCGCGTAAAAATGATAATTCCGGCCGTGGATCGATGTCAAGAACAAAGAAATTGCCGCGAAGCAGGTCTTCCGGCTGAATCTTCATGTCGAACGCCCAAGAAATCGCCCGAAAGACACGAGACCTCCCGCTCCTCAGATGAACTCCAAATAATCCATCATCTCCTGCTCGGCGCGGTCCTGGCCACAGCGATAAGCCGGCTTTGCCCTCGGGCTCCAGGAACGATAGCCTCTCCAGGCGAAGGCGCCCCTGTTATTTTAAATCCAGTTCCCTGTGTTTCCGGGCGATTGTTTCCGCCAATTTTTCAAGCGCCATAAAGTCCTCTTTCCGGGGGTACCCCCTGCAGATTACGGGCGAAAGAATCTCAACTTTCAAACCCGGAATCATACCCGCGATCATTTCCACAGCTTTGCTGGCCCAGCCGTAGGAGCCGATGACAGAGGCGAATTTCACCTTCGGCCGCAGGGCATTGGCCAGATAGGCCGCATAGACCACTTTCGGATGGGGACCGACATGGACTGTCGGCGTGCCCAGGACGATGGTCGCCGCATCGACGAGAGTGATGGCCAGCTTTCCGATATCCGTATCGGCCAGATTGAATTGATACACAGTGATCCCTCTTTCAGCGAGTGCGCGGACCAGATACTCCACCATCTTCTCCGTGCTTCCGTGCATGGAAATGTACGGAATGACCACTTCATTCTTTGGAATGTCCGAACTCCAGTCGTTATATGCATTCACGATAAACTCCGGCCTGTCGTAGACCGGACCATGGCTCGGCGCGATATACCCAATTTGCAGGCTCTTAATTTTTTCCAGGTTCTTCTGGATGATGGTGCGAAAGGGCATCATAATCTCGGCATAATACCTCTTGGCCGCCTCATAGACCCGCCCCTCATCGGTGACATAGAGATCGGAAGTGGCCAGATGAGACCCGAAAAAGTCGCAGCTGAAGAGAATCTTCTCTTTCTCCAGGTAAGTGACCATCGTCTCCGGCCAGTGCACCCAGGGCGTATGAATGAATTTCAGAGTCCTGTCGCCCAGAGAGAGGACCTCACCGTCTTCCACGGTCATGAATTTTTCCTCGGGAACACAGAGGTGGTCGACGAGCATACCTTTGGCCTTGGGTGAACAGACCACTTTCGCTTTTTTGTATCTTTCGAGAACATGGGGGATGGAACCCGAATGGTCCTGCTCGGCATGGTGGGCAACGACATAGTCAATCTCCGCCACATCCTTCAAATTCTCAAAAAGGACATGCGTTTGAGTCGGGTCAACGGTATCGATGAGAACCGTTTTTTCTCCGGCGCGGATAAGATAGGCGTTATAGCTCGTCCCATCCGGCAGAGGGATGAGCGAATCGAAAAGCCGTCTATCCCAATCCACGGCTCCCACAGCCGACACGCTTTCCGTAATTTTTCTAGGCTTCATAATGGCCTCCTTTCAGATTTAAGCTTATCTGTATTATTCATGAATTCCTCAATCCTTTCTTCTGAGCCACCCGTTATTTTCTTTTCAGAGTCCCCGGTCTCTTCAGGCTCAAGGACTCTTATTTCCCTAGTATTCCTATATATTATAGATTTTCATTCGCTCAGTCAAGCTCTCTGGAGCCTTCCCGAATAATCGGATAGCTTGGGCTTTGAGAAAGAAGAATATGCTGTGGAGAATATACTCTTTGAGGATTTTTCACCAGGAAGTTCGCTCGACCACTACAGCCGAAAGGTGTTGTCGCGGTCATCCAGACCTTCGGCGACCGTATCAATTTCCACCCCCATCGCTTTGGTGATCCATACATAGCAAAAAGAGGACTCTATAACCTGGCCGTTTTAGGTTCCGGATCGGCTGTCCGCCTGTGAGACAGTTCGTGTAAGAATGTGAACAGGTTGTTTTTTACAACTGCCAGGCGTATCCAATTTTCAGGAAGAATGTCCTGTCTTTCTGTATCAGCCGGAAATCCTGACTTCCCAGATAGTTGTCCGAATATCCCAGGAACAGGACCGTCCTCGGATTGATCTTGTAGGAGAACAAGAACTGGGTGAAAAAGTGCTCGAATTCCGGATCGATAGGGAACGTGTAGTTACTAACGTTGTAATCATAATTGACATACTGGAGGATTGACCGTAAGAAAATTCTCGCGTTCAGGTGATAAATCAAAGAACCTTGAGAGATATTTGCGGAATAGAGGCGAAGGACGTTCACGTTCATTTTTTCATAGGTGTGGTCGAAATTGACTTTAATGTTTTTCCCGAGGTTGTACATAATGGACGTGTTAAAGTTGAATCGTTTACCCAGCCGGGCATTGGCATAGTCGATTCTGTCGCCGAACTGGCTGTTAAACGTCAAATAGAGGCTCGCCATCGGCTGGATCCAGCCGTTCATGCTTGCGGAAAGCATATCGAATTTCTGTCCCGCATAGTTTTCCTGCAATTTGTTGACATAAAAGTTTAAGCCCGACTGCAGTGTCCCCCGAAACAAGAACGTGAACTGACTGACCTGGCGAAGAAGGTTACCTTTCTTGTCGTTACTCTGGAAAAAGGAGCCTCCGACAAGAAAGATTGACCACCAGCCCCGGGAATGGATCCATTGATAATTGATTCCGGTCCGGTATTCGCGGTAATCGACCTGGGGAAGGAATCCCAAGTCGGCCCGGAAGTCTTTGCCCACATCAGAATATCCGGCAAACATGTTGAGATTTCTGGATTGATACTGGTACGAAAAATCGAGAGCCCTGTCGCTGAAAGAGCCGGCCGGCTGGCTGAAATCCTGGATAATGGAATCCGGATACTTGGTTTTGGAGCCGAGGACCTGGAATTCAACGGTGTTCCTGTTGTTGAACCGGAATACTCCGTCCACGCCGATGAGACGGTTGTAGTAGGATTCTCCTTCACGGTCCGTTATAAGGAGGCCGAGGGTGGTTCGGTTTCCGATGTCCCTTTTGTAGCGGAAAACACCTGCCGATGATGCCATAGTCATCGAGGCCTGCCGGGAATCCTGGCTTCCCGGGAAGATCAGGTTGGTGAGGCTGTCGCGGACAAAATATGCACCGATCGTATTGCCAGCTTCCTTTCCCGTAAGTTTGATTCCCCATTCGGGATCACGCATTGTCCGGGTGTAGACGACACTGAAGGGAGAAAGGAAAAAGTCCATTCCCTCAATAAAAAACGGCCGCTTCTCCTGGTAAAATAGGGCGAACGGCTGATTGATATCCAACTGCTGGGCATCAGCCTCGACCTGGGAAAAGTCAGGGTTTATCGCCCCGCTCATCGTGAAATTGGTGGATACTCCCCATTTGGCGGAAATCCCGACCTCAGTTTTTCTGGAAAGGGGATGGATGGAGCCGGAGGGAAAGGAATCCCGTTCGTCGGTCCTTGATGACGTGAGCGTCGGGTTGAATTCCAGGTTTTTCGCCTGACGGATACCTTCGAAGCCTTTGATTTTCAAAAACTGGCTCTGGTAGGAATTGATGTTGCGGTCGATCGGGACCAGACCCAGGCGATGCCGAACCAAACGCTGGTACCATCTGGATATGTCAAGTCCCCAGACCTGGGGCCCTCTGGTTCGCTGGAACTGGAGGGAGGAGAACGGGATGGCCATCTCGATGATATAGCCGATTTCCGTGATCCGTCCTGCGGAGTCCCAGATGGCATCCCAGGAGGTATCCGTATAGAACGGCGTTTCAATTCCGTCCCTCTGGATTCCAAGGGGATTGCAGCCGAAAAAGTAGTTGCGCCTTTCATCGTTGAATGTATCGAGATTGATGTTGATGAGGTCGTCGAAAAAGTAATTGTCGCGGTCGGAATACCAGGCGCGAATAGCAGAAGGATCGGGATCAAAGCAGCGAAGTGCAAAATATATGTTTTTATCATCATGGATGACCAGCACTTCTGTTTTGACCAAGGCGGGGATGTTTTCTCCCGGATCGGTTTCGTAATTGAGCTCGAATTGCAGAGCATTTTGCCATGAAGGTTCATCGAGATTGGCGTCAATCACGATCTTCGCTTCTGTTTTTGGGACATCGAACGGGACTTTTTCCTCAGCCAGATTTTTACGAGCAGAGAGAAAACTGGAGATGGATAGACCCATTAAAAGACTCAGACAGACTGTTTTTAAGTATGGCATGGGACATCCTCTGTAATTTGAGGTTCTCTTGTGAAACAAGATGGTTGTTTCGAAGAAACAGTTTTTTTTCGATTAACGGCCAGTTGAGCACGACTTTTCGTGTAAAATATGTTTACGCTGAACAACATTTCCAAACTGCCTCCTCGAAAAATTTTTAAAATCCTCCATTAATGCATAATTATTTAAACTTCAGCAATAACCGTGCCAATTCCTCAAATGCGCGGCAGCTTTTCGAAAAATAACGTGCTGAGTGAATGATTAATATGACCGGCCCTTATATTGATTGCAGGCCGGATGACAGATAGAGCATGGTGGATGCAGAATTGAGGAATGGGGGGAGTGGATGCGGGAGACGTTCCTCCTGGATGTCCCTCATCGTCAGTTATCTTATGAGGAGCGGGAGGTCTCGCGTCTTTCGGGCGGTTTCGCGGTCATTCGCAACGATAATTCGGCTGGACGGCTTCCTTCGCAGCAGTTTCCTTGTTCTGACATCGATCCGCGACTGGATTTATCATTTTCCCGTGATGGGAGATGTCGTCTCCAAGCTCAACGGGACATGATTGCAGACAACATGGAAAAGGAAATTACTATCACCTTTTCAGGATTTTTCAGCGAAGCTTTCCGCGGGCCAGTGAGGCAAACACACCACCGAAGCAGAGGGCGGCGAAAAGAATAAAAGCCGTCCTGAGGCTGACCAGGAAGAGAGGAAAATAAGCCGGCGTAATCTGGACATTCCCGATATGGATGGAAAAAATGAGCACGGCTACGCCCATGCTCAGCATCTGGCCGGTCAGACGCATCGTGCCCAGCATGGCTGAGCCCACACCGTAAAATCTTCTCTCCACAGAGGACATGATGGCATTCGTGTTGGGAGAGGAAAAAAGGGCAAAACCGAAGCCGAGAAGAATCAAACCGGCGATGATAAATCCGAGCGTCGTCTTTTCTCCCAGGAAACACAGGAGCAAGAGGCCGGCTGCAGAAAGGCTCATGCCGGCAGAAGCAATGAGGCGCGGCTCAATTCTGTCCGAAAGCCGGCCGGCCAGAGGTGAAAAAGCGGCCATGACCGCGGGCTGGGCGATCAGAATCAATCCGGCCTGCTGCGGGCTGAGTCCTTTGATGTACTGAAGATAAAGGCTCAAAAGGAACCCGACGGCAAATGTGGCGCTGTAGTTGATCAGAGCGGCCAGATTGGAGAAGGCAAACACCGTGTTTTTCCGGAAAAGATTCATGTTTAAAACAGGACTGGGTGTCTTTGTCTCCCAGCGGATAAAACCCAGAACTCCAAGGACGCCGACAAAAAGAAGTCCGGCTCCGGATAGTCTGGGAAGCCGGGTAAATCCCAGCATGATGGCAATGAGTGTGAATCCAAGAATGATGGAGCCGGTGAGATCGAACCTGTCTCCTCTGGCTTCGGCCCACTCCCTCTTCATCTTCCAGACGATGAGTCCAATAATAATCAGGCCCGTGACACAGTTGACGACAAAAATACTCCGCCAGCCAAAATTCTGGGTCAGGATGCCGCCCAGCACAGGTCCCAGAGACAATCCGAGGTAAGTGGAAGCGACGCTCAGACCGAGCGCCTTTCCCCTTTCTCCAACAGGAAAGACCGAAGTGAGAATGGCCGTTCCGGTGCCGAACATCATCGCGCCGCCGATTCCCTGCAAAGTCCGGAAAATGATGAGCGCCGCCGCTGATCCTGATACCGCAGAAAGGAAAGAAAAGAGAGAATAAATGAAGATACCGGAGGCGAAGATTTTTTTCCTTCCCGTAATATCTGCAATCTTTCCGAAGGGAACAAGGAAGATGGCCGCAGCCAGAAGATAGGTCGTGGCGACCCAGCCCAGGAGGACGGCATCCATATGGAATTCCCTGCCGATGGACGGCAGCGCGATGTTGATCGAAGACCCCATAAACGGAGTGAGAAAGGCCGCCATCGCGGCCACCACAAGGACCACACGTTTCATCGAATGATCGCCCGCTGGATTCATTTCGGTCGTCTTCTCTGTCATTCCAGTATCCCGGGCTGTCTTTCCGGATCCCCGGCCGTGTGTCCATGGCCGGAAACAGCCCCGATCTCAAGCCTGTAGAAAAAACTATACTACCACATCCTTTTTGAATTTCAATAATGTTTCATCCTGCCAACGCGTCTGCTGCGCTCTAGTCAAACGGGAACTCTCCAGGCCCCAATTTAATTTCTTCGACAATCTTGGGGATATTATCAGTCTTGACTTCAATTGTGGGCCAAGGGTATCTTTTTTGCGATGAGGCAATAGCGACCTCTTTAGAACGTTTTCGCGTCTCGCACGTCTTATGAGGTGAAGACGGATGAAGAGATGGATGTCACGATGACGAAGGACGAAGTGGTATTCCTGCCTGATATCGTCTCTTGCGATCCGGCTTCTTTCGAGGAACTGTATGAAATGTACCGGACACACATTTACCGTTTTGCCTGTGCCCTGACCGGCGACACCGGAGAAGCCGAGGATCTCTTCCAGGATACCTGGCTTCGAGTGGCGCAGGCTTTCCGGAGACGCCCTCAAGGAGAGGGTTTCAGAGCCTGGATTTTCACGATTGCCGCGAACCTTCACAGGGACCTGTTGAGAAAAAAGAAGGTCCGGAGGATGCTGTCGTTCGGGTCCGGCCGAAAAAGCCCTGTCCTGAATTGGGAATCGGGGGAAGCATCGACGGGAGACCACTCGGTTCGAACGGATTCCCAAATGTGCCTCCGCCGGGCCATCTCGGAGCTCCGCCCCAAGCAGCGCCGGATTTTCATCCTGAAGCAAATCGAAGGTTTCAAGCACCAGGAGATCGGCAGGATCCTCAATATTCCGGAGAACACCGTCCGGACGCTTTTTCACAGGGCGGTCAAACGGCTCCAGAGCGAGCTCGCGGAGTTCGATCCTGCCGGCACGCGGCTGGGATCGCGGCCGGAACTTGAAGAAAAGGAGACAATCCCATGACCTGCAGGGATATCGAACGGTTGATCCTTGAGCGCGACGACCGGCCCCTAAGTCAGGAGGAGCGGCGAGCTGTCGAGGAGCACCTGCGCGGCTGCGAAAACTGCCGGCTTTTCGAATCCGGATTCGCCGGGATCCGCAAGGAGCTGCGGGGCATCGAATGGGAAATCCTTCCGGAACCGCTCAGCTTCAGGACCAAACGAATGGCCCTGGATGTTATGGGCGGGAAGACGGCAAAAGAGTCAGCGGCACGCCGGCGGATGTCCGTTCCAGCGGCGATCCTTGCGGCACTTGCGATTCTGACGATCCTGACCGTGATCTGGGTGACCGGGACGCTCATTGATCTCGCGCCGGAGCCAACGCTCAAAGACCTGCCGATCGCCGCATGGGGAGCTCTCCTTCTCATTGCCCAGAACGCCCTGATCCTTTTCTTCACACCGGTCATTCTCCGGGCCATGAGACTTTCGAAAAACGGAAACCATGGATATCAATGAAAACTTGTCAACGACAATAAGGAGGTCGAAATGTCGACATCGAATAATGGAAAAACGGTCGCCCTCGTCATTTTGGTTGTGATATTAATGCTTCTCGCCTTCCGTTCAATCTTTTTCGTTCTTCCCTTCGGGATATTTCCCGGTATCACCCATATGTTTCGGGACACCGGCCGGACTTTCTGGACGGTCACTGATTTCGGATTCCTGAAGCTCTTCCCTTTGGTTTTCCTTCCATTGGCCCTTTTGGCTCTCTGGGTGTATGTGATCATCTGGGTCTACCGCGATGCCGAACGCAAGGGTATGAATGGGCTTCTCTGGGCCCTCTTGGTCCTCATCGGCAACATCATCGGGCTGATTATCTACCTCATCATCCGCAGCGAATCTTCGGCGAAACCGAGAGAGATCCTTTCGGAAAAATGTCCGAGCTGCGGGAACAACGTGACGGCCGGGTTCACCTACTGTCCCAACTGCGGAGCAAGACTGAAGCCGGTCTGTCCCGGCTGCCAAAAGCCTATGGACCGGAGCTGGAAAGTCTGTCCGAGCTGCGGCACCCGTATGGACGCCGAGAAGTCCGAGCCGACCTGATCCCATCGGATGGTCCTTTCCTGAAAACCAGCAGCGCGGCGCTCTCAAGCCGCCTTTCACATCTTTTTGAGTCGGAATTTTCTCGCTCATTATTCTTCCATTTTCCGCTTTTTCGCTCTTTTTAAAATTAATCATCAATGATCGATGTGGTATAAACAACACGGACTTTCCCCACGCGTGGAGGAAGCCAAAAGGGGAAAAATTTATTATAAAAGCACCCTTTTCAGATTTCGATAATGGAATGCCCCATTGGCGTTTTGATTAAATAGAGAGCATAGTCCGATTTATTTTTTCGCCGACGGATTCTTCGCCGCATAATTAAATGCGCCGAAATAATTTTGCCAATTTTTATCACTGGAGCGATAAATATTCTCGCACAAAAAATAATCGATCAAAGCCTCCCTGAGGCGGGTCAATTCTCTCAGCCGCGGCCTCGATTGAACGGCGGCTTCAATGGTTAAATCTAAAAGCTCCAAAGCTCTTTCCAGGGCCAGCCGACTGTATTCCTGATTTTTTTGTCGCCAGCTTATTGTTCGAAAGACTTCGCTCCCGATATTGGCCATCTGTTCGCAAAACGATAATTTTTGCCAGCGTTCCAAAGTTAAGTTCTTGTGATGAACTATTTTCATCTCTTGACCAGCTTGTTGACAATGTCAATGATTTTCCGCCGAATTTCAGGATTGTCCACTCCGCGCGTTCGATTCCCCTGGCTCGGCCGCAGATTAATCATAGAGTCGAATTCAATCCAGTCGTCTTCCCGCAGTTCAGGATAGATGTTGATACCCCATAGATTTTCCTGTCTGGAACCATTTTCCAAAAGTGCGGCCTCTTCGTCGGAATGCAGCTCGGCGTCGACCGACATGATCTCTTTTTCAACATCAACCACGGCCTTAACCATAATGCCGAACCGTTCTTCGCCCATTTTTTTTAGTTCTTCAAGAGATATTATTTCGGAAATGGTTTTCATGTATTGATTTTATCATAAATCCCTCTGTGCACGAACTTCATCATTCATCCTGACAATAAATCACAGAAGCCTGGGACCGAAATGCCGCTTTAGCCGATATTCAAAACTCGCTGACCATGAATCTCCCGGATATCACGGATTTGGAAATGCTTCCAGAAGAGAGGGCCGAATTTGAATTAGTGGAAATGCGTGCTAAAATAATGAAATCCTATTATTCAAAAATGACGGATCCAAGGAGCTCAAAATGAAAAAATATTGTATTTTTGCGGCATGTCTCTTTTTGATCCCTGTCCTGGGCATTGGGGCTCAAACAGGGAAAAAACAGGAAGAGCCGCCCTGGCAGTGGAGCATTGAGAAAGTCCAATCCGTGGTCAACAAAGTCCGGGCAGGCAAAGACCTGACTCCTGTATCCTGGCCGAATGGAGCGAGAGTCGCAGTGGCACTCTCCTTTGATTTCGATGCAGAGACAAACGCTCTCCGAGACAAGGACTTCTCTCCGGGCGTCCTTTCCCAGGGAGAGTACGCGGCCCGAACCGCCATCCCCAGAATTCTCGCTCTTCTGGACAAGTATCAGATACCGGCTTCGTTTTTTGTGCCAGCGATAACGGCCAAGCTTCATCCTGAAGAAATTCAAGCGATTGTCGCCAGAGGCCGCCACGAAATCGGAATCCACGGCTGGATTCATGAACGGAATTCCCTGCTCGCCGAAGCCGAAGAAAGAGAATTGATGCAAAAATCTTTTGCCGTCCTGAAGGAGGCCACAGGTAAAGCGCCCTCAGGAATCCGGACTCCGTCCTGGGACTTCAGTCCATTCACACTTAAAATCATCAGAGAACTTGGACTCCTCTACGACAGCAGCCTCATGGCGGACGACCGCCCCTATGAAATTCTGGAAGAAGGCAAGCCGACCGGAGTCGTCGAGCTTCCAGTGGAATGGCTTCTGGATGATTATCCATATTTTGGTTTTGATCGATACACCAGCGTCCGCCCCCATATCACGCCGACAGAAGTTTTTTCCATCTGGGCTTCGGAATTTGATAAAGCCTTTGAAGAGGGCACTGTTTTCGTCTTAACCATGCATCCCAAGTATATCGGCCACCGCAGCCGGATGGTAATGCTGGAAAAACTCATTCAATATATTCTGGGCAAAAGAAATGTCTGGTTTGCGACGCACGAAGATATCGCCCGGTATATCAAAAAATAGGATATTAATACGAACGCAATAAATGACGTGACAGAATATATACGGCGCTAGGGCCGATCAAACATTGGTACTTTATTGGTTCACTTCCATTCTGTGTGGATTCATTTAAGAAAGATATCCGGAATGGCTAAAGCGACCATTGAAGGTTTAGCCTTCCCGAGCCGCTCCTGGAGGGAACGCGGCTCTGCCGGGCGGCGAGGATGTTTGAGCTCTTCCCGGAAAAGGGAAATGCATTGGAAAAAATGGGGGCTTTCCCCCATTTTTTAATCTTCCTTTTAATGGAAAAATCAATGATGCGAGTTCCGCAGCCGCCTCCAGGAGCGGAGAGGGAACGGCGTGAAAAACCTGAAGAGGAGCGCAGCCATTCCGGATATCTCCTTTCTCACTCTCACAGAATGGAAGAGAACCACTTTATTTATTGCGTTTGTATTAGATAACGTTCCAACTTCTGGCGCATTTCGGGACCGGCCTGACCTCATCTTCATGTTCAATCGATAAATTTGGGAGTTCCATCGGACTATTGACAGGTGCCGTCCGCTAATTTTATAGTTGGGCCTTCGATTTCCCTCATGGCTGCAGAGCGAAGAGTTGAGAACGCCGGAAAACATACGCTTGGAAAGGAGGAAGCCGATCCCGAGCTGCTGCACAGGATGAGAATGAAGTTCAGGCCATCCGCACAGAGGTTCCTATTTTTTCTCCTTATCTGCGGAATTCTGACCATTCCGATATTGGCTCAAACAGAGAAGCGAATAAAGTTCGGAACCTTCAGTCTGTATTTTGAAAATGACTTTTTTGCCGGAACGGACCGCTGCTTTACCGGCGGAGTCAAACTTTCCTGGGTATCGAAAGACCTGGAAAATTATCACGAAAGCTCCTGGCTGCAATGGCTGCCGTTTGTGGACCAGCCGGAATTTCAACATGCGATTTCCTTATCTTTAGGGCAAAACATCAACACTCCCGATGACATCACCCGCAGTGATCTGGTTGTCGATGACCGGCCTTATGCCGGCTGGTTCTATCTGGAATTTGGCATTCACAGCAAAGGCCAAAGACGAATGGATACTCTGGCGATACTCCTTGGACTGATTGGACCTCAAACTTTTTCAGAGGACCTGCAGAAACTGTTCCATAATTTGGTCGGCGGAATATGGCCGGAAGGCTGGCACCACCAGCTCAAGAGTGAATTCACCGCAGGCCTGCACTATGAACGCAAACTGAAGTGGCTGCATAGGAACGGCCGCCGGGGATTTGGATTCGATTTCATTCCCCATATGGGGTCCGGAATAGGGAACGTGTACACGTATGCCAACGCGGGTTTTCAGGGCCGAATGGGATGGAATTTGCCTGCGGATTTTGGCGTGTCTCTCCTTCGTCCGGGAGGAGAAAGTAACGTCAATTTTTCCGGAGACGGCACTTCGCCGTTGGCCCGCCCCAGATTCGGAATCCATGCCTTTGCCGCGCTGGACGGTCGACTTGTGCTGCGCGACATCTTTCTCGACGGCAACACGCTGCGCCGAAGTCATCATGTCGATAAAAACCTGTTCACGGCGGATATCCTGGCGGGAGTGAGGTTCACCTACGGCCGATTCGACATCAGCTATACCTATGTGTACTGGACAAAACACTTTAAGACCGAGAAAAGAGGGCACATTTTCGGAATGCTCTGCCTGTCGTATTCCCTATGAAGAGAACGCTCTCTCTTTCAGCCAGATTCCCCTACCTGGAAGAAAACCAGATGTCGATGCTTTTGAAAAATAATATAATAAGGAAGAAAGGGCCGCGAACGTCGTCTAAATTGTAGAGTATTATCATTCCATTCATTAAAATATTTTAAAGAGGAGGTCAGGTGAAAGAATCCAGCGCACAAAATATTCTGAAAGGACTGGGCATTGTCTTCGGCCTCATTCTTCTCTGGATGCCGTTGATGCTCTCAGCTGAAATCAGCCCCGAAATATTTTCCGGGTTGAAGGCCAGGAGCATTGGTCCGGCCAACATGAGCGGTCGAATTGGGGCCATTGACGCCGTGGTCTCCAATCCCAACATCATCTATGTCGGAGGAGCCAGCGGCGGTGTCTGGAAGTCCACCGACGAAGGAATGACCTGGACCCCTGTCTTTGACGACCAGCCGGTGGCTTCCATCGGAGCCATCGCCATCAATCAGTCCAATCCCAACGTTGTCTGGGTCGGGACCGGGGAATCCAAGCTCAGGAACAGCGTGAGCATCGGCCGCGGAGTCTATCTGACTATGGACGGCGGCAAAACCTGGAAATGTCTGGGTCTGGAAAAGACTGAAAAAATCTCCAAAATTCTGCTCCATCCCGATAATCCGGACATCGCCTACATCGGAGCCTTGGGCGCAACCTGGGGAGACAGTTCTGAACGGGGCGTGTACCGGACTATCGACAGGGGAAAAACCTGGACGAAAATTCTCTATGTCGACGAAAAAACAGGCGTAGCCGACATGGCCATGGATCCTTCAAATCCCAACAAAATCATTGTGGCCATGTGGGAACACCGGCGCTGGCCCTGGTTCTTCACTTCGGGCGGCCAGGGCAGCGGCCTTTATATCACCACCACAGCCGGCGAAAACTGGCAGAAATTAACCGAAAAGAACGGTCTGCCGGCAGGCGACCTCGGGCGCTGCGGCATCGCTTTTACTCCTTCACGGCCTGAGATCGTCTTCGCTTTGGTGGAGGCCAGAAAGAGCATCCTTCTCCGTTCAACGGACGGCGGGTTCAACTGGCAAGTGACCAACAATGAGTCGAACATCCACAACAGGCCTTTTTACTACAGCCGCATCTGGGTGAATCCGGTACATGAGAACACGCTGTACATGCTGGCCACTCAGATGACGGTCAGCGAAGATGCCGGAAAGACATTTCGCCCCCTCACAACATTCGGCCAATCCCATTCCGATTATCACACGATGTGGATCCACGCGAACGGAGAGCTGATGATTGCCGGCAATGACGGCGGCGTCGTCATCAGCACCAACCGCGGCAAGAACTGGCGCTTCGTTGAAAACCTCCCCCTGGGCCAGTTCTACCATGTCAGCTTCGATATGGAAATCCCCTACAATGTCTACGGCGGGCTTCAGGATAACGGCTCCTGGCGCGGCCCTGCCTATGTGCTGAGAGAGAGGGGGATTTTCAACCATCAATGGATCAGTGTCGGCGGAGGAGACGGATTTGACACCGAGCCGGATCCGGAAAATCCCAATTGCGGCTATGGGATGTCCCAGGGCGGAAACCTTTACTACTACGACCTCACTACAGGAACGAGCCGGAGTATCGTCCCCACCGAATCTGAAGTCAAGCACCGGTTCAATTGGAACGCCGGATTTGCTCTGGATTCGTTTCAGCCTTCTACCATCTACCTGGGCAGCCAGTTTGTCCACCGCAGCCGGGATAAAGGCCGGACATGGGAAATCATCAGCCCCGACCTGACGACCAATGACCCTGAAAAACAGAAACAGCCCGAAAGCGGAGGGCTGACCCTGGATGTGAGCAACGCCGAAAACCACTGCACCATTCTCTGCATCGCCCCGAGCCCTGTTCAAGAAGGCGTTATCTGGATCGGTACGGATGACGGGAACGTGCAGAACACCAGAGACGGAGGAAAAACCTGGGAACTGGTCTCCAAGGGATTAACAGGCGGGAAAAAACCGGCAGTGCCGCCCGGAGCCTGTGTTCCCCATGTGGAAGCTTCGAAATTCGACGCGGCCACGGCCTATGTTGTCTTTGACGACCATCGCCGTTCCAATTTTACTCCGTATGTCTTCGTCACGCGGGATTTCGGCAAGACCTGGAAAAGCCTGGTCACTCCTGAAATCGACGGCTACGCTTTTGTTATGGAGGAGGATACAGTCAACAGGAATCTCCTTTTCCTCGGCACGGAATTCGGGCTTTTCGTCAGTTTCGACGGAGGCGGAAAATGGATGAAATGGACCCACGGCCTGCCGACTGTGGCGGTCTATGACCTGGCCGTCCATCCCAGGGAGAATGACCTCATCATCGCCACTCACGGCCGTTCCCTGTATATCATTGACGACCTGTCTCCCCTGCGCGAGATTTCCGAAGAGTTGACACAGAAAAAGCTCCATCTCTTCAAGGTCCAGGAAGCCTTCCAGTTCCAGCAGGGAAGAATGAACACTTATTTGAGTCCGGGGGATACGTCCTTCAGCGGAGAGAACAAAAGTACCGGAGCCTGCATTACATATTACCTCATACCCTCAGAGCGGAAGCCCGAGCCCGAAACGCCGGAAACACAGGCGACCGCCCGGATCTCGATCACTATTCTAGACTCTCAGGGCAAAATCGTGAACCAGATCAGGGGGACGGAAAACAAAGGCATTAACCGCATCTACTGGGATTTCAGAGAACAGGAACCGAGGATTCCGGGTCAGGCCGGTGAAGAAACGCAGGAGACTGCCCGCCGCTTTAGATTTTTCCGGAGACGGGCAGGTCTGACCGTCCTTCCCGGAACTTACACGGTCAAGATCAAGTACGAAGACCAGGAAGCCAGCCAATCCTTCGATGTCCGGAGCGACCCGCGGCTGAAGGTTGATCCTGAGGTTCTCAAGGCCAATTACGAGATGGGAAAGAGCGCTCAGCAGCTCTCCACAGCCATCCAGTCCGCCCAGCGGCAGATCCAGGGCACTCAGAAATCCATCCAGACAGTGATGGAAAACGCCCGGAACAACAGGAGTCCGAAGATGCAGGACATCATCAAGGCCGCCCGTTCACTCGAGGCGAAGCTCAAGGAATTTGCAGAGGTCTTAAATCCGACGCCCGCCAAGCAGGGAATGGCCGACCGGTCGGCCAGCTTGATCAGCCAGGTGATGCAGGCCGTCTTCGGAATCATGGGGACTGGCGTTGAACCGGTCAGCCAGGCCGCACAGGTCAAGTATGAAAAAGCCAAGGAAAAGGCTGGAGTTTTTATCGACAAGCTTAACATTTTCTACCAGACCGACGTCGAAAACTTCAAGAAGATGCTCCAGGAAGCAGGCTTCTCCCTCTTTTCTCCTTTCACTCCCCTTAAGCTGTAGGTAGGGCTTCCTGGAGAACAAGTAAACAAGGGGACGGTTCTCCTCTCATTATCCGGATGGGGGAACCGTCTCCTCTGTTTCTTTAGTTCTCAGGCTGTAAAAAGGTTCTTGCTTGAAAAGTTGGGATCACTGGTGAGGTTCACGCCCAGTCTTCTCAATCCGGCCTCATCGCCGGGCGTTGGAATATGGGTCATATGGACATCGCATCCCTGGAGGCCCTTCAGCTTTTCCATGGCGAGCTGGGCCGACGGATTGCTGGACGCGTTGATGCTCAGGCTGATGAGGACCTCCTCTACGTCCAGGCTCATCGTCCGGGCCCCGAGAATATTGGTCTTGAGGTTGCCGATGGATTCCAGAATAGCCGGGGATAAAAGATGAATCTTCTCTGGGATTTCGGCCATTTTTTTCAAGGCATTGAGGACGAGGCTCGAACCGGCATGAAAAAGAGGCGAATTCTCTCCGGTGACGATTGAGCCGTCTTTAAGCTCAATGGCCGCTCCGCAGAAAATTCCTTTATTGCCTTTGCCCTTTATCCGGGCCTTTTCGGCCGCCTGCCTCGCCGGCTCAACAACTTTCCTGTCCTCGGATTTCACATTCATTTCTTTCATTAAAAGCTCGGCCCGGTCGACCGTTTCCCTATCCGCAAATCCCATGACATACTCGCACTTGTACCGAAAATACCTCCGGATCAGTTCCTGGAGTGCGGCTTCTCTGACAACTCCGTCATCGACAATTCCATACCCGACACAGTTGACACCCATATCTGTTGGAGATTTATACATGGATTCGGCTCCCGTTATTTTTTCCAGAATTCTCTTGAGCACAGGGAAAATTTCCACATCCCGGTTGTAATTGACGGCCGGCTTGCCGTAGGACTCCAAATGAAACGGATCGACAAGATTGAAATCGCCGAGGTCCGCGGTCGCCGCCTCATAGGCCACATTGACCGGATGCTTCAGGGGCAGATTCCAGATGGGAAAAGTCTCAAACTTGGCAAATCCGGGTTTGATTCCCCGCCGGTAATCATGATAGAGCTGGGAAAGACAGGTGGCCATTTTTCCGCTGCCTGGACCCGGCCCCGTGACCACGACCAGAGGTTTTCGTGTTTCAATATATTCGTTGGCGCCGTAGCCAGCGTCGCTGACGATCAGGTCGACATCCGTGGGATAGCCTTTGGTATAGCTGTGGGTGTAGACTTTGACGTTCCTCCGCTCGAGCTTATTTTTAAAAACCCGGACGGCCGGCTGGTTGTCAAATCGATTGATGACCACTCCCAGGACGTCGATTCCGCGATCATTCAAATCGTCAATCAACTTCAGGGCATCCACGTCATAAGTGATTCCGAAATCCGCCCGGACTTTCTTCCGTTCGATATCGCCGGCATAGATGCAGAGCAAAATATCAGCCTTGTCTTTCAACTGCTGCAGAAGCCTCATCTTGACATTCGGGTCAAAGCCGGGCAAAACCCTGGACGCATGGTAGTCAAAGAGGATTTTGCCGCCGAACTCGAGATAGAGCTTGTTGTTGAATCTCTCCACTCTTTGCAGAATCGCCGCATTTTGCTCTCTCAAGTAACACTCATTGTCAAATCCGATTGTCCCTGTCATTTTTGCCTTCCTTCAGTCAGGCTCTCTTTAATCGAAATTAAAAGCTCAAGCGGCTTGAAAATAGAATCCCGACAGAAAGCCGCCCGGTCTTTTCGAAAAATTTATATCCCAGGTGACGAAAGGTGTCAACTGGAAATTGCCCGCGTGTCCGTGCGGAGGAAAAAACCGAGATATTTGAAGTGGATAAAAGCGGTCACTTTGTGTAGACTTGAATGGTTCTTGAACTCAGGAGTGATCAATGATGAAGAGCAATATCCTGAATCTAACGCGGATTTTTGCCTGTTTTTTTCTGGGAATATTTATGATGACCGCCTTCACCTTCCCCGAGCAGGCTCAAAATCTGGAGCCTCTCCTGGAAAAGATCTCCCAAAAAGTGGCGGCTTATCCCGTCTATAAAAGCTGGAAAGCCGAGGTGGTGTCTAGAGAAATTAAAATGGACAAAGACTGGAAACCTCTGGAGTGGACCGAGGTCACCAAGAATGTTACAGTCCTGGACGACCGGAGAGAGGAAGAAATTCTGAAAGCCCTGAAAACAAAAAAGGGGGAAACCACGGACATCACCGAAAGATACATCAAAGAAGAAATGAAAAGGAGAGAAAAGGCCCGGAAGAAAGAGGCCCAGAGGCGGGCCCAGGAGAAAAAGAGCGAGGACAAACAGGAGTTCAAATTCTCGCTGGCGGAAATGTTCCCTTTCGGCGCAAAAAAGAGAATCCTCTATGATTTCACCTTGCTGGAAGAGGCCGCTCTGAACGGCCGTCGGGCGCTCGTCATAGAAGCGCGGTTAAAAGAGGAATTCAAGACCCCAAAAAAAGAGGACAAAGAAAGTCAAAGCGGCCGAATGACCGGCGATGAGGAAAGGGAGGACGTTCTCTGGGATGGTCAATATCTGGTCGATGCCGAGAGTTATGATATCCTGAGATTGGAAGTGGAGCCGGTCAAAAAACAAAAACTGATAAAAAAATTTAAAATGGAAATTGATTTTCGCGTCCTGGAGAAAGGCTATCTCGTTTTCATAAAGACAAAGGCTACGTTTGAGGCCAGCTTCCTCATCAAACACATCCGGATGGTGGCGGAGGAAGAATACCAGAATTTCACGATACTGGACTCCCGTCAATAAAAAACTCCCTGTGCAGGGCGCGGATCACTTTTTCCGTATCGGCCCTCCCGATGACAAAATAGGAAGCCACTTCAGAAGCGCCGGTGGAAATCATTTCCATATTCACATTCACCCGCGACACGGCCGAAAATATCCGGGCGGCCAGCCCCTTCTTCCTCAGGAGGCCTTCTCCGACAGCGGCGATCAGGGCGACATCCTCATTCAAATCCACCCTCTCGATAACGCCTCCTTGAAGTTCCCTCAGAGCCTCATAGCTGCGGCGCGCATCTTTTTTATCAATGAGAAGATTGATGCAGGTCTGAGAGGTGAGAATCGAGTAGATGTTGATGCCGATCGTTGAAAGCATCCGGCCGACCTGGCCGATGATGCCGGGTTTATATCCGACTCCAGGGCCGTGGATTCTCAACAAGGCAATCTGCCTATTAAAGGTTACGCTCTTGACCACGTCCTTTCTGACATAAGCCTGAGGCCGAATCTCTGTGCCCGGACTTTGAGGATCAAAGATATTTTTGATCCGCACGGAAATTTTCATACCGGTCAGGGGCTCTAATGTCCGCGGATGAAGAATCCTGGCTCCGAAATAAGAAAGCTCGGCCGCCTCATAATAGGAAAGCCGGTCGATTTTACTCGCCCTGGGCACGATCTTAGGGTCGGTGCTCATAAAACCGTCCACATCTTTCCAGATTTCAAGCTCCTCCGCCTGAAGGCCGCAGGCAATGACTGCGGCGCTGTAGTCCGTGCCGTTTCTACCGAAAGTGGCGGTCTTTCCATCCGGAGTGCAACCAAAAAAGCCCGTAATGACAGGAATGGATTTGCCTTTGGCGATGGAGCGGGCGAAGGGTCTGAACCTCTTCTTGAATTCCTTCAAATTGACCGTGGCATTCTCGAACGTATCGTCTGTCACCAGCCCGATCCGGTCGCTCTCCATCGGTCTGGACTCCATCCCCCGGCACCTCAGCACTGCGGAAAGGATCAGGGCGGCCATCCGTTCGCCAAAGCTCAGCACATGAGAACGGACTGCCGGAGTGGCCTCTCCGGTGTAGGCGATTCCGAAAAGGAGCTTTTCGACTTTTTTCAAATATCTTTCGATCTCCTGAAAAACTTCCTTTTGGACTTCCTGGTCATTGACCGTCTTTTGAATAAGATTCAGATGGACTTCTTGGATTTGCCGGATGGATAGAGGAATATTCCGTTCATGGCTTTGGGCCTTGAGCAGGCTCTCCAACAGCCGGTCGGTCACGCCCGAAACAGCGGAGACGACAATCACAGGCCGTGTTCTCTCGGACCGGATGATTTCCGCCACTCTGACCACACTTTCGGCATCCTTCAAACATCCTCCGCCAAACTTCATGACTTTCATCGTGAGTCTCCTCTTTCAAATAAACTCAAGTGATAATATTTTTTCGAAGCGCCAGTTCCGCATTCAGGAGACACGTTCCGGCCGCTCCCCGGACCGTATTGTGAACCAGCAGGAACAGGCTGATGAAGCGGCCTTTTTTGCGGATTCTTCCGGCGGTCACCGCCATGCCTCTCGCCCTCTCAGGCGAGCCGGCATGAACATCCAGAACGGGCTGCGGCCGATCTTCTTCCGGCCTGACGATCACAGGCCGGTCAGGCGCTGTGGGTAATTCCATTTCTTGAGGAACTCCCCGGAATGTGGAGAGCGCTATTTCAACGGCCCTGGTCTCAATGTCTTCGACAAATTCCATCCCCACGCTCATCAAGTGTCCTTCTCTCACAGGCACCCGGCAGCAGCTTGCACGGACGGACATTTCGTGGGCGACGATTTTCTCGCCCGTAAACCGCCCCAGAATCTTCTTCGATTCCTTCTCCATCTTTTCTTCTTCCTTTCGGATAAAGGGAATGACATTGGCGGCAATATCCATGGCCGGAAGCCCCCTGCGGCCTGCGCCCGAGATAGACTGGTATGTGGCGACGGTCACTGCCCGAATGCCGAACGGCTCCAGCGGCTTGAGCCCCATGACCAGTCCTGAGGTGGAGCAGTTGGAGTTGGTGACTATAAATCCTTTGTGCCGGGAGACCTGCCTGTGGACAATTTCAAGATGATCGGGATTGATTTCGGGTATCAGTATGGGAACGTCCTCATCCATACGGTGAGTGCTGGCGTTTGAAAAAATAAAAAGGCCGTTTCGGCGCAGAACCGGCTCAATTTTCTCGGCCACAAAGGCAGGGACAGCGCTGAAGACAATTTTGACTCCGCTCTCCAGCAGAGCTTCAACGGATGTCTCTCTCACTTCCATTCCTGCGGCCGCATCCGACAGATCCTCTTTCCCTGCCCAGTTTATGGCCGCAGCGTATTTTTTCCCGGCGGACCGGCTGGAAGAAGTCAAAACGCTCAGCTCAAAAAAGGGATGGCCGTCGAGCATCCGGACAAATTGCTGGCCGACTAGGCCCGTACAACCCATGACAGCGACCTTCAGACGTTTCATTTCTCGATTTCTCCTTTCATCGTCCCCTTGCTGATTTTTCCGGGATCCACAGGAATCTCTACGATTTCAGGAAGACGGCCGGCAATTGCGAAAAGATCGTCGATGATCACCAGCAGCCCCTCGACTCCATCGATCAGGAAACGATTCAGAGCTTCTTCAATTTGAGCGGAATTTTTTTCCCGGACGGCATTACCGAGCGCTGTAGCCACGGCATCGGCCAGGCAGACATCCCCGGCAATGACAGTGGCTGCATCGGCCCGGCCGAAACTCAAAGAATGTCCGACTGTCCCGGAAGATGTGCAGACCCCGACGATACCCGGCCGCGGCTGAAATCTCAAGCCGATATTCCGGATCTTTGCCGGTCCGGCAAAGATCCCCACAGTGGCCGGCCGAGAGAGCCTCATGGCGATATCCCCTCCGTTATCCACGATGGCATGTGCCGCTCCGGCACGGATCATGGCATTGAGGGCAAATTCGGCAATCGCGCCGGCGACGGCCGCCATCGGCCCCACCCCTGCCCGGCTGGCGGCGCCGGCCATCCGGCGCACAATTGCAGGGGCATCAGAAGAAACAGGATAGGGTTCGAGCGACGTCCGGAATTGTGGGTCTTGGCGAATGAATTCTTCAATCAGGCTCCTCTGACGGGAGATTTCCGCTTCGGCCAGGGGAATGAATGCCTCTTCGGCAATGACCGTCGCCGCGGTTTCTCGAATTTGTATTTCCTGTCTTTTCACTTTTTTCTCTGGGCCACGTGAATGGCATTCAACGGACAGGCATCCGCACAGATCCCGCAGGCATTGCAGGCGCGGTTTTCAGCCCGGAGCCGCCAGTCTTTACTGCGGCTGAATACTCTATTTGGACAGAGGGAAAGACAGAGGCCGCAGTGAATGCACCGCGCGGCGTCCCAAGCAAGGCATCCGTTGTCCCCGACAGGAGGAGTTTTTTCAGGCGCCTGCCCGAACGGAATCGGTTTGACCTCCAGAGGATTTACGGTCGCCTCGGTGGAAAGCCTTTCTACGGGCGCGGAAAGCTTGAACTCTCCCTTTTCAATCCATTTTTTTAATATCCCGGCGATTTTTCTGGCCATTAAATAACTGGAAAGCGGAGAGGCCGGAACCCGTCGGCCGTCCATGTCTATGGAGCCCGACTTCAACTCCGTATAGCTGACTTTCTTCAGGACGGGTCTGTTCCTCGAGGGAACTCCGTAATCCAGAATGTTGGTGAAAATCTCCCGGTCGCTGATTCCGGTAAACCTGGCAATTTCCGGATTAAGCACAGGGATGGGCACTCCGAGCCCGATGTAGAGGCTGCAGCCGTAACCTTTGAAAGTGGCGGCACGGATAAACTCGGCGGACATTTTTTTCAGGTCGCCCTGAACCATTAATGTCCCGAACAGGCTCTGGGGACTGTGCTGGGTGCCGCTCCCCGTAATATACCCCTGAGCTCCTCCTATGAAAATTCTCGACCCGAGGCCCAGTGTCCGGTAGTGCGGGTCATTCATCAGGGGGGAAAGTTCTCCGGCGCCGGAAAAAGTCACGTTCCCGAAACGGGGAAGGAGCTTTCCCATATATGTATACAGAGTTTTTCCGCTCGAGTTGGCAGCGGCGTTGTATCTCTGGTATCCATTGCGGGGATTGCTCATGAGGGCAAAGTTCAACTCTTTCAGCGTGACAGATGTGATAATTTTCTTCCGCGGATAGCAGTCCGTGCCATAGGAGACAGCCCTTAAAACAACGGGCTTCCCTTTGAGTAAATCTTCGATCACATGGGATCCTCCGTACTGGATTCCCTGCCCACGGGAAGGCTGGGTCGCTCCGAGGTACGCATCAACGGCCGCCACTCCTGTATAGGCCTCCACATCGTTGAGCCAGACTCTGGCCATCCTGATGGGCGGTTCGGAATGTCCGAAATTCATCCAGACACCCGAAGAACACATGGCCCCGAAAGTTCCGGTCGTGACTACGTCCACCTCCTCGGCCGCCTTCTCGGGACCGAGCGCCTGGACGATCTTGGTCATCTCATCGGCCCGGACCACTTTAACCGTTCCTTTATCGATTTTTTTATTGATACTCGCAATCGTTTTCGACATGTCTGAACTCCTTTAAAGAAAATGAGCAGAAAAATAGGTGGATTGTCTTGTGCGGAATTTTCCCGAATACTGACCTTCGCTCAGGAAGGCACGTATTCGGGCTTCACATTATCATGCATTCGGAGAAATGCATGAGGAGGGATGAGAATAGAGAGGCAGGACGAAACCTTTTGGTTTTTCTCAGCCAAAGCCTGTCAATTCTCATTGTCGTTTTCAATCTTATATCAAAAATTAAAACCGGTGTCAAACATTATCCACATTTTCAGCTGCCGCTGACCACGACACGGCAGCGGCCTTCTTTCTTGGCGCGCAGCAAAGCCGTGTCTGCGGCTTTGAGGAGTGCGGCCGCCGACTGTCCATGCTCCGGAAAAATAGAAACGCCGAAGGAAAGAGTAATCGGCCCCAGATTGACATTGGAGTACTGGATATTGAGTTTCTGGACCTCTTTCAAAAGAAACTCTGCCCTCTCTCTGGCCGCAGGAAGAGACGCTCCAGGCAGAATCAGGGTAAATTCTTCTCCCCCATAGCGGCAGGCCACATCCTCCCGGCGCACATTTCCCTGTAAAAATTGACCCAGAGTCTTGAGCATGATATCGCCGGCATCGTGGCCGAAAGTCTCGTTAAATTGCTTGAATAAGTCAATGTCCAGCATGATGACGCCCAGAGACGCGCCGCTGCGGAGAGACCTGTAAATTTCCTTTTCAAGCGTTTCTTCCATGAATCGGCGGTTGAAAAGACCCGTGAGCGGGTCATGGATGGACTGCTGCCGCAGAGTCTCCCGCAGCCTCAGATCAGCCAGTGCCATGGCAACGCGCTCAGCAAAAGTCAAAGCCAATTGCTCGAGGATCCGGCAGGCCTCCTGTTTCTCTTTTTCATCAAGGCTCTGTCTTCCAGTTTCAGTCGACATGGGACATCTGAGATGAAACAGCCCCATGGTCTCCCCATGGGCCGACAAAGGAATACACAGGTAGGATTGAAAAGGTCTGTTTCCAGTATAGGCATGAGGACAGATCTGCTCGAATTCCTGGCTGTGAACGGAGTGTATCTTTCCCCTGCGCAGCGCCCAACAATCATCCGGTTCCAGGAAAATATTGCCGGGGAGAGCCTCACCCCAAGACATTACGGCCTCAAGAAGCTCTTTTATGTTTTTATGGACATAGAGAATACCGGAATTATTGGGAAACATCTTTTTTGCATACTGAGAACTGAGTCCGAATATCTCCTCTTCCGTGGTGCAGGTTTGAATAGAATCGCCGAGTTCACTGAGCAGGGCCATATCGCGGTGGCGCTGCTCAAGCTGCTGGACGGTCAGGCGGAGCTTTTCGTAAGCCTCCTGGAGGGCTTCCTCAGTCCGCTTATGGCCGGCCACCTCATTCTGGAGCTCTCTCGTCCGCTCCTCCACCCTTTTCTCCAGAGAAAGCTTGGCGTTTTCCAACTGGCTGTAGCTGCTCTGCAGATGATCGACCATGACATTGAAGGATCTGGCCAGTTGACCCGCTTCATCACGGGTTGAGACATCCGTCCGCCGCGATAAATCCCCGTCGGCGATCTGCCGGGTTGTCCTGGTCATCCGGCGCAGGGGCCTGGTGATCAGCGTGCTCAGGACAAAAATGACAATCGTGCCGATACAAAAAATAAAAATACTGATCAGCCAGATTTCCTTCCGGAGTTCATTCATCTCTTGCTGGATATCTTTGAGCGAAAGGCCGATATGAAGTTCTCCGAGCTTACGCTCCCTATAGAGAATCGGGGCCTTGGCCCTGAAAATCGTGCCGTCCGGAGATATGCTGTTATTCTCAGTCCGCTTATAATTTTCTCTGTCGGCTCGCTCCTCATTAAAACTGGAAACGGTTTTCCCGGCCGGATCGAGGACGACAATATAGACGAGGTCTTTGTTCTGCCTGGCGCTGAGAAAAACCTCATTGATTGTGTCGATATCATTAAAAAAAAGGGCGGGACTCAGACTGAAGGATGTCATTTCCGTGATACTCTTGGCCCTGAGCGCCAGATTATCCAATGTCTGCTTTTTAAACCTGGTAGGCGCGAATATAAAAATGAGAAGACAGATCACTCCGAGCAGCGGAGTCAAAACAATGAAAAATTTGGTCCGGATTCTCATCGGATTTATCCCACTTCAATCCAACCTGCCAAAAATTTTTGCCAGATGAAGCAGTCTCGAGCTGAAGTTAAAGCCCTGATCCCTGGCGGCGGACAGATTGATAAGAATTTCAGATTTCTCCCCCATTTTTCGGAATCCAACGGCCACGCCGTTCTCAACGAAAGCGGCTGTGCCGGTGACCGTGGGGATTCGCTTTGCCCGGCAGACACTGAGGATGGCCTTCAGATCATCTGAAGACAGAGGAGTGATATAGAGGAGATTGACCTTATTTTGTTCCACAGACTGAGCAAAGCTATTTTTATCTCGCATTTCAACAACCGTATAGCGAATGGGGATCCCGTCGATCTGCCGCGGAAAAGCGGCCTCCATGGCCTTGACCAGCTCATCCTTAGCTTCACTGGATGCCTCCCAGGTTCCCCTGTAGACAATACCCAGCATTATCTCATTCTCCCCTCTGATTTTAAGATTGCGGTCAAAAGTCAATATCTTCAACATGAGCTGATACTGGATGGAAACGGGCAAATAGCTCCCCTGGGCAATACCCAATCCGGTCAAGAGGACAACCGCGAGAATTCGCTTCATCCCGACTGAAACGGACTTTTTTAAAGCCAATACTCCCTCTTTTGAATGTCGAATAATTCTCTTTGAGAATTCAATTCTGGCGGAGAGGGTGGGATTCGAACCCACGGTCCCAGCGTATACTAGGACAATCGCTTAGCAGGCGATCCTGATCGACCACTCCAGCACCTCTCCGCCTGCCGTTAAAACTTGTGTTATTCTATCAGAAATCCTTTTTTCCGGAAAGGCTTTCTCAGCCGGCCGTCTATATGACAATCAATTTTTTGCCGTCGTAGGGAATGATCTTCATCGGGATCTCATAGACCTCTTCGAGCAGTTCCTCTGCCAGGATATCCGCGGCCCTCCCGGAGGCAAACACTCCTCCGTTCTTCATGAACACCATCATATCGGAATACCGGACGGCCATATCGAGATTGTGAAGAGTGATGAGGACGGTCTTTTTTTTCTCCGCGGCCAGCCTCCTGGAGAGTTCCAGGATCTCGATCTCGTGCTTCGGGTCAAGAAAGGAAGTCGGTTCATCCAGGAGAAGGATATCCGAATTCTGAGCCAATGCCCGAGCGATCAGGACGAGTCTCCGCTCCCCGCTGCTGAGCTCGAAATAAGGACGGGAAGAAAAGTGACAGAGGCCGACGAAAGCGAGCGCTTCCTCGGCGACCCTGACATCCGTCCTTGAGGGGGACGACAAAGGAAAATGATAGGCCGCCCTCCCCATGAGGACAAAATCCAGAACTCGGTAATTAAAGACAGAGCCGTGTTCCTGGGGAACGTAGGCCAGATGCCGGGCTCTCTCCACTCCCCTCAATTCGGTCAGGTCTCTCCCATCAATAAAGAGCGATCCTTTTTTGACCGGAAGGACGGCGCTAATGCATTTGAGGAGAGTTGTCTTTCCGGCGCCATTGGGCCCGACAATTGAAGTCATTCTGGCGCTTTCCAGAAAAAGCTTCGGGACATCCAGGGTGAAATTACTGTAACGGAAAGTCAGCTTCCGAATTTCGATGCTCACAGCCAGGTCCTCTTGGATTTTTTCAAAAGAACAATAAAAAAAGGAATCCCGATAAGGCTTGTAAAAATTCCCACAGGGATCTCATAGGAAGCAATGGCCCGTGTGATGTCATCGGCCAGAATCAAAAGGCTCGCCCCCACAGCGGCAGATAGAGGAATGACTCTTCTGTTGTCCACGCCGACCATCATCCTCACTAGGTGAGGCACGATCAGGCCAATCCAGCCGATGATCCCGGCCACGGCTGTGGCTGCAGAAGTCGTCAGTGCGGCCACCAGAATAATGAGCATCTTTTCCACCCGGACGTTGATGCCGATGGACTGGGCCTCTTCATCGCTCAAGGAAAGGACATTCATTCTCCATCTGAGGAGTATCAAAAGCGTCACGCCGAATGCCATTATGGGAAGAGAAACGGCCAGGTCTTTCCACGTGGCCAGGGCCAGATTTCCCATCAGCCAGTAGAACAACGCCTGGAGGGAATAGGGGCTGGCGAAAAATTCCACCAGCGCCAGCAGGGCCGAAAAAAAAGCCGAAACAATCACTCCCGTAAGAAGAAGAGAAATCAGGGGGGATTCGGAGTTTCGGGCGACGAAAAGAACGATAAAAACGGCGACCAGCGCACAGAAAAAGGCTGCGGCCTGGGTGGGAATGCCTCTTCTCAGGAAGACAAGAGAAATGGAAGCGCCGAAGGCCGCGCCCGAGGAAATGCCCAGGATGTATTCATTGACGAGGGGATTCTTGAAAAGAGCCTGGAGGGAGGCTCCGGAAACGGACAGCGACGCGCCGATGGCCAGGGCCAGCAGGAGCCGAGGAAACCGGATGCCAAACACAATATCGCTGTATACAGGGAGCAGGCCGTGCTTGAGCGAGGGAAAAAGAGGAGAAAGGAGCGTTTTCATCAATTCCTTGAAGGGGATGGGATAAGAACCGATGTTGAATGAGAAGAAAAAAACGACCAACGGAAGCAGAAAGAGAACCAGATAAAGGAATTTTACCCTCTTATTCATCACTCAATTCGCGGCAATTCCACATATGACAGAGTGGCGGAGGGAGAGGGATTCGAACACCCGTTCCAGAAAACTGGAAAGCGGTTTTCAAGACCGCCGCCTTAAACCACTCGGCCATCCCTCCGTAGGAGTCATTTATTTTACATGCAGAATCCCTGAGCTGCAAGTCTGACGATTTTTCCCGGATCTGCCGACCGGAAATAAAGATAGGATGCGGACGTTCTCTAATTCTGAATTCTGTCCAGTCCGTCCATATAGGGGCGCAGCGCCTCCGGAACGACGACCGTCCCGTCTTTCTGCTGGAAATTCTCCAGGATGGCGCTGACCGTCCGCCCTACGGCCACGCCGGATCCATTCAGAGTATGAACGAACTCCGGTTTCCCTTTCGGCCCTCTGCGAAAGCGAATTCCGGCTCTCCGCGCCTGGAAATCGCCGCAGTTTGAGCACGAAGAAATCTCCAGGTAGCCGTTGCGCGAAGGCATCCACACTTCCAGATCATAGGTCTTGGCGCTGGCAAATGCCAGGTCGGCCGTGCAGAGGGCAGCGACACGATACGGGAGATCCAGTCTCTTCAATACTTCTTCGGCATCCAGGGTCATCTTTTCCAGCTCAATGAAAGATCCTTCGGGCAGGGAGAATGTCATCATTTCCACTTTATTGAACTGGTGCTGGCGGATAAGCCCCCGGATATCTTTCCCGTAGGAGCCGGCTTCGCTTCTGAAGCAGGGCGTGTAGGCCACCAACCGCCGCGGAAGAAAGGTAGCTTCAAGAATCTCTTCACGGTAGAGGTTAGTCAGCGGGACCTCGGCTGTGGGAATCATGTACCAGTTGTATCCTTCGAGCTTGAAAAGGTCTTCGGCAAATTTAGGAAGATTTCCCGTCCCTGTCAGACTTTCCTCATTGGCGATAAATGGGGGGATGACTTCCTCATATCCCCTTTCCCTGGTATGAATGTCCAGCATGAAATTGATCAGGGCCCTCTCCATTCTGGCCCCTGCTCCGATATAGACGACAAACCTTGAACCGGCAATCTTGGCCGCCCGTTCAAAATCCAGGATTCCAAGGTTCTTGCCAATATCCCAATGGGGATGAGGGGAAAATGAAAATTTCGGTTTTTTTCCGAATTGTCGGACTTCCACATTGTCCGCCGAGCTCCGCCCTTCGGGAACGGAATCATGAGGAAGATTGGGAATGCCCAAGAGGATTCCCTTCAGTTTCTCCTCAATCTGCCTGAGATCCTCTTCGAGACCCTTGATTCGTTCGCCGACCTCTTTCATCTCGGCCATCAAAGCGGAGGCGTCTTTCTTATCCCTCTTGTACCGGCCGATAACGTCAGAGGCTTTGTTCCTCTGGAAACGCAGGCCCTCCACTTTTATTAAAAGCTCTTTTTTTTCTTCCGATATCCGGACAAACTCATCCAGGTCAATATTTTGACCGCGCGCAGCCATCTTATGAATAACAATCTCTCTGTGATCAAGAACATATTTTGTGTCTAACATTGGGTCGATTATAGCATAACTGACAAATCGACAAAAACAGACATTAAGAGACAAAATGTTAAAAGAAAGGACATTTCTTCCCTCTGCGTTGACATATCGGCGTTTGACGTTCTATAAGATATAGATATTAACAGGTCGTCACGAAACTCTAACTCATTATATATGAATAAGTTACAAGGGATGGGTTTTCATTTTTCCTAACTTTCTTTAACTCATTTAATATCAATATAATACGTGGGCATTTTTGGTTCAAAA